>NVVR01000067.1 GCA_002733415.1 Kordia sp. | reverse complement strand
CTAAAACCTCGTTGTAAACTCAGTCGTTTTGCGGGTGCAAATATACCGCCTTTCTTTCCTATCAACCTAACTTTTTAGTCGCTTTTTTCGAAGTGTTTTACTAGCGACTGGAAACAAGCTAATTATAACTCTAAATTGGGATAGTGAATTTAAGAATTATATATGTACCGACAAAATCATTTGAATAAAAATAATAGTTTGCTTCGCCTTGTCCTATTTTTTAATCCATTTATCGGACAACTCAAAGTAATCAAATTCCAAGGCATGAGGTTGTTTTTCCAGAACCCCATCCATAAACGAGCGCATCAACACATCCTCTATATAATAGTCTTCATGATTATTCATAGGGTTATATTCTTCTTTAAGGGATATACTAAACATACTTGCTGTAGAATTATACCAAAAAGCTCTCCAGCCACTACGCAACTCTTTTATTAACTCAAAAGCAGTGGTTCCTGTTTGACGGTGAATTAACTTAATTAATATCTGCCCTTCAGTTCTTGAGAATTTTTTTAGTTTTTCAGAAAATTCTTCTTCTATGTATTTCTGAATATGCTTTGTATATTTTTTCTTCTTACGCTTACTCTTTATATGAGTCAGACTATCCTGCAATTCTGTTAAACGATCCGCCGCCATTTTTGCGAACGGATACACCTTCCTGACCTTTCTCCTTAATATAAGGTACTTGATTCTATCCTTCCTACTAGAGAACTTTATCTTTTTAAGCATTACAACATCATCTAATCCGATAACGTCAGTATATAAGGTATCGCCTTTAACTAAAAAGTACTCTTTATTAATTGTATCAGCTACTTTTTCTTGTTCTTCCTGAGCAGAAAGAACAACTGAAAATAATGATATATATAGGTATAGAAAAAACTTCATCAATATGCTTTATATTATTACCGGCTAAAATCATTCCAAAATTACTAATTAATTTTGGTTATTGGTTATTGGTTATTTTTTTTTATAAACCCCAAACTTCTTAACTTTTTGCGTTAGGGATAGTAGTGGTTACCCTACAGTCTGAGTAAAACGAAGTGCGAAGCGTAATAACGGATAGCCTGACCGAAGGGAACGCCCTTATTCAGTATTCAGTTGTTAGGATAAACTCAAAAAATTACTACATTTAGCTTTTAAATTAAATCATTAAGAAAAACATGGCAAAGAAATCTATATTAAATAAAAAATCGATTGCATTTTTAGAGAAATACCTTAACAATGCTGCTCCAACAGGGTATGAATGGGAAGGACAGAAAATATGGATGGACTATCTTAAACCATACGTAGATACTTTTATTACGGATACCTACGGAACTGCGGTTGGTATAATTAACCCTGATGCTAAATATAAAGTTGTTATTGAAGGGCATGCCGATGAAATTTCATGGTACGTTAACTACATTACCGATGAGGGATTAATTTATGTAATCAGAAACGGAGGAAGTGATCATCAAATAGCACCTTCGAAAGTTGTTAATATTCATACTAAAAAAGGAATCGTAAAAGGGCTATTCGGATGGCCAGCTATCCACACTAGAAAAGGCACTTCAGAAAAAGCTCCGAAATTAGATAATATCTTTATTGATGTTGGATGTACTACTAAAGAGGAGGTATTAAAATTAGGAGTTCACGTTGGATGCGTAATTACCTACCCTGATGAGTTTCATATTTTAAACAAAGACAAATTTGTTTGTAGAGCTATTGACAATAGAGCTGGTGGTTTTATGATCGCTGAAGTTGCTCGTTTGCTACACGAAAACAAAAAGAAACTTCCTTTTGGATTATATATCACCAATTCAGTACAAGAAGAGATTGGATTGCGTGGCGCTGAAATGATTACTCATACTATCAAGCCTAATGTTGCTATTGTTACTGATGTTTGTCATGACACTACAACACCAATGATTGAGAAGAAAACTGAAGGAGAAACTAAAATGGGTGACGGACCAGTTATTACCTATGCTCCTGCTGTTCAACAAAAATTACGTGATTTAATTACTGATACTGCTGAAGCAAATAATATTCCTTTCCAACGTATGGCCTCTTCAAGAGCTACCGGTACTGACACTGATGCTTTCGCATACAGTAATGGAGGAGTTGCTTCTGCATTAATATCATTACCATTACGTTATATGCATACTACTGTAGAAATGGTACATAGAGATGATGTTGAAAATGTAATTAAGTTAATTTATGAAACATTATTGAAAATTGAAGATGGGGAAGATTTCTCTTACTTTAAGTAAGAACTTTATATATTACCTATAAAAAAGCCTTAGGATTGAATTCAATCCTAAGGCTTTTTATTTTATATCACACTCTGTCCCCTTTATTTAACAGGAAACCCTTCACTAATCAATTCACGTTTTTCTTTCTCATTAAAAACCCCAATGATAGAATTAATTTTATATTCATCATTTTTAAGGTTGTACACCCAAGTATACAAATCTCCCATATAGCTTAATCCTTGATGCCATTTTCTATTTGGGTTTCGTTTTTTATCATACCTGAACTCTTTCCATTTAATAATTTTATCAATTGTAGTTAACGGTGAAGTCCAAGATCTAGCTTCATTATAACGTTCTTCCCAAAGTTTGTTTATCCTATCAATAGTTTCGACACTTAAACCTTCTTTTCTAGGCAATACAGTGTTATTAAAATCTGTTTGAATAATGCTTTTTTTTATCTTAGGCATTGTCAAAAGCTTTTCAATAAGCTTCTTTGCTGCATTTTCAGGAGTTCTACTGGTCTTCTCTAAATCAAAACCTAATTCTTTAATTTTAGCTAATAATTCGGGGGTTCCTCTTTTTTTCAATCCTACCAGATATGTTCCTAAATTTTGGTCTTTAAATCTATATCTGTGATTTGCCTTTACATTTTCACCTGATTTAATTGCTTCTGATAATAAAGCCAACCATATCTTATTCGTATCTGTTTGTTCTGAATTCATCTTTTTTCTTTTTATTGCACATACCCCGTATGTTTTACTAAGTTAGTTTATTAGTAATTAAAGTAAAATTAAATTCTAGATGCAAAAATAGAAAAATATTCTTTATCATCACTTTACACAACAGAACTTCTATAATTCATTTATTATTTAACGGATTATTAAGGACACTAGCAATACCCTGAAGAGAATGTAATAAGCTGTAAAAAAAAACGCTTTATTGAAAAATATACTGTAATTAAAAAACTCTGCCATAATAATTCAGATGAACAATTTCTCCTTTCGTTGTACGGTAATCGTTTCTGATAGTACCTTCTAATTCAAATCCATTTTTTAGTATCACACCTATACTTCCTAGGTTTCTAGCATTTGCTCTACATAGTAGTTTTTTGAAATGATATGTATCTATTAAATAATCAACAACCAAGTCTAAAGCTGTTGTTATTACTCCTTTACTTTCATGAGTTTTATCGATAAAAGCCCCTAATTCAGCTTTTGGCACATTCCAATCAATATTTTTTACATCTATCAACCCAATGATTTCATTAGTTTCTATATTCGTAATCATGTATGGGAAATAACTTCTGTCTTCAATTTTTTGAGCTATTTCCTTACAATAATCAATAGTAGCTTCTAATGTTTTGGTTTTAGAAACCGTTCCTGCGAAAAAATCTTCTAGGCGCGCTCTATTAGTATCTATTAAATTGAATAAAAATTCACTTTGATTCGTCTCTAATAAACTTATTTTATATTTTTCAAATTGCATTTTTATTGTTTTCTTTGATTTTAAAAAAGTATCCCGCTAGATTTAAATTTTTGCTTGGTAGGTATATAAATCATAATAC
The DNA here is from genome assembly GCA_002733415.1 of Kordia sp. Taxonomy (GTDB): domain Bacteria; phylum Bacteroidota; class Bacteroidia; order Flavobacteriales; family Flavobacteriaceae. Next base: position 33,385 of record NVVR01000067.1, on the reverse strand, counting down.
CTTCCTTTAGCAGCAATCAGTTCGTCATGATTTCCACGTTCAGCAATACGACCAGCTTCAATCACTAATATTTGATCTGCTTTTTTAATTGTACTCAATCTATGAGCTATAACAATAGTTGTTCTGTTTCTGGTTAATTCCGCTAAACTCTTTTGTATTAACGCTTCGCTTTCTGTATCCAAACTAGAAGTAGCTTCATCTAGGATAATAATTTTTGGATCGGCTAAAATCGCTCTTGCTATGGCAATTCGTTGCCGTTGTCCTCCAGACAACTTAACCCCCCTTTCCCCTATTAAAGTATCCAAACCATTATCAAACCGATCGGTAAATTCATTTACATATGCAGCTTCTACTGCCTTTAGCAATCGTTCTTCTGAAGCATTAGGCCTTGGAAACATGATATTTTCACGAATGGTTCCTTCAAACAGAAACTCATCTTGTAAAACAACTCCTAAATTACTTCTGTAACTACTTAAGTTTACTTTTCTTAAATCATGTTTATCAATAGTAACTTTTCCTGACGTAGGATTTAAAAAAGTTGCTGACAATCCTGCTATTGTCGATTTTCCTGAACCAGAACTCCCCACCAATGCAGTAACCGAACCTGCAACTGCTTCAAAGTTGATGTTATGCAACACCTCCTTTCCTTCATCATAAGAAAAGGATACATCTTCAAAAATTAAATGTCCATTGATATTATTTAATTGAATAGTCCTGTTTTCATCATCTTCTTCAGCCGTCATATTCATTAATTCCTCAGTACGGTCTAATCCAGCAAGCGCTTCGGTTAACTGACTACCAATATTACTCATTTGCACAATTGGTGCAATCATAAAACCAAGAACTATTGTAAAAGATAAAAATTGACCTACCGTCATTGTGCCGTCGATCATATAATAAGCTCCCATTCCCATAATTCCTGTTGAAGCAATACCCAATAAAAATGTAGATGAACTAGTCATCAATGCAGTTGCTGTTAAGCTCTTTTTTACATTCTGAAAAAGTAGAGCAACTCCTTTTTCAAAAACTTTATTTTCTTGATCTTCCGCATTAAAAGCTTTTATAACTCTAACTCCTGCCAAAGTTTCTGTTAATCGTCCTTTTACCTCAGCATTTATTTCACCTCTTTTTCTAAATACTGGCCGAATGTATTTAAAGGCTCTAAGTGCAATAAACCCAAATATTGAAATAGGTGCAAATACAAATAAAGTCATCCATGGGTTATAATTTATTAAAATACATACAGCTATAATTGCCGTAAAGGTTCCTCCAAACAATTGCACCAATCCTGTACCAATTAAATTTCGAACTCCCTCAACATCACTCATTATTCTAGAAACTAATGCCCCTGATTTTGTATTATCGAAAAAACTAATAGGCAGGGATAATACTTTTTTCTGCACTTGTGCTCGCAATTCACTAATTAAAAACTGCGCTTGGACGCTTAAAATTCTCGTGAGCAAAAAAGAGGTTGTTGCCTGAACTAAAATTGCTAAACCTATAATTAGTAATAAATCGTATAGCTGACTAAAGTCTTTGTTTGGAATCACCTCATCTAATAAAACCTTACTCCCAAGTGGTAATGCAAAACTTGCCAACCTACTTAATATAATTAATACCAAACCAATAAACACCAAATTACGTCTGGGCCAAATAATTGTTTTAAACGCTTTAGCCATCGTAACCTTAGGTTTTTTCTTAACTGTATCTCCAGCACTCTCTTTATAATGTTGCATGTGTTTTTTTTTATTTTATTTTAATTAGCAATAGAATCAAAAAAATTATTGATGACTAACAGTAATCAATAATTTAAGCTGCAAAGATAATTTTACTATTTCTTTTTCATTTTTTCTTGATAAAAAAAACGAAACAAAAAAATCAAGTCAGATAAAAGGAAATTACTAAAGTACCATTCGCTCTCAAATCTACATGCTTAAATCTTCGATTTGCAATTCCGATTTTTCGCTCATTATTTCTAAATCTGACATATTATTCTATGAATCTTTAATAACTCATTGGATTTTTGGCAGAAATAATTAATTTTCCTTTTTATTAAAACTTCCGCTATCAACACTTTTAATAAAATTGATTAAGCCTTTAAAAAAGACTTTCTGATCGTCAAATTGTGATAAATGACTTCCATTAGGACACAACAAAAAATCACCGTTTTTGACTTCTTCAGAAATCCATTTCATATGTTCAGGATCCATTGTATCATGTGTTGCCCCAATAGTTAGGGTCGGAACTGTAATTTTATGTAATTCTTTTTTAACATCCCAATACTTTAAAGTAGCATCTCCTTTAATTCCAAACTCACTTGGCCCTTGCATGGTAACATATACCTCAGGATTTAAATGCTTAAAACTTCTGTTTACTGGTTCTGGCCACTCATCAACCGGCATTCTAATAACATGCGCTGTATAATAATTATTAACCACCAATTCCATATACCTAGGATTGGAATAATCCTCTTTATTTTCATAAATCAGAATTTCTTCTAAAACTTTTGGATCCATTTTTGGAGCCAATACCTCATCGGAATATTTTTGATAATCAGGAATAGAAGCCACCATATTTGAAATAATCAATCCTTTTAAGTTTTCTTGATATTTTAAGGCATACTGCATTCCAAGAATTCCTCCCCACGATTGCCCGTATAGATAAAAATTATCTTTATTTAACCCTAAAGCGATTCGTACTTGCTCTACCTCTTCTACGAACCTATCTAAATCCCAGAGCGACAAGTCTTTGGGTTGATCACTATAATAAGATCCTAATTGATCGTAATAATAATACTCTATACTTTCTTTTGGGAAATAACCGTCAAAACATTCGTAAATTTCATGAGTCATTCCAGGACCACCATGTAATAATAACACTTTCATTGTCGGGTTGTTTCCTACCCTTTTGGTCCAAACATTGAATTCTCCTTTAGGAGTTTGAATAGGAATCATTTTAATTCCTCCTAAAAATTGATCTTCTTTATTGGAATTGTCTAAGTAATCAATAGTCGTTTTTTCTATATTCATTTCGGAAACCTCTTTTTCACATCCGAAACATAAAAATAGCAAGACACCGATTATTAAAATATTACTTTTCATAACTTATATATTTTACCACTATTAATTTAACGAAATAAGCCATACATTCCTGTATGGCTTATTTAAAAAAGAGTTTCCCCTATTTACTCCATTTTGATTCTACCATCATTTGTTTAGATATATTCTCGCAAAAGTTTAATAATTTTAGTTTATTTAAAAACAAATATAATATAAAAATTATAATTTATTTTGAATTATCTCTTCCACCACTTCTGGATTTAACAAAGTAGATACATCGCCTAAATTATCTAATTCGTTAATTGCTATTTTACGCAAAATACGTCGCATTATTTTCCCACTACGTGTTTTTGGTAATCCTGATACAAACTGAATTTTATCACATTTAGCTATTGGCCCTATTTTATCAGAGATTAACTGATTTATTTCAATTTTTAAAAACTCTGAAGGCGGAACGTCGTTATATAATATCACATAGGCATACAATGCATTTCCTTTAATATCATGCGGAAACCCAACGATGGCACTTTCTACTACTAGCTCGTGTTCATTAATTGCATTTTCTATGGGAGCTGTTCCTAAATTATGACCAGAAACAATTATTACATCATCTACTCTACCCGTAATTCTATAATCTCCATCTTCATCGCGTAAAGCACCATCTCCTGGGAAATACATGTTTTTGAATGTCGAAAAATACACTTGTTTGTATCGTTCATGATCTCCATAAATAGTTCTAGCAATACTTGGCCAAGGAAACTTAATCGCTAATCGTCCTTTGGCAACTTGCTCCATAATTTCAATTCCTTCTGTCCCCATTAATATGGGTTGAATCCCAGGCAATGGTAGCGTTGCATAAGTTGGTTTATCATTAGTAATTCCTGCCAATGAAGACATCATTATCCCTCCTGTTTCAGTTTGCCACCAAGTGTCTACAATCGGGCAATTCTTTTTCCCTACATGTTCATCATACCAATGCCACGCTTCTTCATTTATTGGCTCCCCAACAGTTCCTAATGTTTTTAGATTAGACAAATCATATTTTTCCACTAAGCTAGTTGGATGCTTTGCTAACGCTCTAATAGCAGTTGGCGCCGTATAAAACTGATTGACTTTATGTTTTTCACACACTTGCCAAAATCGTCCGAAATCCGGATAACTAGGCACTCCCTCAAATAATACTGTAGTGGCTCCGTTTAATAAAGGTCCGTAAACGATATAACTGTGCCCTGTAATCCAGCCAATATCCGCGGTACACCAATACACATCATTCTCTTGGTACTGAAAAACATTTAAAAATGAATAGGCCGTATACACCATATAGCCACCACAAGTATGTACCATTCCTTTCGGTTTTCCTGTTGATCCAGAAGTGTATAAAATGAATAACATATCCTCTGCGTCCATTTCTACAGCTTCAAATACATCATTTACTTTCTCTAATTCTTCATGCCACCACACTTGATTTTCAGTTAGCGTAACTTCTAAATTTGTCCTGTTTAATATTATTGTCTTTTCAATTGACGGACATTCTTGCAATGCTTCGTCCGCAATACTTTTTAATGGAGTTATTTTATCACCTCTAAATCCACCATCGGTAGTTAATAATATTTTACACGCTGAATCATTAATTCTTGCAGCTAATGCCGTTGCTGAAAACCCTGCAAATACTACGGAATGTACTGCTCCTATTCTCGCACAGGCTAAAGTAGCGATAGCTAGTTCTAGAACCATTGGCATGTATATACATACCCTATCACCTTTGCTAACATTGTTCGCTTTTAGTACATTCGAAAACTGACATACGCTAGAATGTAATTCCTTATACGTAATATGTTGTGCTGCCTCATTAGGATTATTCGGCTCAAAAATAATAGCTGTTTTATCTGCCCTTTCCTCCAAATGCCTATCTAAACAATTCTCGGTGATATTCAATTTCCCTCCCTTAAACCATTTTACTTCTGGTTTAGCAAAATCCCATTCAAGGGTTTTATCCCAAGGTTTTCTCCAAACAAAACTATTCGCTACTTCATCCCAAAATTGTTCAGGTTGCTCAATACTTATTTGGTATGTTTCTTGATATTCTTGATGTGATTTTATTCTAAGGTGTTGCATCTTGTAGAGGTTTTGATGTTAAATGTAGTACTAATTTTATTTTAAAAAAAAAACGAACTATATTTAAAACTTTTACATGATTCTTATTCCTACAAAAAGGGAGGTGTTTTTACATTTCTAGAACTAAAAAGAGATTGACTTCTCCTATGTGAGATAAATTAATTTTAATATTATGATGAATAGAATTTTACTATTAATACTTATTTCTTTTTTTAATATCACTTGGGCACAGAAAAAAAATGACCCTACACCAGAACACATAGCACAAGCAAAAGAGCTAAAAACACAATATGAAGATGACGATATTATTGCCCTAAACGGAAATGAAAAAGTAACTTTCACCTTAAATAAAAGAGAAAAAAAAGTTAGTGTTACACGTCGAATAAGAGAAGAGTTAATTAATATTAGTGTTAGGGCTAATATTCAGAAACATGTACAGTATAATAACGAATCATACGTAAGCACATTCAATTTAAAATATAGAAATAAAAAAAACGCATACATTAACATTATAGATAAAGCTATTAATAGCGATGAAATGTTTCATCATGATGCTAGAGTTAAATATGCTAATATTGATTTTCCTGTTCAAGGGTATAAATATCATTTCGAATCTGTTAAGAAAACTAAAGATATTAAATACTTTACAACAATATATTTTACTGATCAATTTCAAACTTTAAAGAAAGAAATTAAAATAGTAATTCCAAAATGGCTAAACATTGAGTTAAAAGAACTTAATTTTGAAGGTTATGATATTACAAAAAAAGAAACATTTGACGACAAACTAAAAGCAACTATAATAACATATACCGTAAAAAATATAAAAAAAGAATACGATGAAAAACAAGCTCCTGGGCCTAGTTATATTTACCCCCATGTTTTAGTTTTAGCAAAATCATTTCAATTAGAAAACACTACACATAATTTATTTAATGAAACTAAAGATTTATATCACTGGTATAAATCCTTAGTAGATAGTATGGATGAGCAACCTACTATTTTAAAAGACAAAGTGAAAGAGCTTACCGAGAATACTGCCTCTGATGAAGAGAAAATAAAAAATATTTATTACTGGGTTCAAGACAATATAAGGTATATCGCATTTGAAGATGGTATTGCTGGTTTTAAACCTGATGAATCACAAAATGTATTTAATAAACGTTATGGTGACTGTAAAGGAATGGCTAATCTTACCCGACAAATGTTAAAAGAAGCAGGCTTTGATGCTCGACTAACATGGATAGGTACTAAACGTATTGCTTATGATTATTCTACGCCATCACTCTCAGTAGATAATCATATGATTTGTACATTATTAAAAGATGGTAAGAAGATTTTTTTAGATGGGACTGAAAAATTTAATTCTTACGGGGAATATGCTGAACGTATACAAGGAAAACAAGTATTAATTGAAGATGGAGAGAATTTCATCTTAGAAAAGGTGCCTATAGCTCTCTCTATAAGCAATAAGCAAACATATCACTTTAATGCGAAAATTCAAGATGACGCACTAATAGGTAATGTAACCAAAACCTACGATGGTGAAAGTAGAGCTTCTTTTTTATATCGTTACAATTCATACAAAAATGACAAAAAGGAAGATGCCTTAAATTATTTTTTAAATAATGATGATAAAAATTTATCCGTATCAAACATTAATACATCTGATTTAAGTAATAGAGACAATATGCTCTCTATTGATTATTCGTTATCACAAAAAAACACGGTATCATCATTCGATAATGATATCTATATTGATTTAGATTACCACAAAGAGTTTGGTAAGTTCCAATTTAAAAATCGTAATACTGATTATTTATTTTCTCATAAAAAACATTTTACATCAACAATAACCTTGGAAATACCTTCAGGTTATACAATTTCAGAGACTCCAAAGAGTGTACATGTTGATACTGAAAATTACAAAATAGACATTGAGTTTACTTTAAAAGACAATATACTATCATATACAAAAACTTTTATCTTGAAAAAAGCTATTATAAAAACTACTGACTTTGAAGCATGGAATAAAACCATCAAAGAAGTGCATTCTATTTATAAAGAACAACTAATTTTAACTAAAGCCTAACTAAACATTAATTTTTCTAACGACATTATATGAAACACAAATTACTACTTCCTTTAATTCTATTATTTATAAGTATCGGTTCTTATTCACAAAAAAAGAAAGTGTTAACTATTCCTGAGCAAGTTTGGGGGGCTTCCTCTACAATAATTGAAGACACGGAAATACCTGAAAAATGGAAAAATGAATCCGCTGTTTACCTTTCTAAAACTACTGAATATACATACAACAGGCCACACAATAGTATTGAATATACCAAGATAACTCACTCAAGAATAAAGCTTTTAGACCAAGCTGCTATTACTGAATATTCTACCTTTAAGTATGATAAAAACAGTCGTTATTATAGATCTGGGAGTAGAGTTACAAATAGTTTAACAATTGGCGTTAAGATTATTAAACCCGACGGAACCGTGATCATTATTGATGTTGAAGAGGAAGTGATAGAAGGTGAAAAAGAAAATAAACTTGCTATACCAAACCTTGAAAAAGGAGATGTTATTGATTATTTTTTCTATGTGAACACTATCATGGGTGAAAATGATTTATTTCATTATGAATCTGTTGAAAATTATGTCAATGCTGAATACCCAATACTAGACTATAAATTTTCATTAAAAACTGAAAAAGATTTTTTTATAAATTTCACTCCTTTAAATGGTGTACCTGAACTTACTAGAAAAAACATTAAAACAAAAAACAAAAAAGACAACAAAAGAATATACTCCTTTGAGTTGAAAAATGTAGTTAAAAACTCTTCAAAACGTTGGTTTTACCCTTTTATAGAATTACCAGCTTATAAATTTCAAGTAAACTTTGCTAGAACAGGAAAGTACGAAAAAAAGGCTTACACTTTTATTTCTAAAGATGTTAACATCATAAAAGATCATATCAAAAAAGAAGATATATTCGACTTTTATGAAGATCAATTTAGACCTTATGGGAAACTAGGTGATGTAAATCGATTTTTAAAAGAAAAAACATTCTCTTCAGATGAAGAAAAAGTAAAAGCAGTATATTATTATTTAAGGCATGCTTATTTTACAAACTACTTAGAAGCAATCGTTGTTGAAAATGCTGACATCAATACTATATATCCTTATGAATATTACGGTAAAAAACCAATATTTTTTAAAAAAGAAAAAGATTTCATTCGCTTTTTCGCAGCATTTCTAAAGGATTATAAAATAAATTATGAAATACTAATTGGCACAAAACGTTACAACGGAAACATAAAACAGCTTTTATTAGAAAGTAATGTTAATTTTTTAATGAAGGTTAATACTACCCCTTCACTTTATATTGAATCATTCAACCATGTTTCAAATGTAAATCGTATAAACCCACTACTAGAAAATACTGACGCGTATGCTTTAAAAGTTACGGACAGAAAATATATTGATGATATTGAAACCATTACGTTTCCAAAATCAACATACGAAGAAAACAATAATAACGAAAAATTAGATTTGGTTATCTCAGAAGATTTCTCAAGTGTAAATGTTCATAAAACCTCAAGCTATACGGGGCATAATAAAGTAACTGAGCAAAAAGATAGACTTGAATTTTATGATTATGTATATGAAGATTATTCAAAATATGGCACCAAATCATTATATGAAAAAATCAAAAAGAAAAAAACGAAGGCTAAATTTAAAAAGGAGTTTGACGCTTTAATTTCTAAGTTAAAAGAAGATCAAGAAGAGAGTTTTAAAAAACAATTGAAAAATGAGTATAGTTTTGATATTGATACTGATGATTATTCTTTTTCCATAGACAATAATGGTAGGTTTAACAATAATGATCCATTTGAATTTACCGAAGATTTTAAAATTACAGATGACTTTATTAAAAGAGCTGGTAAAAATTACATCTTAAATGTTGGGAAATTAATTGGTTCACAAGTAGAAATTAGCGAAAATGAAAAAGATAGAGACTATAACATATATATGGGCTACTCCAGATCATTTAGCAATAGTGTTACTCTTAAAGTGCCAGATGGGTATACCGTTTCTGGGTTAGATAAATTAAACATTTCTATCACTAATGATACTGGAGGTTTTACGAGTACCGCTAAAATAGAAGACAATGTTTTAAAAATCACTACCAATAAATATTACAAAAACAATTACGAATCAAAAGAAAACTGGTCAAAAATGGTATCTTTCTTAGATGCAACTTATCAGTTTACACAAGAAAAGATATTACTTAAAAAAATATAAATCAATACCCTCGGTGCAAGTACACGATGTATAATTAACAATAACAGTTGTAGTTAGAGGCAAGCCTTGAGGAATTAAACCCACTGGTGGGATTAAATCTAATAAAAATATATTATGATAAAAAATTTAACATTAATCCTAATTTTAATACAATCCTCATTTCTTTTTTCTCAGAGTATTCCTACGGTGAGTTCAGGAAAATGTCAAGTGATTTTCTCTAGGGCCAAAATTTTAGGCCCATATCAAGTGTTTACTTATTTTGATGGCGAGAAAGCTATTGGGCAATACACTGGTCAAAAATATACCATTTATGAATGTGAGCCTGGTAAACATGTATTTTGGGCTAAATATTCAAATACATCTTTTATTGAAGCCGATTTAATTGCTGGTAAAAGATACGTAGTAGATGTTATACCTAAAATGGGAGGTGTTGTTAGGCTAAAACCTGTTGACAAAAACAAATACAAAATGAAGCAGATGAAAAAAATGATGACGAAATATATGCCTCAAGTATTTGATATCACTAAATTAGAACAATTACAAGAAGACATGTCTGACGCTATTGATCGTAACATGAAAAAGTATGAGAAAATGAAAAAGAAAGGGAAGAAAATACTTCAATTGAAACCAGACATGTGGGTTAAAAAAAGAGATTTGATTAACAAAAAACGTTAATCTTTTACTGAACAGAAAAGGCTGTCATATGACAGCCTTTTTTATGAATTAATATGAAAACAGAAATTATTCCTCCATTAACTTCTTTACAAAATTTTCGAATTCTTTTGTGAACTGAATATACTTTTCTCCAGTTGCTGGGCCATTGAATCCTGTATGTATTTTTCGAACTGTTCCTTTTTTATCAATAAAAATTGTAGTTGGGTAAGATCGTATGTGATTTAACATTGGCAACTTTTCAGCGGCTAGTAGCTTCCGAGCTGAACCATATTGTGCTATTAAGATTGGATACTCTATTCCTACACGCTCTTTCAACCTATTCAAGTTACTAGTTGCTTTCTCTATTGTTTTTGCATTTTCAAAAGCTAACGCAACAATTTCTAAATTAGCACTTTTATTCACTTTGTAAAACTGACTTAAGTATTTACTTTCATCCAAACAATTTGGGCACCAGCTTCCCATAATTTGAATAATTACCGCTTTATTTTTAAATCTATCATCTTTTAACCTGACTTGTTTCCCTTTTAAATCAGGAAATGAAAACTCAATTTTATCATAACCTTCTTTTAAAAAAGTTAATGTATTTGGGTCAGTCAATTCAAAATTGTCATTTCTAATAGCAACCCAAGGTTCTTTATAATGGTTTCCAGAATAAAACATTCCTGAAGTTATACTATCGTTTTTAACTAAACCATCAAATAAAAATGCATGAGCTCCATCAAAACAACTTAAACTCAAACGTTCATCATCCAAAACGCCTTCTAAAAAACGGTAATCACCTATTTCTGTTAAAAAAGTACCAGTGATTTTATTGTCTGGTCCGTCTTTAAAAACACCTTTTGCTTTATAACTATCTTCTGTATTAGGACTAAAAGTAACTTCCCAATTTCCTGCAATAGGATTATGAGTAGTTGATGTGGTTGGATACCTGAAGTGTACATCATAAATTGCTTCAAAAGGAACTTTTAAGTTTTTAGGACCTTTTGTGTAATTCCCTCTTAAATTACCTTTCTCATTTATTATAGCTATAATTTTCGCATCAAATACAGGCATTTTTATAAAAACAGAATCTCCTTTTATACTAATATCATCAACCAATATTTTTTCTTCAGCATTATATATTGTCATTTTTTTAGTAGAATCTACTTTAAATACAAAAGGCAGTTCTTTCTGATCTTTAATCGCTAAAGAGGCTCTATAGGTACCTACTTTAAATTCTTTGTCAACAATAACTTTTTCTTGCTTGTCTTTTTTACAAGAAAATAATAACACTAACAGTAACCCTAAAAAGATATTTTTCATTTTATATAATTTTAACGATTTAAAACTACAAAAAAAAGGCATCAATGTATGATGCCTTTAAAGTATAATTTTAATAAAGTATTTTAACTTAAATATGCCAATACATTTTTCTCTATACGTTCCTCAATATTACTCAAGTCTGCTTTTACAAATTGTTCTCCTGTAATTTGTTCGTATAACTCAATATATCGTTCTGATATTTCTGTTATTTTTGCTTCAGACATTTCAGGAATTTGTTGCCCGTCTTTTCCTTGAAATCCATTTTCAATTAACCATTGTCTCACAAATTCTTTAGACAATTGTTTTTGTGTTTCATTAGCATCTTGACGTGCTTGAAATCCATCAGCATAAAAATAACGAGAAGAATCTGGTGTATGAATCTCATCAATCAATACAATTTCCCCATCTACTGTTTTACCAAACTCATATTTAGTATCTACTAAAATCAAGCCTCTCTTGGCAGCGATTTCAGTTCCTCGTTGAAATAAAGCTTGTGTATATTTTTCCAATACTTCATAATCCTCTTTAGACACGATTCCATTCGCTAAAATTGCTTCTCTAGAAATGTCCTCATCATGTTCTCCATTATCCGCTTTAGTAGAAGGCGTAATAATTGGCATTGGCAATTTATCATTTTCTTTTAATCCATCAGATAAGCCTACTCCACATAAAGTCCTCTTCCCTAATTTATATTCTCTGGCAGCATGACCCGCTAAATACCCGCGAATAACCATTTCAACTTTAAATGGCTCACATAAATACCCAACTGCAACGTTAGGATCTGGTGTAGCAAGAATCCAGTTAGGAACAATATCCTTAGTTTCATGCATCATTTTAGCTGCAATCTGATTCAAAATTTGTCCTTTATAAGGAATTTGCTTTGGCATAATTACATCAAAAGCAGATAATCTGTCAGATGCAATCATCACTAATTTTTCATTATCAATATTGTAAACTTCTCTAACCTTCCCTTTATAAACATTTTTTTGTTTTGGAAAATTAAAATTTGTGTCATTAATAGTAGTATTCATTGCTGTTTGTAGTAATAATACCTCTTTAACTTTTATGTGACGTATAAAAGTTAAAGAGGTATAAGTTATTTGTTTATTCGTTTTCTAAATTTTTATATGCTATAATAACTTTTTTAACTAATTTATGTCTAATAACATCTTTATCATCTAAATAAATGAATCCGATTCCAGGAACCCCTTTCAGTACTAATAAAGCTTCTTTTAATCCAGATACTGTTCTTCTTGGCAAATCTATTTGACCAGGATCTCCAGTAATGACAAAACGCGCATTTTTCCCCATACGTGTTAAGAACATTTTCATTTGTGCTCTTGTGGTATTTTGTGCTTCATCTAAAATTACAAAGGCATTATCCAAAGTCCTTCCTCTCATAAATGCCAAAGGAGCAATTTGTATGATTCCTTTTTCAAGATGTGATTCTAACTTCTCAGCCGGAATCATATCACGTAATGCATCATATAAAGGCTGCATGTACGGATCTAATTTTTCTCTCATATCACCAGGTAAAAAACCTAATTTTTCTCCTGCTTCAATTGCCGGTCGGGTAAGTATAATTTTTTTTACTTCTTTTGCTTTTAAGGCTTTTACCGCCAATGCAACCGCAGTATATGTTTTACCTGTTCCCGCAGGGCCTACAGCAAATACCATATCATTTTTAGTTGACATAGTTACTAACTTTCGTTGATTTACTGACTGCGCTTTAATCATTTTACCACCAACTCCGTGAACCAAAACACCATCACTACCCTTTGCAGTTAGGATATCTTCTTCCCCGTTTGAGCTAAGTACTCTTTCTATTATATTTTCATCAATTTTATTATACTTGGTAAAATGTTGCACTAACATGCGCATACGTTTATCAAATTCTTCTAAAATTTCTTCCCCACCAATGGCTTTAATTTTATTTCCTCTAGCTACAATTTTAAGCTTTGGAAAATATTTTTTTAAAGAAGCAATATTGGTGTTTTGTTCTCCGCAGAATTCTCTCGGATTAATCTCGGTAAGTTCAAATATAAGTTCTTTCAAATGCTAAAGGTTTTTTGTTAAAAATTAACTAAAATTTCATTAGATTTACTCCACAAAATTACGCAATTTTGCCAAGGCAAACCTAACATTCAACAATATATTAATGGCAATAATTACCTTAACAACAGATTTTGGATTAAAAGACCATTATGTCGCTGCGGTTAAAGGTGTTATTTATTCAGAAATACCAGAAATAACCATTGTTGATGTCTCTCATAAAGTTACACCTTTTAATTATAACGAGGCGAGTTATATTATAAAAAATACATATCAAAACTTCCCGAAAGGAACAATTCACATCATAGGCATTGATTCTGAACTGAATAGCGAGACACAACATTTAGCAATGTTATTGGACGGGCACTATTTTATATGTGCAAACAACGGAATTTTATCTGTTTTAAACACAACTAAGCATCCTGAGAAGCTTATTGAGATTACTACGCATCAAGATTTGCATGATAATTTTCCTGTAAAAACTGTTTTTGCTAAAGTTGCCTGTCACATAGCTAGAGGTGGAAATTTAGATGTTATCGGTCGACCGTTTCACAAGCTCAAGGAAGTAACTAATATAACGCCTGTTATTAACCCTGACGAAACCATTATTGTTGGACATATACAATACATTGATAATTACGGGAATATTATTACTAACCTTTCTAAAGAATTAATTACTCGAATTGCAAAGGGGCGACAATTTAAAGTAACTGTTCGTAATTTTGTTTTTGATACCGTATATAATTCTTATGGAGCCTTTGTAAATTACGATGCGCCTAAAGAGAAAAGAATGAATGAGGGAAAAAAAATTGCACTTTACAATTCCAATACTCATTTAGAAATTGCATTATATAAAAGTAGCTTAGAAACTGCTGGTGGCGCTTCTACCCTTTTAGGAATTAGCTACAGAGATAGTGTTTCTGTTACATTTTTTGAAAAAAAATAAATATTTATGTTAGTACGCATCGTCAAGTTAAGTTTACAAGAAGATAAAATTGCAGCATTCCTTTCTAACTTTAACAAACAAAAACTTTCTATTAGAAATTTTCCTGGCTGTCAGTTTTTAGAGTTGTATAATGACAAGCATGCTAAAAATGTATTTTTCACCTATAGTTATTGGGATAATGAAGATGCATTAAACAACTACAGGCACTCTGAATTATTTCAAGGAATATGGGCAGTAACCAAACCTATGTTCAACGCTAAACCAGAGGCTTGGAGTGTTGATAAATTGGATAGTTTAGTTTAATATTCGAATAACTTATCTATTACTGTTTTTAATGGCTCTTCCGAAATGAAAAAAGATATTATTCTGCAAATTATAATCAAAAATCAACTATCCCATCATCAATAAATTAATAGTATCTTTGTCCTCAACTGTCACCCCATATAAAAATATTTTCTTCAAATAGAGTACTACTATCCATTCTCTTTTTTCTAATTTCTATTGTTATTCAGGCACAAGTAAGAGTTCGTGTTCAAATTAATTCAGGTTCGAGTACTACCACCTGTACTGATGGCTTTCTTGATAATAACCCAGAAGAACGCTATAAAGTTCAAATTCATGGACAAGGCTATACTTATTATGGAGATACAGGTACTTGTTATGGTAGTTTACCTAACACGCAATACGATGAAACTTTTTTCTGCCCTTCCCCGGCTTACCTAGTCAACTACAAATTTGTTTAGGTGCTTTTGAAGATGACGGGACAGCTTGTGTGTTTTCTGAAAGTTGTCCGGAGCTTAATTGCCAAAATTTTCCAACTCCAGTTATAGGTGGATTTGCTTCTTATAATTTGAGTGTTGGCGGGGCTAGTACTGCTGACATCAATTTTACCATTTATGTTACGGGCTCTTGGCAACCTGGTCTTGCATACGACACCATTTGCAATGCCGTTAACTTAGGTACTTTATCTGCTAATGGTTCTATAGGAAATAACGCTTTAAGTAATTATGGTAATTTCTGCGCTACTAATACTGGAGAACCTCAACCTTGGGGAGATAACAATGATCAAGGAGTTTGGTTTAAATTTACTACTAGTACTAGCACGACCAATATTATAAGTATTGACGCCAAAAGTGATCCCCAACCTATTGGTGATAGTCTTGATTTACAACTAGCACTATATCAGTCAAGTAATGGCTCTTGTACCGGAAGCTTAACACATATACAAGAAAGTTGGGATGGTTCTGGAACCCTTAATGACGAAGCCATTAATTCAATTTGCTTAACTGCCAATACTACCTATTTTTTATTAGTAGATGGACAAAGTACTTCTACAACAAGTGGAATTCAAGGCTACTTTGGCATACAAATAAACGATAATACAATTGATAATTCTGTAAATATAACTGGAGATACTTTAACTGCTAATGCCTCAGGATACAGTTACCAGTGGATTGATTGTAACAACAGTAATAGTCCTATTACAGGAGAAACGAACCAAAGTTTTACAATCAGTACTACAGGAAGTTATGCTGTAGAAATAAGTAACGGAAGCTGCTTTACAACCTCTAACTGTGAAAATATGGTTACTCTTAGTCAAGATTCTTTTTCTACAGATGAAATGATACATCTTTTCCCAAATCCTACAAGCAGAAATATATCTATCCGTTTAAATCATTCTGTGCCAGAAATAACTGCTCGGATTTTTTCAATAACTGGACAATTAATACGTACTATTAAAAAGAATAATGTTTCCCAATTAAATATTGATATAAAAGGAAACAATGGTTTATACTTTGTTGAAGTTAAAACTCAAACAACTAAAAAAACATTTAAGCTTATAAAAAAGAATTAGTGAATTCCTATCTTTTTAAAAGCAATCTAAAAACGGTTCCTGGTTCTTCTAACAAAACTAGCGAACCGTTTAACTAATTAACAAATATTTGTATTTTCTAATCCTATATTTTTATAATAAATTATTTCACTAATTTATTAATTATCGCCTTTACCGGTAAAATAGCATTGGTATATTCTATACTTGGCCCAGCAACCCAAACTGTTTTATAAGTCGCTTTATTAGCAGCATTAGCAACTGCTTTCATACCAATAGTAAAACGGACCATTTTCACCCATTTTTTTAGCACTTTATTTTTATTTAAGACAGATTCCAACCAAGAGTTTTTAGTTCCTATTTTTTCTACATAAGGAGTTTTTATTACAGTACATGGCGTACCAGAAATACGTTCCGTCATAATAATATCTTCCGCGCCATAATCTACACAAGCTTGTTTATATTCATAAGAAACACTTGCTTCTTCACTTGCTATAAACGGACTACCAACCGATACACCAATGGCTCCATAGGCAATCATTTCATCAATATCAGCCTTACATCCTACTCCACCTGCAGAAATTACAGGGATACTACAATTGTCATTAATAGCATTAATCAGTTGTTCTGGAGTTAAATCTCCTCTATGTCCTCCTGCTTCATTATTAACAGCAATAATAGCATCACCTCCTAATCCTTCTACCTTTTTGGCCATGGCAACATCTACTACATCACAAAAAACTTTAACACCTACTTTATGTGCAGCTTCAATAGTGCTTTGTGGACTCCCTAATGATGTGATAATAAAATCAGCTCCTTCCTCACAAATTACAGCTAACTGCCCTATAAATTTCGGATTTGATTTATTGACAATTAAATTAAAGCCAAATGCTCCATTTTGCGTTTTAGCCGCTTTTAAATCTTTACACGCAACTCTCAACTCATCTAAAGTTCTATAGTTTAATGCCGGAATACAAGTTGCAATACCTTGTTTCATTCCTTCTATAGACATCGCTACGTTTGACACTAAAAACATTGGCGCCATAATTATTGGGTGCTCAATTAGTAATAATTCTTGTAAAGTTGGCTTTGTCATAATTAAATTTTGAAAAGGGTAAAGATACATAAAAATACTATGCTAGCACAGTATTTTATTTGTGCAACAATTTTAATTCTTGCAAGGTTTTATTCGTTGAAATTAGTTGAGAGATAATACTCAAACGCAAGTCTTCAATATCCTGACCGTAATATTTTGCCCAACGCTCTTCTTTTAATAAAATTCTAATTTGTTTCTGTCGTTTTTGAGCTTCTTGGGCAGTAAATAAATACATTTCAGCATCATTAGCAATGGCTTTATGTTTAAAGTTCACTTTCTTCAACTCAAAATCTACTTTTAAATAGAATAGCTTTTCAGTTTCATTAATAGCATAGAAATCTGACCATTTGGAAAACCCAAGATGATTTACTTGGCTCTTAAAATTATCATTAGCCAATAACTTCCACCTACAATTAGCTACTCTACCCCAATGATCAGAATAGCGGTACACTCCTTCTGGAGTATAATGATATAATGAATCAGAATTACTTTTATAGTGAGCGGTATTATTCATAAAAATATCCTCCGATACTTCAATAAACTCACAATAGGTATGTTTAAAAAAATTATGTTTTGTATATGTTTTCAATCCTGCTACTTATTTTTTTTAACATTAGTTTCATAAATTTCAATCCATTGCTCAGGAGTTACTTTAGCGACCAATTGTCCTAGTAACTCAAATGGGATATGTGCTTCTTTTTTAAAACGAATACAACTTTTACCCATATTTAATTTTACTTTAATTCCAGTTTTTTCATATTCAGCAGTAAACCAATTCAGCAATTCTTCATTAGCATACATCCCCATATGATAAAATCCTATATGTGCTTTTTGAGAAGCTAAACTTATAAAAGGCAGTGGCAATTTAGGATCACAATGATATCCGTCAGGATATGTACTATGTGGAACCACATATCCTAGCATTCCATAATTCATTATTTCTTCAAAACCTGCGGGTAAATAATCTAATATTACTTGACGCAATTTAGCGATAACCGCAATACGGTCTTCCGGTAATTCTGCTATATATTGTTCTGGCGTTGTTGCTTTTGATTGCATAATTTATTTTCTAATTAAACCCACTAATGGCATTATTCTCCAAACTGATTTAAGTGATGATCCAAATGTTTGTAAAACATATTATTCCACTCTTTAGCTTTTAAATTACCAAATGAGTGGGATTCTTTTCCCTCAAAATGAGCTTCCCCTAGTTTCACCGTTTTATTAATATAAGCGATCAATTTTTTTTTCTCTTTTTTAAAGTCCTTTCTTTCTTTTATTAAAAACTGAGGCGCTGTATTTCCGTTTTTTGGATATCTTTTTTCTCCAACAACTGATGGTTTTACTAGTAATTTCAACATAAGTCGTACAAAGCTATTTGGTCGCTTGTGCTTATCATCAAATACCATCTCATAAGTTACATTACAATGTGCTAACATCTGATCCACATCCATTTTACCCCACTCTCCTTTTGTATCTGGAACCAGTTTTTCAATGCGACCGATTACCTCTTGAGCGTTGATTTTTTCGAATATGTTTTTCATCTATATATGTGAAATTTCTAGTTAATAAATTAGTTTGTCTAAAATAACAAATTAATCAATATCCTCGGTACAAGTACACAAGATATGAATTTAACAATCTTATATTTCATTAGAAGCATCTTGATAGCTATCGGGATTGAAAATTAAACCCACTGGTGGGATTAGAGTTAAAATTGTGTAGCTTTGAAAAAAAGGACCACATGGAAGAAAAGTTAATGTCAAAAAAGAAACCTGCTTTTCCTATTTCAGAGCTACTAAACGATTACCTTGTAGATTATAAAAGAGTTAGTGAAATACCTATATTCTATAATGATTTATTACGTTTCGCAGGCTCAGTAGTAGTGTATGACAAAAACGATGAAGACACTTTATGGGTACGTGTATATTATACCGATTCAGAAAGAGCAGAAATTGACTTAAGCCTAAAAAAAGTATATACTATTTTATATTCGGATGGCAATGAAGACATTATAAAATACCTCAATATTGATGCGGTAGACTACTGTACCTTTGGAAACTCTAAACCATTTAGAGTAAAGGTTAGAAATATTTTAAATGATAACTTCATCTATTTCTACGTCAAAAAAAATGATGCTTCTCGTGTTTACGGACTTGAGCTTGAACATATGCTTTCTCCATATAATCTCAACTTTTTAGTATATCAAAACACTTTAATAGAAGAACATATTGCTGGTATTGCCGGAGATGTTTTTATCAAGAACATGCTTCCAAAATGTTCCGAATCAGAAAAAGCGCAAATCGCCAAAGAATTCGTTAAATTTAACGAACGTACTATGGTGCGTTACTTAGGTGACATGCGTTCCTACAACTACGTAATTATACCTATACATGACTTTGATCAAGTAATATATAATATACGAGCTATTGATTTTGACCAACAATGTTATGAAGGGAAATTAAAAGTGTATAGACCACAATTTTTTAAAGAAAATTATGAGATGGTAAAATTGGTTCAAGAAAAACTACAAGAATCTTCAATAAATCAATATAAAATTGAAGAGCGTTCTATGGTAGCTAAACGATTTTTAAGTTTTGAGGTTAGAATTCAAGAGTTGATTCATTGTATGAAAAACGACACCATTTCTACTGAAAAAAACATAAATTTACTAAAAGAACAAACCTATAAACTTACTTCTGATGTAAATTTTAAACGCAGTAAAAACATGGGGGAACTGTTAAAACACACTCTCGACTATGTAAGACGAAACTATCAAAAACCTTTAACTCGTTTTTAACACCAATTACCACCTAAAATTAGCTCTAAATAAAATCATGCTTTTTTTAGAGCGTAATTGGTATAATACACCAGTGTCTTTTACTCAAAATAGTGTTCCAAAAAAAAAAGGCGACCATTGGTCGCCTTTTCTGTATTGACATGAAATGAATTATTATTTCACCTCTTCGAAGTCTACATCTTGCACATCTTCTGTTTCATTTGCAGGTTCTGCAGCAGCATCAGCTCCAGGCTGTTGCCCTTCAGCTTGTGCTTTATACATTTCCTCAGACGCTACTTTCCAAGCTTCATTAATTTTATCTAACGCTGGAGTAATAGTTGCTAAATCTTTAGCTTCGTAAGCAGCTTTTAATTCAGTTAATGCAGCTTCAACTGGTGCTTTTTTATCCTCAGATATTTTATCACCAAATTCAGCTAATTGCTTTTCCGTTTGGAAAATCATTGCATCAGCTTCGTTTAACTTTTCTACTTCTTCTTTCTTTGCTTTATCCGCTTCAGCATTTGCTTCAGCATCTTGCTTCATTTTAGCAATTTCCTCTTCTGTTAAACCTGAAGATGCTTCAATACGAATATCTTGAGATTTGTTAGTCGCTTTATCAGTTGCAGAAACCTTGATGATTCCGTTTGCATCAATATCAAAAGTTACTTCAATTTGAGGAACTCCTCTTTGTGCTGGTGGTAATCCGTCTAGATGGAAACGACCGATAGATTTGTTATCAGAAGCCATTGGACGTTCACCTTGAATTACATGAATTTCTACTGATGGCTGATTGTCAGCTGCCGTAGAGAATACTTGTGATTTCTTAGTAGGAATAGTTGTGTTTGACTCAATTAATGCAGTCATTACACCACCCATAGTTTCGATACCTAATGTTAAAGGAGTAACATCCAATAACAATACATCCTTAACATCTCCAGTTAACACACCACCTTGTATAGCTGCTCCAATTGCAACAACCTCATCTGGATTAACTCCTTTAGAAGGCTTCTTTCCGAAGAACTTTTCTACTTCTTCTTGTATTTTTGGCATACGTGTAGAACCACCAACTAAAATAACCTCATCAATTTCTGATAAAGAAATTCCAGCATCTTTTAATGCTTTTTTACATGGTAACATTGAACGCTTTACTAATTCGTCAGATAACTGCTCAAATTTAGCTCTCGTTAATGTTTTCACTAAATGCTTAGGCCCTGAAGCATCAGCAGTAATATATGGTAAGTTGATTTCTGTTTGTGTAGAAGCAGATAATTCAATCTTCGCTTTTTCAGCAGCTTCCTTTAAACGTTGTAAAGCCATTGGATCTTTCTTTAAATCCATGTCTCCATTTTCAGCTTTAAACTCATCAGCCAACCAGTCAATTAAAACTTGATCAAAGTCATCCCCACCTAAGTGCGTATCTCCGTTTGTAGCTAATACTTCAAAAACACCATCACCTAATTCTAAGATAGACACATCAAATGTTCCTCCTCCTAAATCATAAACAACTATTTTTTTGTCTTCATCAGCCTTATCCAAACCGTAAGCTAATGCAGCTGCAGTTGGCTCATTGATTATTCTTTCAACTTTTAACCCAGCAATTTCACCAGCTTCTTTAGTCGCTTGACGTTGTGCATCATTAAAGTATGCAGGAACTGTAATTACAGCTCTTGTTACTTCATACCCTAAATAATCTTCCGCAGTTTTCTTCATTTTCTGAAGTGTCATTGCTGATAATTCTTGTGGTGAATATAAACGTCCGTCAATATCAACACGAGGTGTATCATTATCTCCCTTTACTACTTTATAAGCAGTTCTACTGATTTCTGTAGCACATTCTGAGAATTTATTTCCCATAAAACGTTTGATAGAAGCAACAGTTTTAGTTGGGTTTGTTACCGCTTGTCTTTTCGCAGGATCTCCAACTTTAATCTCTCCACCTTCTACAAAAGCAATTACAGACGGAGTTGTTCTTTTTCCTTCTGCATTAGGTATTACTACTGGCTCATTACCTTCCATTACAGAAACACAAGAGTTTGTTGTACCTAAATCGATTCCAATTATTTTACTCATCTTTATTATATTAAATTATGTATTCGTTTAACTTTTACGATTAGCTAATGTCAATTTGTATGCCAAGAGAAAAAATATGACATGGTGTCAGTATTAAAAATAATTTTATATATTTGAACTGAATTTATGTTAGCAATAAATTATCCTCTAACATATGGAAGAAATTGGGAGGATGTATTAACTAAGTTTGTATAGTCCTTTCTATATACCATATCTATAAAATGTAATTAATTAATTTTTTAGATATGAAGAATAAATTCCCTTTATCACAATTCCTGCTACTTGTTTTTTTTATAAATTATATTGCCCAGGCTCAAACAACAGCTGAGTCTTGCGATTGTACACCTGAAATAACTGGTTTAAGTACTTATTTAAATACACTTACACTTAATGAGACTGCTCCTTTGCGTTTTGACGTTCCTGATAACACAGCAAAGTTTGCTGTGTTACACGGTGTAATTGATAGTTCTACCCCCACAGTTACCCAAACCTTTATTAATAATTATCCTAACGTCAGCACATTGGTTTTTATGCAAATACCTGGTAGTGAAGATGACACTGCAAACCTAATTGCTGCTCAAAAACTAAAAAACAGAGGATACATTACTTACTTACCTGCTGTGAATGCGTATAGCAACGATGCTTTTGTAGCTTCTGGAGCAACCGATATGTTTTTTGCTGGAAATAAAAGAATTATTGATGTTGGCGCAGAAGTTGGTGTTCACTCATGGAGTGATGGTACTAATAGTGCTACTAGCTTTCCTGTTGGTCATTCTAATCACTTGCCATATATTAACTATTATGTAGCCATGGGATTAAGTCAAGCGGACTCTGAAGCTTTTTATTATTATACTATTAATGCTGCTCCTGCCAATAATATCCATCATATGACAGAAACTGAAATAGAACTATACAAATTAAGAACATGTAAATATGCTGCTAATCCGAGTTATACGATTACAAATAGCAACAATACATTATCAACTAATTTAACTGGTGCTAATTATCAGTGGGTAGATTGTAATAA
This sequence comes from Kordia sp., assembly GCA_002733415.1. Lineage (GTDB taxonomy): Bacteria > Bacteroidota > Bacteroidia > Flavobacteriales > Flavobacteriaceae. Next base: position 10,122 of record NVVR01000067.1, on the reverse strand, counting down.
TGGTAATACTCCTATAAATGGAGAAAACAATCAAAGTTATACTCCTACTATTAATGGAAATTATGCTGTTCAGGTTACAGAAAACAGTTGCAATAGTATTTCAAATTGCATTGAAATAAATTCTTTAGCGGTTAATGATTTTCAACTAAATAATTTAATTAATTTTTATCCTAACCCGGTTAATAATCATCATATAAATCTTGATTGCTCCCGCCTAAATGAAGAAATCACAATTGATATCAATGATAGTAACGGACGTCAGATAAATACTATTGTTTCTCAAGGAGAGAAAATCATTAGTATTGATACTTCAACGTATTCTAAAGGATTATATTTTTTATCTATTAAAACCAATAATAAACAATATGTTTTAAAAGCTATCATTCAATAACACCCCCCTTAAATAAACAGTAAACGTCTATATAGTTATAGTATTATAGGCGTTATTTTTGTTTAACATATCTCTTATTAAAATATATAGGCAATGTTTATGGTAGTATTTTCTAAAAAAAACTAATATTTTAATTACTAGTATAACAAAAAAATGAATACAACTAAATAGTAAAAGAGGCTATCTAAAATTTAGATGACCTCTTTACAGTTTATTGACTCACTTATATTATTGTTTATTTACCCGAATAAAATAAACCTTCCTATAACAAATCAACTTGGGGCAAAATTATTTAATTTTATTCCGTCATTAACACGTCAAAATAAAATTGTCCTTGCCAACAATTTGAAGACTGATCTCCGAAACTATCGGTTCTGGTTATATTCATTGTAATTGATGTAGCCGATTTGGCAGCATAATTTAAACTAAATGTATCAGGAAATGAACTATTATTATTAGCCGTAAAAATTAAACCTGATGGAGTAAATGGTAAGGCTGGAGCAAAATCATAACGCACTTGAAGTCGTTCTGGTGTAAACGGTGCTATTAAATCCCCATCAGCACTTACTACCCCAACAGTTGTTTGTCTAGCTAATATTTCCCAAGATACTGTTGTACTTACACCTCTTATAGGAATTGAAAAACTTCCTGTACTCCCAATAACATTAGAATCACAAATTGGTATTTGCATTGTTTGAAATTCTGCAATATTAGGAATATTACTAATATTACTATTCGTTAAAGTTTGCCATGTTGCATTACCATTAGCATCAGATACTAAAGCTTTTCCAACTCCTTCATTCCCATCTACTAATCTTAATGCTGCTGGAGAAGAAGTACTTATAAGTATATCATCAATATAAGCTGCATCAGTACCAATACTATTAGATGAATCTTTTGAATACTCCCATCGTAAGGTATATGTCCCGGCTATTAACGCATAAGTTTGTTGTGTATACCCAATAGTTCCAGACCATTGATCTTGTTGAACTCCGTCAATATAGAATCGTAAATAATCATAATTAGCTTCACTACTTACCGAATAATAAAAACTTAACGTAGCCCCTGTTCCTGGCACAGTTACATTATAATCCATATATGAACTCTGTGAATGAGATATTGTTCCAGAACCTGAAGCATTTGCTCCAGCATTAACATTAGTTGATTGTATAGCCCAAGTAGCATCACCTCCTGTTGTAAATGGCGCCAAACCACTTTCATAATCTTGACTAATAATAGTTCCTGCAGCACCACTATTTTCTATATGAAACTTCGTAGTTGGTGTATTAGTTCCCACACCAACATTACCCGTATTTGCATTGTACATATCCGTCCCATTAGCATGTATAGTCCAATCGTTATCTGCTCCTCCAAAAGTGGTCCAAATAGTACCATCAAAGTAATAAAAACCTGAAGTATTATCGGTTTGATAAATTAATAATCCAGTTGCTGGAGCTACAATTGCATCTCGTTGAGCCTGAATCATTCTTGGAGTTAAAACTCCAGAAGTTGTAGATGTAATATCTAACATTGCGCTTGCATCTGGTGTAGTAGTCCCAATACCCACCTGTGCTAATAAACATGTTGGTAATAAACATGCTAGTAGAATAATTTTTTTCATTTTTAATGTAATATTTTAAAAGATATGCATAAATACCTTTTAAAATAGTGAGTATGCAATTACTGGGATAAAGCACTCATTTATAGGGATAAAATATTATATGTTAGAATTTAATTAAGCTAGTTATTTCATTACGATATGTTTTTGACACTGGGATGTTTTTACTTAATATTTTTAATACATTATTTGACTTATCAAAAGATTCTATTTTCTCAACATTAACAAAAAAAGCTCTGTGTGTTTTTATAAATAATGATTTTGGTAAAACCTCAGTAAATTCTTTTATAGTAACCCTGTGTTTGTAAACAATAGATTTTGTATGAATTAATAAATAGTTTTTTTGTGATTCAATAAAACAAATATCCTTAATATAAACTTTATCAAACCGATCGATATTTTTTAAAAATACTGACCTTACATTTTCATCTACAGGTAAACTGTTTTTTAAGAGCATTAATTCATTTTGTTTATGTAATGCAATCTCTATTGCTGAAAATAGCTCTATTTTTTGAAACGGTTTTGCTAAAAAACCATAAGGACTCGTTCGTATCGCCTTAGATATTGTATCCTTATCCGTATATGCCGTTAAAAATATAAAAGGAATATGGTAATTTTCTTTTATATGATTCGCTACCCACACACCATCTTTTTCATCATTTAAATTAATATCTAAAATTACGCAGTCAATATCTTCTTCTTTAAGGTATGATAAAGCTTCATCAACATCCATGGCTATTCCAATTACCGTATAGCCGGTAGACTCTAAAAAACTTGAAAGTGTTTTAGCAGTTATATATTCATCCTCTACAATTAATATTTTTACAGCTTCTTCCATTATTACTTATTTCTAGAAAAGATAATATTAATCATAGTCCCGTTATCTTTTTTTACTTCTAAAGTTCCTTTCAATTGTTTTGACAGTCCCCTTATTAAATCAAACCCAATTGACTTTAACTTTTTAATATCAAAATTTTCTGGCACCCCTACCCCATTGTCTTTTATTAGCAAGGAATACGCCTCATCCAATTCTTTAGTTATAATAACCCAAATTTTTCCCGTGTTTTTGTTTTCAAAAGCGTGCTTATAGGCATTGCAAACTGCTTCATTTACAATTAAACTTATTGGAACTGCTAAGGTAACATCAAAGTCAATTCCTTTAGCATCTATATATGTAGTAATGTTTTTTTGAGAATGTCCGTATGATATTTGCAGTACTTGAAGTAATTCTTCTAGATACTTCTGCATATTCACCTTACTCACATTCTCCGATTGGTACATCATTTTATGAACTAAGGCTACCGATTGAATTCTGTTCTGTCCTTCTTTTAATGCAAGCTTTACACTTTCATCAGTAACAGAAATATTTTGCAACTCTAATAAACCTGAAATTACTTGTAAATTATTCTTAACACGATGATGTACCTCTTTTAATAATACTTCTTTCTCCGATAATGCTATTTTAACTTGTTCGTTTTTAAGCGTAATTTGTTTATTCTTCTCTCTAACCTCTTTTCTGCTTTTTGTAAGTTTATAACTATAATACAAGCTCAAAACGAGTAACAATAGGAGTAATATAGTAAAAAGTATCAGAATATCCTTCTGTCTGTTTTTTAAACCTAACTCTTGATTTTTCAAATCAATTTGATGTTGTTTTTCTAGCTTTCGTTCTTCAGCCCGAGTATAAATAAGTTCATTACTGGCAAGTATTTTATTTAAACTATTAATTCCTATAGAGTCTTTTAACTTAATAGTTTTATTAAGATAATAATGAGCAGAATCTTTTTCATTCATTTTATAAAAAAGAGTAGCCTTATTTTTTAAGTACGCAACTGCTGCTGTTTTGTCTGTAAGTCTCTCTACAACAGGAGTCATCTCTTTTATAACCTTAACTGCTTCATTATAAGCTTTCGTTTGTATATAACATAAAACTAATAAGTTATAACTGTTTACCATACTATTTATGCCTCCTTTGTTTTCTATACCAACTTCTATATCTTCTAAAAGTAAAGGGATGGCTTCAATATATTGTTTTCTGCAAATATATACTTCTGCAATATTCCCTTTCACCAAAGCTTTTACATTCTTATAATACCCCAGGTTATTCTCTTTTATAGTCTGTTCAGCATATCTAAGAGACTTATTAAAGTTTAATAGGGCATAATCATAATTATTTGCTTTAAAAAAATAATATCCCAAATCATTAAGACCCGAAGCCATTATCAATTGCTTATTGTTATCTGTTATAATTAATTCTTCTAACTCTATTTCTAAAGTCATAGCTGCTTTATCATACAATTTCAATTGTGCATAAAGCCTACTATTCATATTATAAGTCCAAAGAGGATATTGAGCTCCTTGTTGTATTAGCTTTTTAATTTTAGTATTAACTTCAAATATCTCTGGGTATAAATACAAACTATAGTATGATTTCTTTAAATCATTTAGTATCGTAATACTATCAGTTATTGTTAATTGGTATTGCTCACTTTCAAGTATCCTATTGAGAGTGTTAATACTTTTTATATGATTTCCTGAAAACCTGTTTGTTTCAGCAACTACTAGTTGTATGCGTTTTTGGTTTTCATTAAATTTTCTTGGCTTAACTATTTTTTGAAATTCCTCTTCATATAAAAAATGATCAATCGTTTTTAATGAATCAGTCAAAGCATTGTAAAACACTAGCTTGTCAGTATCATTTAACTTTTCAAACTTAACTTGTGCTTGCGTTTGTATTGCTAAATGAATAGTTAAAAAGTATAAATATGGCCTAAATTTTTTCAATGACATTTTTATTTATGAATATCAAATGTAATCTTTCTAAAATAATTGGTAATTATAGCATGGCAAAAGGTTGCCAATAATTGAATTCAAAAATATATATTTGCTAACTTTGAATCTCATCAAGTGGGTTTAATTATGAGGAGCTTGCTTCAAATACAAATAGTAGTATTAATTCAGACCTCATATGCTTACTTTGAGGACTTATAATAAAACCCCATTATGGAAAGAATTAGTGTTTTTGATATGTTAAAAATTGGTGTAGGACCTTCCAGTTCTCACACACTTGGCCCATGGAGGGCTGCTGAACGATGGATTAAAGAATTAAAACACACTGATGAATTTAATAACATTATTTCTATTCAAATAGATTTATATGGTTCTTTATCATTAACAGGTAAAGGACACGCTACTGATTTAGCAGTATTATTAGGATTAAGTGGTGCCGACCCAGAGTATGTGCCAATTGAAGACATTCAAGGAATTGTTGATAATATAAAAAGTACGAATACCTTAGACTTTAATGGTGAGCGTGCTTTGATTTTTAATACTAATCAAATTATTTTTAATAAAGAGTTTCTTCCATTCCATTCTAACGGAATAACATTTACAGGAACTACTTTAGATAACCGTACTATTGAAGCTACTTTTTACTCAATTGGCGGAGGTTTTGTTATTAAAGAAAATGATTCCGCTACAAAATCTACAAAGGAACAGGTAGATTTCCCTTTTCCAATCCAACGAGCAAAAGAACTATTAGCCTATTGCGAAGCAGAAAATAAAATTGTTTCTGAAATTGTTTTGGAAAATGAGAAAACATTACGCTCGGAAGAAGAAATAGACACCGAATTATTACGTATTTGGAATACAATGCAAGAGTGCATTTACATTGGTTGCCACTCAGAAGGGTTTTTACCTGGCGGATTAAATGTCCGACGCAGAGCATTCGATTTACATCAAAAACTCAAAAAAACTTTTGAGTATACAAACCCAGAAAATTGGATGCAAAGCATTCGAAAAACAGAAGTTAAATTTCGAGAAATATTAAAATGGGTTGATTGTTATGCATTAGCAGTTAATGAAGTTAATGCTGCTTTAGGTCGTATTGTAACCGCTCCTACCAACGGTAGCGCAGGAGTTATTCCTTCTGTATTAATGTATTACCTAACTATTGAAAACCACGATGCTGATTTTAAACACATCAAACAATTTTTATTAGTTGCTGGAGAAATTGGCAGTCTATTTAAAAAAAACGCGACTATATCAGCTGCTATGGGTGGGTGTCAAGCAGAAATTGGTGTGTCGTCAGCAATGGCTGCAGCTGCCTTATGTGAGTTATTAGGAGGCTCACAAGCACAAGTTTTAATAGCTGCTGAAATAGCCATGGAACATCACCTTGGATTAACCTGTGATCCTATAGGTGGGTTAGTACAAATACCTTGTATTGAACGTAATTCTATGGGGGCTATAAAAGCGATTAATGCTGCCGAAATGGCTTTGGATAGGGATCCTGCACACGTGAAAGTTCCTTTAGATAAAGTAATTGATACCATGTGGGAAACTGCTAAAGACATGAGTTTAAAATATAAAGAAACTTCTGAAGGAGGTTTGGCTATTTCTGTAAATATGGCTGATTGCTAGAATGTTGGAATGTTGGAATGCAGTTTTTTCTAAAACTACTCTAAAAACATTACACGTTTTGTTATAAACATTTTCTCATTATTTCATCACAAATATCTATAGAAAAGCGCTTTTTGGAATATAGGTCATGACCAACTCCGTCAATGATATTATATTGTAACGTCATTTTATCAAACCACTCAATCCTTGGTATAAAAAAATCGTCTGCACCATAACATAATTTAATATCACAAACTGGTTGTTCAACTTCATATCGTAGTCTCGTTGCTGATATTGCATATAGGTTTTTGACTATTAATCCGTTTAGTGCTGCTTTCCATGCAATAGCACCTCCAATACTAAAAGCAAGTACATTGACTTCTTCGAGTTCTAGTTTCAGTAATTTTTCTACTGCTGTGCTAATTCCATGATTGATAAATTGGACGTGAAGCGCTTCTTCTGTCATTACTGTTTTATCTACAGCTCCTAATTCACAGCAGTCATAATAAGTAATATCAAAATCAGCCTCTAGTAAATTAAAATAATTAGTAATCCAATCTGTTTTTTTTGCTCCCCAGAGGTCGGATAAAATTAACAAGCGTTTTTTCATTATATATATTTATTCCCCGCAATTTTTACGTCTCGTATCTAAAATAGATACAATCTTCCATTGTTCATTTTCATAAAACAATTGAATAGAATTAGCGCCACAATGACTTAACATTCCGTTTAAATAAAATAAATAAGGACACCATACTTGAGCTAAATTACCATCAATTTTAAAATCAAAGGACTGTAACTCTTCTTCCCAGTTTCTAACTTTCGAGTATTGCGTCACCAGTTTTAAAAAACCGCTTATATTTTGGTTTACCAATGCTTCTTTTCCTTCCTTGTTAGGTTGAATACTTTGCAATGTCATGTTTGAATGCATTACTGATTTCATTTTTATAGAATCAGATTGATGAAAACCATCAAAAAAAGTTTCAATAGCGTATTTTACTTTATACTCTTCATCTGTTTGTGAAAATCCAAGTACTGTAAATAACATCACTACCAGTAGTATTTTAAACTTCATATCTCCTTTTTTTAATTACAATCAAAATTAATCAATTATCATTCCTTAAAATATATTTTAACATAATTAATCGATTCTTTTAAAAAACAAATGAAGTATTTGCTAAACTAAATGACTAGTTTTGTTCTTATAAAATTTTACTAAAATGTCTGTAGCTAAAAAAGAATATAAAAGAGTAACTGTAAAATCTTTAATCGATATGAAAAAGAATGGAGAAAAAATCTCTATGCTAACCTCATATGATTACACCATGGCAAAAATTGTTGATGGTGCTGGGACTGACGTTATATTGGTTGGCGATTCTGCTTCTAATGTAATGGCAGGTCATGAAACAACTTTACCGATTACTTTGGATCAGATGATTTACCATGCTTCTTCTGTTGTACGTGCTGTAAAAAGAGCTTTAGTTGTTGTTGATTTACCTTTTGGAAGTTATCAATCCGACCCTAAAGAAGCGTTACGTTCTTCTGTAAAAATAATGAAAGAATCAGGTGGGCATGCTGTAAAATTAGAAGGTGGAAAAGAAGTTAAAGAATCGGTAAAACGAATTTTAAATGCTGGTATACCAGTAATGGCTCACTTAGGTTTAACGCCACAGTCTATATATAAATTCGGGACATATACCGTAAGAGCTAAAGAAGAAGAAGAAGCAGACAAATTAAAGAAAGACGCTTTAATGCTTGAGAAAATTGGTTGTTTTGCTTTGGTTTTAGAAAAAGTTCCTGCAAAATTAGCACAAGAAGTTGCTGACAGTTTAACAATTCCTGTTATCGGTATTGGTGCTGGTAGTGGTGTTGACGGACAAGTTTTGGTTACTCATGATATGATTGGGATGACTCATGAATTCAATCCTCGTTTTTTAAGACGTTACATGAACTTATATGAAGATATGACGAATGCAATTGGTCAATATTGTAAAGATGTAAAAGCAGTTGATTTTCCAAACAAAGACGAACAGTATTAATCTTTGTAGTCAGTAGTCAAAATTAAAATATATTGTAACTCCAATTAAGATTATCAATTAAACATAAAGGAGTATCATAAAACATTTGTGTATTCGTGGCGGATAATACCCTGAAAATAGTATCTACTAAAAAAAACCTTCAAGTGCTGTTTGAAGACAATCATATTATTGTCATCAATAAACGTGCGGGTGATTTAGTTCAAGGTGATAAAACTGGAGACAAACCCTTACCGGATGTCGTAAAAGAATATTTAAAAGAGAAACATAGTAAAGAAGGGAATGTATTTTTAGGTGTTGTACATCGGTTAGACCGTCCAACAACAGGGATTGTTGTATTTGCAAAAACATCAAAAGCATTGCCAAGACTTAATAAGTTATTTGCAGAAAAGACTGCTCATAAAACCTATTGGGCTGTAGTAAAAGACACGCCTCCAAAACAAAAAGACACTTTAATACATTGGTTGAAAAAGAATCCGAAAAACAATAAATCAACTGCTTTTAAAAAGGAAGTTGACGGTTCAAAAAAAGCAATTCTGCATTATGAATTACTTAAGGAATTGGACAATTACAATCTATTAGAAATTAATCTAGAAACTGGTCGACATCATCAAATACGCTGTCAACTAACCACTATAGGCTGCCATATAAAAGGCGATTTAAAGTACGGTGCTAAACGAAGTAATAAAGATGCTAGTATACATTTACATGCTAGACACCTTGAGTTTATACATCCTGTAAAAAAAGAACCCATTAAAATTACTGCTCCTGTTCCAAATGATGCTATTTGGGAAGCATGTAAATAAAAGCATATCATTCCACTCTATTTTCCTATTCTATAAGTTAGTCATTGAGTTATTTAAGTAGCCCCCCCCTTTAATAAAGTATTACCATTTAACATCTCTAGGAGTAAAATAAAATTGACAGTTTTATTATCTATTTGAATATATATTACTCAATACAAAACATTTAATTCCTCAAAATGAGAGTGTCAACTTACAAGGATGTACCTATAAAAGGTGTCATCCTCCAAGGAGGAACGATTAACACATCATCAATTCATAAGTTTGCCATGTTTTAAAATAAAAACCTACAAGATGAAAAACTTAGTATTACTGTTCCTCATACTTACCTCTCTTTTATCAGCTCAAGAAAAACACACTATCAGTGGTACCATCAAAGATGCTAGTAATGGAGAAACTGTTTTTGGAGCATCTGTTTATTTTAAAGATACCACTATCGGAGTAATGAGTAATGAGTATGGTTTCTTTTCTATAACCGCCCCGAAAGGCACATATAATTTAGTGATTTCATATTTAGGATATGCCGATATGGATCAAGAAATGATATTAGATAAAGATCAAAAAATAACCTTTGAAATATCCGAATCTTCAACAACTTTGAATGAAGTTGTCATTACAACAAGTGATACTGAACTCGTGAGTATTAGAAAACCACAAATGAGTGTATCAAAATTAAAAATGGGGACTATAAAAAAAATGCCAGCAGTTTTAGGCGAAATAGATATATTAAAATCAATTCAGATGCTCCCTGGTGTTACAAATTCAGGCGAAGGAACAAGTGGGTTCAATGTTCGAGGCGGTGCTGCTGATCAAAACCTTGTATTATTAGACGAGGCTATTATATATAATACTTCACATTTATTTGGCTTTTTT
>NVVR01000066.1 GCA_002733415.1 Kordia sp. | reverse complement strand
TCTACAGTTCTCTGTTAAAGATGCTATTTTTTCTTCAAATAATTCCCATCGTTCTTGTTCAAGTATAGCTTCACTATTATCTTGATCTTCACTTACTAGACCCCCATCATTTCTTACCTCCTTTTGGTGATTATTTAACTCTCTACGCCATAAATTTTTACATGCAGTAAATAAATAAGCTTCAAATTTTTGGACTTTAACTCTTGCGGTTAATTGATAAAGTCCTTTTTGAAATACTTCTTGTGCATCTTCCTGTGTTCCTTTATTGTTTTTCACAAATGAAGTAACTTTTGGAAGCATCTCTTTATATATTTTAAGAATGAGTTTCTCGTCTCTATTCAGAAGTGCTTGTAAATAAATATTAGAATTAGATTGTGTCATTAAAAAATAATATAGATTTTTGGTGGTAAGATTTATAAAGAACCTGAACAGAAGGTAAATTTAAGCATTTTGTTTAAACATTAACACCCAATTTATTATGAAGATTAAATTAATTATTTTACTAATGGTAGCTATTTGTTTTAGCTGCTCAACAGATGATTCAGTATATTTAGATGTAAACCAAGAAAATGATTCGTCTTTTTTGAATAGAGCTCCAATAGGAGTGTGTGAAGGAGGATATACTCCTGGTGATGAGGTTATTATTGATTACGAAATAAAAATCAAGTATGCTAGGAATTTACCCGCTTTTAAAAAAGCTGTAATTAGATTTCATTATTCTCAGAGCTACCCATCCTTGACTATAACTTCAGCCTCAAAAAGAACTTATTATGATGAATTATGGAATTACCAAATATTGTGGTTTGTTGATGATAATGGTTGTTTAATAGGGGGGTTTCCTGAGGGAATACAAAATGAAGTATCTGGTGATGATGATCTTGATATTATGTTATAGTATTAATAATTTATAGTAATTTAGGGGCATTTAAGCCCCTTTTTTTATGCGCTATATCTTCATAATATTTACATTTTATATAGGTTATTCTCAAAGCAATTATGATGAAGTTATAATTTCAGAGATTTCTAATGACTCAAAAATTAAAAAAATAGACTCACTGATTGAGTTAAATGAGAGGGATTTAAATATTGATGTTCTGAATTCTTTTATTCAAGAATATTCTATATGGCTTTTTAAGAACAAAAAAACAGAGCATATTTCAATGGCAGAAAAAGCTGTTAAATATGTAAAAATGCAATCCCCAAAAGATATTTTGAGAATACAAAAGAGTTTGTATATTCTTGGTCAATTTTATTATAGAAATAAAAATGAGAAGTCCTTAGAAACATTAAATGAAGCTATTGCATTGAAGAAATACACATCCATTGCAGCAGGTGCTATGTCTTATATTGGAGATGTTTGTAGTGAAAAAGGAGATTTTTATAATGCGATAGCTCATTATAAAATGTCAGAAAGTATCTATTTAAATAATAATGAATTTAAAAGATTAGCTTGGTTATACTTAAAAACATTTGATTCTTACATGTCACTTAAAACACTTGAGAATTTAGATCTAGCTAAAGTATACATTCTAAAAGCAGATTCATTAGCAAAAATTTACCCTCAAAGCAATAAAAATACATTTAAGAGATTGGTTCTATTAGGTGATGTTTATAATCAAGATTTGACTCTAGATATACCTAATGCTCTTAATTATTATAATAAAGCTTATGAGTTGGCTTTAAAATTAAATGACAGTATTAAATTATCAATTGTATATAGTTTAAAAGGAAATCTGTTTAATACAACTGATTTTGATAAAGCAATATCTTATCATAATAAAGCATTAAAATTGAGGATGAAGGTAAATCCTAACTCTGCATATGTTGATTATGGTAACCTAGGTTATTGCTACTTTAGAAAGAAACAATTTGATAAAAGTATTTTTTATTACAATGAATCGTTAAAAAACAGATCTAGTTTTTCAGTATTTGAAATTGAAAGAACTAAAGAAAAATTATTTAAATCTGAGGATTTAGAAAATATGCTGAAATTGTTAACTTACATTAGTGAGGCTTATAATGAAAAAGCTAATAAAGAAAGTTATAGAAAAGCAATTTCTATATTTATGTTGGCAGATAAAGTTTTAGATTTAGTTAGAATTAGTAGTACTGAAAAACAATCTAGGCTGTTTTGGAGAGATCAGGCGTCAAATTTATATTCAAAGTCTATAAAAGCATGTTATGCTGCAAATAATTTAGCAAAATTGCATTATTTTATTGAAAAGAATAAAGCAATTGTTTTACAGGAAGATATTATATATCATCAATTAAAAGAAAGCAACCGTATACCTAAAAATATAATTGCTCAAGAAAACTTTTTAAGAAGGCAAATTTATATTAATAAGAAAAACACTTTCTCGAATAATCCAGATTCATTAAAATTTAGTTTATTAAATCATAAAAAAGAATTAGAGAAATTAAATGATAGTATTAAAAAGTATACTTCATTTTATGCAAAACGAACTTCGGATATCATAACATCTTTAAATCAGGTGCAATTGAATGTTGTGAAAAATGAATCAATAATTGAGTACGCTGTTTTTGATGATGTCATATACGGAGTTTTTATTTCAAAAGACAATATCGAAAAATTTCGAATAGAAGATTTAGAAATAATAAGAACATATATAAAAGAATACTTGAGTCTTGTTTCTAAACCGTTTAGTAATAAGAAAGATAAAGAAGAGTATAAAATTGTGGCCAATAAGTTATTTAATTTATTTATTCCAAAATCTATTCAGAAGCATATTAGGAACAGTAAATTAACCATTATTCCGGATAATTATTTAGCAAAAATTCCATTTGAAGCTTTTATAAACAATGAAGGAAATTATTTGATTGTGCAAAACGAAATTCAGTATCAATTATCTAATTCATTTTTGAATACTATATCGAAAAAAGAAAGTAATGTTAATACGATAGCTGTTTTTGTGCCTATGAGTTTTAAAGTAAAATCCTTACAAAAATTACCTAATAGTATTATAGAGGCAGAAGCAATTATGAAAGTTGTTCCTGTTGAGTTATTTGCAAATATGAAAGCTGTAAAATCAAGTTTTTTAAGTGAGCTTCCAAAGCATAATATTTTGCATTTAGCTACTCATGCAAACGCAAATGATTCAATTTCTCCTTGGATAGCATTTCGCGATAAAAAAATAACATTAGAGGAACTATATCTTACAAAAAATAATGCAGATTTAGTGGTGCTAAGTGCTTGTAAAACGAATGATGGGAAATTAGCAGAAGGAGAAGGAGTGTTGAGTCTATCGCGTGGTTTTTTTCAAACAGGAACAAAAAGTGTTATTGCTTCCCTTTGGAATGTAGATGATAAAGCTACGGCTAATATTATTGTCGATTTTTATAAAAATTTAAAAAAGAAACAAACAAAGTCTAAGGCGTTACGAAATGCCAAGTTATCATATTTGAATAATAGTTCTCTTTCTGAAAGTTCACCTTACTACTGGGCTTCTTTAGTTTTTTTAGGAGAAAATAATGCCATTGAATTACCGAAAAGATCTTACTTGAGGGACTATATTATCAGCTTAGGAATATTATTGTTAGGGATTTTTTATTTTTTATTTAAAAAAAGAGGGTAAGAATCTTTTCATTCTTGAACTAAGTGTCAAAGAGGCAAAATTAATAGCCTATTTGATATGGATAAACAGGAAAATCATCTCGTAAAAATATTACAAAGTTATCTTAAGAAAGAAGGGTATGCGTTAAATCAAGATGACTTTAAATTACAATTATTAAGTAATCCAAGTTATCCTAGTGTAAAATCCATTACAGATGCTTTAGATTATTTTAATATTGAAAATGTAGCCGCTAATGTACCTAAAGATGCTTTAATTCAGTTGCCAAATTTCTTTATAGGTGTTTTAGAAACAAGTATTGCTCAAGTTGAACAAAAAAAGAATTCCATAAAGCTTTTTAATATTGATGGAACTAAGGAAACAATATCTATTGAAGAATTTAAAAAATCTTGGAACGGTACATTAATAGCCATAGAAAAAAATACTTCATCTGCTAGCGAATCACTACCGTGGTTAAGTTCACCAATAACATTATTAATACTTTTAACATTAATAGCACTAACTACTTCTGTTATAAACGTTAATGTTTCTGCAGTATTATTTTCGTTATTAACCAGTTCAGGTATTTGGTTAAGCTATTTTATAGTTCAAGAAAATTTAGGAGTGTACAACCGAGCTACTTCTAAAATATGTAATTCTGCTAAACAAAATACTAATTGTTCTGATGTCATCAACTCAAAAACGAGCAAAATATTTAATCTATTATCATTAAGTGATATTTCTATAGTTTATTTTGTAGGCTCTTTATTACTACTAATTATTTCGGGTTTTCAAGCTAGTTTTTATATGCTACTTTCATTAGTCAGTATTCCTGTTGTTTTGTATTCCGTTTATCTCCAGGCTTTTCAAATAAAAAAATGGTGTCCACTATGTTTGGGAATTGCTTCAATACTTATTGGACAAGGAGTTATAACGGGTATTAGTTTTGTGGATATACAAATTACCACAACTTACTATAGTATTGCCTTAATTATTTATGTTACTACTTATTTAATTTGGTTTAATGCTAAGAGATTACTTTCAAACACACTACTATTAAAACAAACTAAAACAGACTTTTTAAAATTTAAACGTAATGAAGGTTTGTTTACAGAATTACTGGGCAAAAAAAATATCAATAGAAATATTGAATTATGTAAACAACATCAAATTACTTTTGGGAATCCAAATGCAACTCTTGTAATTAACGCTGTAACGAATCCTTTGTGTGGCTTTTGCTCAACATCGTTTAAAGTATATGAACAACTATTGAAAACACATGGTAATTTAATTAAACTTAACCTGATTTTCAATGTTGACTCGGATTTGGCAAAAAACGAAGCTTCTCAAATTTCACAACAATTAATTTTACTGTATAGAAATAGTCCAGAAAATTGTTTCATGGCCCTACAAGAGTGGTTTACGAACAAAGATATTATTAGTTGGCAAAAAATGTATGGGAAACCAGTCCATTCTAATATTGAAACCTTATATCAACATTTAAATTGGTGTGAGCTTAATGATATTAGTTATACGCCAGCCACACTTATTGGGAAACAGTTTTTCCCTAAAGAATACAATATCGAGGACCTTCCTTTATTTATTGATTATTTAATAGAAGAATCTAAATTAAATATACAACCTGCTAATCAAGAGTTGGTAAGGTTATAATAATATTCTCTCGCGAGGAATGACAGACATAAGGTTGAGTGTCTTAAAAGAAATCAACATCAATCAAATAATTTTTAAATTTAATAACATGAAAAAGGACATTTTAAACTTAGCTGGTGCAAAAGCACTAAACAAAAACGAACAAAAAACTATTAATGGAGGTCACTGGATACTTAATGATTCAGTTGGATGTCAGTGCTGGATTCATGAATCTCCATTTCCTAAAAGGTGTTTAAGTACTACTCAGAGTTGTAGTGAATTACAGCAAGAGATTGACTTATAAGATGTTTTAAGTTTAGTAAATCATAGAGGCTAAAAATAGTCTCTATGATTTAAAATTTATTATGAAAAAATTCCCTAGTTACATACAAACCGAGAGTAAAGACTGTGGTCCTACTTGTATAAAGATAATTGCGAAGTATTTTAAGCGTAGCTTATCCATACAGGAACTCCGTAGCTTAAGCGAGACTACTCGTGAAGGGAGTAGTTTACTTCATTTAAGTGATGCTGCTGAGAGTATTGGTTTTAGAACCCTAGGGGTTAAAGTATCATTTGAACATTTAAAAAAGGCGGTGTTTCCGTGTATTATACATTGGAATAACAACCACTATGTAGTGGTATATAAAATTAAAAAAAATATTATATACATATCTGATCCTGGACATGGTTTAATTAGTTATTCTAAAGATGATTTTTTAAAATTCTGGATAGGCAATAATGTAACAGAAAAAACAGAAGAAGGGATTGCTTTGTTAATAGAACCTACTGCAGGGTTTTATGATAGAGATTTTAAAGAAGATAAAAAATTGAATTTCTCTTTTTTAAGTAACTATGTATTTAAGTACAAAAAGTTAATTGTTCAATTAGCTTTAGGTTTATTAGCTGGAAGTGCTATGCAATTGGCACTACCTTTTTTAACCAAAAGTATTGTAGATGTTGGAATAAAAAATCAAGATGTAAACTTTATCTATTTAATTCTAGCGGCACAAATACTTTTATTCTTAGGAAAAACCAGCGTAGACTTTATTCGCAGCTGGATTATTTTACACTTAAGTACTCGAATAAACATTTCTTTAGTTTCTGATTTTTTTATCAAACTCACAAATTTACCCATCTCCTATTTCGATGTAAAAATGACAGGAGATTTATTACAAAGAATTAATGATCATAAACGCATCGAACGTATTTTAACATCGTCATCGTTAAGTGTGTTGTTCTCCTTGGTAAACTTAATGGTATTTGGAGCAGTACTATTTCATTACAGCAGTACAATCTTTAGCATATTTGCTGTAGGAAGTTTTTGCTATTTTACATGGATATTATTTTTCTTTAAAAGACGTGAGGAGTTAGATTATAAAAATTTCTCTGAAGCTAGTAATGAGCAAAGTGTTGTAATAGAACTTATAAGTGGTATGCAAGAGATCAAATTGCACAATGCCGAAAAACAAAAGCGTTGGAAGTGGGAACATATTCAAGCACGCTTATTTAAAATATCGATAAAAAGTTTAGCCCTAGAACAAACTCAAAGTATCGGCTCTAACTTTATTAACGAATTAAAAAACATACTTATTACTGTTTTCGCAGCAAAACTAGTAATAGAAGGTAGTATTACTCTTGGGATGATGATGGCGATAACTTATATCGTAGGACAATTAAATGCACCCATTGTTCAGTTAATTTCTTTTTTAAGGGAATTACAAGATGCCAAAATATCTTTGGACAGACTTTCGGAAATCCACATGATGGATGATGAAGAAACTAATAAACAAGAAAAGATAAAGACACTTCCAGAGAAAAGAGATATTATTATAGAAAATCTCTCTTTTAGATATACAGGTTCGGATAAAAATGTAATCGATAAATTAAGTTTGACTGTTCCGCAGAATAAAGTCACCGCTATTGTAGGAACAAGTGGTAGTGGAAAAACTACGTTATTAAAATTACTATTAAAATATTACGAAGAATATACAGGAGAAATTAACTTAGATACTACGGCGCTAAAAAATATAGCACAGCAAACTTGGAGAGCCAACTGTGGAGTTGTAATGCAAGATGGTTTTATTTTTAATGATACCATTGCTAATAATATAGCAATAGGAGAAACTCATATTGACAAGGAAAAACTAATATATGCTGTACAGACAGCAAATATTAAAGAATATATAGATCAATTGCCTTTAGGTTTTAATACCAAAATAGGACAAGAGGGTGTAGGATTAAGTGGAGGGCAAAAGCAACGTTTATTATTAGCTAGAGCGGTATATAAAAATCCAGCCTTTTTATTTCTAGATGAAGCTACTTCTGCTTTAGATGCTAATAATGAAAAAGTAATTATGAATAACCTAGACACGTTTTTTAAAGATAGAACTGTAGTAGTTATTGCGCATAGGTTAAGTACAGTAAAAAATGCAGACCAAATAGTAGTGTTAGAAGAAGGAAAAATAGTAGAAATAGGAAGTCATCAAGAACTGGTAGCCAATAGGAAAAACTATTTCAACTTAGTAAAAAATCAATTAGAACTAGCTAGTTAATCATGCCAAATAACACCGATAATTTCAACCTTCGTAGTGAAGAAGTACAAGATATTCTTACTGCAGTACCTAATTGGACTGTTCGTTCGGGGAGTGCTTTACTATGTGTGGTAATAGCCTTATTTTTGTTTATGAGTTGGTTTATTAAATATCCTGATATTATAGAGGCTCAAGCAACATTAACAACAGAAAACCCTCCACAAAAAGAGTATGCTAAAAACAGTGGGAAACTACAGCATTTATTAGTTGAAAATAACCAGGTAGTTTCAATGAATTCATATTTGGCTATTATAGAAAATGCAGCTAAATATTCAGATGTACAGTTATTGAAGCAATTGATAGACTCGACATTTGTAAATACAAGAACTATTTATTTTCCTATTGAACATGCTCCTCTTCTTTTTTTAGGAGAGATAGATACAGCTTACGCTATGTTCGAAAACAGCTATATGCTTTATAGCATAAACAATAAAGAAAAGCCGTTTAATAATAAAAAATTATCTCATAAAAATACTTCTCATGAATTACAGATTCGATTAAATACTTTAGAAAACCAACAAGCTATTCAAAAAGAAGAGTTGAAATTTAAGCATAAAGATGCAAATCGATATCAGCAACTTTTTAATAAAGGAGTCGTTTCAGAACAGGAGCATGAAAGTAAACAATTACAACTTTTGCAATCAGAACGAAATTACAAAAATACGCTTTCTGCTATTTCTCAATTAAAGGAAGGAATTGGTAATGCTAAGTATGATTTTAATTCTGAAAGGTCAAGTAATATTGGTAATGAAACCATGCTTTTTAAAAATGCAATTCACGCCTTTAATCAATTAAGAAAAGCTGTTTATGACTGGGAATATAAATATGTATTGCAATCTAATATAAATGGATCAGTATCTTTTTTAAATTTCTGGAGTACTAATCAGTATGTAAATGTTGGTGATCAACTATTTACTATCGTTCCTCAAGAATCCCATTCGTTTGTAGTAAAATTATTGGTTCCGGTATTGAATTCTGGAAAAATTAAAATCGGACAAATAGTCAATGTTAGCTTAAATAATTATCCAGAAATTGAGTATGGTGTATTAAAAGGAATTGTTACGCATATTTCAGAAGTCACAACAAAGGAAGGTAATTACATAGTAGATGTATCGCTACCTCAAAAGTTAATTACCAGTTATAAAACAACACTAGATTTTAAACATGAAATGTCTGGAACTGCTGAAATTATAACTGATGACCTAAGATTAACAGAGCGGTTTTTGGGAAGGTTAAAAAATGTTCTTAATGACTGATATGTTGTGTTTTATACAGGTGTTTTTTCTAGTGACTTATCAGTGTTTTTTTTATTTAAATAACTAGGGTAACAAATGACAAGGAAGGGAACTATTTAACGCAACAAAGAATTATGAAGGGGTATTTTGTTTTTAAACAGTAGAATATTTTATGAAAAATTCTACTGCAGTGAGTGAAGTGTATTTAAAATGAAAAAATCTGACATAAGGGTTAAACTAACTAAAGTTTTAAATGCACTACTCAACTGTTAAGTGTGGATAATAGAGATAATAGGAAGGTATTTACAATTACATACAATCTTAGTATATATATGCTTAACATTAATTTTTGACATCCAATGCATCTCTCAGTGCATTTCCAATAAGCATAAAAGCCATTACTAAACTCATAATAGCAACACCAGGTATGATTGCTAAATATGGTTTACCTAAAATGATATAAGAATAATGATCTTTAATCATAGCACCCCAACTTGGAGTAGGTGGTTGTGCACCTATTCCTAAAAAACTCAATCCACTTTCAATTAATATGGCTCCAGCAAAGTTTGCTGCTGAAATAACAATTACTGGTGCTAGAATATTCGGTAATATGTGTTTAAATATTATTCTGAAATCAGTAAAACCTAAAGCTCTAGCAGCAGTTACATATTGCATTTTTTTCACACCTAATACTTGCCCTCTAACAACTCTTGCAACTTCAACCCACATAGTAAGTCCAACGGCTATAAATACTTGCCAGAATCCTTTTCCTAAGGCTAATGTAATTGCAATTACTAATAATAAAGTGGGGATAGACCAAGAAATGTTTATAATCCACATGATAAATGCATCAATTTTTCCGCCATAGTAACCAGCTAATGCTCCAGCGAATATTCCTATAACAAGAGAAATAAACACAGCTATAAAACCGATAAAAAAGGAAATCCTAGCGCCTATCAAAATTCTACTTAGTAAATCTCGCCCGTATTTGTCTGTTCCTAAATAAAATGTTTTTGAATCAATATATTTGTTTGTAATTTGTTTCCAGTTTGAAATAGTTCCAAAAGTATTTAACTCAAATGTTTTTTCAAGTTGTGATGCTTTAATTTCTGAGTATGGAGTAATGAACAATTGGTTGTTATGGATTCTGTAACTTGAAATTGGTAGTTCAGTACTTCGTGTTTTTGTTCCGAAAAAAAGTTTGTCGAAGAAAGATTGCTCCAGTTTGTTTTCAGAAGGAATCGTAAGCATTTGTGTTGTAAAACCTGGAGGTTTAGAGTGGATAGATAAATGCATTTGATTCGCATTTTGGGAGTTGTCTGGAGCGAAAGCATAAGCAAAAACCGCAATGATTCCGCAAATGATGATGTACCCCAAACTTAAAACGCCCCAAAAATCTCGTTTGAATTTTTGGAGCGCTAAACTACTTAGTGAGCTTGATTTTCCTGACATTTATATGCTAGTTTTTTAAAACTACTTTTTGTTTAATTTTAATATTATTGATTTGTAAATCATCTAAAACATTTACAGCTTCCTCAATATAAACATCTTTGGCTAAGTATTTATGCCAATCTTTTCTTTTATTACCTAAAACAGAATCTTTTTCTATTAATTGAGTTTCGTAAGGTAATGAAGTGAACGATAAGTCTGTTTTATATTTCCTTATGGCATCAAATTGTTTCCCAGTATTTTTTATAATTTTCTTCTCAGCT
Source organism: Kordia sp. (assembly GCA_002733415.1). Taxonomy (GTDB): domain Bacteria; phylum Bacteroidota; class Bacteroidia; order Flavobacteriales; family Flavobacteriaceae. Next base: position 50,649 of record NVVR01000066.1, on the reverse strand, counting down.
AAATAATCACTGTAGTTTAAAGAAGCCTCTTTTTCATCAGATTGCTTTTTAATCCATCTAGCTTGTTTTTCAATTAATTGTAATTGAGCGTTGTTGCTCATGCGTGCTTTACTGTTGCTTATTGTTTCCTCGTAATTGATAAACCCATCCCAAACAGTGTAGTTTGCAGGGTCAATTTTATCCCAAGGTAATGGGTTGTCTTGATCTTTTTCTCCAACGTCAATAAAACTGTATCTGTCAACTACAACAACATCGCTTTTTACCCCTTCTAATTGTGTAGAACCTCCGTTAATTCGGTAGAATTTTTGAGTGGTAAGTTTTAATGCGCCAACATCACCAAAACTACTATTTCTCATAAATCGGTTTAAGTCCATTACGTTTTGAACGGTTCCTTTTCCGAAAGTTTGAGCACTACCTATAATGATTGCTCGTTTATAATCTTGTAAAGCTGCTGCTAAAATTTCTGAAGCTGAAGCTGATAATTCGTTTACTAATATCACTAATGGTCCATCCCAAATTATACTAGAATCATTGTCTTTTAAAACATCTTTTTTCTTTCCTGATGATTTTACTTGTACAACTGGTCCGTCTTTAATGAATAGTCCTGTCATGTCAACAACAGTTTGTAATGATCCTCCTCCGTTGTTTCTTAAATCAATTACCAAACCTTCCATTCCTGCTTTTTTCAAACGGATGATTTCTTTTTTAACATCAGACGCCGCATTTCTACTTTTATCGTAATCCTTAAAGTCAACATAGAACCTTGGAAGGTTAATAATTCCAAATGTCCTGTTTTCTTTTTTGATTAATGAGCTTTTAGCGTATGTTTCATCAAGCTGTACAATGTCTCTTTCTATTTGAATGACTTTAGTGGTTCCGTCAACTTTTTTAATAGTAAGTTTAACTATGGTTCCTTTAGGTCCTTTAATTAGTTTTATAGCATTATCTAATCGCATACCAACAATACTTGTTGGTTCTAAATCTTTTTCTTGGGCTACTTTAAGGATGATATCTCCAGCTTCCAATTCTTTCCCTTTCCATGCAGGTCCTCCAGAAATAAGCGACATTATTTTTACTTCGTTATTTCTTTTTTGTAAACGTGCACCAATACCTTCTAGTTTACCAGACATGTCTTGGTCAAAACGTTCTTTGTCTTTTGGTGCGTAATATGCAGTATGAGGATCAAAAACTTCAACTATGGAATTAAGATAATTGGAGAACCAATCCTTGCGCTCCAAATCCCTCATGATGTCGTAATAATCTACTAAAAACTCTTTGGTTTTAGCTCTAGCTTCTTTTTCAGCTGCTGTTTTATTTATTTTCTTTTTTGGTGCTTTTTTATCGGAAACAATACTGTCGTTTGTTACAGTATCCTCGGTTAATTCATCATCATAATTATCAATGGTAGAATATTTCAATTGCTTTCTCCATCGGTTTTTCATTTCTTTTTTTGACTTCACATAAGAGAGCGATTCATAATCAGTATTTAGCACTTCCTCTTTAGAATAATCAAATGGTTGTTCAATTAATTCAAAAGATAAGTTTTCACCTTCTTTCATTCGTTTCATCAGTCTGCCATAAACTAAATTGAAAAAAGATAAGTCTTTATTTTTTATCTGATCATCAATATCCGAACGGAACCTTTCAAAATCTTTAATATCAGATTGGTAAAAGTATCTTTTTAATGGGTCAAGAGAGTTAACGAAATCGTCAAAAACTTTTTCTGAGAATTGATCATTTATCTCTGACGGGCTATAGTGCCATTGTCCTAAAACGTAACTAATTAATTCAAGTAATAATTTATCTTTATTAGGGTCGTCAAATGTCTTTGTAGTAAAACTGCAAGAAGTAATAGCAATTAAGCATACCAGAGTGGCTATTTTGAAATTCTTTATCATAAATCGTGTCATTAACTGTCTGTGTATCTAAGTTACTGAAAATATCAAGCCAAAGTGACTAATCTGCTCATAAAATTTTCTTAAAAGGAGCATAGCGGTTTATTAGTAGCTATTTTTGTACTTTAGCATTTGAATAACAAATATAAAAAAATGAGCGATAAACCACTTATTTTAGTAACAAATGATGATGGAATTACTGCTCCGGGAATCCGAGCTTTAATAGAGGTGATGAACGAGTTAGGTGATGTTTATGTTGTAGCGCCTAACAGTCCACAAAGTGGGATGGGGCATGCGATAACATTAGACTCCACCTTACATATTGAAGCGTTGACTAAAAAAGATGATGCGCAAGTAGAATACAGTTGTTCGGGGACTCCTGCTGATTGTGTGAAACTTGCAGTAAATGAAATTTTAGATAGAAAGCCAGATTTATGTGTTTCAGGAATAAATCATGGTTCTAACTCAGCTATTAATGTGCTTTATTCAGGCACTATGAGTGCTGCAATTGAAGCTGGTATTGAAGGAATTCCTTCAATTGGGTTTTCGTCCGTAGATCATAGTTGGAATGCTGATTTTGAACCATTAAAAAAACACATTAGAACTATTACAAAAAATGTATTAGAAAACGGTTTGCCTGATGGAGTGGTGTTGAATGTAAACTTTCCGAAAGAACCTATAAAGGGAATAAAAGTTTGCAGACAAGCTAAAGCAAATTGGATTGAAGAATTTGATAAAAGAACTAGTCCACAAGGAAAAGAATATTATTGGTTAACGGGTGAATTTGTAAATTTAGATAAAGGGCAGGATACGGATTTGTATGCTTTAGAAAACAATTATGCAACTATAGTTCCTGTTCAATTTGATTTAACGGCTCATCATTTTATACAAAAATTAAATACTTGGAATTTTGAAGATTAAACAAGAAGTTTTAAAAGGGTTTATAACAGGTGTTATTTCATCTATTATTGGAGTGTTTATCTGTACAGTAATATTATCAAGAGTTAAAGGAAAAAGTATAGAAGCTACTTTTCAGTTATTCAAAGCAGAAGGGCATTTATGGATGTTACTTGCTCTAGGGGCAATTGCAAATTTGATTGTGTTTTTTCTGTTTCTAAAAAAAGATATGGATTATAGAGCTAGAGGTGTACTTTTAGCTACGATGTTAGTTGCGTTTACAGCTTATGGGTTTTACTTTTTGTAAAGTGTTCATCTGTCCGGTAAAAGAATAAAATAGCTACGCTATTAGAATAAAAAACAAGCTTAGGTTGACACACGTATTTATTGTTAGTTGGTGTAATTAATAGATTTAAATTAAAAGAATGAAGTATTACATTATTGTAGGGGAGGCATCTGGCGATTTACATGCGTCAAATTTAATGAAGGCAATACTTCAAAAAGATGGCAATGCTGAATTTAGATTCTGGGGTGGTGATTTAATGCAGTCTGTTGGTGGTACTTTGGTAAAGCATTATAAGGAACTTGCTTTTATGGGTTTTTTGGAAGTGATAATCAACTTGAGAACCATCACTAAAAATATATCGTTTTGTAAAAAAGATTTAACGGAGTACAATCCTGATAAAATTATTTTTGTAGATTATCCAGGGTTTAATTTTAGGATAATGAAGTGGGCAAAGGAATTGAAGTTTGAAACTCATTATTATATATCTCCTCAAATATGGGCTTGGAAAGAAAATAGAATTAAAGCTATAAAAAGAGATGTTGATCATATGTATGTGATACTTCCTTTTGAGAAAGACTTTTATGAAACCAAGCATAATTTTCCAGTTCATTTTGTTGGTCACCCATTATTGGATGCAATTAATGACAAGGAGTTGGTTGATGAATCGGAGTTCAGGAAAAAACATAATTTAAGTGATAAACCAATTATTGCATTATTGCCTGGGAGTAGGGTGCAAGAGATAAAAAAAATACTGGCTATAATGCTTTCTGTTGTTGATGATTTCAAGGACTATCAGTTTGTTATTGCTGGAGCTCCTAGTCAAGAGTTTTCTTTTTACAAGCAATTTATTAATGACCATAACATCAGTTTTATTTCTAATAGGACGTATGACCTGTTGAGTTTTTCTACAGCAGCATTAGTAACATCAGGAACAGCAACTTTGGAAACGGCATTGTTTAAAGTGCCACAAGTAGTATGTTATAAAGCAAGTAGTATTTCTTATCAAATTGCAAAAAGAATAGTGAACTTGGAATATATTTCTTTGGTAAATTTAATAATGGACAAAGAAGTAGTAAGGGAATTGATTCAAGAAAATTTTAATGTTAAGAACCTAAAAATTGAATTGAATAACATATTGGACCCTTCTTATAGGACACAAATGTTTAATGATTATTATGAGTTAGAACAAAAACTTGGCGGGACTGGTGCTAGTGAAAATACAGCAGCCCTAATCACGGCTCATAAAATATTTTAAGATATGATTAAATATATAGTTTCATTAGTGGTTATTGTTTTTTTGGTTTCATGTAGTTCTAGTAAGCGTGTGGTAACATCTAAGTCGCCTTCATCTAAACAAAAAACACATACTACTAAAAAACCGATTCCTTCAAGTAATGATGATGGAACAACTATTTCTTCAGGCAGTGAGGTTGTTGTATCGACAAGTGTTACTAATAAAATTATTAGAAAGGCACTTAGTTATAAGGGCACTAAATATAAACATGGAGGGATTTCTAAAAAAGGGATGGATTGTTCGGGCTTGATGTTTACATCATTCAAGTCAGGTAATATTGCTTTGCCTCGCACTTCGATTGCTCAGTCTAAAAAAGGAGTTAGGGTTTCAAAAGCAAAAGCTCAAAAAGGAGATTTAGTTTTCTTTAAAACGGGGGGTAGACGTAGTATTAATCACGTTGGCTTAGTAGTTAGTGTTGATAGTCGTGATGTGAAATTTATACATTCGTCCTCTTCAAGAGGGGTGATGATTTCTTCTTTAAGAGAAGGGTATTGGTCTAGTGCATTTTCACAAGTAAGACGTATAAAAGGGAAAGGTGGAATTGCATCAATACCTAGTAAGGATAATAGTTCAGCTACTTACGTGGTAAAAAAAGGAGATACATTGTACGCGATTGCTAGAAAATACGAAGGCGTATCTGCTTTAAACATCATAAATCACAATAAGCTTTCGGGTACTAGTTTATCTCCAGGAATGGTGCTTAAAATACCTAGTAAGGGTTAATTTTTTTCACATACCTAAATATAGTGGTTGTAAAAACACCTTATAATAGGTGTTTCTCTACATGTGTTAATTTTGTATCTTTGTATAGTCCACAAGAAATTGTGGATTAAGTAAGTTTTTTTGGGGTAAAAATCTCCGCTATTATAGCGGATATTTTTTTTGATGCCATTTAATTCTGATTAAATTTCAAGATCCTCATAAGGAAATTGGATTATTTTTGGTTTAGATGAGTTTAAAAATAAAAGCAAGTCTAGTTCCGGTTCTATTTTAAAGCGAGATATAAGTCCAAAAGGAACTATTTAATTGGGGGATTTGAATTGGTACAATTATATGGTATAAATGTTTTTTAAGTTAGGTAACTTAGGAAGTCCCTTTAAGTTATAACCAAAAAAAAGTCCCTTGAACAAGGGACTTTTTAATTTTGTGTAAAAACTACTATTAGTAAAAAGTAGCTCTATTATCTTCAATAGTTGCTTTCTTTTTTAAAGCTTCCATTACCTTACTCCCAACAGCGTTTATATTGTTTGCTGGGGCTTTAGCGTAAGATTTGTATGAATCCATTTTTGGAGCTTCAGTGTGTTTAGTTACTTCAATTTTATACACTCCATTAACACCGTCAATCAATCCAGAAACTTGTCCGTTTTCTAAAGCAAATGCAGTACCTACAACTTTAGGCTCTCTACCTGCTCCAGGTAAAGTAGGGTTGCTCATACTTATTGCATTAGCAGTTTTAACAGTTGTTTTTTGGTTTGCTGCAATATCAGCTAAAGTAGTCGATGATATTTTGTCTCTTAATAATTTTGCTTTTTCTAGATTTCTCAAGATTGGTAATACTTTAAAAGAAGCATCCTCTGTAGACATTAATCCCTTTTCTTTTTTACCAGTAACTTGAACAACTGCGTAACTACCGTTAATGTCAAATCTTCTGATGTCACCTACGTTAGTATCGCTATTGAACATCCATTGAACGATGTTACGTTGTGTTCCTTGTAAACCAGGTAAGTTTTCTGATAAGTTTGTGATTTTGTTAACCGGACGTAAAGCATAATTTTTTTCAGTTGCTTTCTCGTCAAATTTACTTGCGTTAGCTTCGACTTCAAACTGACTAGCTTCAGCATATAATGCATCGATAGTTTTTTGATGTATTATAACTTCTGTAGCAACAGTTGCTACTTGGTATTTCTTTTCTTCTTTAGTGTCAATAACTTTAATGATGTGAAAACCGAAGTCAGTTTCAACTAAACCAATGCTTTCTTTTTTGTTAGCGAATACAAAGTCGTTAAACTTAGGAACCATTTGGCCTTCGTAAAACCATCCTAAGTCTCCTCCTTTTGATGCAGAAGGACCGTCAGAATTTTCCGTTGCAAAAGCAGCGAAGTCAGTTCCGTTAGCTTTAGCTTTTACTAATAACTCATTAGCTAAGGCTTGCGCTTCTTCTTTTGTTCTTTTTACGTCTGGGTTAGCTCTTTGAGCTCCTTCATAAGTAATTAATGCATGACTAGCTTTTACAGATGGCGCTAACTTAGTACCTGTTAACTTCATTATTTTTGTAAACTCTCCAGTAGTAAATGGACCGTAAGTTTCCCCAATTGCCATAGAATCTACTAAAGCTTGAATAGGAGCTTCTAAAGCTGATTTTAATTTATAGATACTGTCATATTTGATTGCTGAGTTTTCATTCACAAAGCTTTCAAGATCAGTAGCCGTTTTTAATGAAGAAAGTAATCCGTTTATTTTTGCTTTTGCAACATCTTCGTCTTCTTTTGAAGGCTTCTCTTCAAAGTACACGTATCTTACCGCAGCGTTAGCTTCTTCTTTAAACTCATTTTTATGAGCATTGATATATCCTTGAATTTTATCTTTTGAAATTGTAATAGTTGAATCTGCAATGCTAGAATATGGTAATTGAACAAACTTAATGTCAACTAAATCATTTTGCATTTTGTATGCTAATTCACCTTCTTTTTCAGTAGGTAAAGATCCTGCTTTAATTAAAGCGTAGTATAATTGTTGTTTGCCGTTAAAAGCAATGCTCTCTTCTTGAGCTTCCCATGCTTTTGGATTCGCTTCAACTTGAGTTTCAATGAATTCTTTTAATTTACCTTCATCAAATTCACCGTCTTCATTTTTAAACTGAGCTAGGTTACTGTAGTTATTTTTAAAAAGTTCCCACATTTGGTCTTTTTCAACTGTAATACCTAATTTCTCTAATTCATCTTGAATAAGAATTCTAGTTACTTCTTGGTTATATACATTGTTAGCAACTTGTAAGCTAGTTTGTCGTCCGCCTCTTTGTCCGGCTTCAACTTGTTTTGCAAATGCTTCTCTACGGATAACTTCTCCGTTAACTTTTGCTACATATTCTTTAGTTCCACCATTTGCGAAAAAATCGATCAATTTTGTTGGGTCAATTAGGAATGCAAATAGACCTAATGCTATAATGAAAATTAAAAAAATTGATTGTTCACGTATCTTGCTTAAGATTGCCATCTTTAAATGTATTTTAGTAAATTAAGATAGCGAAAATAACGTTTTATTATATAAAATAAAAGTAGTTCAGGTGAATTGTTAGATAAATTATTTTGTAATCCTTTTTTTGAAGTTTTTCGAACAACGCAACTGTTCTTTTCAGTTCTAAAATTAGCTAGTCTTTGGGTATGATCTCTAGCTTTACAAGGTCAATTTTTGTATTTGAGACTTCTAATATTGTAAATATATAATCATCTATATATACGGTTTCTCCTTTTTGAGGTATTTCTTCAGTATTATAAACAATTAGGCCTCCTAAAGTTTCATATTGTTCTTCGTCAGGTAAATTTAATTTGAACTTTTCATTAATGTAGTCAATTTCTTGCCGTGCTGAAAAGTGAAATGCATTGTCGGCAATTTGTTCTTCAGTTAAATTAATGTTGTCATACTCATCTTCAATTTCTCCAAAAAGCTCTTCGATGATGTCTTCAACAGTCATCATTCCTGATGTTCCACCGTATTCATCTAGTACAACAGCAATACTTTTTCTTTTTTTTATCAAAGCATCCAGCGTCTCGCTAATCAACATTGTTTCTGGCACAAACTCTATTGGGTGAATTATTGATTTTATTGTTTTAGGTCTTTTGAATAAATCAAAGGAATGTATGTATCCAATAACATCGTCTATGGTATCCTTGTATACGAGTACTTTTGTAAAGCCTGTTTCTGTAAATAATTGTGTTAGTATTTTAATGTTTTCGTGTAATTCAACTGCTACTATTTCTGTTCTTGGAACCATTACTTCCCTTGCTTTTACTTCAGCAAATTCTAGCGCGTTTTTAAACATTAAAATTTCAGTATCTACATCGTCTTCCTTGTTAATACTCTCCATTTGTTCGGTGATGTAATTTCCGAGTTCTATTTTTGAAAATGTAAGTTGTAATTCATCTCCTTCGGTTTTAAAGAACTTTTTTAACACGAAATCTGATATTCTCAACACGAACCATGAGATGGCGTAAAATAAATAATAAAAGATGTATGCAGGTAAAGCGAAAAATTTTAAAAGCGTGTTTCCGTAAATTTGAAAAAAGACCTTCGGTAAAAATTCAGCTGTGATTAAAATCACTAAAGTTGAAATGAAGGTTTGTATCAATAAGCCAAAATTAGTAATGATGTAATTTAATTGTTCATTTTTAATAGGTAACATCCCATTTAGCCAATCCATAATAAAATCCCCCATAAATAATCCATAAATAACTAAGGCTATATTGTTTCCGACAAGCATTGTGGCGATAAACTTTGATGGGTTCTCAGTTAATTTAGATAGAATTTTTGCTATAATACCGGCTTTTTTCTTTTCAAGTTCGAGATGGATTTTGTTAGAAGACACATAAGCCATCTCCATTCCTGAGAAGAATGCAGATAATATAAGCATTATGATGATTATGGTTATTTGAAATAGCATTATGTAAATGTAGTGATAGAATTTAAAGATTGAAAATTCCTTATTAAAATTAATTAATTTAATTACACTTCATTAAGTGGTGTAAAAACATGTGGCATTGTTAAGGATAATATTGATGTAGGAATTTTATGTAGAGCAAGTGTTAATTTTGAAGTAATGTTGTGGTGTAATAAAAAATCCCTTTAGAAATTCTAAAGGGATTTTTTTATTGTATTTAAGATTGTTAATCAATTCTACTGGTGGATTAACGTTGCTTTTTAAGCGTCTTTTTAACTTCTATTTGTATGTAGCATTCAAATACATCACCCTCTTTAAGGTCGTTGTAATTTTTAATTTGAATACCACAATCATATCCTTTAGCAACTTCTTTCGCGTCATCCTTGAAGCGTTTCAGTGCTGTAAGTTCACCATCGTAAACTACTACTGACTCACGTATAATACGGATTTTTCCGTTACGTAGTATTTTACCAGAGGTTACCATACAACCTGCAATTGTACCAACTTTAGAGATCTTGAATAATTCACGAACTTCTGCAGTACCGGTAACTTCTTCTTTAATTTCAGGAGATAACATTCCTTCCATTGCGTCTCTCAAGTCATTTATTGCGTCATAAATAATAGAGTATGTTCTGATGTCAATTTCTTCCTTGTCAGCAACTTGTCTTGCTTTACCAGCTGGACGAACATTAAATCCGATGATGATTGCTTCAGAAGCCGATGCTAATAGTACATCTGATTCAGTAATTGCACCAACACCTTTGTGTATGATATTAACCTGAATTTCTTCAGTAGATAATTTTTGGAATGAATCTGTTAATGCTTCAACAGAACCATCCACATCTCCTTTAAGGATGATGTTTAATTCTTTAAAGTCTCCAAGAGCAATACGACGTCCGATTTCATCAAGTGTAATATGACGTTGTGTTCTTACAGATTGTTCTCTGTGTAATTGAGTACGTTTTGATGCGACTGATTTCGCTTCTCTTTCATCGTCAAATACATTAAACTTATCACCTGCTTGAGGTGCTCCGTCTAGTCCTAGTACTGAAACCGGTGTAGAAGGTCCGGCTATTTTAACCTCTTCACCTCTTTCATTTTGCATGGCTTTTATTTTACCGGTATGTTTACCAGCTAATAAATAATCACCAATTTTTAAGGTACCTGCTTGAACTAATACTGTAGAAACATATCCACGACCTTTGTCTAAGAATGCTTCAACAACTGTTCCTGTTGCAAGTTTATCTGGATTTGCTTTTAAATCTAATAATTCAGCTTCAAGCAATACTTTTTCTAATAAGTCATTAACACCTAAACCTGTTTTAGCAGAGATATCATGCGATTGAATTTTACCACCCCAGTCTTCAACAAGTAAATTCATAGCTGCTAAGCGTTCTTTTACTTTTTCTGGATTTGCAGCAGGTAAATCTACCTTGTTTATTGCAAATATAATTGGAACTCCCGCAGCTTGTGCGTGAGAAATAGCTTCTTTTGTTTGCGGCATGATGTCATCATCAGCAGCAATTACAATAATTGCAATATCTGTTACTTGAGCACCACGTGCACGCATTGCAGTAAAGGCCTCGTGACCTGGAGTATCTAAGAAAGCAATTTTTTGCCCTCCGTCTAATTCAACTCCGTATGCTCCAATGTGTTGTGTGATTCCTCCTGATTCACCAGCGATTACATTTTCTTTACGGATATAATCTAATAAAGATGTTTTACCATGATCAACGTGTCCCATTACGGTAACAATCGGAGCTCTAGTAACTAAATCTTCTGGGTTGTCTTCTGCTTCAACAATTGCTTCTTCTAAATCAGCAGATACAAATTCAACTTCAAATCCAAATTCTTCAGCAACGATTGCTATTGTTTCTGCATCAAGACGTTGGTTCATGGTAACCATGATTCCAAGTGACATACAGGCTCCAATAATTTTGGTGTTTGGAACATCCATCATTGTTGCAACTTCATTAACGGTAACAAACTCTGTTACTTTTATTTTATTGTCAGCATCTTGAGCTTCAATTTCATCCTGTCTTTTCTGACGGTGTAAATCTCTTTTATCTCTTCTGTTTTTAACGCCTCTTGATTTGCTTGATCTACCTTGTAATTTCTCTAAGGTTTCTCTTACTTGCTTTTGTACGTCAGCTTCAGATGGTTCTTCTTTGACTACTTGAGCAGCTCTTCTTCCTTTTCCTCCTCTTGCTGGTCCACGGCTAGTCGCTCCTCTTGCTGGTCCGCGGTTGTTGCCGCCTGGTCCACTGTTACTCGCACCTGGTTTGCTGATACGTTTACGCTTAGGTTTAGCAGCAGCACCTCTTTTATGGTCTACTTTCTTCTTAGGTTTGTTAAATTGAGATAAGTCAATTTTTTGTCCGGTCATTTTTGGTCCAGACAATTTTTGATATTGTGTAGTTACTTTTTCGTCAACTGGTTCTTTTTTAACCGGAGTTTCAGCTGTTTTTTCAACTGGCTTTTTAGTTTCAGGAATGGCAGTTTTCTCGGAAGCAACTTTTTGTTGTGGTTTAGGACTGTCTTTTCTTGGACTGTCTTTTTTCTTTTTCGGAGTAGGTTTAGTTTTTTCTAAATCTATCGTTTTTAAAACCTTAGGCTTTTGAACTTCTGTTTTGCGAGTTTCAATTACCGTTGGAGCTTTGGGCTTAACTTCTTTAGGTGTTTCTTTAGGTATTTCTTTAGCTTTAGGTGCAGTTTCTTGAGGTTTCTCTGGCTGAGTTTTTTTTGCATCTAAATCTATTGTACCAACAGTTTTTGGTCCAGAAATCTTAGTTCTAGCCTTAATTACCTCCTGGCGCTTAAGTTCTTCAGCTTTTTTACGTGCTTCCTCTTCTTGTTCACGTTCTACGCGAAGGGCTTCTTTTTCCTTACGTTTTTCTTCGCCAACTTCTTTAGAAGCCACTTTTTTATTGGCATCTGTTTGAAATTGATCAGATAACATCTGGTAAACATCACCATGTATTTTCGTGGTAGGACGAGCTTCTATTTCAATTCCTTTAGAATTTAAAAATTCCACAGCTCTGTCTAGAGAAATATTCATTTCTCTTAATACCTTATTAAGCCTCATTACTTTATTGTCAGCCATATAACTAAATTTACCTCAACTTTTTATTTCATGAATACTAACGTTTAATTAGTCTTCAAATTCTTCTTTTAATATTCTAACTACGTCAAGAACTGTTTCTTCTTCAAGATCTGTTCTTTTAACGATGTCTTCCACATCTTTGTCTAAGATGCTTCTTGCGGTATCTAAACCTACTTTCGCAAATTCAGCAATTACCCATGCTTCTATCTCATCAGAGAATTCAGATAATTCAACATCTTCTTCAACACCTTCTCTAAACACATCAATTTCATAACCGGTTAATCTACCTGCTAATCGGATGTTTTGTCCACCTCTACCAATAGCTTTAGAAACTTCTTCAGGTTTAAGCATTACTTCAGCTCTTTTAGTTTCTTCGTTAATTTTAACAGAAGATACACGTGCAGGGCTTAAGGCTCTTGTGATTAGTAGTTGTGGATTTTCTGTGTAATTAATTACGTCAATATTTTCGTTTCCTAATTCACGAACAATTCCGTGAATACGAGCTCCTTTCATACCGACACAGGCTCCCACAGGGTCAATTCTTTCGTCGTAAGAATCTACGGCTACTTTCGCTTTTTCACCAGGGATTCGAACAACTTTTTTAACGGTAATTAATCCGTCAAATACTTCAGGAATTTCTTGCTCAAATAATTTCTCTAAGAATTCCGGAGAAGTTCTAGATAAAATAATTACTGGCTTGTTTCCTTTTAATTCAACACTTTCAATAATTCCTCGGACGTTTTCTCCTTTTCTAAAAAAGTCAGAAGGGACTTGATTCTCTTTTGGAAGTATGATTTCGTTTTCATCATCATCTAATAAAATAATTGCTTTATGACGAATGTGATGAACTTCAGCGGTGTAAATAGTGCCTACTAAATCTTTAAAGTGTTTATAGATATTAGTGTTGTCATGTTCTTGTATTTTTGAAATCAAGTTTTGTCTTAAGGCTAAAATAGCACGACGTCCTAGGTCGATCAATTTCACCTCTTCAGATACGTCTTCTCCAATTTCAAAATCAGGTTCTATTTTACGAGCTTCAGACAATTCGATTTCCTCGTTATCATCCTCAGAAAAACCATCTGCAACAACAACACGGTTTCTCCAGATTTCTAAATCACCTTTGTCTGGGTTGATGATAATATCGAAATTATCATCAGATCCAAACTTGCGTTTTAATGCTGATCTAAATACATCTTCTAAGATAGCCATTAAGGTTACCCTATCGATCATTTTATCATCCTTGAACTCAGAAAAAGAATCTATTAATGCAATGTTTTCCATGACATTTATCTTATTAAAATTTTATTACAACTTTTGCTTCAACAATATCGCTGTAAGCTATTTCTTCAATTTTGTGAACAGTTATTTTCCCTTTACCTATTGGCTTAGGTTCTCTAGTGTCCCATTCTAATGTAATGCTCTCGTCGTTAGCTTTTGTCATTTCGCCTTCAAGTGTGTTTCCTGATTGTAATTTGACGGCTAAGGTTCGAGCAATGTTTTTTATATATTGTCTAGGTGTTTTAAGTGGGCTAGTTGCTCCGCAAGAAGCAACATCTAAAGAGAATTCATGCTCCTCATCATCTAGATTGTTATCTATAGCTCTACTAATAAATATACAATCTTTCACGGAAACACCATTGTCACCATCTAAAACCACACTTATTTTATTACCTGTGTCAACAGTGAAATCGATCAAAAACAACTCTGGTTTTTCATCTAATCCTGCTTGTAATAATTTATTTACTAGTTCCTTAAACATCGAAATTGATTATAAAAAGAGGGGACATCTGTCCCCTCATTTATCATATTTTACATAAAAAATGCGTTGCAAAGATACATCTTTTTTTAAAACTAAGAAACTAAATCACCGAACACTATTTTTTTCTATGAATTTTTGTATATTTATACAATAACTAAACTAATACTAAATAGAATATATATGAAAAAAATATTAGTCCCTACAGACTTTTCTAAAGGCTCAGAAGATGCTTTAAAAGTTGCAGCTCAATTAGCAAAAAGATATGATAGTGAATTACATGTAATGCACATGATAGAGTTGCCATTTGATATGGTTGATCCTATGCATGAAACAAGTGAATTGCCAGAAGCAATGTTTTTTATGAAAATGGCTCATAAGAGTTTTGAGACATTTTTAGATAAGGATTATTTGGAAGGGATTGATGTTAGAGAGGCTATACAAAACAATAATGCATTTGAAGGTATTATTGATAGTGCACATGGAAAAGATATTGACTTAATTGTTATGGGGTCCCGAGGAGCTTCTGGATTCAAGGAGATGGTAATTGGATCAAATACTGAAAAAGTTGTTCGTACTTCTGATGTGCCAGTTTTGGTTATCAAGAGAGAAGATGATAACTTTAGAATGAAAGATATGGTTTTTGCTTGTGAGTTTACTGAGGAGTATAAAAAGTCATTTATAGATGCAATTGCTTTTGCAAAAACTGCAAATGCTACCATGCACTTGTTAATGGTGAATACACCATCAGGTTTTATGACAACAATGGAAGCAGAGCAACTGATGAATGATTTTCTTGAAGGGGTTAATATTGGAGAGTATACATTAAATATATATAATGATGTTAGTATTGAAAAAGGAATTTTAAATTTCGGAAACTCTATTAACGCTGATGTAATTGCGATGAGTACTCACGGTAGAAAAGGATTATCACATTTCTTTAACGGAAGTATTAGTGAAGATTTAGTAAATCATGCAAAACGACCAGTAGTTACATTTAAAATATAACTCACCGTCGGCATTATATTCTCGTTGCGATATAGCTATCGGGATGCTTCGGATTATAATAATATTGTTTAATTCACACCTTGCATACTTGTGCTGAGAATGTTGATTTGAAAATTATAAAAAAACCTCTCAATTATGAGAGGTTTTTTTTATGTATACAATTCAAAATACGTATTTTTGTTTTTCTAAAAATAATTAGCAATGTTACAAGTACAATTTATAAGAGAAAACACTGAATTGATAGTGGAGCGTTTGAAAAAGAGAAATTTCAATGCAGCACCACTTTTAAAAGAAGTGTTGGCTTTGGATGAGAAAAGAAGAAGCACACAAGTATTATTTGATAATACCCAGGCAGATTCCAATAAACTATCCAAAGAAATTGGAATGTTGTTTAAAAATGGGGAGACTCAAAAAGCGAATCTTTTAAAAGAAAAAACAATTCAGTTAAAAGAAGTAACCAAAGAATTAACTGAAGTTGTAAATGCGACACAAAAAGCATTGACTGAATTATTATATACTATTCCTAATGTGCCACATGAGTTGGTAAAGGCAGGGAATAGTGAGGCGGACAATGAAGAGGTTTTTGCTGCGGGAGAAATTCCTAAATTACATAAAGGAGCAATGCCACATTGGGAGTTGGCAAAAAAATATAATATCATTGATTTTGAGTTAGGTAATAAGATTACGGGTGCTGGATTTCCGGTATATATAGGAAAGGGTGCACGACTACAACGTGCATTAATTTCTTATTTTTTAGATAAAAACGTTGATGCTGGGTATACAGAGGTTCAGGTGCCGCATATGGTAAATGAAGCTTCTGCTACTGCTACGGGACAATTGCCAGATAAAGAGGGGCAAATGTATCATGATGCTCAGGATGATTTGTATTTAATACCAACAGGAGAAGTACCAGTAACCAATATATTGAGAGGTGATTTAATTTCTGAAAAAGAATTGCCAATTTGTTTTACAGCATATACTCCATGCTTCAGAAGAGAAGCAGGAAGTTATGGTGCACATGTAAGAGGATTGAATAGGTTGCATCAGTTTGATAAAGTAGAGATTGTTCGTTTTGAGCATCCTGAAAAGTCATACGATGCTTTGGAAGGGATGAAAGAACATGTGAAGGAGATTTTAGATGATTTGAAATTACCGTACAGAATATTACGTTTGTGTGGTGGTGATACAGGGTTTACAGCTGCTATGACATATGATTTTGAATTGTTCTCAACTGCTCAAGACAGATGGTTGGAAATTAGTTCGGTGTCAAATTTTGAAACATTTCAATCAAACAGATTAAAGGTTCGTTATAAGGATGCTAATAACAAAAAGCATTTACCTCATACGTTAAATGGTAGTTCATTAGCATTACCAAGAGTGTTGGCTGGAATATTAGAAAATTATCAAACTCCAGAAGGGATAAAAATACCTGAATGTTTAGTGAAATATACAGGGTTTGATATTATCGATTAGAACACCTAAGGGATTTATATTCTTTTAGAAATAGAATAAAACAATAATGAAAAGCATGCTTTTAATAAGCGTGCTTTTTTGTTACATTTGATTATGATGCTTCAAGAACAGATATTCAATATAAAATCAGTAGAAGAATTTAATGCAATTGCTTTAGCTATTTTTAAGTTTCAATTTGAAAATAATAAAGTATATCGTTCTTTTTGTGATTTGTTGTATAAACATCCGAGTGATGTGAAAACAGTTGATGATATTCCGTTTTTACCAATCGAATTTTTTAAAACACGTACAATACTTAGTAGCGCTGAAAAACCAGTGATTAGTTTTAGTAGCTCAGGAACAACAGGTTCAGTTACTAGTAAACATCATGTAACTGATTTAAGTATTTATGAAAAGAGTTACTTGAATGGTTTTAAGCAATTTTACAATGCTATAGAGGATTATGTCGTGTTGGCGTTGTTGCCTTCTTATTTGGAGCGTGAAGGGTCATCCTTAATTTATATGGTTGATGATTTAATAAAGAAGTCAAAACATCCTGAAAGTGGTTTTTATTTAGATAATTTAGATGAGATTAGCGAAAAGTTAATCGCTTTAGATCAATCTGGACAAAAAGTATTGTTAATAGGAGTTTCATTTGCGTTGTTAGATTTAATAGAACAATATCAGTTTAAATTGAATAATACTATAGTGATGGAAACTGGAGGAATGAAAGGGAGGCGTAAAGAAATTATTCGTCCTGAATTGCATCAGTTATTAAAAGAGGGTTTTGGAGTCTCAGAAATACATTCAGAATATGGGATGACAGAATTACTTTCTCAAGCGTATTCTAAAGGAAATGGGGTTTTTGAATGCCCGTCATGGATGAAAGTGCTCTGTAGAGATACAGAAGACCCGTTAAGTATCCAAAAAGCAAATAAAACAGGAGGGATTAACGTAATTGATTTAGCAAATATCAATTCATGTTCCTTTATTGCTACACAGGATTTAGGGAAAATAGATACCGATGGTTCATTTGAAGTATTAGGACGTTTTGATAATTCAGATATAAGAGGTTGTAATTTAATGGCTTTATAAAGTGTTAAAAAGAGGGTTAATTTGTTAAAGTTTCTTAACGGATGTAATATTTTAAGATTTTATACGTCTTATGTATAGTGAGAAGGTATACTTTTTCATAAAGTTAGTTAGTTTAAAGCCTAAAGCAATTTATTGTTTTGGGCTTTTTTTTGTGGCATAGCCACCTTTATTGACTCAACCAACGGGGGGTAATCGCAGAGCGACAGCCTAGGTTTCAGACCTCTTCCTCTTGGATCGAGCTTGCTTATTTTCCTGTTTCAATTGGCTATAGTGAAGCTTCTGACAAAATATGATACTTCGTGTGTTTGCATTGTTGATGTTGATTTAATAATTATGTTACATGGACTTTGAAAGTAAAAATATACCTACTTTTAAAGTATATTTGAAATTTAAAATCAATACCCTCAGTATAAGCACACGAGGTAAAAATTAACATAATAACATTTCTCGTTTTAGGCACCTAGATAGCTATCGGGATGGGGAATTAAACCACTTGTGGGATTAAAAAAGATAAACGAATGAAGTATTTGATAACATTGAGTCTGTTGGTAGTATTGTTAGTGAGTTGTTCAAGTTCAGTAAAAATTGCTAAGGGTAATTTACCTGGTTTTACCTTGGTAGAACATTCCTTAATTATGGATTTGGATAGTGTTTTTCCGATGCGTGTATTGAAGATTAACAATATAAAAGATTCAATAGTATTACGAACGAAATGTAAAAGGGTAATAGCTGATCCTAATAACATAGCGTTAAAACATTTTGTAAATAGATTATACAGAACGGTTCGGGATAGTATTTCAATGGGCGTGGGTATTGCTGCTCCACAAGTAGGTGTGTTGAAAAATATTATTTGGGTGCAACGTTTCGATAAGGAAGGGTTTCCTTTTGAAGTGTATTTGAATCCTAGAATAGTAAAGTATACTGATAAGAAACAAGATTGTGTTGAAGGTTGTCTGTCAATTCCAGATAGAAGTGATACTATTAAAACTCGTGCTTATGCGATATTAATGGAATATGATAAAATGGATGGAACACATCATAAAGAAATGATAGAAGCCTTTACGGCGGTGATTTTTCAACATGAAATAGATCATTTAAACGGAATACTGTATTTAGATCATTTGGAAAAAGAAATGAGCGATGCAAAAAAGTGATGTTTAAAATCTGTATGGGGTATTAAGTAGACTACTCAATTTCGAAACAAAATTCTTGTACTGTCACTTCGAGCGCTACCGCTGGCTATCGGCACGAGAAGTCACACAATCGAATGTAACTCACTTTCAGAGTACGTCACTTCGAGTGAATTTTACGATTGGAATGAATAGAATTTGTATAGAGAAGGACTAGCCTGCTCTCAATCAAGCTGAGGGCAGGCTAGTTTTCACTCCGTTTCACTATATGAAAACCACTAGAACTGACGATGAAAATATAAATTTGTTAACGGCTAGTTATTTTTGATAAAAAATTGTATCGAGTATATCGACTACGCTCGATATGATAGTATTTTGGACTGATGTACTGTCTCAAATAAAAACAAAAGGCTTTACCTGTAGTTTGGTAAAGCCTTTTAGTATAAATATGTATTGTCAGTTACTTTACAACAACTACATAGTAGTTTTTCTTACCACGTTGTAATAGCACAAACTTGTCATTAATTAAGTCAGCAGATGTAATAGAAAAATCTTCTTTAACTTTTTCCTTGTTAACAGAAATTGCATTTTCTTTTAAAGCTCTCCGTGCATCTCCATTAGATTTTAAAAATCCAGTCTTGGATGCTAAAGCTCCAATCATATCCAGACCGTTGTCAATATCTTCACGAGAAACTTCCGCTTGTGCAACTCCATCAAACACATCTAAAAACGTCTGTTCATCTAGTGTTTTTAAGTCCTCTGAAGTAGATTTTCCAAACAAGATGTTTGACGCTTTTATAGCATTGTCTAAATCTTCTTTAGAGTGCACCATAGTAGTTACTTCTTCAGCAACTCTTTTTTGTAATAAACGTAAATGTGGTGTTTCTTTATGTTCAGTAATCAATGCATCAATAGTATCTTTATCTAAGAAGGTAAATATTTTGATATACTTTTCAGCATCTTCATCTGAAGCATTTAACCAGTATTGATAGAATTTATATGGTGAAGTTCTCT
The DNA here is from genome assembly GCA_002733415.1 of Kordia sp. Taxonomy (GTDB): domain Bacteria; phylum Bacteroidota; class Bacteroidia; order Flavobacteriales; family Flavobacteriaceae. The sequence goes on along the minus strand of NVVR01000066.1, from coordinate 31,065 downwards.
GTCTGTCTAGCCAGATATTCCCTCCTTCGGTTTTCCCGAATTTAGTTCCATCAGCTTTAGTAATTAATGGACAAGTCATAGCATAGGCTTTTCCTCCAGCAACACGACGTACTAATTCAGTACCAGTAGTAATGTTTCCCCATTGGTCACTTCCTCCCATTTGAATTTTACAATTCATCTCTCTATATAAATGTAAGAAATCGTATCCTTGAAATAATTGGTAGGTAAATTCAGTAAATGACATTCCAACTTTTGATTCAGCACCTAAACGTTTCTTTACAGATTCCTTCGACATCATGTAATTTACAGTAATATGCTTACCAATATCACGAGCAAAATCGATGAATGAATACTCTTTCATCCAATCGTAATTATTTACCAATTTAGCTTTGTTAGGAATATCAGAATTGAAATCGATAAAACGTTCTAACTGACTTCTGATTCCAGCAATGTTCTTCGCTAGAGTTTCTTCGTTTAATAAATTACGTTCAGCAGATTTTCCAGAAGGATCACCAATCATACCAGTGGCACCACCAACTAAAGCAACAGGGGTGTGTCCTGCATTTTGGAAATGCATTAAAATAATAATTGGCACTAAACTACCAATGTGTAAAGACTCCCCAGTTGGATCAAATCCAATATAACCAGCAGTAGATTCTTTTAAAAGCATCTCTTCTGTTTCTGGCATAATATCATGGAGCATTCCTCTCCAACGCAATTCTTCTACAAAATTCATCATGTTTTCAACTAAAATTTAAGCAAATATAATTGTATAAAATGAAAAAAGACTAATTTGGCTTTATGATTTTAGTAACTGGAGGAACAGGATTATTAGGGGCGCATTTGTTATATAGACTAGTTGCTCAAGGAAACAGTGTGAGGGCGGTTTATAGAGATACTTCAAAATTTGAAGCAATTAAAAGAATATTTTCATATTATTCAGAAACATCAGCTATTCTATTTGATAAAATTGAATGGGTTAATGCTGATATTACCGATGTTCCTGCGTTAGATATTGCTTTTGATAATATAAACCAAGTATACCATTGTGCAGCAGATTTATCATTCAACCCAAAAAATTATAACCAATCTAGACAAGTAAATGTCGTTGGCACTGCAAATATTGTGAATTTATGCTTGAGTAATAAGGTGTCTAAATTGTGTCATATAAGTTCTATAGCGACATTAGGAGGGGATTTGAAAAAACCAATTACTGAGGATACGCCATGGAACCCGGAAAACAATACTCAAAACATTTATGCGATTACAAAGTATGATGCTGAGTTAGAAGTTTGGCGTGGTACGCAAGAAGGATTAAATGCAGTAGTTGTTCAGCCAGGAGTAATATTAGGTCCTGGGGTATGGGATTCAGGGACTGGAGATATTTTTACTAAAGTTTCAAAGGGATTTCATTATTATACTTCTGGGACTGTTGGAGTTGTTGATGTAAATGATATAACTGAATCAATGGTAAAGTTGATGGGCTCTGAAATTGTCAATGAGCAGTTTATAGTAGTTTCTGAAAATATAACCTACAAAAAATTGATACAAAATATTATAGGTGTAGTAGGAGGTAAAAAAGAATTAAAAGAAGTTAAACGATGGCAATTATTATGCTATTTACAAATCGATAAACTATTAAGTTTTATTTCTGGAAGAAAAAGGAGTGTTTTTAAAGCTAATATCAATTCTGCTTTTAAACAGTTAAATTATGATGCTTCAAAAATTAAAAAAGCTGTTGGTGTTGAATTTATTTCTGTTAAAGAAAGTATTGAAAAAACGGGAATTTTTTTTAATAGAAAATAATATCCCTTCTCCAGAGGGAGAAGGTTAGGATGAGAGGAAATATTACTATTGATTATTATTATTATTTAATAGTTCTTCAATAAAATTTCTAGAATTAGATAACCGTGCAATTTTATTTTGGCCACCAAGCTTACTGTTATGTTTTAACCAATTGTAAAATAAATTAGGTTTTGCAGAATGAAGGGTAGGATGATTTAATGTAATGTTATTAAAACGCTTTGCTTCATAATCAGAATTTAACGATTTCAAAGCATTGTCTAATAATTCCGAAAAGTATTCCATGCTCTCTGGAGCTCTTTTAAATTCAATCAACCATTCATGAGCACCTTTGTCTTTTCCGTTCATGAAAATAGGAGCAGCAGTATATTCTTTAATTTCAGAATTAGTTTTAGCACACGCAATTCTCAATGCTTCATCGGTATTTTCAATCATTAATTCTTCCCCAAAAACATTGATATGATGCTTGGTTCTTCCAGTGACTTTAATTCGATACGGATTAGTTGAGGTAAAACGTACCGTGTCACCTATTTTATAACGCCATAAACCAGCATTTGTAGTAATGATTACCGCATAGTTCACATTTATACCTACTTCGCTTAGAGGGATCATTTTTTGTTGACTTGTTCCATAGGTGTCCATTGCAGAAAACTCATAAAAAATACCATAGTCAAGCATTAACAATAATTCAGAAGAATCATTTCTATCTTGAATAGCGAAGAACCCTTCCGAGGCATTGTATATTTCGTAATATTTAAAATCGCTTTTTGGAAGTAGATTTTTGTACTGATCTCTGTAAGGTTCAAAGCTAACCCCTCCGTGAAAATAAACTTCTAAGTTTTCCCAAACGTCTAATAGGTGTTTGGTTTGAGTAGTTTCCAATACCTGATTTAATAGTACTAGCATCCAAGATGGGACACCTGCTAAACTCGTAACATTTTCGGTGATCGTTTCGTCTACAATTGCCTGTAACTTGGTTTCCCAGTTGTCCATTAAGGAAACTTTATTACTGGGAGTGGAGCTAAACTCTGCCCAAAAAGGCATGTTGTCAATTAGTATGGCAGATAAATCGCCGAAAACGGTTCCGTTTTCCTGATATAATTCTTTACTTCCTCCCAAGCGCAACCCTTTTCCTGTAAAGAGTTGTGAGTCTTCATTGTTGTTTAGGTATAGGCATAATAAATCCTTACTTCCTCTATAGTGACAATCGTCTAATGATTCTTGACTTACTGGAATGAATTTACTTTTTGCATTAGTAGTTCCGCTAGATTTCGCAAACCATTTTATTGGGGTGTCCCAAAATAATTGTTGTTCTCCTTTACGGGATTGTGCTATTAAAGGTTCCATTTCCTCGTAACTAATTACGGGTACTCGCGCAATAAAATCTTCATATGTTCTAATAGAAGAAAAACCATGCTCTTTACCAAAAGTAGTGTTTTTGGCTTGTTGTAATAAATTAAAAAGCAATTCGTGCTGTACTTCATTTGGGTATTTTGAAAAGAACTCTATTTGGTGAATTCGTTTTTTCAAAAACCAAGAGACTACAGAATTTACTAACGGAATTGTCATAAATAATTTATCTTTAACCCTAAATTTACATAAAAATATTGATATGCAATACAAAGGTGTTTTACAGAAAATGCAAACCGATTTACAAGATACAATTCAGTATTATATGGTTTTTGATAATGATGTGTTGAACGTGAACCAGTTATTGGGTAAAAACATCAGTATTTCTTTCGAAAAATACCAGTGTATGAGCTGTGCGAAAAATAAAGAAATTTACAGACAAGGGTTTTGTAAAGCGTGTTTTTTTGACGCACCTCAGGCAGGAGAGTGGATTATGCATCCAGAAAAATCGACAGCACATTTAGGAATTGCTGATAGAGATTTGGAGTATGAACAACGTGTACAATTAACACCACATATTGTGTATTTGGCATTGAGTAGTACTGTAAAAGTAGGAGTAACGCGTAAAACACAAGTGCCTACACGTTGGATTGATCAAGGAGCGGTTCAGGCGTTGTCGATAGTAGAAGCTCCTAATAGGTACTTAGCAGGAATTGCTGAGGTTGCTTTAAAAAATCATGTAGCCGATAAAACAAATTGGAGAGCAATGCTTAAAAATGAAATTTCAGAAGCTGATTTAATTCAGGTTAAAAATGATTTAAAACAGTTTTTACCAGCAGAAGTACAGCAATATGTTTTAGAAGATGAATCTGTTTTAAATTTAAACTTTCCAGTTGAGCAATACCCTGTTAAGGTTAAAAGTTTAAATCTTACTAAAACTCCTGAATTTTATGGGGTACTAAAAGGGATAAAAGGGCAGTATCTGATATTTGAAGACAATACGGTTTTTAACGTTCGTAATAATGAAGGGTTGGTGGTGCATTTGGAGGTGAACGGTTAGTATATGACAAGTAGGGCAGTAGAAAGCACAAGGTTTTCAATCTTGTACTTAGCCAAATATAAGTATTTTGCTTTTATGGTAAACGCCAAATTTTATATTTGGTGGACTTTGTAAATAAGAAAAGGCGTTTGGATTAGCATCAAACGCCCTATGTTTTATATACATTGTTGGCGGTAGTTTTTATTAATATTAGGCATTAACATAAAGAACTTGATCTGTGATAAATCCATCTACTGAGCGTTCAAATGCTTTTCCTACTAAAGCACCAGGAACAGGTTGAAAACCAGACATCATTTCTCCATATACATCCAAAGCCTCTTCTAAAACAGTTGGGTTTATAGAGTTTATTCGGATACCTCTTGGCATTACAAGTGCAACACATTTAACAAATGTATCAATTGCTCCACTAGTTGTTGCATCAGCGATAGCAAGGGAATTGGTTTGACATTTATAATTCCTGTAATTAATGTGAAAGAGCCGTTATCTGCGATGTATTCTTGTCCTATACGTACAATATTAATTTGTACCATCATTTTACTTGAAATGGTACTCATCCATTGTTCTTCAGTCATTTCGGTGAAATTGGCATATTCATAAACACCAACAGTGCTTACAACAGCACCAAAATGGCCTACGTCCTTGTATAGTTTTTGATGAATAATTCGGGTTAATAGTTGTTATTGTTTTGAAAAACATTTATTAACTATGAACAAAAGTACTCACTTTAGTGGAACGCCTATAATTAAACAGATTTTAAAGTATATTCCACAAGTTGATATTAATCGGACAGCCGAAAAGTATACTAGCGATAGATATTATAAAAAGTTCAAGGCCTACGATCATTTAGTAACGATACTCTTTGCTAGGATGAGTGGTGTTTCCTCGCTCAGAGAGCTTCCTACCGTTTTTCTTGCCTTTGAAGGGCGTATCAATCATCTAAACTTAAAGTATTTTCCAAAACGCAGCACTTTATCTGATGCCAATAAGAAAAAAACAAGCGAAGTCTTTGGTGCTATCTATGCAAGGTTATATAAGCGTTATGCCCCATTTTTATCGGACAGCAGCTCGTTAAAACCACCTGTAGAGAACTTACAGATTGTAGATTCTTCTACGATTAGCTTGTTTAGTGATATTTTAAAAGGAGTTGGTCGTAATCCTCTTACAGGAAAAAAGACAAGGTGGCATTAAGATGCACACGATGATAAATGCCTTAGGAGATGTATCTTGTTTGAACCGTTTTACCGATGCAGCTACACATGATCATATTTCTCTAAAGAATTTAGAGCTTAAAAAAGATTCTCTTGTAGTGTTTGACAAAGCATATAATGATTATTTACAGTATTTACAATGGACATTAGATGACATTTACTTTGTAACACGTCAAAAAGATAATGCTGTCTATAATACCATTAAGGAATTCGATTTAGCTGATAAAACAAATGATACCGCGCTAAAAGATGAACTAATTGTAGTGAAAAAAAATGATAAGCTATTGAAATAAGAAGTGTTGCCTATTGGGATACAGAAAAAAATAAAGTCTATGAGTTTATTACCAATAACTTAACGTTAGGTCCTGATAAAATTGCAGCTATTTACAAACACAGGTGGCAGATTGAAACAATGTTTAAGCGTTTAAAACAAAACTCTCCGCTCAAATACTTCTTAGGAGATAACCAAAATGCCATCGAAATACAAATATGGTCAGCCTTAATAATATAGTTAATAATGCTTGTATTACAAATAAAAATTAAAAAAGGTGGGCCTATTCTAATATGATTGGGGTAATGAGGTTTCTTCATTAACCTACATCAACTTGTTTAAGTTTCTTGAAAACCCAAACAAACAGTGGTGGGAATTATCATCAAAACCACTAGACTTACAACTAACTGTTTTTCAATATAGACCATGGCTATTAGGAAAAGTGAAATAGTGAACGATTTTATTGATCTTATCCAAGGGGTTTAAAGATTTTTGTATCTTTATCAGACATTAATAATATTTTAGAAAGTAAATACATTATATTTTTATTATATTAACTTTTAAAACCGTTATAAATAAAACGGATGGCTAATCAAGTGTTATTTTATGAATAAGCAAATTTCAGTTTTAGTAGTAGTTTGTAGTTTGTTAATAATATTCACAAATTGTGGAAATTCTAAAAATGATTCCTTTCAACCCCAAGATCCAATAACATCATCTACAAACGATTCGTTACGGCTTAAGGATTCATTAAAACCAGAATCAAATAACTCAATTAAGCTGGAGTTACTTAATAATGAAAAATTACCTAATAGTCTTAAAATTCAAGGAAACGTATTAGATTACAAAGTATGGAAAGATAGAAATGGTATAAATTATGCTGTGATAACACTTACTGATATTGTTCAAAATGACAAAAGTGAATACACCAATACAATATTTGGTTACCACTTTGTGCAAAAACCTGATAAAACGTATCAATTAAAAAGAAAAATACAAGATTTTTTTACTTGTGAATGGGAAGATTGTAAAGAAGGTTTATCTCTTCACAAAGATTCTTTTACTATTACCGATTTAGACACTAATGGTTATGGCGAAATAGCTTTTATATATCAATTTTATTGTTCAATGGATTTATCATGGGCCAATGCAAAACTGATGTTGCTCGAAAATGGAGAAAAATATCCTATAAGAGGGAATACTTTTGTTGAAGATTATGGAGAAATAGAAGGGAATGGCTTAAAGATAATCGGCAAAGAATTTGATAGTGCGAGCAAAGAATTTAAAGAATATGCAAGCAAACTTTGGGATAAATTTTGTAGGATAAAATAATTTATAGATGATATAAACATCTTCCACTTTATTTTTTGTTAGTATCGTTTAGATATTTATCTAATAGAGCATTAATGTAAGTCCTTTATGAAATGAAGTTGATTTTTTTGATTTAGTTGGAATTCAAAATATCCTAGCATAGTTAAAATTATAAACTAAGAACAAAGCAATTATTATTGCATTATTCCTGACTAAATTAATATGATGTAAGGTTGCTAATAAAATAAACTATAATTTATCTCTAAACTTATATAATAATGAAAAAAATAATTCCTTATTTAGGTGTATTATTTACCGCCCTTTTACTAATCGCTTGTCAAGAGAAGAAAGAGCAGCCTAAAACAAAAATAAATGCAAAAGTATTAGTGCCCCAAAAAGAAAAACTACCTGTGATTACTTCAGAAGGTATCATGCATATTAAAGTAAACCAGGTTGTTGATGAGGATAATAAAAATTTAGTTGCTGTTATTCATAAAGATGGGGAAGGAGGTTTTGATGGATATAATATCATTGGAAAAGATGGTGAAAAAATAGGTTTTGCATTTACAGAAACTAAAAATATAATTGACCTTATTCAGATAGAAAATCCAATGTGCAAAACAGAAAAAGGGTTGTCGGTAGGTGCGACCTTTGCTGATCTTAAAAAAATATACCCTCAATCCACCGCTCATGGAAGTGAGGTGGAAGGTAGAGTTTCTATAAGAGAAGAAGGCTTATCTTATCTTTTAGATTATTATTCTTCCAATTATAATTTAGATGATAGTAAAATAAGTTTAGATACAAAAATAAGATGCATCTACATTCATGGGAAACAAAAGCAAGTACATGAAGCGCCGAAACAGGTTATGAAAAAATACATTTGTTATACAATGGATAATAACAAAAAGAAAAGAATATGGATAGGGCTGGACGCTAAAGAAAATGCAGTTGCAATAAAATACGAAGGACAGAAAGAAGTCATTAGTTTACAGTATAGTAAGGAAGAATATCTTAAAGGAGGAGCTCACCCTACTATTATAAGATATTATAAAGAAATATATCAAAACAAGGTAAATGGCATATATAAGCTTACCCACTCAGGTCTTTGGGATTATGTTCAATATATAAGAGGGAAAGATGGTAAAAAGTTTAATTTTACAATAGATCACGACGCGAATCCTTATGGAAGTAGTCCGTGTTTTTAGAGGAGGATATTGTTTAAAATATGTGAAGTCCTGAAATAGTGTTACATAATTAATATAAAAAAGGTAGTGATTTTATATTACTACCTTTGGGGTTTTTCGAGCGAAGTGCTTTACCTCCTGATATTTTATTATTTGGAGCAAGCCTTAACCACGATGAAAAATATGGAGGATTTTGAAACTTATGAATTCCCTTTTCATCAAGTTCGCTCATTAAAGTTAAAACTGGTTTTTCATTTTTTAGCTTGCAGGTAACGGTTTGAATAAATGTTTGTTTTAATTGCGTTTATTCTATGTTATGAGCTTTTTTATTCTTGTAATAAGATTTCATTTTTTTTTACCAACGATTATCTGTATCGTACAATTTCGATTGTTGTTTTAAATACTCATTAAATATTTGACAAATAGTGTCGTCATAATTTTGAAATGGGGAAGTTGTATTATTTGTCACATGTGATTCAATTGCATTAGAGGCAAGATAGGTACAATAAATCGCGTTTGAAATTCCGTGGGATGACACAGGGTCAAATGCGATTGCAGCATCACCTATAGCCAACCAATTGGAGCCCGTAACTTGTGAAGCTCTAGACGAATTGGCATTTCCACCTACTACTTTACGATTACGATCATCAGTAAGAAAATCTTTTAATAGTTTGGTGTTCGAGAGTAGTTCTTTCCAGTTCCGATAGTCTTTTAGTTGAGGGAGAATAGAACTTCCTTTTTGTGTGTAAAGCGTTATGCCGTTAATCTGTTCATTCAAAGAAGAAACAATGCCCCATCCGTTCTCAAATGATTCTACAAATACTCTATGAATCAATTTAGGGTGTTTGAAATAAGGCACGTGGCAGCTCAACGCTACTTGGTTATCGAATGATTCAGTTGTAACTCCAAGGAGCTTTAGAATGGCTCTGTTTCTACCAGTTGCATCTACTATAACCCGACCGTTTATGGTTTGTAAGGTATTATTAGATTCAACCTTAACGGTAACGTTTTTATCTGATCTATCTACTTCATTTATATGATTGAATTGAATTACATGATCCCTTACCAATTCTCCTAAATCATTGAGCAATTCTTTCTTATTCAACTTCAGACCATACTTATAAGGATTGTGATCAAAGAAATTATCGGTAATAAGGATATTAGAATTCCAAATGGAATGATAACCAAAGGTCTTACTGGAGCTCTTTTTGAAAAGCTCCAGTAAGTTCAATGATTCTAATAAAACCAATGCAGATGGTGGTAATGTTTCTGGTATCTCGAGTGTTTTTCTTTTTTCCACTCGGTCTAATACCACATGATCAACGTTCTTTTCTTTTAAAAGAATTGAAAGGATCAAGCCAGAAACTCCACCGCCAACAATAATTACATCTGTATTTATATTTGTTTTGTTCATTAGGAAATAAATTTAGAGGCTGGTTAAATAAAATTTACTTGCAATTCTATTGACCAAGCTCTTGTCAGAGCACTTAATTTTGAAATACATAACAAGCAATTCCTTCATCCTTATATCCCTCGGTTATTTTTTTATCTCTAGCAACTATCGAAGTAGTGTAATAGTGATCTACACCATTATATAGTCGATAAAATGGCACGGTGTCGCCTGTTTCAGTTAAATAAACAAAACCAGAAACACCTTCCAAAGTATAACCGTTTTTTTCGGCTTGATCTCTTTCAGTAACATTGGCAGTATAAAAGTGATCTGTACCGTTGTAGAGTCGATAGAATGGCAAACTGTCTTTTATTTGAGATAAATATACACGGCAAGCAATTTCTTGCGAAGTATAACCGAGTTCTTCTGCTTTATCTCTTTCATTTGCTGTATCAGTGTAAAAGTGCTCCGTACCATTGTATAATTCATAAAGAGGTAGCTTTGATGCTGTTACTGCATCTTTCGCATCCATTGATACGTAAACAGTTTTAGGGTGCCCTTCTAGGTCCAAAGGTCGAGCGGCAACCATTCCAATTTGATCCCATTTGTAAACCATATTGATTAGCCCGTTCAAATAGCCTCCTTCTGCATGATACCCTACGTATCCTGTATCTGTGGTTTGTAACCATGGTAGACGATTTGCATACATGTTTCGTTTGGTTTCAAGTAATGGGCCAGTACTTGAATTATCTTTAATTTGCTCATAACTTTTATGGGTAAGCACATCTATTGGTAGATTCGCGGCCCACCATGCTGGTACAGGATATTGGCTATCGGTCCATACGGCTTGACAACTTCCCGCATCAGACTGCCATGGAATCCCCATCCATTTAGTAAGATCTCCCGGTGTGATTTTCCACAACCAATGTTCCGGGTTGTTCTTGTCCATTGATTTCCTCACATCTTCTGGCGTCATAAGGAAACCAAAATCTTTAAAGAAAACTGAATCTTGTTCTTTTCCAGATACAGAATTCACTCGAATTTCTCTTAAGCCAAAAAGATCATATTTCTCTTCTTTAGAATCATTAACAGAATCGAATTTCAATGTGTTTTCACAATACATTTGATTGTGACGCATAGGCCAAGTTAATTCTACTCCAGGGTGGAATCCTCCGCCATATAGCGTTTCTAAAACTGCACGAGTCATTAAAAGCGGAGCCTTTAATGGGGTACCATTCTTAGTAGGAGAAGCAGCAGCGTTGATAAACTGACTTTGATAGTATTCGCCCAATGCAATCATAGGATTTTCATTAGGAAGGTCAGCCATAAAAGTTGATAAGCCCATTGGAGTGGTGAAGTTACCTTCGCTCCACTGTTTTAGTTGGTCGTAAAGCATAGGTGGAATGGCAAACCATTGCGCTGGACTTCCAGGATAGTTAATTCCATCGCCAACATAATACGGAAGTTGAAGTTTGGTAGAGCCACCACCCAAAGCATTAAAATCCGTCATGTCTTTACTTGGAATAATTTGCTCATTGATGTAATCGTATCTCGGGTTTCTGAACAATTGAAAAATTGCTTTACGTTTAGCTTGGCTGTCTTTACCTGGTGTGTAGAGGAAATCGAAATTTCCAGCAGCTGTTAATTTGTCAATTTCCTCCTTAAAAGAAGGAGAAAGGAAATCTCCTAGATTTACCCATTGCATTTGGTAGAATTTGAAAAACAAAGGAAGCACCATACTTAAACAAGATGCATTATCCGTTTTAAGTTTTTCAGGATCAGCACCTGTAACTAAATCATATAAAGACGAGATCGGATTGATCTGTGGGGCATAATCTGGTGGCGCAGTTGCAATCCATGCTGCTGCTTCTGGACCATCTAGTTTAAATATGTCTCCAGTTTTTAAATTTGTGACTTTTGCTGTAACACGCCCATCGCATATGTCATCATACCAGTTAGAATTGTCTGCAAAATCTGTGTTAAGATCCGATGGATTCAAAGAAGCTGAAACACCGTCTCCGCTATAAAATATAAGGGATCCTTCGTGTTCTACATTCGCAGCGTCTTTATCATATTCAATTGTGCCAAGACTTACTTCTTTTGATACTGTTCGCATTTTCGATGCAATCGTACTATTGTTTTTACCATTTCGCGGGAACGGGAACAGGCCTCCAATCTTCATTTTTTCATTAGCAAGGGAAACAGATGCGTAATTTGGACCGTTTACAAGCTCCTCTCTTGAGTTTGGAATGCCTTCTCCTTTCATACCCTCACTAGGGATGTTTGGATTCCGAGAACTAGCGCTAATACCAGGTGCAATACGATCCTCGTAAAAGGCTTTGCTTAAGTTCTTATTGTTCTCTTTGCTCTTACTATCCTTGTCCAAATCAACTGAAAGGTCCAAACTGTTGTTGAAGTCGTACCAAAATGGTTTTTTATTAGCTACTTCAACAGACCATTCAATTTTATAATCATTAGGGTGAATTTTTTCTATTGGATTTCCTTCCTTGTCACATTTGTAAATGTAGAAACGTTGCGCTTGTTTTTTCAAAGCACCATATGGTGTATGAGGTTGTAGGTCTAAATCGAATAAGTTTTTCCATGGCACTTCAGGACTGAAAACTACTTCGTTCTTATTAGCTGGTCCGTTTCCCATACGAGCTATTCCTATGGATGGGTAAATTCTAAATTTGGGTTTTTCTTGGTCTTTCATTTCGTTTGTTTTAGTAATTCATAATGTTTCGTGGCTACAAAGATTATTATCTTTAAGATGCTAATAGTGTTATTACGTATAAGTGATCTCTAAAAGGGTGTCTCCCTGTTTTTCCAAGTCGAATTAGCCGCATCATTCGACTATTCAAAGTTGAGAAAATAATAAACTGAATCCTGGAAGAATGTCTTAAGGGCTGTGTTTTTGGGTATAAAAGCAAGAAGTATATGCATAAAAGAGAAAAGGCGTCTCTTGGACTTGGTTTGTCCAAGTCTTTACCTTGATTTTGTATTGATAAGCATCTGGTTTTTATACAGTTACAGTTTGATGGTTTCCTCTCTAAAATCAACTTTTTGTTAGCTTGAGAAGTCAGTTTCTCTCGGGAGACAGAATGAATTGCACATAATGTTTAGCTTTAGTAGCTGTTCAAAGAAAATTATTGGTTTTAATGTATAGTTTATGGAAAAGTAACAGTTATTACGGGGCAGAATTTGAAATAAAAAAAGCGGCAAGAAAACAAGTTATTAACGCACAGGATAGTCCTAAAAATGAATTAGTGATTTCCTGAATTTTTAATATAAAAATAGGTTTTTCACACGGTACCTATGAATAGTACGGGGCAGAAAATCAACAAGTTTTCGTGTCGGCACAAGACAATAGCTTTTAGGTTTTGTTTTTAATTTTGTCATTTTATAATAGCTAATTTTCAAATCATGAACACCTCTAGATTAAATTAAAAGGTTTGGGAACTATGTAAAGATACACAAGTATTATTGGTAAACACCAAAAAAGGAAGTGTTATAAAAGGCACTATTTTTAATATACCAAAATGGGGAAGAGGATAATCTGCATTAAATAAAAATACTTATCCATTTAATTACATAAATTCTAATAACCATTGGGTGTTATGCCTTACTTTTGCGCAAAAGGATATTAAACTATGAATTCAACTATAAACGTTAATAAACCAGAGCCTATAGTTCTAGGGAAACAATTAGAAGTATTTGATGGTATTACAGATATAAAGAAAGCTGTTAAGGCATTAGAATATGGTAAGCAGGTTTTAATCACGGAGTTTTATAGTAATGGATTGTTATTATTGAATGGTATTAAGGACCGTCTTAAAAGAAAGATGCCTAATAAAACTTTTAAGGAACAACGTGCCTACCGTGAGGAGTATCACAAGCTATCGAACCTTATTCTAATAGAAATTACAAATCATAAATTAAAGGTGAGGAAATCACCATCTATTGGTTGGTTAGAAAAACTGTACCCAGAAGGAGGTGATTTTATTTTGTCATTCCCTCAAATACAAGGATTAAATAGTGCTTGGCAATGGTATGAGAATGGCATAAATATTCCTGTATTACGTAATAAAATGAAACCTTTTTACGGAGTGTATTTTCCAACACGTTTCGATCATTTAACGCTTTTTGACCAATGGTTAAAACGTTACGAGGGTTCTAAGAAATCGGCAATTGATGTTGGTTTTGGTAGTGGTGTAATGTCTTTACAAATGGTACAGCACGGTTTTCAAAAAGTATTCGGAACCGATACAAACCCAAATGCTATAGTTGGACTGACTGAGTTTATGGGAGACACTAAGCTGTCTAGAAAAATTGAGTTGGATCATGGAAATCTTTTCGGAAAATTTAATAAGCAAACGGAGCTAATTGTTTTTAACCCACCATGGTTGCCCCAAGCGCATGACTTAGATAGTATTGATGAAGCTATATATTATAATGAAACGCTATTTCCAGATTTTTTTGAAGGTGCAAAACAACGTCTTTTACCAGATGGAAAATTGGTACTTTTATTTTCTAATCTAGCGCAAATAACAAACGCAACTGAGGATCATCCAATAGAAAAAGAATTAGCTGAAGGAGGGCGATTTCAATTAGAAAAATGTTTTAAAAAGAAAGTAAAACTATCCTCTAAAAAAACCACTCGTGATCAGTATTGGCGTTCTTCTGAAGAAGTTGAACTTTGGGTATTGACTCATAAATAAAGACTTTAATTTTAAATGAAATAATGTATTCGTATATGAGTAATTGACTTTTTACGTTCATAATTATTTGCATTACTTTTGAAGCGCGAAATACTTTATAATAAAAAATTCAGTTTATGTCCTACCAAGATGTGTTTGTTCTTTTCTGGGAACAGGTAAAAGAAAGTGTCCAAGAAGGTCGCTTTGCCAAGTTAACCATGGCAAAGACCATTGGGAAGCTTAACTTTAAAAATATATTTATCAGACCAATTTATGCTGAAGATGGTTTTAATGTGCTACTCAAATTCCATTACAGATCTAGAGAGACTGAGGATAAGGAAGAGGAGCTTACGTTAGAAGAGGCTTTTGTTGTCTTAAAATCACATCTAAGAGAGCCTTTTTTATCTGTTCTATTATTTACCACAACAAAGGATGTTATTTTTAAAATTAATAAAAAGGGCGCAGGAAGTATTACAGAAACTTTGCCGTCCTTTCATGATGTTACCCAAGCTAAGAATGAGATAGAATAGCTGGAGCGTCAGTATTGGTTTGCAATGTTACATGAGGCTATTTATGTATATTGTTCCTTTGGGGTTCTCCCCCTTTATTTAGTGGTAAAAGTAAATTTATAAGAGGTTTGCTCAATTCATGTATTTCCATTAATATTTTGATATGCTTTTGCACATAGTATAAAAATAATGCAATCACTTTCTCTCAATAACCAATCGGGATAGTGCTTCAGGGTACCCACGTTGAACAGCTAATTCACAAGCCAATTTATCAATATCATTTTTCGAAATACTATCTAGTAATAAATTTTGATTTAATTTTGGATGAATTGAAGGAATAATTTCTTCTTCTTGAATTTTATTTATAATTTGATTGGCTACAGTTAGGGCAGAAGAAGCCTTGATAATTTAACTTCGGGCATAAAACTTACAAGGAAAACTAACTTCACCAACTCTTAAACTAGGGTTGTTTCCAGGGATTTTATGCGCTCCGTACAATTGAGGTCCTCCAATAGTTGCAGATTTAAATGTAGGGACAAATTCAGTAACAAATTCAATAGCTTTTTCAGTTCGGGTTTTGATTTCACCTTTTTCCCAACCACGATGTAATTTTTGCTGAATACCTTCATTAAATTCAGGTTGTACCATTCCGTGTGGTGTACCTCGTTCACCATGAAAAATTAAATTATGGAATTAAACCTGGAATGGGGTGTCATTTAGAAACATAAGCAGCTTTAAATTCAATCAATCGTTCTGTATTTAAATGTAAAGAGCATCAAATTTCCCAGCATTAAACCCACATGAATTCACTAAGTATTTGACTTTGTGTACTGTATCATTAGTGGATATCTCCCAGTTATAATCTAAATTCTGATCCCGAACATTTTTAATGTTCGTAACATCAGTATTTGTTTTTAGGTTGCATTTCTCCATTTTGTTTAAAGCTAATTGAGCTTGAGTTCCTAATCTAAAAAGATTCCACCCGTATTCTTGAACTATGATTACGGGGGGGTTAACTTTTCGGAATCAATTAATTTAATAGCATTAGACATCCATTCATCAGGTGAGTTTGGACGTTTTACAGTTGGCTGTTTCGTTAGAGCAATTAATTTTTTTTAGTGTATAACTTATAATAATCTTTTGGAGCGCCAAGAATTTCATTGGATGGATCTTCATCTATTAATTCCTTGTAGTATTCTACTAACATTTCAAGACGATGTTCAATTTTGTCTACTTCGTATTTTTCTGATTTAGGAATGCTAATAAATGTTGGTCTTTAGTAAATAGATTGTTTCATGAGTATTTTACATTGCTCATCAGATATATCCGGGTATAAATTTCCGCCTGCATGTAAGTGACAGAATGGAGGGCCATTTACAACGCTTTTTTCTTGTTCAAACAAAATAGTATCTATTCTATATTTGGCTAACTTTAAGGCTATAACAACACCTGAAATTCCTCCTCCTATAATACCGACATTGTAAATTTTATTCATGTTAAAACAGTTTTTGTAGGTCGACAAAACTATCCACTACTATCGTAGGGTTATAATCTGCTATGTTTTCGTTATAGTTATATCCGTAACTCACGCCGATATTTTCCATACCTGAATTTTGAGCCGAATTTCCTAGAAAAGACCAAAGTGTCGAACTGGTAATTTATCTTGAAATTCCAGATTTTGGAAAAGGCTTATATAGGAAAATTTCAAATTACATCGAAGGTGATAATAGGATTTGCTATTGGGATACTAATTTATCTCACAACGAAATTACCAGCTTAATAGCCTGTTCAGATTTATTTATTGAGTTAAGAAAAAGTAGCTACTATGATATAGCTAAGCAATTTCATACCCCTGTTTTAAATATATCAGACTTTAAAAAATACGGAATTAAATTAGATTTAAATAAATTCTCAGATAAGTTAAAAAATTATTAAAAGGAAAAGCCGTGCTGTCTAAAGAAAATATTAATATTTTTATTAGAGATGGGTACTGTGTATTAAATATTGATCTTCCTTATACTGTCGTAATGCAAGCTAAGGGGATTGTTTGGGATTTCACTCCGCCTTCATTTATTCCCGCTGAAAAAAATAGCTGGATTGGGAATGTTCAAAGACTCATGCATGATCCGATCAATGGACGATAGAAAGGGAAGGTTAAAGTTCCGAGATGGCACGAGAAGCTTTAGGTCTATGAGAGCACTGACATTTCATAATAGAGCGCTTTCTGAAAGTGTAAAATCATTGATAAAGCCACATACAGGCATCCTTAAAGACAAAAGATTTATGCCTATCTATCGAGGTATCTATCCCATTTTTTCTCAAAACTCTACCGAAGATAGAATTAGGGGACATTGTGCTACTCACTTTTTCCAGGTCGGAAGTGTTGTATATTTGAATGATGTAGAGGTTGATGGAGGAGCTTTTACAGTTTGGCCAGGTAGTCATCACATTATTACGCCACATGCCACTACATTAAGCCATACACACAAGCCAGAAGGCTTCGATCAGTTATGTGAGCGGGTAGAGCGTTCAATTAACCCAGTTCAAATTACAGGTAAGCAAGGAACTGTAATTCTTTGGCACCATAGATTATTGCACTCAGCTGGCTCGAACAATCTTGGAGGAGTACGCTATGCAATGTTGTGTGATTTCAAAAACAGCATGGCTGAAGAAAAATCCTCAGATCAAAGTGGGCAAGTTTTTGATGAGACATGGGCCCCTGACGTGTTAGCTGAGTATAAAAAGAGACTGTAGATAAATTTGTGTCACTGCATTTTTCCGTATTTATCGGAGGCTCATTATGATCTTCCTTCGATAAAGTGGACATCATCTACTTTATCTGTCGTAGTTTAAACTATCCTTAGGATTCTTTTTAATTACTGCCAGCGGTTTGTGTATAATTAGTTGCGTGTTTAAGTAACTAATTAAGCAAAAAAAGGATTAGAAAATCCTCAAGGATTTTCATAAGCAGGCTCGACCTAATAATTAATTATACATGTTGTTAGGTACTGTCGATTAATTCATAGACTTTTAATTATTTTCCATACTTCGTTATAAATTGGTTCATTTTTTAAGATTTTTCTTCTTTTGAATGTTCCAATAAATCTCCAGGTTGGCAATCTAATGCTTCACAAACAGAATTAAGAGTACTAAATCGAATCGCTTTTACTTTTCCGGTTTTTAGTTTAGATAAATTTGCTAACGAGATATTTACAATTTCCGATAATTGGTTTAGTGACATTTTTCGTTTTGCCATCATCACATCTAGGTTTACAATAATTGCCATAGCTTATACAGTTTCTTCAAGTTCTTCTTGATTCTCAACCGCTTTTGAAAAAATAACCGCAATAATATAGATTACAGCTGCCATTAAAATAAATGCTTGACTGTCTGTCCAAAACGTGCTTAACATATCAATATTATATCCATGAAGTTCCAAGTTTTTAGCGGTATGTCGTGCTGAAAAACTAATTAGACCAATTAGAAGTGTAAAGTAACTAATTATCGAAATCAGTCTTGAAACTAACCTATTAAACGGTTTTGATAGATTAATTTTACTTACTAATTTGATGACTACATAAAAAAGTAATGCTTTCAGAGTAGAGATAATGAATATAAAAGTATACATACTGAAGAAAGCCCCTTTGTTTTGTTCATACATGTCACTTAAGTCCAATTTTTGATATTGGTTTTGGACAAGTTCAGGATTGTAGAGATTGAAAATAAAATTTACAATCAAACTAACTGCTTCAATGCATAAGCCAATGAAGATGATCCAGGTAACAATTTTCAGACCTTTAAAAACGAAGTTATTTGTTTTTGACATAATAGAAAATAGTTTATTTTATGATACAAATATAAATAAATATTTATCGATTATCAATAAATAAACATTCTTTATTGATAAATTTAATTTTAAATAAAAATAAAGGCTTTAGAATTACCTGTAACTTTAGAAAGTTTTTGAAAAAAGTATTGAATTATATGATTTTGGGATTCGAAGTCACTTTGGGGTTTTGATTCCGCTTGCACCTAACGTTTACCTATGAATAGTACGGTGCAGAAAATTCACGGATTTTCGTGTCGACACAAGCCTAGGGCTTTTGTGTTTTGTTTTATTTTTTTTCAAAACCCAAACCAAAATATTTGGTGATTGGATAAATATACATTTCCTTTTAGTTTAAGCATCAAACCTGTATTATTTCTAGGTTTTGTTACCACTAGTTTTTTATTTTATTAATACTTATAATCATAAACTTGCTAATTGGAAAATCTGTTCAGATTGTTTTCTATTGATTGAAGGAGGTGTCATACGTATCATTTGATTACGAATCCCTATTAATATTGGATTAGTTAAATGAGCAATTTTCCCAATCATCCAACTTGCATTTACTACCTGGTGAGCTTTAGGTAATCGTATTTTTTGAAATTCCTTGAAAGCGTTATGTGTATCGTGCTTTTTTAGGCATTCAGAAAGGACGTAAGCATCTTCTATTGCTTGACAAGCACCTTGCCCTATATTTGGGGTTGTTGCGTGTGCAGCATCTCCAATAAGACAAATGTTTTCTTTATACCAAATGTTAGTAGGTTTTAAATCTGATATTTCGGCTGTATTAATTTGTTCTTTTTTCGTTGAAGAAATAATGTTTTTAATAATATTATCGTATTCGAAAAAGTAATTTTCAATATTATTCACATTGAATTCTTCGTTGTTCTTTCTGAACGATTTTAAAGCATACCAATACACTTTATTTTTAGCAATTTGGACAAATCCGAACCTTTCAGATTTTCCCCAAGCTTCGTTCAATTCATTTTGATATTTTTGAGGTAAATTATATTCTGTAATTCCTCTCCAACATATTTGATTAGCATTTCTAATACTATTGTTAAGGAATAAGTTTTGTCTAACGATTGAATTTAAACCATCAGCAGCTATAAGTGTAGAGGATTGAATTTTTTCTCCATTCTGAAATTCTAAAGAATGACCATTTGTGTTTTTAGTTACTTTTCTTAGTTTGTGATTTAGTTTTAATGAAGAAGAGTTTAATTTATCAATTAAAATTTGCTGTAAAAGTCCTCTATGAATTGCAATGTTTTTAACCTTAAATTTTTTCTCAAAATAAGATAAATCTATTTTTGAAAGCGGTTTCAGGTTGGCTTTAGTAATATTCAACGAAGAAATAGGGTTTCCATTTTCTTCAATTATTTTTCTCAAGCCTAATTTTTCATACACTTGCATTGCATTATTTGCTAAAATGATTCCTGCTCCAATTGGTTTTATATTTTCAGCTTGTTCAAAAATTCTTGTTTTAAAGCCTTTTTGTTCCAGAGCAATAGCTGTCGTTAATCCTCCTATTCCAGCTCCTATAATATCGATTGTCATTTTACGTCAGTTTTTTAATTGGTGGTGACGGTTTGTGTATCAAACCTAGCGTGTAAAAAGGCGCTAACTTTTCGGATTAACACAGAACCGAATTTTTTTATTTTTCTATTCTAAAAGCCAAATTAAAAACTTGGAGGTCTTCACGAATATACACAGACCTTTTGGTTCAGCACTTAATAGCTATGTTTTATACAAGTTGTTGCCATTAGTTTTTATTTTTTCATACAGAGAGGCTAGTGTTATAGCAATCATTCCAGCAGTTATTACGTTAACAATTACATTTCCGTATTCTGTAATTTTTAAACCGAAGGCAATTCTAATTGCTATAATACTTATTGTAAAAACCCCAATATTTATCCAGTATTTAATGTTCGGTTCAGTGTATTCTATTTTAACTTTCTTCAGTTTTAGAAACGACCATAAGATGACTATTCCGCCAATTAAAGTGCTTAAATGCTGAAGAAGTTTAAAAATTGAAATTTCAGTATTAAATACTTTTCTGTCAAGTCCAAAGAAGTTAGTGAAAAAAGCATTTGAATGAGTGAAAGAATCCCAGAATAGATGAGAATATGCACCAATTAAGATTGATAAACATACTACAATCCAATTTCCCTTAAAATACTTTATCCAGTTTAAGTTTTTCAATTCCGTCATTCTGTATTGAATAAAGTTTGGAGAGTTTTCTATTAATGGGTTTTTGATTATGTTTTGAAATATAAAACATAATAATATTCCTATTGGAAGATTAAACCATAAGGTTCCAATTATTGTATGGCTATAGTCACTTTGAATTTTCATTCTCAAAAAATATTCAAAGTCAGGAGTTAAACTTCCAATTACAAGACCAGTTAGAGAAACCCATTTTCCGAAAATATTTTTCAATGGTAAAATTATTGCTGGATGTGAAAAAGTAAATGGCATTTTCGTTATTTTCTAATTGGTGGCAACGATTCATGTATGAGTAGTAGCGGGTTATTTCACTAACACTTCAAGAGCGTAAGATACTTAATAAAACGTATAACGGTCTGAGTTTTTACACAAAACACTATAGCTTATACATATTGTTGACAGTAGTTTTATTCGTTTTTTATTTGTTGTTGCATTGTTTTAATGTTTTCCAAAAGAGGTTTGATATCTTTAGTGACAGGTTTTAAGAAAAGATGACAGAAAACATGTTTTTTTTTATTTTGGAGTACTAATTGTTATTTTTAAATCCTAGATAATGTTTTGAAAACCAGTAATTAGCGATTTGATTGTCAGTTGTTTTTTCTTCGCTAACCAAAGTTAGCTCAGAGTAATTAATTTCTGTCCCGAAATAAGGGGGATTACTACCAACGTTTACTTTTTATTAGTATGTGGCAGAAAAACCACAGATTTTCGTGTCGACATAAGCCATAAGCTTTTAGATTTTGTTTTTATTTTGTCGTTTTATGAAAGCCAATTTTTAAATCATGAACACCTTTAAATTAAATTAAGGAAGGAGGTGAGTAAATTAAAAGATTTGGTGATAAATGTAAATATACACAAGCGTTCAATTTTAAATACCAAAAAGCGTATTATTTATAGGCTTTGTTGGCTGCAGTTTTTTGTAATAGGGCTATAATTTCAAATTAATAGGTCTGTTCTTCTATTGATTTGGTTATTGATGATTTCACTTCCCCTGTATGTTTTGCCGTTTTAGTTTCTATTAACATAATTAGGCATTCGTCTATTGATGAAACTCTATGATTAATTCCTTTTGGGACAACAAACAGATCACCACATTTCATAGTTGTATTAGGTTTATTTTCAATTTCCATTAAAAGAGTTCCTTCTATAATATAAAAGAACTCATCTTCAAACTCGTGGTTATGCCAAGGAACTTCTTGACCTTTAATTTTAGCAATTTTAACATACTGGTCATTGACTTCAGCGACTATTTTAGGAGAGAAGTAATTACTCACTTCTTTAAATTGTTCTATTAGATTCATTTTAATTTAGTTTTATAATTGTAGCTAAGGTTTAGACTATGTTTAGTACGGATTTACAAAGAGATAAATTCTCAATTACGTACATAGCCTAAAGTTAATATTTTGTTTTTAAATTGTTCATGTTTTAAATACCAAATTTAAGTTTTGGAGAAGCTTCTATGAAATTCTGAACTCCGTATTAAATATAATTGTTGTTATCTACATTTTTGACATTGTAAATGCGATATCTCTTACCGTATTAGTCTTGTCAAATTCATTTGGATATCTATTTACAAGAAAGCATGCTAAGAATTCAGTATTTGCAATAAAAGCTAATTCTTTATTATCTTTTTAATATTACGAACAACGATATCCAGAATTATAAAATACGATTATATTTACGCTATGCTTAAAAAAGAAACGGCTTACTCCATTTTAGATCTTGTTATTATATCAAAAGGAAAATCATTGCGACAAACCTTTGATGACGCTTTATCTCTAGCTCAATTAGCAGACAAACTTGGTTATACTCGTTATTGGTTTGCGGAGCACCATAATTCAGTAGCAATTGGAAGTAGTGCGACTGCTGTTTTAATAGGTAAAATTGCAGAAGGTACAGATCGAATTAGGGTTGGGTCAGGAGGTATCATGTTACCGAACCATTCCCCATTGATTATTGCAGAGCAATTTGGAACCTTAGGAACGTTGTATGAAAATAGAATTGATTTGGGCTTAGGTAGAGCACCCGGTACAGATCAAGCAACAGCAAGTGCAATTCGTTCTGATTTTTATGAGGCGGCCATGTCGTTTCCAAATGAAATTCAAAAAATTCAAAACTATTTTTCTGTTGATAATGCTACCGAAAAAGTACGAGCAAATGTAGCAGAAGGTGTAGCCGTTCCTCTTTATATATTAGGTTCCAGTACTGATAGCGCTCATTTAGCTGCCGAAAAAGGACTACCGTATGCCTTTGCAAGTCATTTTTCTACGGCTCAGTTAATGAGGGCTTTGGAGATATATCGTCAGGAGTTTACGCCATCAAACGCTTTAAATAAACCATATGTAATTGCGGGTATAAGTGTTATTGTAGCTGATACGGATGCAGAAGCAGAGTATTTATCTACGTCTTACTATGACCGCGTTATTGGTATTCTTACAGGTGATCGGGGCCAAATGGCACCTCCAACTGAAATGACTAATCAGCTGAGAGAAGTTATTCAGCAACCAGCCGTGCAACAAATGACTAAATACGCATTTATTGGGAGTAAAGAAACAGTTAAAAAACAGGTAAAAGCTTTTATGGATAAGACTCAAGTAGAGGAATTGATTGCCATTACCAATATTTATTCTGCAAAAGAACGTATAAAATCCTACAAATTATTTGCTGAAATTATGAACGAATTGAATAAGTAGGTTATATAACGATTTACCTATGTTCAGTGCAGATTAAAAGTAACGAAACTTTCAATAACGCACATCGCCAAATCAAAAGATTTGGTGATGATGTAAATAGACACAAGCTTTAGATTTTAAATACCAAAACCCGTATTTTTTATAGGTGTTGTTATCGAGTATTTTTGCTGTATACTGATTATCACGATCTGTAGTGTATGAGCAAGCATATGATTTTACGTAGTATTGATAGCATTGTTAAAATGTAGCTTTAGATTGTTTTTTTAGCAGACTTTTAAAGTTTCAAATAAATGGAGAAGTGTTATATGATTCGTAATTACAATTGTTTAAGAAAATCACCTAAATCGTTTTCTTTAGACAAGAGTAGTTTTTTCTTTAGTCTGTATTTATTCATGCTAACAGCTTTTTCAGTTACGTTTCTTAAAATAGCGATATCTTTATTTGAAAGATTTAGTATTATTAACCCACACAAATACAGATCATTTTTAGTCAACTTATTATTTACTTTAGCTAGTTTTTCATTGAAATTCATATGAATAATATTGGCTTTTCTTTGAAATTCCTTTAATTGGTTTTCTATACCTAGCTGTGAGTTGACTTTATTGAGTAGGGT
Organism: Kordia sp.; assembly: GCA_002733415.1. GTDB lineage: Bacteria > Bacteroidota > Bacteroidia > Flavobacteriales > Flavobacteriaceae. Next base: position 6,924 of record NVVR01000066.1, on the reverse strand, counting down.
ATTGTACTCTTGGCTATCACCTTGACCATTTTTCTTGAGTTCATTTAATTCATGTTTAAGGTTTTTGGTGAATTGATAATTTTCCGAAATTTCTATGGCATAGTTAGTTAGCTCTTTATCTTTATCCTCTAAATTTCCCTTTAACTCTCTGTTTTCTGTTTTTTTGTTTTTTAATTCAGCCTTCATTAGTTGATCTTTTATTTCCTGTAATTCGGCTTTTTTAGCTTGATCATTTTTAATTTTTAAATAACCAAAAACCCCGAAAGCTATTATTAATAACGCTATACCAATAGTTAAATGATTATTTAATCTCATTATTTTTTCTTCCTGTTTTAACTTTTGAATTTCTACTTTTTTCTTATTTATGCTAATTTGTTTTAGTTGAAGCTCGTAATTTATTTTATCAAGTTGAAATACAGATTTAGTTGCTGTAATTTTTTCAATTATTTTTGGGCCGTAAAGTGAATCGTTTAATCTGATATATTTTTTAATGAAGTTATCAGTTTTATCATTTCCTACTGACTTCATATAAAGGCTTATGAAATTTTTATATATTTTTAATTGAAGAGATACATTAGGAGTGTGATTTAATACATTCTGTGAAAATTCATTATATTTTTTGGCGTTGTCCAAATCCCCTAATATCATGTAGAATTTAACTAACTTTAAGTAAGCACTAACTAAATTGTTATATGATTCATATTTTCCACAAAATATTATGCTGGTGTTTAATAAACTAAAAGCTTTATCCTTTTCCTTTTTATTAAAAAAACATTCTGCCAAATTCCCACTAACGATACCTACCATTAAACTATCCAAATCGGTAGATTTCGGGTTATTTTTAAACAAAATCAATGCCTTCTTAAAATATACCTTTGCAGAGTCTATTTTTTGAATATTTAAAAATGTTAATCCTATGTTGTTATTTGAATGAGCTATATTGTGTTGAGACTTTATTTGTTCAGAAATCTTTAAAGCTTTATAATAATATATCCTTGATTTTGAATAATCTTTAATTTTATAATATAGCTTGGCTATGCCATCAACTGCTGAATATTGTTTTTTAAAATCTTTATTTTTCTCAATAAACCATTCATATCGTTTTTTTCTGTAAATAATGGCTTCTTCATATGCTCCAATTTTTTCTAAATTGTTACTGGCTATCATATAAATACTGGCTCCGTACTTATTACTATCATTTTTTTCAAAAACTTGAATTGCCTCTAAAATGGATTGTAGAGCCATAGGAGTGTCATCATATTCACTATAAATTTTTGATAGCGAACGTAAATGAACTACTTGCTTTTTCCAATCATTGGTAATTATTGATTCATTTATTTTGTTTTTAAGGTCATTTACAACTGATGTTAATGTATCCTCTTTTGTAAATAAATTATCTGTAAAGTTGGTCTCATTTGATTGTGAGTAATTTTTTATGAAAATTATAAGGGAAACATAGAGTAAAATGTTTTTCATATATCAGTTTATTGTGTTATTAAGTATAATCAATTCAGGTAGATATTTTCTGTTTTTTATTTGATTTATTTAAATTAAAAATAGTTTTCAATACTAATTTCACGAAAAACACTTCAATTCTATCCTATTCTAGAAATGTAGGTATGATGTAGGTGTGATGTAGATATGATGTAGATATGATGTAGATAAAAAAAGATAGATCAACAATCAAACAATTCTTAATGTTACAGAAAATAATAATAAAATTTAATATATTATGAAAACACTATTGACTGTAATGTTTATAACAACATCAATATTTACGAAAGCACAAGTAGGTGTTGGAACAACGAGTCCAGCAGCAGCTTTAGAAATTGTAAGTACAAACTCAGGTATATTGATCCCGCGTGTATTACTAACTGATACAACTATAGTTATGCCAATTGTTAATCCACAAGGAGGAAGTGTTGTAGATGGTACTTTGGTATACAATACAGCTACAGTAAATGATGTTTTACCAGGGTTTTATTATTGGAATGGAGTTCTTTGGGAGCGTTTGACAAATAGTATGCCAGATGGTAATGGTATATATAGTGGAGATGGTATTGCTCCAACCGATGTAGATGTTACAATAACAGATAATATTGATTTTGACACTGGGACATTATTTATAAATGGAACCGATAATAATGTTGGTTTGGGAACAACAACACCAATTTCTACACACAAATTGCATATTGAGGATGGAGATATATTAATACAACGCCATGCTGATGCAACAACAGGCCGTCAAAGAATATTCAAATATAAAAATAAAACTGTAGGTTTGGGACCTGCGCTTAACTTGTATTACCACCCAGTTAATTATAATGATTTACCTGCAAATACATGGCACTATAGAATTAGTAGTATTCCTTCTAATATCGCCTTCGGATTGTATGATCATACACCAACATTTTTTATTGATGGAACCAATGAACGTGTCGGTATTTTTACAAGCGCCCCTAGTGAAAAACTTGATGTGGATGGAAATATAAAAGCTTCAGGTTCATTAATCTCAGGAACAACAACCTATCCTGATTATGTTTTCGAAAAATACTTTGAAGGAAAATCAAATTTAAATGATTCATATCAAATAAAGAGTTTGGAAGAAGTGGAACAATTCATAAAGAAAAACAAGCATTTACCAGGTGTAAAAGCTATTTCTGAACTACCTAAAGAAAATAATACTTATGTGGTAAACACTACAGAGTTATCAATGCAAATGTTGGAGAAACTTGAAGAATTATTTTTGTATATAATTGAACAAAATAAGGAAATAAAAAAATTAAAACAGAGTTACTAAAACAATAGAAAATAAAATCTATTAATAAATTATGTTAGAAGTAAGCTATATCTGTATTGGTTTAAGTGTATTTTCATTGATATTAGGAATTAAGATGGTACGCAACAAAGAGAAAAAGAAAATTTTACGATACCACGGAATAACAATGAAGAGAAGAAAACTGTTTTAAAATAAACATATAGGAAATTGAAGTACTATTACTTTTTTCTTTCTGAGATACAATAATAAGTTCTCAATTGATAGACGCTACCCGACCATTTGTAATGAAAGATCAAATGCGAAAAACAGGAATAATAGGCTCTTTAAATTGTTTTCTATGCTTTTTTTTTAAAGATTCAACCTTTGATTTTGTATAAGTACAACCTATTGGAGTTTATTTTTTAAGGCTGATATTTATAGTAAAAGGATGAGAATTTTATTTTTAAATTAAGATTTCATTTGCAGAATGTTTAATACTCGCTAACGATTAAGCTATACGCATTTCCTCACTTCAGCAATCAGAAATGTCAGGTTTAGTTAAGTGTTTGCTTAAATATTTAATTTTGACTAAATTTGTATTTAAGCAATTACTTAAATAAGAATAGGTATGGCAAAAACAGAAAAGACTTGCATCAGAGGATGTGCGAATGTGGATATGATAAACAGAAGTATCGAGCTTTTGAAGGAATTAAATCAAGATCTTATATCGACCTGTCATTTATTGAACCTTACTGGAAATGAAACCAGATTCAAAATATTATTTTTGATAAAGAACAATGAACGTATATGTGTTTGTGATATGAGTGATATTTTAGGCATTTCCATTTCGGCTGTGTCTCAACAACTGTCGAAACTTAAAAATGGAGGTTTATTAATAAGTTCCAAAGAAGGACAGACCATCTATTATTCTATTTCTACGAATTATAAAGACAAGTTGGATCAACTGTTTATTATCATTAGCTCGAAAATAGTAACAGAAGCAGCTTAAAATGAAAAATAGGAAATCAAATAGAGCACTAGTGACTGGTGTGGTTGCAGCTTTGGCAGCTTCATCATGTTGTATACCGCCACTCATTGCACTTGTCGCTGGAGTTGGTGGAGCATCATCATCCCTTTCATGGCTTGAGCCATTCAGACCATATTTAATTGGGTTTGCAATAATTGCTTTAGCTTATGCATGGTGCATTCATTTAAAACCAAAAACAGCTGATGATTGTGGTTGTGAGATTACGAAACCGAACTTCTATCAGAAAAGAGGTTTTCTAGTTGGTATGTCAATTTTTGCCATTTTATCAATAACATTGCCATATTACTCAGTAATATTTTATTCGGATAATAGCAAGGTAGTAGTTGTGTCTAATGAAGAGAATTTGGTTGAAACCAACATAGAAATAAAAGGTATGACTTGTGATGCTTGTCAAGATCATGTTGATCACGCAGTAAATGAACTTGACGGAATAGTTTCAGTAAAGACTTCCTATAGCTCGGGAAACACAATTATCATGTTTGACAATACAAAGACAGATCTGAAAGAAATTAGAAAGGCAATTAATAGCACGGGATATAAAGCAATAGAGGATGAATAAATCAATAATACTGGAATCGACATTAAAATGTCCAAAATGCGAACACGAAAAAACGGAAAAAATGCCAGCAGATGCTTGTTCATGGTTTTATAAATGTGAAAATTGTGAGGTGCTTCTGAGACCACTTGAAGGGGATTGTTGTGTTTACTGTTCCTATGGAACTGTTCCTTGTCCACCGATTCAGGAAAATGGTAATTGTGGAGATAGTTCATGCTGTTAATTTGAGTCAGCTTCCATTACGGACAACGTTTAGCTATGAATAGTACGGGCATAAAATCCGCGGATTTTCGTGTCTACATAAGCCATAAGCTTTTAGGTTTTGTTGTCTACGGTTTTTTTACCTATCAGTAATATCACTCTTATTTTTAATAAATAATTTCCAATTAAATAATGTTTCTTCCTCTCCAATTTTAATGAAACTATTTTTCTCTAGAACTTTGAAAGAGGCAGTATTGGTTTTGTCTGTCGAAGCAATAATTGCTTTTATTTCAGCTTGAGTTTTAGCCCATTCAATTATTCCACTAACAACTTCTGTCATAAATCCTTTATTTTGAAATTCGTCATAAGTTCCATATCCAATCTCTATCTCTCCGTTAGCGTTTGGTTCACCTACGATACATAAATCGCCTACCATTTTGTTGTCAATTTTCGAAATTGCAGTCCAAAGTGTTGAATACAAGTAGTTTTTGTTTTTGTCTGCAACATTTGGAAGAATTGTTTGTTCAAACGCTTCTTTTAATTCCGATGAAATCGTCCTTGAATTTTTGTTTAGATTCAGTTCAGCCTCCAAAGAATTGTCACATTTTATATATTTTACCAGCTGCTCATAAGTCAGCGGCTTTAAAATAAGTCGTTCAGTTTCTATCATTGATATTTTATTATTCTATGTCAGTTTGGTTTAATAAGCCCTAACGTGTTCGTGTATGATTTCGTTGCGTGAGAACTAAGATAGTAAAAAAGAGAAAACCTTTAATTCAGACGTAATGAATTATACATGTCTGTTAGCTGTCGTACTTTCCGAATTTAAATAATTTATTAGATATATTCTTATCAATAGTTTTATTGAGCACCTTTTTTTTGTGAGTGTTAAATTTTTATTAATTTCAATTCGTTTAGTCGAAATGCTTTGATACTTTTAAAAAAACCGTCAATGCAGTTTCTTCTTTCCATACAATCGGTAGTAATACCATGCTGCTATACCACCTATAAAAGAAAATAAAGTCAACATCCAAAAAACATGTCGATGCCCTTTTACACCTGGCGAATTCTCTAAGAGATATCCCATCGCGGGCCCTGCGAATATATCTGGCGTATAACCTATCAGGGATATAAGGCCAATGGCAGTCCCTGTAAGAATCAAGGGAATTTGCCCTCTGTCCATAACTGCAAAGTATAGAGAACGTACTGCATATACCCCAGTGGCCACGACTAATATCGATATAAAAAACAAAGCCGTCGCCGAATCTGAAATCAGACCAAGAGCGAACAATAATGCTCCTAAAAATGAAACAATAAAACCAACGACTAACCAGAAAGTAGTTTGGGAACGATCTGCCAATACTCCGATTAAAATTCCAATTACAGGACGGATAAATAGCAAAAAAGTACCTACCTGGGCCGATTGTACTTGGTCAAATAGCATCACATCTCTAGCATATAGCGAAAAAACATCTGTGATTTTGTAGCCGACATATGCACATAGAATAATTATCATCAGCAACCATACAGAAGGTAAACGTAATACCTCTTGAATTTGTGATTTCGTTATTTTTTCTAGGATGATCTCCTTTTCTGTTTCACGATCCAATTTCATAAAGAACCACACTAATAGAGCAACAAGAGCAACTATAGAAGAGGACACTAGGATAACCTGCTTAAAGGCTGTTCTGCTTTCAGAGATTGTCACCTCGGAAATTTCTGAAGTAATAAATAAGGAAAAAATTAGTACACCCATAGCTCCAAACAAAGCCCCCACTAGGCCACGTCCACCGTCCAAAAAGCCAAATGCCTTACCTTGCGAATTAGATCCACCCCAAACCCGAGTGGCCTTAATCATTGGAGCCCAGAATAAAAAAATGGTTGTAAAACCCCAATAGCCATAAAGTATTTTTAATACTGTATAACTAGGAAATGTTGAGTAGGCGAATCCACCTATAGCTGTCATCCATAGTGCAATTGCAATCAACTTTCCTGGAGGATACTTGTCAGCTAATGGGCCTCCGAAGAGATATGATAACAAGGCTACAATGCCATATACCGAGAAACACAAGCCTAACTGAAGGTTGTCCAGACCAAATACCTCAAGCACCGTGGGCCTAAAGACTCGTGAAAGAACAAATGGAAGAATAAATACAGACTCTCCAGCCAAAATAAGTAATAAAAGAAAGTGCCAAGGTTTTTTTTTCATGAGATAGTATTCTTCCTTTTAAATAAATTCAAACAATTTCTAGTATGACAGCTAACGTTTAGCTCGTATGTTTGTTTAGTTGTAAAATACGACACTAATATATAACTTTATAAATGTAATAAACAAAAATCAAAATAGGAGGGATAGAAGCG
>NVVR01000065.1 GCA_002733415.1 Kordia sp. | reverse complement strand
CTTCAGCCAAACCTCCAATGTAGTGTACTCCCGTATCAAAAATACTTTTATCACGTACAAAAGTTTGCAGATTTCCACCAAATTGGTTGTTCTTTTCTAACACACATACTTTGTACCCTTCTTTAGCAAAAATTAAAGCAGATACTAATCCGCCTAATCCACTACCAATAATTACAATGTCATAAGTGTTCTCTTCCATTATTATATTTTTCTCGTTAAAACAATAAAAGTATTGTTTTGTTTAGTAATACTAAAACCTACTTCTAATAAAGAAGCTGTTAGTATACTTTCTTTTAATATAACTATCTTTTTTACTGAAGTTAAATCGATACATGAAACATCAATAGTTGTTGTTACCAACAGTGTATCAATATTAAAAATTTTTGAAAGTTGATCAATATAATTTATAGTTCTATCTTTTCCTATAAAATTATTCTTAGCTATTGTTGCTTTTACTTTCTCAGTAATAAAAGTAGTTATTTTACGGGTATTACTATAATAGTTAAGTAACAAATCAAATTGTCCATAATCATTTGAAATGTGCAATAACTTAGCATCTAACTCTATTAATTGAGAAATATTATGATACAACTCTAAATTCTGGTCTAAATCATCTTTAACTGATTTATAAATAGCCTCTGATTTATATACAAAATTACTTAATACTAACTTTTTAAAATACGTTGATGACTCTTCCTGTCCTCTTAATTTTTGAAAATCATCTTTAAATATTTTACTAATGTTTTTAGTTTTCTCTTTAACAGATCTACCTAAAGTCGGATTATCAATAGCAATTCTATCTCCTACTTTAACCGTTATAGCACCATCATATATAATAAAATCACCTTTAGGTAATACTTCTGAATTTCCGTGAATATATAATGGTAGCACATCTAAGTTTAATTCTTCCGCTAAAAAGAATGCTCCTTTATGAAATCTACCCAGTTTATTGGAAAACATTCTTTTCCCTTCAGGAAAAACAATTAAAGAGTATCCTTGATTCATTTTTTCTTTCAAATGATCTAAACTTCCATCAACACCACTCGAAACTGGATAATATCCAGCAACCTTAGCCAATTGTCCGAAAATAGGCGATTTATACACCCAATCATTAACTAAGAAAATAACTTTTGGAGTTACTAAAGCAATTGCTAATGTGTCCAAAAATGATGTATGATTAGCTATAATTATTGCCTGTTTTTTAAAAGTTTCTTTATTTAATAATACACTTTTATTTACAAACGGATTTGAATACAACACTGAAGTAGCCAAATTCCCCATTACTCCATGCAACCATTTAAACTTCGCTTTTTTATTAATTGGCAATATCTTCAGAATAGTTATTGCGAATAGCGATAATAACATTCCTCCTAATCCGTAAAATGTAAACGATATAATTGAATGAATCGTTTTTCTAAATTCTAATGGAGCTAAACCATTTTTAGCTCTATTCGTTATAAGCCCTCTAAATAGTATTGGTTGAATAACGAAGGTAACCACTAATGCAGTAAGGATACCCAATAAACAAACCAGAGCTATAGAATACAACGCTGGATGCTTCGCGAAAATCAATACTCCAACACCAAGTATAGTTGTAATAACGGACAATATAATTGACGTACGGTAAATTGGCAAATGACGCTCACCAGTTTCATATTCCTTAATCAGTCCATTAGTCATAAATATTGCATAATCAACTCCTAAACCAAAAATGAATGTAGAAATAATGATGTTAAATATATTAAACGACAAACCTAACATCCCCATTAAGCCAATGGTAACTAACCAAGTTAATGCAATTGGTAGTATTGTAATTAACACTAACTCTATTCGTTTAAAAAAGAAGAGTAATACTATTAAAACGGCTATAAAAGAATAGCCTAATAAAGTATTGAAGTTGTTTTTAAACCCATTTAAGAAGGTTTCATTCATTGCTTTACGGTCAATAACAACTACATTTTTATTCCCTTTGAAAAACGATTTAATGGCATCTGCATTAGTTTCGTCTACTTTTAATGATGATAATACTGTATAGAAATTTTCAGAAGTTGAAATATACTCTTTAGTATTCAACGCTTTAATTTCTTGATACGCTTCAATACTCAGTACCTCTTGCACATTATTAAGTTTACTGTAAAACTGATTGAATGTAGATGTTTTAAAACCATGTGCTTGTCCACTAGCAATCAATTCTTTTTGAATATATTCTTGCTTGTCTTCGGACCAGAAGTTATTCCAATTATTTATTTTATTTTGCTGATCTAAATCACTTAAAACAACAGAAGCTACAGAACTAAAACTAATGATTTTTTGTTGTTCTTTAAAAGAATTTAGTACAGTATATACCTTTTGATTTTCAGACAACGCTTCGTTTAATGTTATGCCGTGAGCAACAACATATAATGATTTTGAAGCTGTATTCAATAAACTATTTAAAGCCTTTTCTTCGTCTAATAACTCCTGAGTTTGATAGTTCATTTTTGAAATATCCTTATCAAACAATACGTCGTTATAAGTAAATACAGAAACTACAAAAAGTAACACGCATGAAGTTAGTAATACCTTATTTTTACTAAATTCAAAATTCGCTATAGTATCAATAAAATTCGATTTTTTTGCTTTTACTTTACCTGGTTTATATAAATGAGGTATTAATAACAATGCAAAAAATGCTGCTCCGAAAACACTTACAGCAGCAAATATTCCTAAATCTTGTAAGGCTCTTGATTTTATAAAGAGTAAACATAAAAAAGCCAATGCAGTTGTAATACTACTCATTACAATTGGCTTGGTGACATCCTCATACAATTCCTTTACATTAGTGTTGTTTCTGTAATGTGTCAGAATATGTAAGGAAAAATCTAAGGTAATCCCTAATAAAATAGATCCTATCCCTATTGAAATTGCTGAGATAGTCCCTCTCAAAAGATATAATGTCGTAACCGCTAATAATGCACCAAATACAGTAGGCACAAACAATATTAATGGGATACTTATTTTTTTATAAAATAAGATTAATATCAAAAACAAGACAGATAACGCAATGCTTACCGTTAACTGAATATCTGTTTTAATCTGGTTTGCATTAGCAACTGCAACTACAGTAGCGCCATAATACCCTATAGATACCTTATTCTTAAAAGTAGCATTTAGTTTCGTTTTAATTGAATTCAACAATATTACAAAAGCTGTGTTTTTATCCGTTTCATTAGAAGCTAAGGTTGGTTTTAGAAATAACAATAAGTGCTTTTTATCTTTAGTTATTATAAAACTATTTTTTATAGTAAAATCATTACCTACTTGTAACTCTTTTAATTTTTGAAGCCCTAAAAAACTTATTCCAAACGGATCTTTTAATATGGTGTTTCTTGCTACAAAACCCGATGGAGATATTAATGTTTTATAGTTATCGGAAGTCCTTTTTTGAATTGCTTCCCTTGTAGTATTTTGTTTTATTGTAATATAATCTTCTTGCGTTAAAAATAATGGTAGGTTGTCATAGACAAAATCTAAGGTTTCTTCAAAATCATCATCATTAACTACACCTTGTACTTCAGTTATATAATCACTACACTCTTCCTTAATATATGCTACTAATTCTGTAGCTACTTGAGTTAGCTCATTAACATTTCCTTTTTCTTCAACTTTTAAATGGATAACAATTTTATCAGCAAAATCTACTTGATCAAGAACTTTATTTAATATAATTGACTTTTCGTTTTCGGGAATAAGTTTAGTAATATCTTCTTCAAATTTTAATTGAAGTGATAGATAAACCAATCCAAATAACAACACAAAAACAATACATACTGTAATTGCTTTATGCGATTGAATTCGCAAATAAATTTGATAAAAAAAATGTCCCACTATCTTTCTTTTTTACTAAAAACTAATAGTGTAATATACCCTATTGCACCAATGAGCAAAGCTAAGAAAATTGCAAGAGAAAAGCTACCAACTAAGTATTGAGATAAATGTTCCTTGAAATTAATATTTTGGATATTTATATCGGATAAATTGCTGATTACCGGATCGTTACCAAGTAAACAAGCTCCTACTTGAAAACTCCCATAAATAATAAAAGGAATAAATATTGGCAAGCTAACATTTGAAAATGTAAACGCAATTACTTTATTCAATTTTAATGTTAATGCCAAAAAAATAACTAAAACAGTTTGAAATCCCCATAATGGAGATATCCCTATAAAAACCCCTAACCCAATTGATAATGCTTTCTTTTCTTTTGAATCAGAATTTTGAAGGAAATCTTCTAAAATAAATCGTTTAAGTCCTTTTTTTTTTAGCTTCCTAAAAAGACTTCTTGGTTTTATATAGAGTAAAGCAATTAGCACCAATACTGTATTTAGAATACTAATACGAGTGAAATCTTTTATCGGGCGGAAATGTGTTACACGTTCTGACTCGTCATACAACACTTGAATGGGTACGTTTTTAACTGTAATTCCTTTCCAAGAAGCTCGTACAATAACTTCTATTTCAAACTCAAACTTAGTTGTACAATAATTAAGATTTGCTAATTTCTCTAAGGGATATAATCGATAACCAGATTGTGTATCGGTAAGCTTCACTCCTGTTTCAAAAGTATACCAAAAATTAGAGAATTTATTCCCAAAACTACTCTTTTTAGGAATTCCTTCTTGATCCATATTTCTATCACCTATCAGTAAACTATCAGGTGATTTTTCTATGCCTGTGATAAAAACAGCGATATCTTCTGGATAATGTTGTCCGTCAGAATCAATAGTTATTGCATATGCATATCCAAATTCGTGTGCTTTTTTAAAACCTTCACGTAATGCGACTCCTTTTCCTTTGTTTTTAGGAAAATGAATTTGCTCCAAATTTGGATAGGATTTTAATATTTCTGAAGTTGAATCAGTTGCTCCATCATTTATAATAATGATGTGTTCCGTATATTTTAAAACACCATCAATGACTCTATTTAGCGTTCGTTCATTGTTATATGTTGGTATCAACACACAGCAATTTAAATTGATGATTCTATCAGAAATTGTAATGGAGTTCACGGTACTTGAATGCTAATTAATTCAAAAATACTTTTTTTTCTTCAACTGAAAACACTTTGGATTGTAAAGCATATTCCTTAATATGTTTTTTTAAATTTGAAGATTTAACTGTCTTATAATGGGATAAAATATAATTCTTATCTACATCAATGTTCCCTTTATACTTTAATAGTTTCGGAGTGTTTTCTTGAATTCCCAAACGAATAAAACGAAGTTCAATATTATTCGGGGCTTTCTTTAGTGCAAATTCTACTAAGGTTACTCCTTCTACAAAAAAAAGTTTTTTATCCTTTATTTTTTTCGAATACCTTCCTTTCAATGCTATTCCAGCACCTTTATACGCAACTAACACGGGTTTGTTTTTTTTAGTTACGGAAGCTAATTGAGTATTTAATGAACTTACTTTTGCTTTATCCTGAGCCGCTTCTTTATACCCGTCACGAATTATATTCAAATCAACAGACTGAATATTTAAGAAAAAAACTGATATAAATACAACAAATAATTTCATAAATAAAACTGTTAAAGTACTTTATAATTAGTTGTCAATTTTAATGCCACAGTATCTTCAAATTTAGATATGTTTTTTACTTTATAACCAATATCAGTTTTAGAGATATCTAAAACCAATACCAAATCAGGAGTTTTTTCCGGATTAATGATTGCCATAAACTTGATATTACTTGAAGATTGCATAAATAATTTCTCTGAAACAATTTCTTCAGTAAGTTCTTTTATAATTTGCATCATGCATACTCCTGGAGTAACAGGGTTCCCCGGAAAATGTCCTTTAAAAATGGCATGATCTTTATTGATCGTAATTGCTACTGTAGTTTTACTCTCAACAGTTTCCAGTTTGTTTACTTTATAAAAATCTTTTAACAACATTAATTAATTGATTTTAATTTTATGGTTAATTTAATATTATGGTGCAATATCTGAATATTTTTTGCAGTAATAGCACTAATATCGGAGAATATAAACTGCACTTTTTCTTTTCCCATTTTGACTCTTGAAATACTATTCAGTTGGTCATTTTTAAAGGTGTAAAAATATTTTTTATTTACAATTTCTGTTTCTAATAACGTTCTGTTTTCTTTTACTGATTTATTGAGTATGTTTCCATATTCCCGGACCAAAACCCTAAAATCTTTTTCTAAAATATTTAAGAGAATATTTTTATCCATTTCCTCTAAAATATAATTTACTTTGAAATCATCATTATTAAATGAAAAATCGAATATTTTACTTCCCATTTCGGTAGTAAATACAACTCTATGATTGGATTCTGCAATTTTCTTTACAATAAATATCCCCCCAAACTTTTTATTATAAAATTCAATTTTGGCTTTATACACATAATCCTTAGATACATCCGAAAAATAAGGATTGTAAACTACTTTATCAATAGTTTCAATTTCCTTAAATCCATGTTTCTTCGTGTAAGAAGCACAACCAACTAAACAAAGGCAAATACTAATGAGCAAATACCGCATCAGACATTGTTTTATTTAAAACCCTGTTACTAAATACGATTCTCGTATAATCATCCGAAGGTTCAATCATTTTTATTTCAACAACATCACCATTACTATTAAACTGTATATGGAATGCTTTAATATATTTTGCTATTTTCTTATTTGTAGGAGAAAAATGAACCTCACTATATTTTTTATTTATAAAATAACTTATTTCAAATTCATTGTCGTCAAACATATCCCCTTTCACACTATTTACAATCAGCTTGTTTAATTGCTTAAAAAGCTTACTTGAGCTTAGATTTACATCGCTTTTTTGACCTTCATCATTGATATATAAATTTTCATCTTTAAAAATAACTGAATATACAAAAGGATCAACATAGGACCATTTTACCAAATCTGGTATTTTAAATGCTAAATATCCTTTGGTAACAATATCGTTGGTTAAAAAGTCTAAATGTTTGTATTGCACAAAATCACTTGTAATTGTTTTCGTTTCTGCTGCTTGAGTTTTCACCTTTTCTTTTAAAAGAGTAGCTTCTGCAGTAGTCATTTTTTCTTGTGAATGAACTGTAGCAGTTAATAAAAAAAGTAGATATAAAATATTACGCATATGCTTTTATATTAAATAACGAATCAATAGTAACTGATTCTAGTTTGTTTTGCTTCAAAAATAACAATAATTGTTCCAAGATTTCAACCGACTTATCACTTGTGTCATGCAACAAGACAACATCTCCTTTTTGTAGCTTCTTTTCTATTGATTTAATAATAGCTTTTTTAGATTTTGAAGTAGTATCAAAACTCCTAATACTCCAGCCAATAGACTGTAAACCAACTGTATTAATTCCTTTGTTAATTCTCGGATTGGTTACCCCAAAAGGCGGTCGGAATATCTTTGCTTTTAGCCCTGAAACTTTTTCAATTATTTCATTTGTTGTTTCTAATTCCCTAACTACTTCTTTAGTCTTTATAAACCCAAAATTATTTTCATGATTAAAAGTATGATTTCCCACTGTATGTCCTTCTGAAATTATTCTTTTAAATAATTCTGGATGAGATTCAATATGCTTACCAATGCAAAAAAAAGTAGCCTTTACATTATATACTTTTAACAACTCTAATACTTTAGGTGTGAATTCAGCATGTGGTCCATCATCAAAAGTTATTGAAACTTCATTTTGAGCAACCTCATAATTACTGTTTAACGAATTTACGTGGTAATTCCATCTAATATGTAATGAACCAATACTTGTTATGATTAACCATAATAAAAACAAGCCCCCATAAAACCATATTGACACTGATATTAATTGAAAAAAAACAACTAAAATCAGTGTTAAAATATTTATCGTATTAAAATTTAACATTTTCGAAGTAAGGTAAAACTATGATTTTTTCCTCTATATTGATTGTATAGTAACACATACTTAAATGATGAATCATTTATATTATTAAGCTTTGTCACTTTAGGAAGGTGTTGATTTTTCAATATTTTTGAAGCCAACCAAAACCCAAATGAAGATGCTGTATTAAATTCACCACATAAATGTTTATAATAGACTTGCTGAGTATTAGCAAACAATTCAGAGCTTAATTCATTGTAATTTCCGTCAAAAGTAACATCACCATTATTCCCTAGAATAACTAAATCAATATGAGCTATTGCTATTTTTTGTGATGTTATAAATTGTTTTGCAAGATCCGAAATAGAACTTTTTAAAGTATTGTACATTTTGATTCCAATTACTTCAGCATACGTAGAAGATTTCTTTTCATTACCTAAGGTAAAAAAATTTGCTCCTTCTCCGAAAACAGCCCCTTCTGTATTAGACTTCAGTATATCTAATGAATTTTCAATATTCTTTTTAACATGATTAACTACCTTATGTAATTCAGTAGTATGCGCCCCTAACTCATCTACTCCTCCAATTAATATCGTGTTAGCCTCATCATTTTGAAGCATTAATTTAGCATCTAATAATGATGACTCAAATGAATTACTTGAATGCACATATGTAAAGTTATACCCCTTACACCCTATTCCTAATGCAATTTGCCCACCAACTGTATTGTGAGTAGATTGTATAAAAGATGTTGGCGTTAAATACTGCTCATCATTATCAATAATTGCGCTTACAAATTTTTCTGAATCACGAACACACCCCATTCCAGTTCCTATAATGATTGCATCTACATTCTCTAATTCAGCTTCTTCCAAAGCTAATTTCGAAGCTACAACACCCATTTTAATCCCTCTTGCCATACGTCTTGCAGCTGCTGGCAGAATATAATCTTTATAATTCGGACTTACTACAGGTAAAACAGTTTCGGCGTACGAACAAATTTCTTCTAAAAATCGCGTATTATCAAACGTCTTTTGAGCCGAAATTGAAGCAATGCTATTTATATATACTTTTTTCATTAGAGAACTAGCTATTTATAAATGCCAATTATTGGCTTTTTGAAAAAATTACAGTGGAACAATTCCCTCCAAAACCTAATGAATTAGACAATACGTTATGCAATTCTTTTTCTTTAAGTTCTGTTTGTGGAGTAATATCATATTCTTTCATTTGAGTTTTAAAATTCAAATTAGGATAAATAATATTGTTTTGCAAAGCCAATATTGAATATACCGCTTCAATTGCTCCTGCCGCAGCTAAGGTGTGCCCTGTATAAGGTTTTGTTGAACTAAAATCAGGAACATTATTCCCGAAAACTCTTACTATGGCTCTACCTTCAGATAAATCATTATTACCCGTTGCAGTACCATGCGCATTAATATAATCAATTTCAGAAGGGTGTAATCCAGCTACTTTTAACGCCTGTTCCATTGCTAAGGTTGCACCATCACCATTTTCAGAAGATGCAGTTTGATGAAAAGCATCATTCGCATTCGCATATCCTTTTACATACGCCAATACTTTTTTATTTTCTGCTTTTACTACCTTATCAGATTCCAATACTAAGTAAGCCGCAGCTTCTCCTAAATTTAATCCTTTTCTATTTTCATCAAAAGGAGTATTGTAAGTATCCGATAAAATCATCAAGGTTTTAAAACCGTTAATGGTAAATTTTGACAAACAATCTTTCCCTCCCACAACTACTCTATCTAGTTCACCAGACTTAATTAATCTAGCCCCAAGCATAATAGCATTTGCAGCAGATGAACAAGCAGTACTAATGGTGGTAACAAGACTCTCTTCTATTCCTAAATGTTCTGCTATTTTTTGAGTTGAATCTCCTGCATGATGACTATCAATGTATTTACGATGCTTATCATTTTTTAGATACTCATAATAATACTGCTCAGTCATATCCATCCCGCCAACACTTGTTGAAGAAATTAAACCTGTACTATATTTTTTGATATCAGTAATTCCAGCATTGGCAATAGCTTGTTTAGCTGCAACAATTCCTAACATTGCTGTTCTGGAATAATTATTATCAGCTGACAACCCCAATTGATCTTCAAAATCTTTATTAGTAAAGTCAATTTCACCAACCATAATAGCGTTCTTATGAATGGTATCTATTTTAGAAATTTTAGAAATTCCTTTTCTACCTTCAATAAGTGACTTATAGTTTTCTGAAACATTATTTCCTATTGCAGAAATAATCCCCATTCCAGTTATAGCTACTCCTTTACTCATATGCTTTAATTAAATAATTAAAAGATTTAATGACTAAAAATTTACTTCTCATAAAAAAAACAAAGACTTAATTAACAATAGCCGAACAGTTTAATTCTCCAAACTTCTCGATACAATTTTCTTCATTACACTACGAAAACCACTCGAAGTGACGACATTTTACAACTTCAAAAATCAGCAATCTCAAATCAACAATCGTTAATCGTTAATTACTTTTTCCTATTAGCTGAAATATAATTAGCCATTACCTCTACAGATTCAAATATTACTTTTCCTTCTTTAGGGTCAGTTAATTTAATTCCGTAATCTTTATCTAACATTACAATTAATTCTAAAGCATCAATAGAATCTAATCCTAATCCATCTCCAAATAAAGGATCGTTATCCCCTATTTCTGCAACAGAAATATCTTCTAAATTTAATTGCTCTATAATATTTTCTTTTAATTCTTGTTTTAATGCTTCCATCTTAATTAGTATATAATTTTATTATTTCTTCTGTATTATGTGCTATTTTTCCTTCTGGAGAAACTAAATATAAAAATGCTTCATAGTTATCATCTCCATCATATTCAACCCAACCACAAAGTACTTTATCTGCTTTCTCATCTGCTAACAAACTTGTTGCATACACCTCTAAATGCGCTGCATTGAAGCCATCAAATATAAAAAAACTATTTTCAGAATAAAGTTTATGCTTTATACTTATTTCTCCAATACAAATATTGGGTAAGGTATATACAAAAACTGCAGGACTTGGGTAATAATTTTCTTTATGTTGAATAGATTTTTGGTGTTTTCTATCTGTGTCTAAACTAGACGCTTTATTTGAAAACACCAATGCAATATTATGCTCTTCCTCTGTTGATAATTGCTCAGAATTTAGCACAATATCGCCAGCTAAGAAAGCGAGTTTGCTCAAACTATCCATTTTAAAAAACTTAGGATACTTCGTATCAACCGCCTTATAAGCCCCTTTAATAAATGACTTAAAATCAGGTTCATTATCATTATAAACAACGGTACCATTTAATGAAACAGTATTGTTTTTTATATGAACATATGATTTTATGTGATTCTTCTGAGTCATTATTTTTTCTTACAAATAAATATAGTGTGATATTCACCTACATTAATATCTTCCTTGATTGTTAAACCAGCCTTATCAACCAATTCAATCATGTCCTTAGCAGCATACATTTTACTGTTACCGTTTGCCATAACAGTAAAATATAATGATGTAGCTTCTAAGATAAATTTAGCGTTATCAAATTTTTGCCTGTCAGTATAAGTTTCCATAATTAACAGCTCCGCATCATCACTCATAGATGCGACACAAGTTGAAAGAATTTTTATAATTTCTTCTTTAGAGAAACAATCTAAAAACTGACTCATCCAAATTAACTCTGCTCCTTCTGGAATAGACGGGTTATCAGACAACCAATCTATCTCATGACCAGTAACACGGTTTTCAAAACCGTTATTCTTAACATTTGCCAAAGCTTTTTTCAATTGCCCAGGTAAATCCACCATTTTAATAGTTACCTCTTCCGAAAATCCACAGGCAGCTACCGCAAACTTTCCTGTATTTGCTCCAACATCAAAAATTGCTTTTGGATTACCTTTAAAAACAGTTCTTAAAGCCTCTTGAAATACACCATCAGAATAATGATGATCAAATTCAAACCATGCTTGTTGTACTTCAGGAGTTAACTGAGACAACCCTTCATAAATAGTATCCCATTCCCCTAATACTTTTAATCCAGATGGCTTACCTGTTTTTATCGCTTCTGGCAAATGAAACAATCCTTCATAACACACTTCGTTAGTAAAGTTTAAGTTTACATTTACTGTTTCATTATACGTTAAAAAGTATCCAGTTTTTGTTAATTCAAAACCTCCAACTTCATTTTTCAAAACAACATCAGAACTTTCTGCTATTTCCAACAATACCCCAACTCCATATTCACTAATTGACAATTCTGAAGCTATTTCTTCTATTGAAATCCCTCCTTTTTTTCTTTTTGAAAATATTAAATCAAAAACTCCTAGTTTTCTTAAAGAAACTACTGCTTGAAACAGAAAAGGTCCTAAAGCAATTTTTTGTGCTTCTTGAATTGCATCTATAGCTTTCATTTGTTGAGTTGACATATTTATATATTGGTTTTTTGTATCGTTTGAAATAATATTGCTGTATTACACCCTCCAAATCCAGAAGCTGTTTTTAAAAATGTATTTAATTCTTTTACTGTTGTTTCTTCTATTACATTTATAGGTTGAGACACTCCCATTTCCTCAAAACCTAACGAAACATACAGTGTGTTGTTTTTTAAGGAATGCATCCCTACAATCGTTTCTAACAATCCTGAAGCACCTAAAGTGTGTCCGAAAAATCCTTTTAAACTATTTACTGGAGTACTTCCTAAATCATGACGATTGAAAGCTATTGCTTCCATTTCATCATTATAATTAGTTGCCGTTCCGTGTGCTGAGATATAATCGATTGAATCAGATGGGATTTTTGCTTGCTTCAAAGCAGAAGCGATACTTCTATATAAACCTTCTCCAGTACGTGATGGTCCAGAAATATGATTTGCATCATTACATGATCCTTCTCCTATTACTTCAACGGACTCTTCATTTAATAATTTTGAATCAGATGTTACCAAAACACTTGCTGCAACCTCTCCTATATTTATACCTGTTCTGTTTTTACAATAAGGTTTACATGGCGCATCACTAATTGCCTGAAATGAATTAAATCCAGACAATATAAATTCCGTAACCACATCGCCACTGGCTATAAAAACATGATCATATGTTCCTTGTATAATATATCTTTTTGCTACTGCGACAGCCAATATTCCCGAAACACATGCATTGGAAACTATTATTGCATCATTTTTGAATTTAAAAAACTCACCTACCGATTTCCCTAATTCACTTAGATAAGAACGTTCTTCCGGAAAAGAATTTTCTTCATCTAAAACATCAATATTTCCTTTTGTTGTAGAAATTATTAAGCCTATTCGATCCGTAATTGTAATTCCTGAAGTAGTTATACAATCGCTTAATGATGTAATCATCATTTGTTCTAAACGAGTATATTCCTTAATTGGGTTTAATACATAAAATGCCTCTTTAAGCTTTCCTGTATGTATCAATGATGAATAAAACGGTCTAGAAAACAATTTCACATCATTTACCAATGTCAATCCTGACACTTCATTATGTATTTTTTCAACCACTGATTTACTATCAAATCCTAATGATGAAATAATATTGTTATATGACAGGTATACCTTACTCATCTATCAAACCAACTTTTTGTTTCCAATCCTTAAAAAAACTTGGAATAGTTAATGACAATTCTCCTTGAACTTCTACAAAAACCTGGATGGTTTCCCCTATACAAACCAATTTATTTTCTTGATTATAGATTTCGTATCTGAATATCATTTTCGCCGCTGGACAATCAACATAATACGTTTTAATCGTAGCTATATCACCATAACGTAATGGAGCCTTATGTTCACAACTCGATTTTATAATTGGCGTTGTAAACCCTTGTTCTTTTTGATGTAAATATGATATCCCATGATGCCTTCCAAAAGCTTCTCTTCCATCTTCAAAATACTGTATATAATTTCCATGCCACACAATTCCTAAAGGATCGGTTTCTGTGAAGCGCACACGCACATCACTCACGAAAGCTATTTCGTTTGCTTTATACTGCGTTTTTCTTCTCATTATATATAATTGAAATTACTGTGGTTGCTATAAAAAACAAAAATAAAGTTGTTATTTCAGGAACTATTTCCATAAAACTTGAATTCCTTAAAAACACATCATAATATGCATTTAATCCCCAATTCATTGGAGAGAAATTGGATAATACTTGCATCGTTTTAGGCATTACAAATACCGGAACCCAAACACCTCCCATAGCCGCTAAAATTACTACAAATGTAGCGCCAAACGGAGCCGACTGCTCTTGTGTATTTGCCACTGTCCCCAATAACAAACCTAAACCTATTGCAGCTAATCCTGAAAAAATAGTGACTATAAATAATAAACACAAACGTCCAGAAATATCTAATACAGGTAAACCTAAGTATGGAAATAAGTACACTCCTATAAGTAACATTAATACAAATTGAATGATGCAAACCATAAGATATACTATTGTTTTACCTCCTAATACTGTTGCGTAAGATACTGGGTTTGTTCGCAAACGCACAAAGGTTCCTAGACTTTTCTCTTTTACCATATTAATTGATAATGGCACTATGATAAAAAAGATTGCAAACAATGTCCATGCTGGGACATTATGTTGGACAGAATTAGGAATTAATTCTTTATCCTCATCACCCTTTGGCATTATTTCTTTAAACGTAATGAAATTATCGGTATCAAAAACTACTACTGCTTCATCATCAGATATTTGTTCTTGAAATGCTTTATAAATGGATTGTGTTTCTATTTTAGAAATCATTTTATCTATCCCATTTTTCACCGAACTCTTAAAAGTTAGTTGTGTTGCTGGATCGAAATATAAATTGACTTCTTTTTTGGGTATCTCTTCTTTTTTAGGTGCATCAGAAGACTCGTTCTCTAAACTAAATTCAGCTAAAATACGTCCAACATTCTGAGTTACTTTTTTATTTAAATCTGATGATAAATTTTCAGGAATTACAATAGCTAATTGATAATCTCCTTTAAATACGAGTTCTTTAGCGATTGTTTCTTTTTCTTTTAAAATAACTTCAAAAGAATTAGATTCTTGTAAGCCTTTTAAAATTGTTTCAGAAATAGTTCCTTTGTCATTATCAACCAATAAAATTGGAATTTTAGATTCATTTATAGTTTTAAAAGTACTGTCTTGAATTAAGGTTATTGTTACTATTAATACCAAAGGCATAATAAACAATATTGCTATCCCTCCTATATCACGTGTAAGCAATAAAAACTCTTTATATGTAGATGCTAAAAGTTTATACATGATCTCTAAGTGCGTTACCTGTTAGTGCTATAAATACATCTTCCAAATTATTTGCATTCGATTGATTTTTAATCAAGTCTTTCGGTTTTCCTTCAATCATAATCTCACCATGATCAATAATAGCTACATTTGTACAAAAACACTCTGCTTCATTCAAATGATGAGAGGTATATATTATTGTTGTTCCGTTTTTATTTAATTCTTGTAGATGCTGAATAATTACATTTTTTGATTGCACATCAACTCCTACAGTTGGTTCGTCTAAAAACAATACTTTAGGTTCATGTAAAATACTAGCGATTAAATTTACTCTACGTTTCATTCCCCCAGAATAAGCACCTATTTTTTTATGAGCAAAATCACCTAACCCTAACCTTACTAAGGCTTCCATTATTTTATTCTTTAATACTTTTCCTCTTAACCCATACATTGACCCGAAATATACTAAGTTTTCATATGCAGTTAATGAATTATATAAAGCATATTCCTGCGGAACAATTCCTATTAGTTTTTTTAATTGATTTCTATTTTTCGAATAATTTAATCCATCAATTGTAAAAGATCCTGAAGTTGGCTTAATTAAAGAGCATAACATAGAAATTAATGTTGTTTTACCAGCTCCGTTTGGACCTAATAACCCGAAAATTTCTCCTTCAACAATTGACAGGTCAAGATTAGATACCGAATAGTTTTCTGCACCTTTATATTTCTTTGATAATTGTTGAATTTTAATCATTCCTTATACTGCTTTTTTAAGTTTCTTAAAAAACACTTCTTCTCTATTTGCTATTGTTTCTAACTGTGTAGCAATATCATTATATCCGTCACTTTTTTTACTTCTTTTTTTATATATACGAGAAGCATCCAAAGCAAAGTCGCGCCATAAATCTCCTATATCTGTCATTTCTTTTGACATGCTTGCTAATTGCTCATTTTTTAAAACAACACTTGCTTCTTGTAAAAAAGCTGCGAAAATGTAACGAAACCCACCTCCTCCAGTACCTATTTCTTCTTGCATTCTTACTAGCTGACCTAAATAATGGTTCGCTACCTTTACACCTTTTTTCTTTGGCCATTTTCTAATTTGCTTTGCAACAAATTTTATTCCTTTAACACCTACAATTGGTACAGGTGCTAACATATCCTTGCAGGTGTTTTTGATTCCCTTTACGATAGCTTTTTCTAATTGTAACTCTTTGGGGAAATCAACCGGATAATACATATGACCTTTAGGTGCTAAAGCCCCTTTTGCAAAACGAACTTTTTCCAATTCACTTTCGGTAAGTGTCGTAACCGTTTCCATTACCGGATCACTAATTAAATAGTTTCCATTCTCCTTTCCATACACTACTAAATTGTGAGCATTAAAATGAAAACGATATTCGTCAGGAAAATAGGTTAAATTGTATACTCCAACTTGTAAGCCTACTGGGTTATTTTTTTCTAAATTTTCATCTAAACGCGCCTTTGCTTGTTTAGGATTACTGAATTTTTCTCGTTTAATTTTCACTCCTACACGTTTCGCAAAACGCTTAAAGATAGAACCAGGCATTGACCTATAGGTAAACGCTGGCGCATGATTTACCTTTATAAAAGGCAAATAACAAAACAACAAGCCTGAACCAATCCCAAACACCATTGGCTCACTAACCTCAAAACCGTTAAATTTCATCAAGTTAGAAACAACTCCGTTTTCACAATGAGCAGATTGATTATGTGTAAAATTAATTTCCATGATTGATGTCTTTTAATTGTTCTTTATTAATTTCAAAAACATCAGCATATTTTTGCAATACTTTATTTGATAACTTCGTAAACCTCTTTGGGTTAAAATGACGTTTAACGCGCCATTGCCATATTCCTACATAACTAGCTAAAATTGGTAAATCCATTTTTGCCAGCTCCATGTAATATTCAATAGGACTAGTCTCATTACGTTCTACTTTCCCTTTTGCTATTGCAATACGTTCATTAATGTCTTCCATTGCATTATCTAACGCTATAGTTTTAGGTTCCCAACCCGTACTTTTTTCAGTGGTGTATTCCCCTTTTTCATCTACTGCATAACAAAGTTCTTTAAAGCCACTAGACTTTAAATTACTCTTATCCTGAGGAACATCACTTTTTTTCATATTTATCTTCCTTGAAAATGGAAGTTTCTTTTAATTAAACTTTCTATTTTACCTCCTGTATAAATAAATTCATTTCACAAGAAGCTATCTCTTTATTCTTTATATAAGTAACACACTCTAGGGTACTTATACTATATGCTTCAGAATCAAACCTAGATTTTAAACTAGCTTTTGTAATTATGGTTTCTCCAACTTTTGGTGTATTTAAAATTGCAACTTTTTTAATAGTACTAATAAACCCAATCAACTTAGTTCCCTTCCCTTCAATATCATCATCATCAAAGTAACTTTTACCAACAATTGAAGAACATGTCTGCGCTGCATTTTCAATTAACCCAACTTCATTAAAGTTATTATCCTCTATAAGAATACATGTTGATTTAATCTCAAATGAGGTAACTACAAAATCTTCAGAAAGCTCTAATACTTTATCTACCATCAAGAAAGGTTCACGATGAGGTAGAAAATTTTTAATATCTATGGCTTCTAAATTAATCATTAGCTAGCAATAACTGTTTTCATTTCAGAAGAAGCAATTTCTTCATTTTTCGCATTAAACACTTGTATACTAACCATTGTAACCCCCATAAATTCGTGTAAAATAGTCGCTTTAGTAGTTATTACCTCATTTAATAAAGGTAATACTACTATATAAACTTTTTTTACTGAACCTATATATCCTGTTGGTGCTTGTTCATTTTTTATAAAAAAATCATATCCTGTATGCAATGCTACAGTTTGGGCCATATTTTCAATAAGACCAGATTCCGTAAAAACTGAACCATCATAAAAAACATTAGACTCTTCTATTTTATATGATGATACTACCTCAGATTCATTAAATGAGACTAAAGTATCTACCATTACAAATGGAAACTTTTGTGGGATTAAATTCCTTACGTCAGTAATTGGGTTTTCTATAATATTCATCTAGCAAACAGTTAAATGTGCGTATGAATAAGAAAAACGTCCGCTTTCTGGAACAGACAATACAATTTTTTGTCCCTTTTTTAATTTACCAGAATGAAACAACTCCTCCAACATTATATATATCGAAGCAGACCCAACGTTCCCTACTCTATCTAAATTTGTAAACCAGCTTTCCTCAGGTATATGTAACCCTTCTTCATCTTTCACCAACTGTTTTAGTTTCCCTTCAAAATAATATGATGAAATATGCGGTAAGAAATAATCAATATCCGATGAATCTTTTTGATGTTTTTCAAAAGCAATTTTAATACTCTCTATTCCTTTTACTAATATATTTTTATCTAATATTTTAACATCTTGTTTCAATGAAAAAATAGATTCCTTTAACCAAGTGTCCGTTTTATAATCACTCCAAGGCTTAATACTTCCATCTGCTTGCTTTTCCCCTCCTGCATACATGCAAGTTTCTATTTCATGTGCATACGAATATGATTCTATCCAATCAAAACGCAATGATATTTTATCTTTGTTAGGTTTGTTTTCTAACAATACTGCTCCAGCACCATCAGACAACATCCAACGCAAGAAATCTTTTTTAAATGCGATTATAGGTTGTTCTTCTAAAGAAACAGCATATTCTATTTCATTATGAAACTTATCGGCTACCATCCAGCTAGAAACTTTTTCTGATCCAGAACAAATAGCATTGTCAGAATTACCCGATAATACAGACATAAATCCATACTTCAAAGAACTCATACCTGCACAACAAACACCTGAAGCTGAATTCAACTCCATATTTTTGTTTGCTAATTCACCATGTACCATAACAGCATGAGATGGTAACATTTGATCAGGAGTTGATGTTCCGCATGATAATACGGCAACATCATTTTTTGTAAATGACTCATCAAATAAGCCTTCAATTGCATTTTTTGCTAATTGGGCATTAGAATGTGTTGGTTCACCATTTGTATTTAATGCGTAGTATCTATATTTTATTCCGTTATTTCTCAAAACAATTCTTCTTGCCTTTGAAGGAACTCCACCAATCTGTCCTAATATTCCTTCCATTTCGTCATTAGAAATAGGGTTGTTAGGCAAATATTTCGCTATTCTGTTTATATATACTTTAGATAGACTCCCCATGTTACTTTAATTCAATTGATGAATAGTATTTTTTGTCTTTATTGATTCTCCTTAGGAAAGGAATGTAAGTCAACAAAAATAAGATAAAAACTATTGGCGCAATAATCCAAATAGCAAATAATAAATAATAATTAAAAAGGCTTAACCATAAGTGACGTTTAGGGCTTTCTGCCTCTCCTTTTTCGCTAATTAATTTAGCCCATTTACCAAACAAAACATTAGCTCTTTTATCTACTAAAACCAAAAAAGGTTTAATTTTTACCGCATTTATTTTCAGAAGATTGGCTTGTAATGTATCATAATTACCATTAGCTAAACTTTCAGCAATTACGCTCCCAAATTTACTAGACTCATTAATGTCTTTTTGTGAAACTCCGGGTTTAGGGAAAATTCCTAAATATTTCTTCTTCACTCCGGTAAACATCCATTGCACTATAGTAATTACACTAATATGATTAATATGCCTATCCACTAATGCAATATTCCCTACTAATTTCGCACCACAATCATTAAGTAAACACTTAACTTTCTCTTGAGCCATAATCCACATATTCCTACAACCTATTACTGTTATAACAGGCGTATTATTAAATAGTATTTTTGCTTCAGGAGATTTTAATAATGAATTTATTGGTATAGACGGACTTAAATACCATACTTGATAGCCTAGAATAATTAAATCGTATTTTTTATGTAATATTTCCGCTGGAATAGCTTTCAGTTTTCTTGGCTTTTGCAAGAATGACTCAGGGAAAGCATCAAAAAAAGCTGACTTGTTCCAGGGGAACGGAAATTCTTTTTCTAAGGCTATTTTATAGTAATCCACTTCTGCCTCTCCTTCACTTATTGGCATAGCTATATTATTAACTATTTCAGTTAACTGTCCAGATTGCGAGTAATGTATTACTAAAACTTTTTTCATTTATTTTTATCTATGTTCCAAAAATCAAAATAATTAAACCATTGATACGGATATTTTTCAAGGACCCAGGCAACACTTTTTGTATACTGGTTTAATAAATCTTGTGCATTTCTGTTTTTAAATTCTGCTTTACGAGTATACAAGTGGTAATGTGTTGCCGTTTCCTTCATAACGTACACAAATACAACTGGCACCTTTAATCGAGATCCTAAAAGAAAAGGGCCCGCAGGAAACGCTGCACTGGCACCTAATAAATTCGAAGAAAGTGTTTTTGTACCCTCAAAATATCTATCCCCCGTAAAACAAATAAGTTCATTATTACCTAGCGCATTATTGATTTCAAAAATATGTGACATATCCTCTTTAACGACAATGAACTTTATATTTGATTTTGCTGATAATGCTTCTAATTGCTGTTTTATGGCTTTATGTTCATTATCCGTTGTCACTAAGTTAATTTGAGAAAACTCATCTATTTCACTTAAAAAAAATTCAGCAATTTCAAAATTACCCACATGAGCACTTATTAAAATCCCTCCTTTTTTTTCTTTTAATAAATCAAATAAAATTTCCTCTCCATCAAACTCATACGTAAACTGATTTCGTTGCCCTAACAAGATGGCATACTTATCAATTATTGTTTGCCCAAAAACAAAATTATTTTTATAAACCTTAAAATAACTTTGAAATTTCGAGAAACCTAATCTATTATGAAAATATAGGATACCCGAACGTGTTCCTTCCTTTGAGAAAAGAAGGTAATAAAAAGCTACAAAATAAAGGATGAAATAGGCAAACTTGACACCCACCTTTTTTATAAAAAATATAAAAATTCGGTATCCTAATGGAGTCCCTTTAGATTTCCCAGTCCATTTAGGCATTAACTTTTTCAGCTAATAAGTCATAAAAACTTTGAAGTGTATCTACCTTTTTAAAATCTTCAGCAACTAACTTCACTGAAAAACATGATTCTATAGCTACTACCAAATCTACATAATCTAAACTATCCAACTCTAAGGCATCACGCAATACAGCATCTGGAGACAGTTCATCTTCATCAACTTCAAATTCATCTACAAAAATCAGATTCGTTTTTTCAATTATTTCTTCTATCCCCATGTGTATACTTTATATTTTCTTTACTACTAATGCAGAATTTGTCCCCCCAAAACCGAAGGAATTCGACAAAAATACATCAATTTTTTTATTTACTGTCTCTTTAACTAAATTTAGCCTTTTAGCATCTTCATCCAGCTCTGTAATGTTAATATTCGGTGCAACAAATGAATTTTGCATCATTAAAACCGAATACACTACTTCACTTGCCCCTGCCATCCAACATTCATGACCGGTCATTGACTTTGTTGAACTCACTAAAGGCCCATTTTTCCCAAAAACTTCAAAAATAGCTCTTGCCTCATTAGCATCTCCTACAGGTGTAGATGTAGCATGTGCATTTACATAGTCAATTTCTGAAGCTTTTACACCTGCCTGCTCTAAAGCTTTTCGCATTGCCTTTGCCGGCCCCTCTACATTTGGAGTAGATATATGACCTCCATTTGAGGAAAAACCATAACCAACTAATTCTGCTAAAATAGGAGCTCCTCGTTTAACAGCTGACTCATAACTCTCTAACACTAAAGTAGCTGCTCCACCACTAGGTATTAAACCGTCTCTATTTTTATCAAAAGGTTTTGATGCTTTGGTAGGATCCTCTTCATTAGGAGAGAACACGCCTAAACCATCAAAACTAGCTGTAGCATATTTATTTATTTCTTGCGCCCCTCCACAAATAACAGTGTCTTGAAGTCCATTTTTTATCATCAAATACCCAACTCCTAAAGAATGAGAACCACTAGCACAAGCTGCACTAATAGTAAAATTAACCCCTTTAAGTTTAAATATTGTTGACAAATTCATTGTAACTGTAGAATTCATCGCTTTAAAAATAGCTCCTGAACCTACTAATGTGGTATCATTTTTATCCCTAACGATATCTATTGATTCAACAACCGCTTTTGCAGTACTATCATTACCATACAAAATACCAACATCATTTTTTTCTAAAAAATCTTCATCAATACCTGCATTACCCAAAGCTTCTTTTGTAGCTACATAAGCAAACATGGACTCGTCATCCATAGAAATTCGTTGCCTTCTTGTTAATTCCTTTTTAAGATTTGGAACTTTAACCATTCCTGTTAAACCAGAACGGTACCCGAAATCTTTTCTTTCTTGCTCAAAGACAATTCCTGACTTCCCTTGATATAATGACTCCTTTACTTCTTGCAGATTTTCACCTATGCAAGAGTAAATCCCCATTCCTGTTATAACTACTCTTATGCTCACTTATGAATAAATTCCTCCGTTAATATTGATAATTTCTCCAGTAATATACGATGCTTTTTTAGACACTAAAAAAGCTACTAAATCTGCAACCTCTTCCGCTTCACCAAATCGATTAGCAGGAATCATTTTTTTCAACTCTTTCTCATCCAACTCAGCAGTCATATCTGATTTTATAAAACCTGGAGCAACTGCATTCACTGTAATATTACGCTTAGCTACTTCTTGCGCCAAGGCTTTAGTTGCCGCGACAACAGCCCCTTTAGCTGCAGAATAATTTGTTTGTCCAGCAGTTCCTTTTACACCAGAAACCGATACTAGATTTACTATTCTACCGTATTTATTACGAAGTATTTTCTGAATTAAATGATTGGTTACATTAAAGAAACCATTTAATGATGTATTTATTACATCATGCCAATCCTTTGGCGGCATCCACATAAACAATCCATCTCTAGTAATTCCTGCGTTATTCACAATAACCTCGACCAAAGCATCTGGATTAGCCTCCATCCACTTATCTAATGTCGATGTAACTGCATCAGCATCCGCAACATTAAACTGTAAAAGCTCTCCTGTATTACCATTAGCTTCTACAATTGCTAATGTTTCCTTAGCCGCAGCCTCGTTTGACTGATAATTAATTAGTATGTGGTAATCAGAATCTTTAGAAATTTTATCGCAAATTGCACGACCTATACCTCTTGACCCACCTGTTATTAATGCACATTTCATTATTTAAAATCTTCTAAATTAATAAACCAAGTATCATTCAATAATTCTCCTTTACTATTGATAAAGCCCCAAGTTTTTTTATACTTAACTCTAGCCAAACCATTAATAAAACCCTTTTCAGTATTCTTTTTAAAAAGACTCACCCCCCCTGTAGTAATCACATATTTTTGAGGAATAACTTCTTTTCCGGATTTATCAACAAAACCCCAAAGTTTTGCCGATTTTACTGGCGCCAAACCAACAGTACTAAACAACTCCGCATCTCTAAATTGTAATGGAATAACAACTTCTCCTACTTCATTAATATAACCCCACTTTTTTGCTTTACACACTGGCGCTAATCCATTTCTAAAACTCCTTACTTTATCATAAGTTGGCTCTACAATCCAATTCCCTCTTGAATTAATAAAACCTACTTTATCATTCCTTTTTGCATAAGTAATTTTATCGTTTCTAGAGAAATCCCATATTTTCTGAGTGCCTTCCATTGCTTTAAATTCTCCAAAAATAACCAACCCATGAGTTTCTCCTATTTTAGCAGTGATATTCCCTCCATAGACATTACTAATAGCATTATATATTGGTTTTACAAAATACTGCCCTTTAGTATCAATCAACCCCCACTTTTCATTTTCTTTTACTTTTGCATATCCGTTTACAAACTTTTTAATTTTCAAAAATTTGGGGGCTATTACAACTTTTCCTGTAGCATCAATCAGTCCAATTAAATCATTTTGTTTAATAAAAGCTACTCCGTTTTTGAAATCGTAAATTTTATCTGTAATTACATCAGCAAAAACCTCTTCTCCTTTTGTATTTATATAAAACCATCTTTTCGATTTCAATACAACCGCTATACCAGAGTCAAAATTTTTAACTTTATCAAAAGTTGGTTTAACAACCCATTCTCCTTTTCTATTGATAAAACCAACTTTTTTTCCTTCAAATGCAATTGCGTAATCTCCAGAAAAACTATGTGCTTTTTTAAACTTAGGTTGTATATGCCATTCTCCTTTTTTATTAATATAACCAAACTTACCATCTTTGTTAGCCAAAGCTAACTCTTGTGCACTTACTGCAGTGACAACAAATATAAGAAGTAATAAAATTAACTTTTTCATATTAAATTTTTTTATAGATTGCAATTAAACGCATACATATAAGCGGAAATCAAGTACTTTTTCTATTTTATTACAAGAATCTAATTCTCAGCGTTAATTAAAAAATCTTTCACTTCATTGATAAAAGGATACATAATTAAATCCTCTTTAAAAGGAGGCACAATAGCCCTAATTTCATCATAAAACTTTTTAGTAGCACTGGATACTTTATTTGAAAAACCAAGCAACTCGATTGCTTGAACAATTGTTATAATTTCAATTGATAACACCTCAAAAGTATTTTCAATTACCTTTTTAGTTATCAAAGCAGAATTTGTACCCATACTTACAATATCTTGATTGTCATTATTATTAGGAATACTGTGTATATACATTGGATTAGACAACATCTGATTTTCAGCAGTTGTTGAAGTTGCTGTAAACTGAGCTCCTTGCATTCCGAAATTCAATCCTAACTTTCCTAAATTCACAAAAGGAGTTAGTTTATCATTCAATTTTGAATTTAGCAAATAATTTAATTGTCTTTCTGCTAACATAGATAACTTAGCTACAACAAGTTTTAACTTATCCATTTCTAAAGAAATATAATCTCCATGAAAATTCCCTCCATGATACACATGTTTCTTTTTTACATTAATGATCGGATTATCATTTGCTGAATTAACCTCTTCTATTAATATTTTTGACACATTTTCAACAGTATCATAAACTGGCCCTAATATTTGAGGTACGCAACGCAAAGAATAATATTCTTGCACCTTTTCTTTAAAAATTGTTTCATTATTATTCCCAGAATATAAATGTTCATCTCTATTCCTAACCAAAGTACTATCCGCTAGATGCTCACGCATTAATCTAGCAATTTCAATTTGACCTTTATGTTTTTTTGATGTATTTAATTCAACCGACAAATGATCATCATAAGCCTCAACAATTTCATTAATTGCCGATGAACATTTAATAGACCAATCTAGCAAACGTTTTGCATAAATAGTATTCACAATACCAATACCAGTCATTACAGAAGTTCCATTAATTAATCCAAGTCCCTCCCTCAATCTAACAGTTATCGGTTCTAAACCTAATTGCTTAAACACATCCTCAGTAGTCCTACGTTGTCCTTTGTAAAATACCTCACCTTCACCTATTAATACTAATGCTAAATGTGCCAATTGAACTAAGTCACCACTAGCTCCTACACCACCATGTTCATAAATTAACGGAGTAACATCCAAATTAATTAAATCACGCATTAATTTAACTACAGAAGAATGCAATCCAGAACAACCTAAACCAATAGTATTCAACCTAGCTAACATAGTAGCTTTAACATATTTAGCTGTTAACGCATTACTTGTCCCTGATGAGTGACTTCTAATTAAATTATATTGTAATTGTATCGTATCTTTATCATCGATTTTATATTGCGCCATCGGCCCAAAACCAGTGTTCACACCATAAATAACTTTATTTGCCGAAAATTCCTTTAAAAAATCAAAACTATCTTCAACTCTTTTTAAAAATTCTGGATCTAACTCTACTCTACTGTCCTTAAATACAATATTATAAAAATCTTTTAAATTAAGATCTTCTTTTACTGTTACCGTCATAGATAAATATTAAGTATTACTTTCTCAAAATTTGAGAATAATTTGGTTAACTTTGGATGCAAATTTAAAATTTTGTAACAATAAAACCTATAAAATATGAATAAAGAATCTGTTGATGTTTTAATCATTGGAGCAGGTCCATCTGGGAGTATTGCTGCATCATATTTAAATAACAATAACATCAATGTTAAAGTTCTAGAAAAATCAATTTTTCCTAGATTTGTTATAGGTGAAAGTTTGATCCCTCGCTGCATGGATCATTTTGAAGAAGCAGGATTATTAGATTGCTTAAAATCTATGAATTT
The DNA here is from genome assembly GCA_002733415.1 of Kordia sp. Taxonomy (GTDB): domain Bacteria; phylum Bacteroidota; class Bacteroidia; order Flavobacteriales; family Flavobacteriaceae. The sequence goes on along the minus strand of NVVR01000065.1, from coordinate 35,328 downwards.
TGAAAAAAAAAGTGGCGCAAGATTCATAAGAGATCATCAGATTTGTAATTTTGATTTCCGCAAAAAATTTACTGATGGATGGAGCTGGACATGGCAAGTCCCAAGAGCCGATTTTGACAACGCTTTAGCTCAAGAGATGATTAAGAACGGTGTTGATGTTGAATTCGGATCAGAAGTTACAGATGTAGTCTTTAACGACGATTCATCTACAACTACCGTAAAAGACAAAGAAGGCAATATAAAATACATTGAAGCAAAATTTATTATCGATTCTAGCGGATTCGGAAGGGTATTGCCAAGAATCCTTGGATTAGAAAAACCTTCAGAAATCCCAAAAAACTCTTCTATTTTTACACATGTTGATGACATTAATAGACCAGAAGGAGAAGAAGGAACAATTATAACCTTCGACATAGTTAAACAAAAAGTTTGGCTTTGGGTCATCCCATTTTCCAACGGAAAAACAAGCATTGGTTATGTTGGGCCTACAGAATTTATTGAATCCTACGGAGACAATACGACAGAAGCGCTTCAAAAAATGATGCAACTTTCAAAACACTATAACCATAGATTTGAAGGTGTTGATTATTTATTTGAACCTAAAAAGATTAAAAACATCGCGAAATCAGTAACAAAACTACATGGAAAAGGATTTGCCTTAACAGGTAATAGCGCTGAGTTTTTAGACCCTGTATTTTCATCAGGAGTTTCTTTCGCTACTGAGTCTGCTATATTAGCAGCTAAATTGGTTATTAAAGAATTGAATAACGAAACTGTAGATTGGGATAAAGATTATGCCGGCTACATCAAAAGCGGTGTAAACGTATTCGCGACTTATGTAAAAGAATGGTACACAGGAAATTTACAAACACTATTCTTTCACGAACCTGAAAATCCAGAAGTAAAAGAAAAAATATGTGCTGTTTTAGCAGGATATGTTTGGGACCAAGAAAACCCGTTTGTCAAAAAACACGATAGAGTTGTTAAATCAATGGCACACTTAATTGACATGGAAAAAGAAAGACAATCTAACTGATTAATTTAAAAACATCATTCTTGTAAAAAAGATTTTAAAACATAAAAAAACCTCACGATGTGAGGTTTTTTTTATGTTTTAAAATCAATATCCTCAGCGCAAGCACACCAGGCATGAATTACACCAGATAAACAAGAATGATTGCAATTCAATTCCGATAGCTATCGGGACAGAGAATCAAACCCACTGTCGGATTAAAATTACTACTTATTTAATTTAGCAGATAACTCTAGTGACAAAGATGAACGTTCAAACTTAATTTTACCCGCTCCTGTTTCTACAACACAGGTATCATCAGTATTATTAAGTTCAACTATTTTACCATGCATTCCGCTTTTGGTAATTACTTTATCTCCTTTTTTAATTTCTTTAGCAAAACTTAACTCTTGCTTTTGTCTTTTCATTTGCGGTCTTAAAAAGAAAAAATAAATCACCACAAACATTAAAATGTATGGTGAATACTGACCGAACTGAGCTAATAAATCTTCCATTATAATTGTTTAGTAGATATTACAGCTGGTTGCTTAATTGCTCTTGTTTTTGCAGTTACTGCTCCTACAGGAACTTCAACCATAGCTTTAATTTTTACAATTTCTTTACCTTTTTCAGTATTTGCTGTAACCGTAATAGTTTGTGTAGTTATGTTTTTCTTCCCTCTTGAATTAAACTTCACAGAAAATTTCCCTGATGCACCCGGAGCAATTGCTTCTCTTGGCCAATCATTAGGCACCGTACACCCACAACTTCCTTTAATTCCAACTATTACTAATGGCTTTTCACCAGTGTTTTTAAAACTAAAAATAGTTTCTGCAACATCTCCTTGTTTTAAATTTCCGAAGTCATGCTCTGTTTTATCAAAAGTCATTACTGGAAACTTATTAGAATTAGCATCTCTTTCAGCTGCTACTGCTACATTTTCAGTATTAATTTTATCTGCTGCATTTTCTTTTTTACAAGAAACAAATGCTAATCCACACAATACTGTAAACGCTATAACTCTTAACTTTTTCATAACTATATTTTTTATTAATTCGTTTGTATTCTTTTTAAGCTGTGCTAAAATAAATAAAAATCTGAAACTACATCAACCCTCTACCTATTTTTTGCAATTTCTCCTCCTTCTTGAAATCTTTTACCAAGCTATCCAGAATACCATTGATAAAAGTACTACTCTTATTTGTAGAGTATTCTTTAGCAATTTCCAGATACTCATTAATTGTAACTTTTACTGGTATAGATGAAAATTTTAAAAACTCACAAATAGCCATTTTCATTAAAATAGCATCCATTGAAGCTATTCTGTCTGCATCCCATTTTGGAGTTTTTACATCAATATATTTACTTAACTCTTCATTGTTTAAAGTAACTTTAGCAAGTAAATCTTTTCCGAATTTCTCATCTTCCTCATCCTTAAACAACTTAGTAAGTTTCATTTGCTGGCTTACCTTAACTTTTTTCAATTCTTTAAGAATCATTGTATTTACCAAGGGTAAATCATCTACCCAACTAATACATGCATCTTCATAATACGAATACAACTTATCGTTCGGAGCTATAATTCTTTTAAAAATTGTAAGCAATAACTCTTTATCTTTCTCAAAAGAACTATCTTCTTTTAAATATGTATTGTAAAAATCCGAAGCTAGTATTTCTTTTAAAAATAAGTTAGCATACTCATCATCCAACTCCCAATTAGACAAATCTCTTTCGTCAATCAACAAAGCTAGTTCTTGACTAGAAGCTATATGATTTAAACACACATTATTAACTAACCTGTGAATGTTTTTTGCTTTATTTTCTTGTAAGAAACTGCTTTGAGAGGTATTATTTAGTTTTCTAGCTTTTTGAAGAATTACAGTAAAAAGCTGGTATTGTAACAAATATAAATCATACATGTTAGAAGCACTGTCATTCAACTTTTTATACGCTAGATTTAAATCTTGATTTTTAGTATGCTGCATTTCAAAAATACACTGCATTACTTTTGTACGAATATGTCTTCTGTTTAACATGAATAAGAACTTTTCCCACCAGTGGGTTTAATTAGTCGAGTACTGAAAACTTATCAGTATTCTCGAACGAAAATGTTATAAATAATTCAAAAAGCGAAAGAAACCTCCTTCCGCTTTGCGAAAATAAACTATTATTTATTCATATACTATTTCTGATTTTCTTTTTTTCTTGCATCAATTCTACTTTGAGCAATTGCTAAAGAAGCCGCATGAGTAGTAATATTACTAGCTTCAGCGTTATTGATGATTTCTAAGGTAGTGTTGTAAATATTCTCAGTTTTACGCATAATTTCAGTTTTACCATACCCTTCTAACTCAGCATAAACATTAATTATACCTCCTGCATTTATCACAAAATCAGGTGCGTAAACAATTCCTTTTTCTGATAATATTTTTCCGTGAACCTCTTCATTTGCTAATTGATTGTTAGCCGCTCCTGCAATAATATCAACATTTAATTGATTTATTGTGATATCATTTATTGTTGCTCCTAATGCACATGGTGCATAAATATCAGCATCTAAAGTATAAATATTTTCTCCTCTATAAATTTCAGCACCATATTTTGCTTTAATCTCTTCTAAACGTTCTTGATTGATATCTGTAATAATCACCTTAGCTCCTTCATTAGTTAAATGCTCTACTAATGACTCACCTACGTGACCAACACCCTGAACAATAACTCTCTTATCTTCTAAAACGTCAGATCCGTATTTATATTTAGCAGCTGCTTTCATTCCAACAAAAACACCATAAGCAGTAATTGGAGAAGGATTCCCTGCCCCTCCTCTACTTTCAGAGATCCCAGTAACATAAGGAGTTACATCGCGTACTAAATCCATATCAGATGTTTCCATACCAATATCCTCAGCAGTAATATACTTCCCACTTAAAGAATGCACAAATTCACCAAAACGCCTCATTAATTCTGGAGTTTTTTGAGTTTTAGCATCACCAATAATTACAGCTTTACCTCCACCTAAATTCAACCCAGCTACAGCAGACTTAAAAGTCATCCCCCTTGACAAACGAAGCGCATCATTTAAAGCTTCCCACTCGTTAGCATACTGCCACATTCTTGTCCCTCCTAAAGCAGGTCCTAAAACAGTATTATGAATCCCTATTATTGCTTTTAATCCAGTATCTTTGTCATTGCAAAAAACAATTTGCTCATGATTATCGAATGATAATTGTCCAAAAACAGGGTTTACTTTTGGTAAATCTTTAACGTCTATTACTTCTGATGTCATCGTGTGTATTGTTAAATTATAATCATATAAGATTTATAAATCTCATAATCTTAGAGCACAAAAGTAACTGATTATTCATTTTTACGCAATAAAATAGCTTAAAAATGATTTTTATTTAATGCTTACTACTCAAGAGACAGCTGTAATGAAAGAACTTAAATATTTAAATAAATACTTTTTAAAATATAAATACCGGCTAATAATCGGGATACTAATAACTATTGTAGCACGTATCTTTATTGTTTTCACTCCTAGATTTACTGGTAATGCAATTCAATTAATTGAAGAATACATACTAAACAAACAACACTCTGAAGTATTATTTAGAGAAAAACTACTACATTATATAGTACTAATTATTGGCGTAAGCGTTATAGCTGCTTTTTTTACTTTCTTAATGAGACAGACACTAATAGTAATGTCTCGACTAATTGAATTTGATTTAAAAAACAACGTTTTTAAACAATACGAACAATTGTCACAAAACTTCTACAAGCAAAATAGAACTGGTGACTTAATGAATAGAATTAGTGAAGACGTTAGTAAAGTACGCATGTACTTTGGTCCAGCATTAATGTACAGCATCAATACCATTACTTTATTTGTAATACTGATCCCCTTAATGATTAGCACCGCACCAAAATTAGCCTTATACACCTTGCTTCCTTTACCCATCCTTTCTATTGCTATTTATAAATTAAGCAAAGAAATTCATAAACGCAGCACTGTCGTACAGCTATATTTATCAAAATTAACAGTATTCACTCAAGAATCTTTTTCTGGAATATCAGTTATTAAAGCGTATGGAATAACCAATGATATTACCACTCAATTCGAAGTTTTATCCGAAAAAAGTAAAGACAAAAATATGGACTTGGTAAAAGTTCAAGCTTGGTTTTTTCCTTTTATGATTTTACTAATAGGACTAAGTAATGTGCTAGTAATTTATATAGGTGGATTGCAATATATAAACGGAAGCATTGCAAGTATTGGTACTTTAGTAGAATTTCTTTTATATGTAAATATGCTTACTTGGCCTGTTGCCACTGTAGGATGGGTTACTTCAATTGTACAGCAAGCTGAAGCCTCACAAAAGAGAATAAACGAATTCTTAAACGTTACTCCAGAAATTAGAAACGAGAACAATAATCAATATCATCTTGAAACTGACATTGAATTCAAAAATGTAAGCTTTACATATCCTGACACAAACATCACTGCATTAAACAACATTTCATTTAAAGTGAAAAAGGGAAAATCTATAGCAATAATAGGCAAAACAGGCTCAGGAAAGTCAACCATTTTAAATCTGATTTCCAGACTTCATGATGTTACTCGAGGTGAATTACTTATTGGTGATAAAGACATCACAACACACAACCTTACTTTATTAAGAGAAAATATTGGTGTAGTTCCACAAGATCCGTTTTTATTTTCTGATACTATTGAAAACAATATTAAATTCGGAAAGTCTGATGCTACTACCGATGAAATCATTCAAGCGGCAAAAGATGCCGATGTACACAACAACATCATTCTGTTTAAAAACAAATACAACACCATATTAGGAGAACGAGGCATCACACTTTCTGGAGGACAAAAACAACGTGTTTCCATAGCGAGAGCAATAATTAAAAGTCCTAAAATAATTTTGTTTGACGATTGTCTTTCCGCTGTAGATACAGAAACTGAAGAAACAATATTAAGCAACCTAAAAAAGGTTACCCAAAACAGTACCACCATAATTGTAAGCCACAGGATTTCATCTGTAAAAAACGCAGAAACTATTTTTGTATTGGATAACGGATCGATTATTCAAAAAGGATCTCATAATGAGCTTATAAATACTGATGGTTACTACAAAGAGCTTCATCAAAAGCAATTATCTGAAAAAGAATAGTAAAAAAAATTGGTTCTAAACTTTTTTTTTATGATTTTTGAAACACGATAATTATGTCTTTTTAAAGACAAACAAAAAACAGCATGAATTATCACTATTATTTTAATTCAAGGCATACATTTTGAACTATACCCACTGGTGGGAAAAAACTAATATTATTACGAAAGAATTATGAGCGATAAAGAATATTTAGAGAAAGAAGAAATTTTTTCAAAGGTATTAAGAGCAGGGAGAAGAACTTATTTTTTTGATGTAAGATCTACCAAAGCAGGAGATTACTACCTTACTATCACTGAAAGTAAGAAGTTTACAAATGATGATGGATCTTTCCACTATAAAAAGCATAAAATTTATTTATACAAAGAAGATTTTGTAGCATTTACTGACATCATGAATGAAATGACAGCTTATGTAATTGACGAAAAAGGAGAAGAAGTAATCTCTGAACGTCATCAAAAAGATTATAAAAAAGAATATGAAACCGAAGAAGTTGCTGTTGAGACTGCAACCGTAGGAAGTTTCACCGATATCAGTTTTGACGACATATAACCTTACTATTGGGATTTAAATACCAATAAACTATATTACTTTTTATAAACCAACCACAAACCAAATTTAAGCTCAATTATATTAATTGAGCTTTTTTTTTACGCCAAACGCATTCCGTTTTTCACTTTTCTATCTGGGTTAATTAACACTACATCATTCCCTCCTACCAATCCCAATACCAAGCACTCACTCATCATATTCGCTATTTGTTTTTTAGGAAAATTTACTACTGCCATAATTTGTTTCCCAATTAACTCATCAACAGCATACAAGCTTGTGATTTGAGCAGAGCTTTTTAATACTCCCAACTCACCAAAGTCTATTTCTAATTTATAAGAAGGGTTTCTTGCTTTTTCAAAAACTTCAGCTAAAAGAATTGTTCCAACTCGTATATCTACTTTTTCAAAATCAGCCCAAGTAATTTCCATATTTTATTATACCTTTATTGCATAAAGATACTTAATTATGGCAAGAACACCCTCAAATATGTTGGCTTTAAAAACAAAAGCACCAGACTTCACTTTACTGGACACAAAAAGCAACAACACACTTCATTTGAATCAACTTAAAGGAGACAAGGCAACAGTTATTATGTTTATCTGCAATCATTGTCCGTTTGTAATTCACGTAAATCCAGAGCTCGTTAAATTAGCAAATGAATATTACAAAAAAGGAATTAATTTTATTGCCATAAGTAGTAATGACGCGATTAATTACCCACAAGACGGACCAGAATTAATGCACCAACATGCAATAGATAATAATTACCCTTTTCCATACTTGTATGATGAAACGCAAGAAGTTGCAAAAGCTTATGACGCTGCTTGTACTCCTGATTTTTATATTTTTGACAAAAACCTAGAACTTTCTTATAGAGGGCAATTGGACAATTCACGACCTGGAAACAACATTCCTTTAACTGGTGAAGACATCAGAAAAGCGCTAGATAACACACTAAGTAACACTCCAATAACACCCAATCAAAAACCAAGTCTTGGTTGTAATATTAAATGGAAAGATTAAAATCCTGAAAGCTATTCAATAAAAAGAATAAAGACTTAATTAATTGTCAGGTTGAACCTGTCGAAATCCATAAAACATTTATTTCATTAAACTTCGACAGGCTCAGCTTGACAAGCATTTAATTATTCTAAACATAGGTGCTCCATTTTTAATATAACACTATTTCAGGACGAAACATTACAGCACAAAAAAAAAGCGCTGTAAAACAAATCACAACACTTTTATACTATAACAATTTCGTTTATTTTTTAAACTTTAAAACTTCCGATCTTCCTTTTTTAAATATCTTATTACTATTATGCGTTCCTTTACGCAACTCTTTTTGCTCTTCAAATGGTAATGCTGCAATAGTTTTACACGCTTCAGAACAACACGTTTCCATTTTTTCAGTACATGAAGGACATTGAATAAATAATAAATGACATGCTTGGTTTTCACAATTTACATGAACATCTGCTGGTTCACCACATTGATGACAGTTAGACACTACATCATCAGTAATACGCTCCGCTCTTCTGTGATCAAACACAAAGTTCTTTCCTATAAACTTATTCTCAACTCCTTCATCCTTTACCTGACGTGTATACTCTATAATTCCGCCTTCTAACTGATACACATTCTTAAATCCTTTATGCTTGTAATACGCACTAGCCTTCTCACAACGGATCCCTCCAGTACAATACATCAATAGATTTTTATCTTCCTTATGGTCTTTTAAATCTTCTTCAATAACATCCAATGAATCTCTAAAAGTATCTACATCTGGAGTTACTGCTCCTTGAAAATGACCTATTTCACTTTCATAATGGTTACGCATATCGACACAAACTGTATTTGGGTCAACTAACATGTCATTAAAGTCTTTCGCATTTAAATGCACTCCTTTATCAGTAACGTCAAATGTTTCATCATTTAATCCATCTGCCACTATCTTGTCTCTAACTTTTACTTTTAGCTTTAAGAAAGATTTATTGTCTTGCTCCACAGCTACATTCAACCGAATATCTTTTAAAAAAGAAATCGCATCTAACTGTTCTTTTAATTTTAAAAAGTTTTCTGCAGGAACTGACATTTGAGCGTTTATTCCTTCGTAAGAAACATAGGTTCTCCCTAACACCTCAAGAGCATCCCATTCAGCAAAAAGCTTATCTCTAAATAATTTTAGATTTTCTATCTTGAAATACTGATAGAATGATATTGTCAAGCGGTCTTTACCAGCTTCATCAATTAATTGTGCGCGCTCAGCAGCACTTAATTTATTGTACAGTTGCATGCTATACTAATTTTTAAGGTTACTATTAGTTTGCAAATATATAATATTTCTCTAAAACCAACATATTCTAAAATAAATAAAGGAAGAGAGACACCCTATGATATAGCTAACTCTATGAAATTTATCGCAAAGAATATAGTAGAACACCTTTATTTGGGTGAAACAGTACTTAAATACTAACCTCATATTAAATAAAAAAAGCCTTAACTATAATTAGTTAAGGCTTCAGTACTCAAGGCGGGACTTGAACCCGCACGTCCCAAGGGACATTGGATTTTAAGTCCAACGTGTCTACCAATTCCACCACTTGAGCATGTGTCATAAATAACTTTCATTATCTATGTTGGTATAATTAAAAAAAAGTTCTCTGGTTATTACTAACCAGAGTTCTTTAGTACTGAAGGCGGGACTTGAACCCGCACGCTCCAAGGAGCATTGGATTTTAAGTCCAACGTGTCTACCAATTCCACCACTTCAGCATGTGTCATAAATAATTTTCATTATCTATGTTGGTATATCATAATTCTGTAAAATAGTCATTTAAAAAAAGCCCTCTGGTTATTACTAACCAGAGATCTTTAGTACTCAAGGCGGGACTTGAACCCGCACGCTCCAAGGAGCATTGGATTTTAAGTCCAACGTGTCTACCAATTCCACCACTTGAGCATGGAAATTTTACAGAGCGAAAAACGAGATTCGAACTCGCGACCTCCACCTTGGCAAGGTGGCGCTCTACCAGCTGAGCTATTTTCGCATTATTTTAAAGAACTTAAATACTTTCGTATTGCGGGTGCAAATATAACACCTTTTTTAAAACACCAAAGGCTTTTTAAATAAAAAATAGAGGCTTTTTTTAAGTCACTGAAAACCAATGCACATAAAAAATGCTCTTCGCAAAAAACAATGGTTTTCTAAAAATGTTATTTCGAAACCAAGCGCAGCGGAGTGAGAAATCGCATTATTTTATAGTTGATTGTCAGAAGTATTGTCATTGAGCTTCTTTTGTGATTTCTCCTAAGCTCTAAATGACTAAAAAAGTTGATTACTTAAAATTTTCATTATTCTCTTTTTAACTAATCCACTATTTTTAACGAAGAAAAAAAAAAAGAGCTTCAATAAATTGAAACTCTTTTAGTGTATTTGATATTCCATAAAACCCCAAAATAGTTAACTCCTATGAGATACCGAACTCCTCATTACTTTAGATTCGGGATAAGCGATTCACACACAAAAAAAGAGTTCCGTAAAACAGAACTCTTTTAATACGTTTATTTCTTAGTAAAGATCCCTAATACTTTACTCCTACCGTCGTAAAGTTTCGGGATAAGCGATTCACACAAAAAAAAAGAGTTCCATAAAATAAAACTCTTTTAATGCGTTTATTTCTTAGTAAAGATCCCTAATATTTTACTCCTACCGTCGTAAAGTTTCGGGATAAGCGATTCACACACAAAAAAAGAGTTCCATAAAATAGAACTCTTTTAATGCGTTTATTTCTTAGTAAAGATCCCTAATATTTTACCCCTACCGTCGTAAAGTTTCGGGATAAGCGATTCACACAAATTTCATTAAAAATGAAATTTGGTTCTCTGCTTACTTTACATCCATTAATTCTACGTCGAAAATTAAGGTTGCTCCTGGAGGTATTACTCCACCTGCTCCTTGTTCACCATATGCTAAATTTGAAGGGATTACAAAACGAGCTTTATCACCTACATTCATTAACGTAATACCTTCATCCCATCCAGAAATAACTTGTCCTACTCCTAATTGAAAATCGATTGGTTCTTTTCTTTTGTATGAAGAATCAAATACAGTACCATCAGAAAGTTGTCCTTTATAATGTACTGAAACATTTTTTCCTTTTACAGCTTTAGCTCCCGTTCCTTTTTGTAAAATTTGGTAACGCAATCCACTATCAGTTTTATCAAACCCTGAAGCTAACTTATCTAATTCTGCTTCTGCTTCTGCTTTAGCATCTGACACTCTTCTTTCTCTAGAACCTTCAAAAGTTCTGAATGATTCAATTGCTTTAAATGCTTCAGCATCTGCACCAACTGCTATAATTTCTAATTTAGTTAATTTGTCACCTTGAGCAACAGCATCAACTACATCTTGTCCTTCAACTACATTTCCGAAAACGGTATGCTTACCATCCAACCAAGACGTTTCAATGTGAGTAATATAAAACTGACTCCCGTTTGTACCAGGTCCTGAATTTGCCATAGCCAAAACACCAGGTCCTGAATGCTTTAAATCTGGGTGAAATTCATCATCAAATTTGTATCCTGCATCTCCTGTTCCAGTTCCTAACGGACAACCTCCTTGAATCATGAAATCAGGTATTACTCTATGAAAGTTTAATCCATCATAATAAGGTGTTCCTTGTGGTTTTACATCATTTTCTAAATTCCCTTGTGCTAAAGCTACAAAGTTACCTACTGTTCCTGGAGCTTTTTTAAACTCTAAGTTTACTAAAATTTCTCCTTTAGAGGTATGAAACTTAGCATATAAACCATCTTGCATAATTCTTGTTTTTAATTTTGAAGATGCAAAAATACGCATTTTCTTTTAAAAGCTATTGCCAATACCTTAGTTTATAACGCAATCAATCAAAAATACGCGACATCAACAACCCTAACATAAACATCTCACTAATCAAAATTTTACCCTATCAAAATCTAAGAAACAGTTCGCACTAATGTGATTAATCTGATTTTTAGTACCTTTGCAAAAAAAGATAATATCTCAGTCCCCAAGAAAAATACACGGTTAGTTTACATTGATGCATTGCGTTCCTTTGCTATATTGATGATGTTACAAGGGCATTTTATCAGTTCATTGCTTTCTGAAAAATTCAAAACACAATCCAATACTACCTATCAAATTTGGGAATACTTTAGAGGTATTACCGCACCTACATTTTTTACTATTACTGGTTTTGTCTTCATGTTTTTATTATTAAAACAGGATAAAATTGGCTGGAACAACCCTAGAATAAAAAAAGGTATTGAACGTGGAATAAAACTAATTTTATGGGGATATGTACTGCGTTTAAGTGTTGGTCTATTTATAGGTTACACCCATGAATCCTACTACTACACTGACGTATTACACATTATAGGTGCGTCAATTATACTACTATGCTTACTGTACCTTACGCTATATAAATTTGGCAAAAAAACATTTAATGGTGCCTTATTGTGTATTACCATAGGGAGTTTTTTATTTGAGCGATATTATAATGAAATAACTACTCCGTTTTTACCAGAGGTAGTATCTCATTATTTCACCAAAGCTAACGGAGCTATATTCTCCCTATTTCCATGGTTTGGATACGTAAGTATTGGAGCCTTTTTAGCCTCTCTTTTTCTTAAATACAAGGATGAAAAACACTTTTACGACAAACTCCCAATTACTTTAGCTATTACCGGACTAATTCTTTTGTTTTTATCAAGTCCTATTTTACTAGTTTTAGGGAATTTTACTGGAATAGAAATTTTCACCATCTCAGGAGATTATAACTATTTATTTTCCCGACTTGGAGATGTGTTTTTAATTTTCTCGGTTTTTGTATATGCACGAAAGTTGTTAAATCTTCCTGTTTTTATTAAAATAGGAAAAGTTACTTTATCTATATATGTTGTTCATCATATAATCCTTTACGGTAGTTGGTTTCATACTGGATTAACAAGATGGTTTTACCACTCTTTAAATTTCACAGAAGCCATCCTCGGAGCGTTATTTTTCATGACTATCGTATGCATATTAGTATTAAAGTTTAGAGATTATGTAAACAAGAAAGCTTATCAAATACAACAAACCATTTTTAATAGACTCCCAAAACTTAAAAGTATCTTTACAAAATTCACTTTAAATAAAAGGTAAATTTTAAAGGGTTTAGATACGAATCTAACTTCATTTTCGTTATTAAAATAAAAAACAAATGTTCAAGAGAATTGTCATATTCTTTTTACGATTATCGCTACTCGTAACACTCCTAATACTAATATTTATCACCGCTGTAAATTATGATGTTTTTGGACACATTAACACCAAAGAAGAATTAAAAAAATTCAGTAATGAAACTGCCTCTGTTGTATTATCAGACAATAATACGGTTATTGGAAAATACTTTAGTCAGAATAGAACAAATACTTCATACAAGGAACTTCCAAAACATTTAGTAGATGCATTAATTGCCACAGAAGATTCCCGTTATTTTGAACATAGTGGTGTTGATGCGAAAAGCCTGTTTAGAGTATTGTTTAAAACAATACTTTTAAGCAATAAACGTTCTGGAGGCGGAAGCACTATTACTCAGCAATTAGCAAAAAACATGTATGGCAGACCTAATTATGGCCCGTTAACCATGTTAATAAATAAAACTAAAGAAGGAATTCAAGCCTATAGAATTGAACAAACATTCAATAAGGAAGAAATACTTACGCTCTACCTCAATACAGTTTCCTTTGGTGAGAACGTATATGGTATTGAATCCGCTGCATTACGCTATTTCAATAAAAAAATAGCAAAATTAACCATTGAAGAAAGTGCTGTACTTGTAGGGCTATTAAAAGCAAATACTTTTTACAATCCTCGTTTACATCCCGATAATGCTTTACGAAGAAGAAATACTGTTTTGTTTCAGATGAAAAAAGAATCTTATTTAACTACCATTGAATACGACTCCCTAAACAAACTACCATTACAATTAAACTATACCAATTTAGCCATCACTAATAAAGCAGGGTATTTTTTAACAATGGTAAAAAAAGAAACAACTAGCATACTTGATATCATCAATAAAAAAAGTATTAAAAAGTGGAATATTGAAAAAGATGGACTCCATATAGAAACTACTTTAGATATTACATTACAAGAATATGCCCTTGATGCTTTTGCTAGTCACTTGAGTAAAATGCAACAACAATTCAGAGAACATTATAAAAATACTACACGAAAAAAAGAATTAAAAAAATTAGTCAACAAACAATTAAGGAAACTAAATCTATACGGAAATAAATTAGACCGTAGCAAGCAATTGATTTTTGATTGGAAAGGAAATTACACTGATTCTATCAATATTGCAGATAGTTTAGCGCTAGAGGCTACCATATTACATGCTGGTATGTTAGCTATTAACCCAACTACTGGCGCCATAAAAACATGGGTTGGCGGTATTAATCATAATTCATATCCTTATGATCAAATTTTTGCCCAACGTCAATTAGCCTCTACCTTTAAACCTATACTTTACGCTGCTGCTTTAGAAGAAGGAAGACAACCATGCGCTTATTTAGATAACGAACAATTAACTATTTCAGATTACAACAATTGGAGTCCTGAAAATGCAAATAAAAAAACTGGTGGAAAATACTCCATGACAGGTGCTTTGATGAATTCGATGAATATTCCTACTGTAAACTTATTTATGGAAACCGGTTTTAAACCAATTGACTCCCTATGGCAACAAATGCAGTTCAGTACCAAATTAGAGAACACCCCCTCTTTAGCATTAGGTACTGCAAATGCAAGTATTTATGAAGTAACTAGAGCTTATGCTACTTTTGCCAATGGAGGTAATCTAGTAAATCCAAAATGTATTACAAAAATCACAACTGCTGATGGGGAAGTCCTTTATCAAGATGAAAATATAGCACCTAAACAAATCTTAAAAGAACGCACATCTAAATTAATTAATACAACCCTTCAAAGGGCCATTAATGAAGGTACTGGAACCAGCCTAAGAAACACCTACAATGTTACTTTGCCTCTAGCAGGGAAAACTGGGACCTCTCAAAATTACGCAGACGCTTGGTTTGTTGGCTACAATCCAAATTTAGTATTAGTAAGTCGTGTTGGATGTGCATCACCTAAAATTCATTTCTATAACGGAACTGGTTCTGGTGGACGATTAGCCTTACCACTAGTTGCTAAAACACTTTATAAAGTTCAAAATAACTCAAAACTTAAAAAAAGATACAGCAAAGAGTTTCCTTATTTATCAGAAAAATTACTTAACGAATTAGCCTGTGAAGATTTTAAAGAAAAAACTGGGTTAGAAAACTTCTTTAATCTTTTTAAAAGAAAAGATAAAAACTTTGACAAAGAACAAGGAAAATGGGAACGAAAGAAAAATAAAGAATCATTCTTTAAGAAACTATTCAAGAAGAAAAATAATCGTTGATATACATTTGTTATTACAAGGAAGCCTATCATAATATAAAAAGTATAAGCTCCCTTAATTATGATTATATATACAGAACAACCCTTTGAAATAAAAATTCAAAGGGTTGTTATTTAAAAATTAATTCGTATTTATTTTAGTTTTTAATAAAACGTTTTACTTTAATTTTCTCTCCAATATGTAGCTGTAAAATATAAACTCCTCCGTTTAATTTAGATACATCAATCGTTTTCATCATATTTCCTTTTAACACGGTTTGACCTAATACGTTTTTAACTTGAAAAGTTTGTGCTTCTAATCCTA
This sequence comes from Kordia sp., assembly GCA_002733415.1. Lineage (GTDB taxonomy): Bacteria > Bacteroidota > Bacteroidia > Flavobacteriales > Flavobacteriaceae. The sequence goes on along the minus strand of NVVR01000065.1, from coordinate 19,792 downwards.
ATAACGAAACATTCAACATTGAACTTGTTGGGTTTGGATAAATACTCAAATAATCTATACTATGTTGAGTAACTAACGTTGATGATTTTGCAAAAGCAGATATTCCCACACAAAAGCTTGTTGATTCTGAGCTCGTAAATGAACCTCCACTAGCTAAAGTAGATGAGTTAGAAGTATCAGTTAAAGTATATGACCCATTACCATATGAACAACACATACCATCACCATATGCATCATTTATTGTAAATGAATAACATCCATTTGGTAAATCGACATTTACATTTAATGTTGATCCATCAGCTTGAGAGGCATATGTTCCTCCAGAAGCTACTGTAGCACCACTATCATCTTTAATTATCCAGCTCGTTTCTTCAGGGTAGTTATCAAATGTTAATGATAATGTAGCTACTGTATCACCATTAGCCCCTCCAGAAGTTATTAAATTCACATCATCAATCGCAATATCAGCTTGCCATGTACTTCCTGTTACACGATTAAAACGTAATTGTACAGTATTTCCAACATATGAATTTAAACTTACAGTAGCTTCATTCCAAGCATTACCAATATTTCCTGACTTATTCCATAAACTAGTCCATGTTGTTCCGTCATCAGTACTTGCTTCCAAAGCTATTGTTCCCATATCTGCAGCGCCGTACATATGATATTTGAATGAAAAAGTTGCTTCAGTTTCATTAGTTAAATCATAACAAGGTGAATTTAATATCGCTTGTTTATTCGGATACCCTGTACCATTTCCTGATGCTTCAACATATACATAATATGTACCTTCAGATGCACTTGATGGCCCTGTATTACTTGAAGGTGTTCCGCTTGCATCAACTGTCCAGTCAATATCATCACCTGATGATTGCGTCCAAGCTCCTAGTGTATTCTCATACCCCTCAGTATAAGGAAAGGATGTTATTCCTGAAGTACATCCTGAACCTCCTGAACCATCTGAAAGTGTCGTTACAGTAATTACATTACTGCTTGATGATACATTCCCAGCAGCATCTTTTGCCTTAACATGATAAGTATAAGTAGTATTAGCTGTTAAACCCGTAATATTATCACTAGTACCAGTAACCGTTCCTATATTAGTTGAACCTTGGTATACTTCATATCCTGTTACTCCAACATTATCCGATGATGCCGTCCAGTTTAATGATAAACTTGTTTGTGCAATATTAGAAGCTACTAATGATAATGGCGCTGTTGGCGCTTCAGTATCAGCTGAAGATGTACTTATATTTACAGTATAATCTTCTACCTCCCCGTATGAAAATGTTTCACATGATGTTGGTATAGCATTATATTTCATTGACACCCTCATTCTTGTTGCTCCAACAGTTGCTGATAATGGAATAGTAAAACTTCCACTTACAGAGGCTGTATTTACTGCCGATTGGCTCCAAATTTGCTCCCCTGCATCATCAAAATCATTATCTTGATTATAATCAATCCATACCGAATATCCTTCCGCATAAACAGTTCCTGTCCATGTTGGTGTAACTGTAATAGTATACACCTGTCCAGTGGCTAAATCCGTAGAAATTGATGTATGATCAGAGTACCCCCCTCCTCCATTAGAGGTATTATCAATTGTATTCAATTGCACTCTTCCAATATATTCATCACTTACACTACTCCCTTTTGATGTACAGTATGAACCGGTATTACCACTTCCACCATATGCAGCTCCTACTCCTACTGCATGCCAAGCATTAGTAACAGCTATTTCTTCTACGGAACCTGCTCCATATAAATCTACTGCAGATTGAATAGCACCTGTTCTAGCATCAGCATATTGTGAACTAGAATTTAAATAAACTGTTAAATTTCTATATGCTATTTTACTAGCCTTCACCATTCCTAATACTCCTACACTATATGCATCACCATTATCATTTGTTCCAGAACCACCTTCAGAAAGTAAATAAAACCAAAAATTTTGAACTCCTGAATTGTAATGAACTCCACCATTATCTCCTGAACCAGAATACCAATGAGTACCATTATAGGTATCAGGCTGGCTTTTTGCATTTGGATTACTCATAGAACGTAAAGCGCCACCTGAGCCACCTGCCCCAATGTGATCCCCCATAAGCCAGTCATTAGATCCTTGAGCAAAAAACTCAATAGATTCACCAAAAATATCAGAAAAAGATTCGTTTAACGCACCAGATTCATAACTGTAAGTCAAGTTTGCTGAATATTCAGTTACTCCATGTGATATTTCATGCCCAACAATATCTAAAGATACTAATGGCCCATAATTTGTTCCATCACCGTCACCATAAGTCATTACACTACCATTCCAAAATGCATTTACATAATTTGAATCATAACTAACATATGATTTAATTACACTTCCGTTATTATCATATGAATTTCTTGAATGGAGTTGTGAAAAATATTTATGCGTCTGTTCAGCTCCCCAATGTGCTTGTACTGCAGTTTGTGCCCCACTAAAATGAGTAGAGCTACTGGTAACAGCAGCAGCATTATTATAATTAGTACCACTGTTCATATCATAAGTTTGGATACCATTACCATCTGCAGTTTGATTTAACACATACGAACCTCCAGAAGTTCCTGCGGTAAAAGAAACAGTACCGTTATACAAACTTGCTCCTGTTGCCGGTGTATCAGCATGATGAATTCTGTTGTTTTCAAAAAAAACTTCCCCAGTATGAGCGTCGATATATACATTTGCTCTATACAAAGGCTTTTCAGCATAAATGTCAAATTTATATGCCAATCTACTCTCTGTATTCACTTTGTCTAATACCGGAAACACTACTAATTCCCCTTCTGGTTTTTTATACTCAAACGAATTATCATGTTCCCATACATATTCTTCAGCGTCAATATGAGCAATTACTTTTAAAAGTGCATTATCAGCTGATAGTGAAGGTTGTGTATTTACATTATTAATTTGATAAAAATCACCCATCATAGAAGAAACCGTTCCATTTTTAGCATGTAATGTATAGTTCCCAAACGCTACTTTTACACCTTTATAAAATTGTTGGTATTTTTGATGCGTAAATCCAATATCATCAACCTCGGTTGATTTAATTTGTAAATCGTCATCTTGCGACATTTTAAAATATTCATTAAATAATTCTTTACTACTCTCTATACGTAAAAAAGAATCTTCCGAAAAAACAATAGCCTTTGGATTACCTTCTTTGCTTATTGTTTTTTTAAGGATTTTATTATTCTTTCCGTTTTCTTGTGCCATAATTGCTCCTATAAATAGAAAACTCATAAATAGCATTAGTGTACTTTTTTTCATTCTAATAAAGTTTAGTGTTAATACTATATAGTTCCTTAAAATGTTTTTTTGTTACCCATTTAGTTAATAAATTATTATTTATCCTAATATTTTAGCTTATATATTACAATTATTTAATTCTAGGACGGAATAGAATATTTAAAACAAAAACTCCGAGTAAATACTCGGAGTTTTTGTTACTATAATTATTTCAATATAGTGGTATTTCAGAACACAAAAAAAGCGACCAATGGTCGCTTTTTTTGTGTTCTGAAATATCAATTTGGTATTACATATGTAATGCTCTATCATCAACTGCTAAACAAGCCTCTTTAATTGCTTCAGTAAAAGTTGGATGTGCATGTGACATACGTGATATATCTTCTGCAGATGCTCTATATTCCATTGCTACAACTGCCTCTGCAATCATATCAGCAGCACGTGCACCAACCATATGAACTCCTAAAATTTCATCAGTAGTTGCATCAGCCAATACTTTTACAAAACCATCTAAATCCATTGATGCTCTACTTCTACCTAAAGCACGCATTGGAAAAGATCCTGCTTTATACGCTACTCCAGCCTCTTTTAACTGCTCTTCTGTTTTACCAACAGCAGCAACTTCCGGCCATGTATATACAACACCAGGAATTAAGTTATAATTGATATGTGGTTTTTGACCTGCTAAAGATTCTGCAACAAACACCCCTTCTTCTTCAGCTTTATGTGCTAACATTGCTCCTTTTATAACATCACCAATTGCGTAAATATTAGAGATGTTAGTTTGTAAATGGTCGTTAGTTTCAACCATTCCTCTTTCATCTACTTTTACACCAGCATTTTCCAACCCTAATCCATCAGTAAACGGACGACGACCTACAGATACTAAACAGTAATCTGTTTTAATTTCTTGTGGGTTTCCTTTTTTATCTTCGTAATTAATAACTACCTCATCACCTACAGTTTCCACATTAGTAACTTTATGAGACGTTAACATTTTCATTTTTTGCTTCTTCAATACTTTCTGTAATTCCTTAGAAACAGCTTTGTCCATTGTTGGTACAATTCTGTCCATATATTCAATTACAGTTACATCAGAACCTATCCTTTTGTACACCTGCCCAAGTTCTAAACCAATAACTCCACCACCAATCACAACTAAATGCTTAGGGATTTCTTTTAATTTTAAAGCTTCTGTTGAAGTAATAACTCTTTTCTTATCTAACTTAATAAAAGGAAAAGAAGATGGTTTAGACCCTGTAGCTATAATGGTATTTTTAGCTTCAATTTCTACCGTTTTTTCTCCTTTAATAGTAATATGAGTAGCATCTTTAAATGAACCAACACCTTGATATACATCAATTTTATTTTTGTCCATTAAAAAAGTAATCCCGTCACACGTTTGCTTTACAACAGCATCCTTACGAGCAATCATTTTTTCAAGATTCATTTTAATATCTCCTGAAAGCTCAATACCATGAGCCTCAAAATGCTTTACAGCATCGTCATAATGATGAGAAGAATCTAACAACGCTTTAGAAGGAATACATCCAACATTTAAACAAGTTCCACCAAGTGTGCTATATTTTTCAATTATTGCAGTTTTCATTCCTAACTGTGCGCAACGGATTGCTGCTACATATCCACCAGGACCAGAACCGATAACGACTACATCATACTTACTCATAGTAATACTTTTTTAATTTTAAAGATGTACAAAAATACACTTTTTAAGAAACCTACATTAACAATTTACTTTTCTTTTTAATTCCGTTACTGGGTTTATTTCCCATAAGTTAATATTTAACAAGAAAATGATATTATTAATCACTTCATTACCGATCTCTTTAAACTAATTTCTTCTATAATTCAATCCAATTCGGGATCCTTACCAACCAATCTATCTTCTAAAGTTAGTCTGATTTTAACATCAGATAATATCCAATAGTCGTCTGGCGTAATTTTATGTGCAATTTCGTTTTACATTAAAGCAATACGCTCATTTATTTTTGTGTTGGAAATTTATAAATTTTAGGATGATATTTTACCAATTGCTTATGCACTTAATCATCATCTTTATTCAAATCTGATACTGAATATACTTTGGCTATATATTTATTCTGTGTTTTTACTAATACACATGAAACAATACTTATAACTATCAAGGATAGTATTACACTTTTTATCATAATAATTAGTTTATACTAGCAAATAAAAGAATGATGACTAAATAATTAGGCATCACAAATACTAAAGTTTCCTTAATTCTTAACTTTCAGGAAAAGCCAATTCTTTCCCTATCCCAACAGTAAACAACCAAAAACCATACAATGCATGTTCTATACAAACCAACAAAGTTGACCTAGTTTTAAAATAGGTCAAAGCAAATAAAACACCTCCAACAAAGGTGAATAGCAGTATCAACCAATTCTTTAAAAAACTATGCGCTAGTGAAAAAACTAATGCATTGATAATTATAAGGTAAGTTTTATTTTTAAATATTTTTTCAAAACGATGAAAATAAAAAGTTCTATACATGCATTCTTGAAGGGTTACCGAAAATAAACTATACACCCCTAAAATGAGCAACCATAGCTTTGGGTTATTTAAAGGCATTTCAAAAAAATTAGCTCTTTTAAAATAATAAATATAGACTGTACTAAATGTTGCAATAATTATAAACCGAGGGATTACAACTTTAAAAAACAGCTTCCAATTTATGTTAGGTTTAATAAAATGAATTAGTTTGTTTTTTATTAAATACACGAGCACATACACCCCACCTAAAAAAAGAAAAAATAATTTTAGAATAGTATTGTATTCAAAAGCTAAACTTATTGGGATTAAAATAAATAATAACAAAAACTCTATGTATAAGCGTAGTTTAAAATCCATCTTTAAAGAGCGATTGAAGTTGTGTTTTTTATATCACTAATTACAAAGGTACTGTGTGTACTACCAATATGTTTAATAGTAGTTAATTTCGTTAACATAAAATCACGATATTCATCCATATCTTTTACACGTAATTTTAATATATAATCATAATCCCCTGATACATGATGGCATTCTAATACCTCATTTAATTTAACAACCTCTTTCTCAAAAGTAGTTACAAACTCTTTTACATGTTGGCCTAATTTTATGTGACAAAATACCAAAAAAGATTTATCCACTTTTTTAGGATTTACTAAGGCTACATACTTCATAATTATCTCATCTCGCTCTAATTTTTTTATTCGTTCATACACAGCTGTTACTGACAATCCTGTTTTATTAGAAATCTCTTTGGTAGTCTGTTTTGCATCCTCTTGAAGTAAGTGCACTATCTGTTTGTCAATTTTATCTAAATTCATGTCAGAATATTTTTCAGTTAACTCCAGTAAAACTAACATAATTCAATAAATAAAACTACATAATACAACTATTTTAGTTTTATTTTCTATAAAATAGAGCAACATGAAATTATAACTCTTATATGTATTAAATTAGCAGTTATAACAACTATACATGAAGGATTATATTATCATAGGTGCTGGACAAGCTGGATTAGCAATAGCGTACTTCTTAAATAAGCAAAACGCTAATTACTTAGTAGTAGATGCTAATTCAGAAACTGGTGCACCATGGTTAAAAAGATGGGATTCCTTAAAACTGTTTACTCCATCAGAATTCAATAATCTTCCTGGAATGAAATTCCCTCATAAAAAAGGTCATTATGCTGACAAGTATGAAGTTGCTAGTTATTTAGAAGCTTATGTAACTAAATTCAATATTCCAATTGAATTTAACCATAAAATAATTTCCTTAAAAAAATTGGATGGAATTTTTACTATAAAAAGTGGCACAAAAGAATTTAAAGCAAAAAATGTGATTGTCGCTACTGGTCCTTTTCACAAACCCTTTACTCCGCCATGTCACACTAAGATTTCAAAAGATATTTTACAAATACATAGTGAACATTACAAAAGCCCAGATCAATTACAAGAAGGTGCTACATTAGTAGTAGGTGCTGGTGATTCTGGGGTTCAGATATTAAATGAAGTTTCTAATACAAATAGAGAAGTTTATTTTTCTGGAAATACGAATATAACTTCTATTCCTCAAGAAATATTAGGAAAAACATTATGGTGGTGGTTTAGTAGGATTGGATTTTTAACAGCTCATAAATACTCTTGGATAGGAAAAAAACTAAGTACAAGCGGACAACCGGTTATAGGTACTGATGTAAAAACACTGTTCAAGAAAAAAAATGTGACTTGTGTTGGTAGAACATTAGATGCAAATGAACAAACCATCATTTTTGAAAAACAAAATACAACCGATATTAAAAATATTGTTTGGGCAACTGGATTTAAGCCCAATTTTAATTGGATAGATAATATTGAATTAGACGACAGCCATTACCCAAAAAACTATAGAGGTGTTAGTGACATAGAAGGCTTATACTTTCTTGGCTTGCCATGGCTTTACACCAGAGGATCTGCTACACTTGGAGGGGTGAAAAAAGACGCTAAATACTTAAGCAAATATCTTACTAAAAAAGAAAAAACGATTAAAAACACAAATACACATAAACTAAAAAAACAAGTTGCATAATCCCCAAATTATGAAGAAGAGTTATCAAGACATAGAATATAAAAGAGATAATGGCGAAATCTGGTTTAACGATTTAAAGCGCAAACGAGAAAATGGACCTGCTTTAAACACAAATCGATACAGTGAGTATAATGACTCCACAAAATCAGTACACGCAGGACAATATGACGACCCTGAAACTGGAGCCTTAGGAACTCCTATTTTTCAATGCTCTACTTTTTATCTTAATGAAAAATCTTACGAAGCCATAGAAGAAGGTCGTGGTAGAGATGAAATGATTTATTCTCGTTACGGAAATCCATCTCAATGGAGTGTACAGGAAAAGGTATCTTCATTAGAAAATGCAGAGAGCTCAATAGTTTTCTCTTCAGGCATGTCTGCTATTTCTTCTACATTATTAGCAATATTGGATAAAGGAAGTCATGTAGTATCTTCCAGAGATATTTATGGAGGAACTTATAATTTCTTATATGAAGATTTAGATAAATTTGGAATGTCGGTAACCTTTGCGTCTCCTACTAATATTAAAGAGATAGAAGCAGCTATTCAAGAAAACACTAAAGTGTTATATTTTGAAGCACTTACAAACCCGTTATTAAAAATAACACCCATAAAAGAATTAGTTACCTTAGGTAAAAAGCACAATTTAAGAGTTATTATAGATAATACTTTTCTAACTCCTTTTAACGTTAAAATGTTAGATTTAGGGGTGGATATTGTTGTAAATTCTGCTACAAAATACTTAAACGGACATTCTGATTTAATTGGCGGAACCGTTTCAGGATCACGTAAATTAGTAGATCGTATTTGGCCTCAAATGCTGAAAAATGGTGGGTCAATGGACCCACATGCTTGCTTTTTATTAGAACGAAGTTTAAAAACCTTCGCACTTAGAATGAGAACTCACAATACTAATGCCATGGCTTTAGCTACGTATTTAGAGAGTCATCCTAGAATAAAAAGAGTGTATTATCCAGGGCTAGCATCTCATAATCAATATGATCTTGCAAAAGAGCAATTAAAAGGAAAAAATTCTGGAATGATAAGTTTTGAAATTGAAGGTGGCGATACCAATGCACATGCTTTATTAAATTACTTAAAACTTCCTAAGGAAGCTACTAGTTTAGGTGGTGTAGAAAGTTTAATTTCATTACCCTACAACACCTCACAAGCCTCACTTACAAAAGAACAACAAAAAGCAATTGGAATTAATGACGGGTTAGTTCGTCTATCTACCGGTGTAGAGGATATTGAAGATTTAATTTCAGATTTTGAACAAGCAATACATAAAACTTTTAAAAAATAATTGGATATGCTAAACAATATAAACATGGCAGGCTTAAGCGAGTACACTAACGAAGTTAGAGAAAATAACATTGAAGGAAAAGCCTCTTTTGGTGTAGAATTAAATTGGGAAAGCGGAACTAAAACAGTCGTGAAAACTAAAAATATGACTTTAGGCAATCATAAAATAACTAGGAATTTCAACTTTACAATTGATGAACCCACACAATTATTAGGCGTAAATTGCGCCCCTAATCCATCAGAATATTTATTGGGCGGTCTTGCTGGGTGTATGGCAGTTACTTTTATGGCCGGCGCTACGGCTATGAATATTGAAATTGATCAATTGACATTAGAAATTGATGGAGAATATAATTACAAAGGCTTTTTAGGACTTGACCCAGATGCCAACCCCGGTTTTTCTGAGTTAAAATTTATTTATAAGGTAAAAGGAAATGGTACTCAAGAACAATACAATAAACTAATAGAACGTGTTAGTAAACATTCTCCTAATTTTAACACCATGCAAAATGAAGTTAGAATGATTGGTGAATTGAAAGAATAATTAATTAGTAGTATTAATTTATTAAATTTTGAATTTTAGTTGTTAAAGAGTAGTCTTAAAGTACTTAAATGTAAGTGCTTTAAGACTATTTGGAGTTTTTTTAGTGATTTTTGGTTTTCAATTATTAACCTATAATTCAATATGAAAAAATTATTACTATTCATTGTAGCCGCTTTATTTTTTATCCAAATAAAAGCTCAAACCCATACAATAGAAATTCACTCTCAAAACAGAACCGCTTCCTTACTAATGTCTCCTGCAGAATATGCTAGTTGGAAAAACAACGATGACTTTAATAATTCAGTAATTCGAGAAGCACTATTCCAGGATATCTATCAGAAATTTGATGACGATTTCGATTTTATTTTCTTGATTTTAAACGAAGACACTCGACCTAACAACTTGCCTTTCGGGCAACTCATGCAAGTATCCAATACCGTAACGGGTATTGTTATTAGTATATATGATGAAACTGCTAATTATGGGTCTGCAGGAAAGTTACAGGCTGTAATGCACCTTACTCAAAAAGACTACTTAAGAAATGGACCTGCCTTACATGAGTTAATGCACAATTGGGGGAACTTTGGTATCCCAACCGAATCTGTAAATGCCCCTGGAACGAACTTAAACTCTTTTAACTTCCAACCACATTGGGGGTTTACTGGCGGAAACACTCCTGGACAACTAGGCGGATTTGCTCAAGCTTCTTTAATTGATAATGGAGGTGGTTCTTATACCGTAAATGAGTTCGGACCTAATGCAAATGGCGGAAACGCTATACCTTACAATGAGCTAGAATTATACTTAATGGGGATGACTCCTGTTTCATCTGTAAGCAATTTTGATGTTTTTACAGACATCACTTCTTTGTCTATAAATCTACCTACTTTTGATTTTGAAGCTTCAACTAGAACAACCTATACCCCAGCTTCATTAGTAGCATTATTAGGAGCGCGAGTACCCAATGTTGCTATTACTCAAAAAGATTTTAAATTATTAACCATCACTCTTACAGACACTCCATTAACACCTGCTGAATTTGATGCAGCAGATGTTTTTTCTGAAGAATTTGGAAGAAATGCTTCGGATGGTTGGTCTAGTTATAACTTTTGGGAAGCAACAAATGATCTTGGAACAATAGAAACAGGAAACTTATAAAACAATGTTTTAGCAGTTTCAGATGTAAACAATAATAATAATAATAATAATATAACTCGTATTTACCCTAACCCTGCTACTGATAAAATAACTATTGAATTTAATGATTCTTCAATGGTTAATCAAGAAATAAGCATCTACAATTTAGTTGAACAGAAAGTAAATACACTATTGTCATCAAAAAGCCAAAACAAGCAAGTGATAGATTTGAGTAAACTTCCTTCAGGAATATATTTTATTCAATTTGTTAATAAACAACAACAAGTGGTTACAAAAAAGATTAGTATCAAATAAGTAAGACCAATACCCTATTTTTTTATGGAAAGATATCCTTGGAGTACCTATATTGATTTTTAAAAATTTATTAAAAACACCAAAGCGCTCCCTTTGGTGTTTTTTCATGAACAAAGTCCTATAAAATCGTTACATTAATACCTATTAAGAAACATATAATACCTCTTACCCCCTTTTATAGAAGGCCAAAGAACAATTAACTCCTTTTCAATGATAGTTTAATTTCCTGTTTCCCTCCCTCTTTCATTATTAAATTAGATTAAAAATCACAATATCGGAGAATAGTAGTTTTATTTTCTTAATATACGAAATTATCTAGTTTTTAAAATTAATGATTACTAGTTTTGTCCGATTAAAAATTTGATTTTAACTATTGTCAAGAAAATGAAAAAAAATATATTTATTGCTGGAGGTGGTTTTTCTGGATTATACAGCGCTATAAAACTAAGTGAAAAGGGACATAAAGTTACCTTAATAGAAGCTTCGCCAGATCGTTGGGGAGGGCGTATAGAAACCAGTAAAATGAATGGCTTTATAACAGAATGGGGACCAATGCGTTTTGAAACTGAACTTCAACCAAAATTCGGAAAACTCATCAAAGATTTAAATATTGAAACAATTCCGTTCACTGGACCAAAAGCAAACCCATCAAATTACCCACAATACGATTTACCCTTAGAGGAACAAAACTTAGATTCCTTAGAACTTTTACGTAGAGGAATATTATTAATGATGGGGAAAAGACCTAATAACCCTATGGATTATGGCTGTCAAAAATGGATAGACAGCTTAACAGAAGTTGATTATAGAATATTCCGAAAAGAAGCTTTGTTAAACGGAAGGCCAATGTGGGATATTGGTTTCTGGAATGCTTTAAGTGAAGAAAATATATTAAGTCACCAAGCTTTAATGAAAATTAGAGACACTGGAACTTTTTACCACATGATTCCTGATAACTTGAATGCCATAGAGTGGGCAATTTGGTGGTTAAGAGCTTTTAAAACTGATGGTCAAATTTTGGCTACTATCAAAAAGGGAACTGAGGAAATCACAGTTCAAATGTTAAAACGACTGGAAGAATCCCCTAATGTAACTTTAATAAATGATGCCAAAATAACTTCATTCCAAGATGATGGTGGTACATTGGCTATTAATTATTTAAAAAATAATGAAACTCAAAAAGCTACAACTGATCATTTAATACTAGCGATGCCACAACATCCTCTTAAAAAACTTTCCGCTTCACTTCCAAAAGAGATCGCTTTTTCATTAGATGCTGTTAATGGTTTTTCTATGACTAAAATATTTTTTGTTTTAAATAATCCATGGTGGGGTTATGATCAAACTCCACAATCTAGAGCAGATAGAATGCCTACACGAGAAGTTCATTATTTTAGAAGAGAAGAAGGTCAAGACTCCGACAATCAAGGAATGATACTTTTATATACTGATAAACCAGCAACTGAATTTTGGAACTGTTATATAAAGGACAAAAGTAAACATGATAGAGCAGAAATAAATGAAAACGATAATATAAAAATACAATTTGCTAATTTTATGTCTAAAGAGGTATTTAGATCTTTACATGGTAACGAAGCTATCTCTAAAGTAGGACTAAAATTGACTAAAGAAGCTTTAATTCAATATTCTGATATGTCATTAAAAGACATTAAAGAAGATATTTACGCATCAATAGTCTCTTATGGTATTAGAGATTGGTCATGCACTCCGTATGGCGCAGGAAACCACTGTTGGCGTCCAGGAGTAAAATCATGGGAAGTTCAAGAGAAGTTCAAAGGTTTTTCATTAGCGAACGACGTGAAAAATGTACATATTGTTGGGGAAGCATATTCTGATTATACTGGTTTTATTGAAGGAGCTATAAACTCTTCTGATTGGGCATTGGATTTAATTGGGTAAAATATATTGTTTTATTAAAAGCCTGATTTAAGTAGAATCAGGCTTTTTTTTTGCACAAGGTTTAATAAAATCGTAACATTACGCCACTTAAAAAAAGCAGCAAAATGCAAGAGAACAAGAATCTTTCAGAAATTGAAATTGAAGATCAGAAAATAATTGACAACAAAGAACTAAACATATTGGAAGCACTAATTCCTGTTGTTATTTTAATGGGGATGCTAGCTTATAATATTTTTGTTAAAGATGGTGCTTGGATGGGGGATTATTCAAATCAGTATATATTACTAATTGCTGGTGGGATTACTGCTATTGTTGGATTAAAGAATAACGTTACTTTTAATACAATGATCATAGAGGTATGGGAAAATCTGAAGAGTGTTTTTGTTCCCATTATGATATTATTTTTAGTTGGAGCTTTAGCAGGTACTTGGTTAATTAGCGGAATCATACCAGCAATGGTATATTACGGCTTACAAGTATTGAGTCCTGCAATATTTTTACCAGCAACAGTTATTATTGCAGCTATTATATCTATTGCCACGGGAAGTTCATGGACCACATCTGCTACGGTAGGTATCGCTTTAATTGGTATTGGATCTGCCTTAGGTATTCCTACAGGAATGATTGCTGGAGCTGTAATTTCAGGCGCATATTTTGGTGATAAAATGTCGCCTTTAAGTGACACTACAAACCTTGCTCCTGCTATGGCTGGAACCGATTTGTTTACCCATATTAAATATATGGCATATACTACCATTCCTACTATTATCATCACCTTAATTGCTTTTTCAATTATGAGTATGACTATTGACACTACTGGTAGCGCAGATGTTAGTGGCTTACTGAATACAATCAAAACAACTTTTAATATTACTCCATATTTATTTATTGTTCCGTTAGTTGTTATAGTACTCATTTTATTTAAAACGAAACCACTAATTGCTTTAGGTACTGGAGTTGGTTTAGCAGCTATATTTTCTGTCATCTTTCAATCTGGTGTATTGTCAAATTTAGCTTCTTCTAATTTTGAAGCTATTTACAACTCAATGCTAACTGACACAGCTATTATTACTGATAATGAAAAATTAAATAAATTATTCTCTTCTGGCGGTATCAATGGAATGCTTTGGACTATTTACCTTATCATTTGCGCTATGGTTTTTGGAGGTATTATGGACGGTATTGGTGCTTTAGCAAGAATTACACGTTCATTATTAAAGTTAGCAGATTCAGTTTTTGGTTTATTTGCAACTACAGTAATCAGCTGTTTAGGATTAAACACTATCGCTTCTGATCAATACTTGGCTTTAGTAATTCCTGGTAAAATGTTCAAACAAGCTTATGAAGATAAAGGTTTAGCTCCTGAAAATCTAAGTAGAACTCTTGAGGACTCTGGAACTGTAACTTCAGTATTAATTCCTTGGAATACCTGTGGAGCATATCAATCAGGAGTACTAGGAGTATCCGTAGCTGATTATTTTATTTATGCTATTTTCAACTGGTTAAGTCCGTTTATGACATTACTTTTTGCTGCTTTAGGATTAAAAATAAGAGAATTGAAAGGGAATTTAGTTAAGGTAAAGGCCTAAAAACAAGAATTAAAAAAATACTCTACACTATAGTAAGTATTAAACAGTCTTAAAATCATATGTATTTGTGATTTTAAGACTGTTTTTTTTATCTTCACATCTCTATATAAACATACCACTATGATTAAAATAACGTTCGGGACAAGTTTCTGATAATTACCTCCACTGATAGTGATAAATAAAAAAGCGCCTCATTAAATTGAGGCGCTTAACCAAAAAACAAATAAAAAATAAAAGTTCTTCGGGGCTGATTTTTGTATTAAATGCATCCTCATACTTTAATCAGGTAACTTTTTAATAAATACCTTAGTTAAAAAACTGTCCGATTTACTTCTTTTTGATAGGTCATGACCATAATATCTCATTTTCTTTATTTTATCTATTCTATAGATTGTTATCAATAAGAACAATAAAATACACAACAGTATCAATAGTAATATCATTATTTAATCTTCATTAGTTTGGATTTTCAAATTACTTTAAAACAAAAAAAAACACCTAAAATAAATGATACTAAACAAATACTATAGTATTGCTTTGGTATACAATTACAGTAATTCTATATGCAGATTACCATCAACCAATAGTCTAGTAAAAACATGATATTACCATTATAAACACTATTCCCAAACTTTTCGATCAGGGTTTAGTTGTTTTAATAACTTCCCAAATCGATCAAAGATATATATCTGATAAATTGGGATTCCTTCTTGACCTATGATTGCCCATGTGTCATTTATACCATCACAATTTGGTGTAAAGAAATGTGGATAATCGATTAATTTTACTGCTACAGTATATGTCCTACATCCTTCTTCATCTGTAATACTTACATAATGTATCCCTGGTAATACATTATCAAATATTCCACTTGTACTAAATTCTCCTCCATCAGCCACATCTAATGCATATTCGAATACTACACCTGAAATACTTGATGTTGCTGTTCCTACTACTTGATGTGAATTCGAAAATGCATTGGTAATTACACTGGTATTAAAGTCATCAGGTACTCCATAAACTCCAATTGTTTGCATTTCGGATACATTGATACAGTCGAAGTTACCATAATTTTTTTAAGATGTTTTTTATGTGATTCAGAAAGATTAGTTAATATATTATTTTGTCGCAATTATAAATTCAGATCTTCTGTTAATGCTATTTTGTTCTAGTGTACATTTTTTACAGCTGTTTTTTGGTTCAGATTTACCAAAACCTTTCCCATTAATTCTATCTACAGCAATACCTTTTGATGTAATGTAGTTTACTGTAGAGTTTGCTCTTTTATTTGATAAAATTAAATTGTAGGAAGCAGATCCATAATTATCAGTATGTGATTTTACGAATATATTCATGCTTGGGTTTTCCTTCATAACAGTTACTAATTTATCTAATTCAGCAGCTGACTCGTTAGTTATGTAGCTAGTGTCAAACACAAAATAGATAGGGTTTAAAATAACTTCAGTTTCCGTTATAATTGGTTTAGCAATAAGTTGTAATTTGATGTTGATGTTTAGTTCACCTCCATCAACTGATTTTTCAATCACATGGCTAATGTTTTCATATCCTTCTTTAGAAGCAAGTAAACCGTATTGTTGTTCACATTCAAGTTTAATGCGAGTTACTTCTTCTAAAGAACTAATGTTTTTAGGTGCAGAAGTGTTTTCTGTTAAGTTTAATTGAGCATCAGTAATTAATACACCCGTTTCTTTATCAGATACCGTGATATTTGCATACAGACGACATATTTCATTAATGATATAAATATCATCGCTTCCTTCTCTATTACTAGAAAGGAACCCTGTTTTTTTAGTATCATTTAATGTAAATGAAAAATCATCTTTTTCAGAATTTATCGGAGCACCTACATTAATAATTTTATGAGCTTTGTTGAAGTCAATCTTATAAACATCTAAGCCCCCAAAACCTGCTTCTTTATTAGAAGAAAAATATAATACATTTTTGCTAGTAATAAACGGGAAACTTTCATCATTATTGGAGTTTATAGTTGCTCCTAAATTTTCTGGCTTACCGTAAGAGTTTTGGCTAATTGAAACTTTCCAAATATCTTCTCCTCCAAAACCACCAGGCATGTTTGAAGAAAAATATAACGTTTTACCATCCTCACTAATACTAGGGTTTCTAACAGAGTAATTAATTTGATTAAAAGGAAGCGGTGTAATGTTACTCCATTTATTATCTGTTTTTGATGCCTTGAATAAATAAATTTTACCTTTTTTGTAAATTTTCGCTGGAGTTTTTTCTTTCTCGAACCCTTTTTTTACATTAAAGCTTTCACTAGCAAAATACATGGTATTACCGTCTGTGGTTACGGTAGAGGGACCATCGTGCCATTTGGTATTAATCCCATCTAAGGTTTTAATGTCTGTTATTGAATTATCAGAATTAAGTTTTGCTTGATAGATATCTAGGTCTGACTCATTTTTATCTTCAGCTTTTAAATTGTTATTTGTACGTGTAAAATAAACGAGATTGTCATTGGTCAAAACAGCTCCAAATTCAGTGTTTTCAGAGTTTAAATCTGTTTTGGTTAAAGTAAATAAGTTATCTATAACCATAGTGCCTTTATGCTGAGCTGTTATAGCGTTGCTTATAAAAATGTAGCTTAAAATTATATATATATATTTCATGTGTTAATCAGTTTAGGTATTAGAAAAATCTTGGTGATTCAGATACTTTTTTAGCAAATCTAATATCATATAATAAAATGAATTCATGTGATGCAGATGTAGTCACATTTAAATCAGAAATGATATGATCATATGCATATCCGATTCTTAATTCTGGTGTAATAGAAAAATTAACCATGGCGCCAAAACTATCATCAAATCTATAGGTAACTCCAAATTCAACCTTTTCTTTGTAGAGTAGGTTCGTAGAAAAGTCTACTGAAGTAGGTGCTTCAAATGCAGATTTCATCATAAAAAATGGTTTTAGTTTTAAAGATTCACTGACATCAAAGACATATCCTGCTGTTAAGAAATAATGAGAAAACTCAGATCCGTATTCTTGACCATTAAAATCTAAATGTTTTGATTTCATAAAATTTGGTATAGAAAAGGCGACATAGTATTTTTTGGTATGGTAAAATAATCCTGAACCTAAATTAAAATAGGTGCTGCTTGTGTTCTCAGAAAAAGCAGGGTCATTTGCATCAGGTAATGTGCTATAGATATCACTATACAAGCCTACTTTATGGAAAGTTAAACCTGTTTTTATTCCTAAAGAAAGCTTATGTTCTCCTCCTAGTTTTAAGGTGTATGAAATATCACCATAAATATTGGTTTCATCTACAGGCCCAATTTTATCAGAACTTAAAGATAATCCTGCTCCTATATTTTTACCAACAGGCAGGTGTCCGAAAAATGTAGCTGTTGTTGGAGCATCTTCTATTTGCACCCATTGTTTTCGGTATAAAAGTCCTGTTGATAAGGTTTCTTTACTTCCCGCATACGCAGGGTTCATCAAACTCATATTGTACATGTATTGTGTATAATGTGGGTCTTGTTGTGCCATACTAGTATATGTTATAAAAACTAGTAGTGCTATTGTTATAATTTGTTTCATAGTATTAGCTTCTTTTATCTATTTAAATATACCCAGCCAGTAGTCGATTTTCCGTTGCTAAACCATATTACATAGTAATAAGTAGCAGAAGGTAATTCTTTGCCTTTATCGGATGTACCATCCCATTCATTGGTATAATTCTCTTTTGAATAAATTTCTGTACCATATCTGTTAAATACCTTAACCTGACGTATATTTAAATTGGATAACTCCCATGTATCATTTAAGCCATCTCCATTTGGGGACAGACCTTTAGGTATAAAACAAAAAGTATTACCAATTGTGATAAATTCTGATGCTACACATGGTCCTGAAGAGGTTTGAAGTTCATAAGTATCTGATTCCGTAACTACTATCTGAGAACCTATACCGATTTGTGTACCTGATGAATCAAACCAATTGTATGTATAGTTACCATTAGGTGATTCAACTGAAACTAAATAATCTACTCCATCACAGCCTTTAGTTAAATTAAAGTTTGGAATAACTATAGCAGGATTTACTGTTAGGCTAATAGCGTTAGAAATGCATCCAGAAGATAAATTATTCACATGGAGTGTATAATCACCGGCATCTAAATTTGAAAAAACTCCATCCGTAGAATTGGTTTGTATTAAACCTATAGGATCTGGACCAACAAGTACAAATTCTTCATTTGTATTTAATACAGGAGCAGTAACTTCTATTGTTCCCAATAAATTAGTACAGTTGGGCTGAATAGTAACGCTTCCTGTAGGTGTAATAGGCGTTAATAACATCGCTACATTGGTAAATGATGCTGAAGTAATTGAAACACAAGCTCCGTTACTTGCAATAACAGTATAACTAGTTCCTAAAGTCATTCCACTAATTGCTCCTCCAACTTCTATTGTTGGACCTACTGGTGTAAAGGTATACGTAAACCCAGCATTGTAATTGGCAATCGTACTATTTCCATCAGCAGTACATGTTGGTGCTACCGTTGTTATTGTTGGTACTGCTGGTGTTACTAACATCGCTAAGTTTGTAAACGAGGCTGAAGCAACCGAAGTACAACTTCCGTTTCCTGCAGTTACTGTATAAGCAGTCCCTAAAGTCATACCACTAATCGCTCCTCCAGCTCCTGCTGTTGGACCTACTGGTGTGAAGTTATAAGTTAAAGCAGCATTGTAATTTGTAATCGTACTATCTCCATCCGCAGCACATGTTGGTGCTATAGTATTGATAGTTGGTGATGCTGGTACTGCATTTACAGTTATAGTTCCATTTAAAGATAAATTAGGGGTACAACCTACCGTTGTAACTGTATAATTAAAAGGGGAACCTGCTGTTGTTGTTGGCGTTCCACTTATTGTAAATGTCCCAGCCGCATACGTTCCGGTAACACCTGCTGGTAAACCAGTTACAGTAGCATTAGTAGCATCCCCTCCAACCGTATATGTTATATCTGTAATTGGTGTATTCTCACAAACTGCTTGAGTATCTGTTCCCACAACATCTAAAGTTAGTACACATGAACAAGTAGCTGTAACA
>NVVR01000064.1 GCA_002733415.1 Kordia sp. | reverse complement strand
TAAATACTAATACACGTTTTCTTTGTAGAGGTTTTGCTAATATTTTATTATAAAATATACTTAACAATATAAATTGAATCACAAAGTAAAAATGTGACAAAAAAAGGTTGGTTATAAATAGTCTCCATAATACAAACGATATTATCTGAATAATAGACATTAAAAATAAATATGATGAAAATACTTTAAGACATTCTTTTTTATAAAAGTTTGTCTTAAAGTATAATATTGAATTAAGGAATAAAATTAAATATCCTATATATGATAATATTTGATCTATCAAGCTTTGATTAATTAAATAACGGGCTCGTTACATCGCAAGTAGATGGACAGGGTTGAGTAAAATCATAAATCCCGGAATCTTTACTAGTAGGGTCCTGTTGATTTTTAATAATATCACTATGTACTTTTGTTTTGTCACTATAAGTAGTCCCTACAATCACTAATTTTTCACCATAACCATTATCTTTTCCTGGACCGTCCGTAGTATCTATAGCCATATAGCTACGTATTCCAGCGTTTGGCAACTTATTTTCGTCTAATACATAAGTCCCATTTGGATGTTGTACCAGGATATTCATTTCTTTTAATACTTCAGTTAAATCTTCCGCAGGAATTAAAAAAGCTTTACAATGATTCGGATTATTTCCTTGCCATAGTTTTGTCCACTCTTTAGCATCTTGTAAGGTTATTGTGTTTCTGCTTGTTGTTACTTCACTCATAGTTTTGGTTTTTATATTAGTTATTAAATTTATATTTAGATATCTTCTTAACACCCTATACAACACATCCACCAAGGAGAGTCACAATATTGCTTACAATAGGTACAAGAATCACAAAAACTCGGACACGGTGATGTAAAATCGAACGCTTTACCTGCGGTAGAAATATCGGTACTTGCGTCTATTAACAGGTTATTACCTTGATCCATTCCTATAAACACCGTGGTCATTTTTTGTTTTTTGTTTTGCCCTAAAAACAACCCAAGCCTATGGATATTTTGAGTCATTAACATACGCTTTACTACCATAGCATCAAGTCCGAAACGTTCTACACGTTGTCCCTCTTGATCTAAACTTGCCTCAAAATTATTATAGGCAGACTTCATAGCAGTTAGGTATTGGTACGCGTCTTTATTGGTAAGAATGTGGTTAAACTTATCACCAAAAGAAATATCTTTTACGGTATTAAAAACAGAAAAATTAGCTTGGTACGTTTTAGTAGAAACTATTTTAGAAGTTACTTGCTCTACTATAGCGTCATTAACATCCTCTCCTGTAGCAGTAAACGTAATTTGATTTTTGGCATTTATTCCTAAATCAAACCACACATAAGTTACAGTTGAATTATCTATAAGTGTTTGTAAGGCATGTACATCAAATGCATAATGTGAAATATTTTGTTGATTATGCACTAACTCTTTAGAAATTGGAGTTGTTTTCCATGCATTTGCTTGACGCATTAATTTGCTTTTTTGAGTTTTTGATGCTGTTGGTTTTTCAGTTGTCACAGTAGCTTCATCTTGCTGGCAAGCACCTACAGTTATCCCTAGAGCTAGGAGTAGCCCGAAGTAAGTTTTTTTCATTATTGGTTAGTTTTAGTTATTCCAAATATACATATGTTAACTAGGTTAAAAACATAATATTTGGACTAAATTTTATGTTTTTTCTGCTGATATAGCTAATGCAACTACTAATCAACTGTTTGTATTATAGAGTTCCTGTTTTGCGAAAAACGTTACCCATTTTTTTTAGTTTTCTAACTAAATATGACTAGGTATTTATACGTGGTTTTATTTTAGCTTACTTCTACGCTAATAAAAACAAGGGCTAGGTAATAATTTTGATACTCCAACTAATACACAAAACTATGTACACATTAACAGTAAAAAATAATTATATCCAAAATATTGGAGCATCTAATGGTGTAACAATACTAAAAGATGGAAGTCATGTTTTTAATAATCGTGGATCTATAACTTTTACTATCCCAGGTATGGAGAAATAAATTTCATTGACCTAGGAGATAAAAGATTACCTGGATATCCTGAGCCATCACAAACTTGGGGAGTAGTAGTAAGATACCGAACTATTGAAGCGTATTATAGCCCGCTCGATCAGATCACCTCGGACAACGTCGCTCAACTTCAGTTGGCGTGGTCGTGGGCCATGGACGACACAGGCGGGCAGGAAGCGGCGCCCCTGGTTCATGACGGCGTCATCTACCTGCCGAATCCACGCGGGGTCATTCAGGCGCTCGATGGCGCCAGCGGTGACCTGCTCTGGGAGTATCGCCCTGGCGTCACGCCACGACTGGACGGTACGCCCACTTCGGACAACTCCGGACTGCCGGCCGGTGCTTTCGCGGGTGTCGGACGTGGAGTGCAGAAAAACATCGCCATCTATGGCGATATGCTGTATGCGGCCACGGGGGACGCGAGCATCGTCGCCGTGGACGCGAGAACGGGAAGAGAAGTCTGGAGAACCGCGGTGGCTGATCCGGACCTGGGGTACCACTACGTGGCGGGGCCCATCGTCGCTGATGGCACGCTCATTACCGGGATCAATGGATGCGACCGCTACAAGGAAGACGTGTGTTTCATCACCGGTCATGATCCACTTACAGGTGAAGAGCTGTGGCGCACCTCCACCGTGGCCCGCCCGGGGGAGCCGGGTGGTGACACCTGGAGCGATCTGCCGTTGATGTTCAGGGCAGGAAGCGACGCTTGGATCGCAGGCAGCTACGACGCGGAAACCGGTTTGGTCTACTGGGCGACCGCACAAGCCAAGCCGTGGGCCAGAGCGCAACGCGGCACCGCCGGGGACGCGCTCTACACCAACTCGAGCCTGGCGCTCGACCCCAAGACAGGGGAAATGGTCTGGTACTATCAGTACCTGCCAGGCGACACCCACGACATGGACGAGGTCTTCGAGAGCTTGTTGATCGACGTGGATGGGCGAAAGTCGTTGTTCAAGATGGGCAAGCTGGGAATCCTATGGCAGTTGGATCGCACCACGGGCGAATTCATCCACGCCACCGACATCGGGTACCAGAACATCCTCGACGTCGATCGGGCGACCGGCAGGGTCCGGTATCGGCCCGGCATGGTCCAAGAGCTCGGCATCGAGATCCACATGTGCCCGAGCACATCGGGATTCAAGAGCTGGCGCGCGATGGCCTACAGCCCGCAGACGAGATTCCTG
>NVVR01000063.1 GCA_002733415.1 Kordia sp. | reverse complement strand
TGGCTCATGTACTATTGGCGTTTTTACTACTTCATATTTTAAAACTGGTTCAATTGGTTTTGCACCAAACAAACCAAATTGTCCGTTAGCATCAACCTTGACTGGCTTTTTAGCCCTTTTACTCTTATGTTTTACAGGAGGCTTGACGGTTTTTTTAACTTTTTTGGTCTTTTTTAGCTCTTTTTCTAGCCCTTTCAAATACTTAGGCACTCCGTTTTCATCAGGTTGTAAAATATAATCCGCTGCTTTTTGAGCTTGTGATGCTGCTTTAAAAATGGCTTTGTTATCTTCTTTTAATGTATCAATAACGCTTTTTTTCCACCCTTTAATATAAGCTGCATTTTGCTTTAATGTGTGGAATAATATCCCTGTTTGTGCATTCAAAAACATTGACCCTATTTCAGCAATCAACTCTTCAAAGGCCCTTACACTTTTAGCTTTATGATAATCCCTTAACGATTCTCTGTTTAATCTTTTCGTATGGCCAGTTGCATGTATAAATTCGTGAAAAACTACACCATACCAATTTGCAACATTATCAAATTGTTGTTTAAATGGCATAACAACCTGATCTAAATCCCCACTATAATATGGACTTTCTCCTTTGCTAATTTGCTTTTGAACTATTTTAGGTGCGTTGGGGAAATTTTTAATCACTAATTCTGCAGCTTCAATTTTTTCCTGGTCGCTAAAAAACTTAACTTTTTTATGTTCGTTTTCTTTTCTGATTTTATCAAAATCAATTCCCTCAATATCTCTTTCGTTGAATACGTTATAGTATGTTAGATATGCTGATTTTCTTAACTCCTTACATTCTTTTGTTGCAGATTTTAAGCCACAACTATATTTTTTAACTAACTTTTTATATTCATATTCCTTTATTGATTTTCCCTTATTGGTATAAATAAAATTAAAGAAAATAGCCTTTTGAGAAATACTGTTTTTTATAATATTTGCGCCTTTTTCTTTAATTTGTTTTGAAGTAAGCCAAAATAATCTGTTATCTACAATTGGGACCAACTTCCCTGTTTTCACTTTTCTTCCTAATAAATCTTCTTTATAACCGGTAAACTTTGGATAAAAAGAAAGAATTAAACCATTAACACCTCTATATCCTTTTTGGGTTTTAAAATTCATAGGAGTATCTAATCCAACAAAACCAGTTTTTTTACCTTTTTCTTCATCATACTCAGTGTACCAGGGCAAATCTCCATTAGCTTCAATAGCTTCAATTAATTTATCAGTAATCATGTCATATATTTTATCCTGACCAGCTGGCTTGTTTAATCCTGTTCCATAAGATTCTAAGTACGGATCAAACTCTACTGCGCCACTTAAACTACTTGGAAACTCTTCAAACGCAGGGTTTTCTACATCAATATCAAATTTATTTATAGCTGCATTATTAGCTAATAAACTGGTTAATTTATCAGCTAGATGTATTTGTTCATCCTTTTGTAAATCGGTTGTTAATTGTTGTAAATCTTCTCGTATAACTACACCATTTAAGGCGTTGTATTGTCGTACTGATGCTAACATAAATTATATAGTATAAGTAGTATTAAAGGCTTCTATTTCTGCTTTTACTTGTAAGTTTTTGGAGTTGGTTAATAACTCAAACCCTACATTTATTGCATTGTTATTTAGTGGTACTATTACTGGTATTTCAGGACTTGTAATAGTTTGTTGTGCTGGTAATTGTATGTTTGATATGTTGGGTAACGCTTCGCCAATGTATTTACCACTTTCCGTATAGAATAGCAGCTTTTTTAGTGTAACATAGCTATTTGTATCTAAACCTAAATTAGTGGTTGTAGGATTGGTTATATTAAGTGTTACTCGTGCAGTTAACTGACCGTTGGAAATGTTTAAATTTTTAATACCAGCTAGCTTAATTTTTAACTGCTTAAAAATACTTTCATAGTCTGCAATTACATTTTTTACTTTGTTCTTTGTAAACAAAAAACCCGCTGTTAATAGTAAACCTGATATGAGTATAATGTTTTTCATTATTTAATTCGTCTACGTGAAAATAATCTGCCAAAGAAGTTTTTATCTTTATTCTTTTTTGGTGTTGGTACTGTTGGTTGATCTGTTGGTGCTGTTGGCACTATTACCAACGGTATTACATCAACCATTTTTGTTTTAACTACTGATAAATTAGCTCTTGTTTTTGGTACAAAATTTAAGGTGCTACCATCTTTTACTTTTGTATCACTTATATAATTGGCTACTTGTATTCGTTCTTGTTGTGCAAGTTGAATAATTACACTTTGTAAAGTGTCGGTAGTTACCCTTAACTGGTGGTAACTTGTGTTTAATTGCTTAAACTCTCCTTTAGCAAAGTTCTTTTCTTTTCGGAGTGACTTGATTTGATCGTTACGTAAGGAGTAACCAATGTAAAAACCGATACCAATTGTTATGATAGCGGATAATATTTTACGGAATAATGGGGTTGATAGTATGGATAGCATATTAATCGTGAATTACGTTACATTGTGTTTTATATTCAATAAATGCTTCTTCTTGACGGTCAATTTGCTGCTTTAATTCTTTAACCTCTACTTTTAAATCATCAATAAGCTCATTACTATGCTTAATAAAATTAGCATAGGCTTGTTGCAAACCTTGAATAGCATCGGCTTCCTGTGATTTAATTGATATTTTACGTTCTTTTCTACCTTGGAAAAATGCGAGTACACCTCCAGCTCCAAATAAGTAGGAAATAATTTGTGGTAGGCTGTCAATAATTGTTTGTGAGTTCATTGGTTAGTTCTTTGGGGTTAGTTGAGTTAGTTATGAAAATGGTTTAATTAAGTAATAAATAGGCGTTGTAATTATTAAGCAAATGGCACGTAAATACGGTATGAAATATCCTTTTCCTAATTTCTCGTGTAATTGACCGTATTCCCAATCAGCACGTATTTTTTTGATTGGGTTTTTCCATACTTTGTAAACTACATACTCGTAATCATGTACCAATCCAGCAATACTAAGATTAGGTAAATCATTTAAATCTTTTACAATTGTTTCTCCATCAAATTCATGAGGATTCTTTGAAAAATAATCATACGCTACTAAAACCAATTCTATTAATTTAGGGTTGAACCCCTTAATTATTAAAAGCGTTTTTACATCACGCTTTTTAGCTTTTAATATTTTCGCATCTTGTGTGAAAAAATCGTTTGTACTTCCTAACATATTATCCAGTATAATTATTGGTTATATACGCTTCTAATTCAGCACGTATTTTCTCTAAATAGGGTTGCATATACGCTTCGGAAACCTTTAAATTTTCCTCTTCTTTTTTAGCAGACTTCCATTGACC
>NVVR01000013.1 GCA_002733415.1 Kordia sp. | reverse complement strand
AAAAACTTACAATTTTATTCTTAATAAAAATTCTGGACCTCCACTTGTTTGACTCTTGATATCAGATGTCGCAAAATCATATGCAAATCCTAAGTCTAACATTTCAGCAACTTCAAATGAAGCCATTACTGACATTGAATCATTCAAACGGTAACTTCCTCCTAATTCAAACTTCTTGTAAAAACGTGCACTTACATTGAAGTCTAAACCAAATGGTGCTCCTTCAACATAACGCGTCATTAACGCCGGAATTATTTGAATATTCTCATTTAAATCATAATAATATCCACCTCCAAACATTACTAAAGTTGCATCGGTTGCTTCTTGAGCTGCTCCTCCTGCTACTTCCTCATAACGCTCTGACTGCAAGATTCTTGGCGCTGATAAACTCACAAAATACTTGTCAGCTTTATAATAAGCTCCTAATCCAAAGTTTGGATTAAATTTACTCACTTCCCCTTGATTAATCTGATCTTGGGTTTGTAAGCGTGTGAAATCTACATTAAAGAAACTTCCTCCTGCTTTTAATCCTAAAAATAGATTTTTACCTTCTCCAAAACTTAATTTGTATGAAAAGTTTACAAATACATTTGTTTCCTTTTGAATAAAAACCCTATCTGAAACAAGTTCCAATCCAATTCCTACTTTATCACTAAAACTCCCTTGTGCAGATAATGATTGTGTTTGAGGTCCGTCATGAACTCCGTTAAACTGATCCTTGTAACTAATTATATTGATTTCCGTTTTCTCTGTACTACCAACATAAGCAGGATTAATCAAGCTCATGTTTTGACGCCAAAACGTATATTCTGGTGTTTGTTGCGCACTTACCCCTAATGAGAATAATAATGCGACTGCACCTAAAAATTTATATGTTTTTTTCATTTGTATTTTGTTTTATAAAGCCTACTAAACAACTTAATCACTTAGTAAGCTTTTTTCTTATAATGATTTATTAGTAATTGATATACATCCAACCTTTAGTAACTTTCGCTTCTCCTTGAGTTGAAGTGTACTCGATTACATAGTAATAAGATCCAGCAGGCAATAATCCGCTTCCTCCTTCAGTAGACTCTCCTCCCCATGTGTTGTTCACATAGTTTGATGCATCAAATACTTTTATCCCATGACGGTTAAATACTTTTACTGTATTATTGGCTACATATTCAATATTCTTGATATTCCAAGTATCATTTTGACCATCACCATTTGGCGTTAATGTATCTGCTGGATCAATAGACTCACATATATCACCAATTCCATCATTATTAGCATCTTCTTGACTTGAATTTGCAGTTAACGGACAGTTATCTTCAATATCTATAACGCCATCTGCATCAGTATCCTGACAAGCATCTCCTACTCCATTCCCATCAACATCTGCTTGATCAGCATTAGCTACCGTAGGGCAGTTATCGTTAATATCTAAAACACCATCACCATCAGTATCTTGACATGCATCTCCTACTCCGTTACCATCAACATCTTCTTGACCTGGATTTGCAACATCTGGGCAGTTATCTACATCATTTAAAATACCATCACCATCTAGGTCTTCACAAACATCACCTATATTATCCATATCTGCATCAGCTTGATCAGCATTAGCTACCGTAGGACAGTTATCGCATACATCACCAACATTATCTCCATCTTCATCTGCTTGATCAGAGTTTGGGGTATTTATACAATTATCAGTAACATCCGGAACTCCATCTCCATCAGCATCTGGTAAAGGCGCACCACAAATTTCAATTGACCATGATTCTAATGTTCCATTATCTGTATCCCAAAAATCATATACTGATAAGGTCCAATCTCCCATAGAGGTTTCCCCGTTAAACATTGACAATGCATTATCAGGTTGATATGTTCCTGTATATGGTGCATCAGCTCCAGTTGCATCAGATAGTAATGTTGCAGCTTGATCGTCTAAAACGGTATTTGTAAAATTAACTCCATTTCCAATTATATTAGCAAACAATTCAAGCTCTGTTCCTGCTGGACTTGTTAATACTAAACGCACATCCTCAACCCATTCATGAGGTATATTTATTGTAACATTAACATCTGTAATTGTTACACCATATCCATAACTAATAGTCTGAACTGCTGGAGAACCTTCTCCCGCTGCTGTACCATCATTAACTCCATTACCAGCAGGGATTGGCAAAGAATTATCGGTTGTTACTATTGTTTCACAATTAATATTTGCAGTTTCAAAACTGTTTGCTCCAGATACATTACTAGATGTTGCACATACTGCATTACTTGCAGTTACTGTCCAATAATACATTGTTTGAGTAGCTAAAGTTGTAGCCGTATATGCATTAGTGTTTACTGTAGCATTTTCAACTAAATTTCCTGCTCCTAATCCTGCATCATCATATATATTAACATCATAACTAGTTGCATTTATAATAGCATCCCAAACTAAGGTGTGGTCAGCTACATTTGTTGCTGTATCAGCTGGCGATGTTAAATTCGGATTACTAACAGCAGAAGCTACTACTTCTAAATTAAGTGTCACATCTTTTGTTTCAGTACCATAAGTTCCAGTTACTGTTATTACATATGTTCCCGAAGTAGCTCCAGTAATTGTAACTGTAATATTATTTGTATCAGCATTTGCTGAATTTTGAGAAAATGCAATTCCTCCTACAGCAGGTACTGAAACAGCTGTAAAGTTAACCGTGTCACCAAAACCATCTGAAGCGTCATAATTAAATGCAAATTCTGGATTACCAGCAGTTTCACATATATTCATATCGGTTTCTGTAAAAATCATACTATAATCAACTGAACCCGTTGTAGAATCAGATAGGTTAGATAATCCATCTGCATTATCCAATACAGTTAAAATTCTTAAAACTTGATCTGCAGTAAAAGTATCCATACATGCATCATCAGAGTAATCCATGTAGTTTTCAACCATATCTGTACCAGCGTCTGCTGCACAAGAGTCATTTCCTGTAGCACATCCAAAATTAGAACCACTTGCATTAGGCGTATCTGCACAAAAATCATCCACAGAACAATCTCCATCACCCCAAATATGGCGTAATCCAATCCAGTGTCCTACTTCATGAGTTAGTGTTCTTCCTAAATCATAAGGCGCTGCTGTACCTGGATTAGCTACAGAACCGATTGTTCCTGTACCACATACAACCCCACTGTTAATACTAGGACCACCATTAGTTGCCATACCAGGCAATGTTGAATTAGAAGGGAATTGAGCATAACCTAAAAGACCACCTGTTAAACCTCCAACCCAAACATTCGCATATTGGTTATAATCCCATCCAGTAGATTTAATTTCTAAACCACCACCACCAACATCAAAATCGCCTGCAGGGAAAGGACCCGCACCATATGCTGTAACACGATTTATTCCTGGCTCAGCTAATGGAGCTCCTGAAGGATCAACCATCGCGGGTATAAAATTAATATCTGCACTAGCTGCTACTCCATAAGAACTACCTGATAGATTATTAAAATCTGAGTTTAATTGATCTATTTGAGCTTGAACTTGAGATGCCACTATATTTGTTGGCATTGTACCATCTGTAATTATGTGAAAAATAATAGGTATATTAACTACAGCCATATATGAAGCGACACTAGATAATTGTTCTATTTCTGCTTTCTTAGCTTGCATTAATGGTGCTAACCAATTTTCAAACTCTTCTTGAGTTTGCATATCTGGATATTTTGCTTTTCGAATGGCATCCATTTCAACAGACGCACATCTAACATATCCTGTATTTTGTATAGATTTCTGTGCATTTTCGCTTTTTGTAAAATCCCAAGGGTCTTGCTTTTTCTTTTGAGCAAATCCGGAACATACACCTACTAACAACAATATTGTTAGTAAGTTTTTTCGTAAATTAAATTTCATACTATTTTTATTTATTTATACTAAATAGGTTAATAAGGGGCTAAATATAATTAAAAAAAAACGATTACACAGTGAAAAAATCCGACAAAGCACTTCACCTATTCCCCTATAAGAATAGTAGCTATTAACAACTTAAACTACCCCAACCAGTTTTTAAACTCTTTAACCCTTTCTCTACTTACTACAAGCTCCTCTTCTTGGAACTTATGTAATTGAATTTTTAATCTTGAATTTGAATAGGATACAATATCTTTAATTGCATTTATATGTATAAAAAACTTTCTGCTTATCCTAAAAAAATGTTTAGGATCTAATTGCTCTTCTAATTGTTCAAGCGAATTTTCTAATAAATAACCTCTACCTGAATTTGTATGAATATAGGTAGCTTTATCTTTACTGTAAAAACATTCCACATCATGTAGCTCAATCATTTTTAAATGTTGCCCCACCTTAATAGTGAATCTGCTTTTATAGCTTTTTTTATTCTCATTTAACAATATTCGCTTTACATCATCAAAAGAAATAACAGATGTTTTTTGCTGTGGTTTAAAAGTATTAAATTTTTCAATAGCGATAGACAAATCATCTTCATCTATTGGCTTTAAAAGATAATCAATACTATTGAGTTTAAATGCATCTAATGCATATTCATCATAAGCAGTTGTAAATATAATTGCACTTTTAATTTCAATCTCTTCAAAAATTTCAAAAGACAATCCATCAGACAATTGAATATCTAAAAAAATTAAATCAGGATGTTCATTAGCTATAAACCACTGCTTAGCTTCCGCTACAGAATGTAGCATTGTACTTACTTTTATATTTTGCTTTTCTAACAGCCTATTAAGTCTACGAGCTGCAGGCTTTTCGTCTTCTATAATTAATATCTTCATAAATTTTAATTTAATCTCACCGGTAAGTTTAATTCCACGTTCCAATAACTATTGGAATGTCTCGATGGAAATATTGGTTATATTCACTTCTCTTGTCCTAATACCGAGGAATTGATTATAAATATGTTATTGCCATTTACTTTCTTGCTGCTTTTCTTTTTTCATATACTCTTGTATTTTTCTTTGCTCCCATTTTTCCCCAAATAACAGTTGTTTACCAAAAACCCCAAAAGCATGAAAGAAAATCCCAACACCCCAAAATAGCCATAGCGCAAATGTTCCAAAGTCAAAAAAAGCTTCTACAAATGTTTTCCCTTCATCTAAATCAGAAATCAATTTACTACAACTTATAAACATGTTTACTATAAAATACGAAGCAAAATGCCAGTAAAAACCTTTTATCTTTTCAACCCTTTTCTTTGCTCTGTTGTAACGATCATTATCTATATACTTCTCCATAACTACTCCCATTTATTATTATTTCCTTCTTCTTCTTCTTTCAAAAATTGTTGCATTTTTTGCTCTTCCCAATTAGCACCAAACAGCATATCTTTTCCAAAAACAGAAACTCCATGCACCAATAACCCAATTCCCCAACCAATAGCTGTAAAAAAAGAACCAAAGTTCCAGAATTCCGCATCATTATCACAACCCGAATAAATCATTAACAATAATATTATATTCACAACAACATATACAACTGCATGTGTATAGAATCCTTTAATTTTATCTACTTTTTTCTTTGCTCTATTATAACGATCTTCTTCACTATATTTTTTCATAATAATTTCTTTTACACACAGTATATTATTCCCAACGATTCGAATTATTCTCTTCTTCTTTCATAAACTCTTCTAGCTTTCTGTCTTCCCAAGCCTTACCGAAATACTTGTTTTTCCCATACACTTCATACCCTTGAAAAGCTAATCCAACTCCCCACCCTAACATTGGATAAAAAAACCATTTATGCTCATTCCAACTTGTTTTAAAGTTTATAAATATTAAAAAGGGAATAACAATACTATAGGCAAATAAACTCCAATAAAACCCTTTTAAATTCTCTAATCGTTTTCTTGCGTTTTCATAATTAGTGTATGATGTTGTTGTTTTCATGATTGATGCTTTTTTAGTTAATAATGGTAATGTTACTGTAAATTCGTTTTTTAATTGATTGATTGAAATTGTTCTAGTAGATAATATTTGATAACGTTCTGTTATATTATTTAATCCTATTCCGCTTGAATTTTTTAACACTTTTTTTTCTTGAAAATTATTGGTTACTGTTAAACTATTTGCAGATTCCACTATACTAATATGCAATGGTTGTAGTTCGCTTACGACATTATGTTTCACGCAATTTTCCAATAAAATTTGTAATGATAGCGGAACTATTTTAGCTTCTGGGTTATTAACCTTCTCTGGGATAGCGCAATCTATTGCATCTTCAAAACGCATTTTCAATAATAACATATACGTTTTCGCGAAAGCCAATTCTTCCTCTAACGAAACCAAATCTTTATCTTTTTGTTCTAATACATACCGATAAACTTTTGACAAAGAGATCGTGAACTTTTGAGCTTTATCAGTATCCTCTTCTATTAAAGACACTAATACATTAAGACTATTAAACAAAAAGTGTGGATCTAACTGACTTTTTAAACTTTCGTATTTAGCATTTGCTGTACCAGCAATAATTTTCTGTTGTTTAATTTTCTTATCCTGTAATGCTTTAAAAGAATAAAAAGCAATAAAAAACAACGATACTACTACAGTTATTACAAACGGAATAATGTAATTCTTTGGCGTTTCTTCATTAAAAAAAACAGTAAAAGATTCTCCTTCTACAATCACATTTTTAACTATTCTCAAAAAGAATACCGCACATAATGTTACTAATATTGTAGTCATAAAAACTAAAACTACACGGCCAACTCTATAATCTTCTTTCCCATATTTTTTGTCAAAAAACAGATACACACTTAAGTTAGCACTATACAATACTGTTGCGTATAACATATACCATAAAAACTGTATTCCTAAATTCAAATCAAAATCAAAAGCCCCATCCATAAGAACTGAAATCGTTTTCATAATTACAAAAATTATTACTCCTGACAGAAATGCGTATTTAATATGTTTTACCAAATCATTCATAGTTTACCGTTAGCTCTATACAAAGGTCAATTATTTATACCTTCTTTTTTAAAAAAAAATTCTGAACTGTCAAATCACGATACTGAATTGTATTTTTAATTCAAATATCTTGTAACAAATCAATACAATTTAAGACTTACTTTACAGAACAACTCAGCTATACCATTTAAAAGCTAAATTAATGACTGCAAATTCTTTCTTTTTCATTTTATCTTCCTTGAAGTATAAAACCGTAGCTATGGCTATGCCGTTATCCTTCAGCCTGAAAAGTCGAAAAACAATTCAATTTTCAGTTAATTATTCAATCATTTAATTAGTGTTTGTGAAAAAAGAACTCGAACATAGTTTTGTTACTCAATTAGAGAAGCACCAAAACATCATTCATAAGATATGTAGGTTATACACCAATAATCAAGATGCTCATAATGATTTATTTCAAGAAGTTACCATACAATTATGGAGAGCGTTTCCAAAATTTAGAGGAGATGCTAAATTCAGTACTTGGATGTACCGTATCGCACTAAATACCGCTATTACACTTTACCGAAAATCAAAACGCAGAATTCAAACTAACGATATTGATGATTTTCATTTTAAAATTAAGTCTGAAGAATATGATGATACCGAAGAAGAACAATTGAAATTAATGTATTCCGCTATAAAGCAATTATCTGATATCGAAAAAGCCTTAATATTCTTGTATTTAGAAGAAAAAAACTACAGGGAAATCTCAGAAACCATGGGTATCAGTGAAGTTAATGCACGAGTGAAAATGAATAGAGCAAAAGGAAAACTTAAAAAAATATTAAACCCATAATTATGGAAGAATTAGACATACTTAAAAAAAACTGGAACGCAACAATTCACCCAAAGGTTTCAGTTGAATCAATATATAAGATGATATTAAAAAAATCGTCTTCTACGGTGAAATGGATTTTTATTATTAGCGTTATTGAACTAGGCATAGGACTAATCACCGGAGTCTTTATTACACCACACGACTATAACGACCTAAACCTCCCTTCATGGATAGAACATTTCGTTACCATATCTAGCTTACTAATTGTTTTTATTTACTCTTTTAAGTTTTATAAAAACTACAAAACAATAAACACTTCTAGTAGTATAAAAGTTTTATTAAACAACATTATTAAAACTCGGAAAACCGTCAAACAATTTGTATTGATTAATTTAAGTTTAATGGCTATCTTAATTATTACAGCTTTAAGTTATACACTGACCTCCCCTACAGGTATTAATAATGAAATTGCATTTGAATTAATTAATCTAAAAGATTATCTAGTCCTTGGTATTATAATTCTTATTTCAACAGCTATATGTATTGGTATATGCTTATTTATTTACTTTTTATTATACGGTATCTTAATGCGTAAGCTGAATAAAAACTATAAAGAACTAAAGCAGTTGGATTTATAAAATATATAAAAAGGCGACCATTGGTCGCCTTTTTATATATCAATTTCTTTGACACAAACGTGAAGTATGAGTTAATCGATAAGTTTTAAACTCAAGTTGCTAACAAATAATTTAGTTATGAACTGTGATAAAATTATTGCCTCGACGAG
The DNA here is from genome assembly GCA_002733415.1 of Kordia sp. Classification (GTDB taxonomy): domain Bacteria; phylum Bacteroidota; class Bacteroidia; order Flavobacteriales; family Flavobacteriaceae. Next base: position 68,120 of record NVVR01000013.1, on the reverse strand, counting down.
GCTATTTAACTGGATAATGAATTTCAGTTTCTACATCCTCTGGTTTAACAAGCATAGGATCGTTTAAGTATAGCTCCCAAATTGCGCCATTTTGTTCTAGTCCATTTTCTTTTAAATACTGGTCAATAGCCATATGAGCTTCCATATCTCCTGTTCCGTAAGGACCATATTTAGTAATCATAATATTTTTACCATCAGGTAATGTTACTTTTTCCATTCCTTTATCTAAGGCGATATCTTTTCTTACTATTAAACCAATATAAAACTCAGCTTCTCCCTTTTCTTCATCCCATTTAGTAAAAACGGAAGCAGGAGTATAATCTGTATCAGCTAATTTTTGATTCGCAGCATATATCCCTGATTTTGGCATAAACTCCATATATAATTTTGTCATTGCTTCATGGTCAATTTTACATACTTGTTTGTATCCAATAAATTGTTGTGCATCTTGTTTTAAGGATAGGATGCTTCCTAATGTAAAAGTTTCTTTTGGTGGAGCTGGAGGATTGTTTTTTATGTATTCAGGCATAACATTAGCAATTTTATCTAAACCTTTTTCAAGCATAGGTCCAAGCATATTATCCATTCCACCAGATAATGCTCCGAAAAATTTAAACATAAAAGGGATTTTATCGGATTTCATTCCCCAAGTAACATTAGTTCCTCCTTCTGTTTCTTCAAAAGACCAATAAGTATCTCCCGGTTCGTAGTCAGAAAATTGTAGTTTTTGAGAAATTGATTTATTCTCTTCTAATGCTATTGTTTGCATGTTTCCTGGTCCGTCTTTACTAGTCCAGCTATAGGCTCCGCCAATACCAGAAGTTTGGTCAGCGTAAGTTTCTTTAATTGTTGGGTCATCATCATACCAAGGCCCCCATGTTTTCCAATTTTTATAATCGTTAATATTATTATAAACGGCACTTACTGGAGCTTCTATCAATTTTGAACGTTTTACGTCGTAGTTGTTTGGTTGTAAAGTGGTAAATAAAAGTAAACCACCAACTATTACCAGTAAGAGTAATAATAAGTACTTAAGAATTTTCATATGATTAGTGTTTAATTAGTCATTATACCCGACCAATTGGTTAGTAAAAATTAGCATTGAATGCTAAATATAATAAATTAACATTTCTTTTTCTTCATTAGATTAATTACTTTTAGGCGAAATTAAAACAACCTTAAATCAATTATAATGAAAATAAAACCAATTATAGGTTTGGCATTAGCGTCAACCTTAATCATTTCATGTGGTAAAACAAATGAAAAAGTAGCTAAAGATATTACAGAAGTTGTTACAGAAGTAAAGAAGAAAGTAGCAACCGATTTTGATTCTGCTGTTGAGCAGTTTGCAGATATTAAAGTATTGCGTTACCAAATTCACGGATTTGATGCATTAACATTAAAAGAACAAAAATTAGTATACTATTTAACGCAAGCGGGATTAGCTGGTAGGGATATCATGTGGGATCAAAACTACCGTTATAATTTAACGATCCGTAAAGCATTAGAAAATGTATATGTTAATTATGCAGGAGATAAAACTTCTGATAACTGGAATAACTTTGAAGAGTATTTAAAACGTGTGTGGTTTTCTAACGGAATTCACCATCACTATTCAAATGCTAAATTAACTCCAGTATTTGACCAAGCGTATTTAGAAACTTTATTAACGGCTACTAATACAGATTTAAAAGGAGATGCTTTAGCGGTTATTTTTGATGATAAAGATGCTAAAAAAGTAAACCTCTCAAAAGGAGTAGATAATGTTGCTGCAAGTGCTGTAAACTTTTACGGTCCTAATGTAACAAATGCAGATGTGGAATCTTTTTACGGAAAAATGATCTCTCCAAATAAAAAGCAACCCTTGTCTTACGGGCTAAACTCTCAGTTAGTTAAAGAAAATGGAGTGTTAAAAGAGCGTGTATATAAATCAGGGGGGTTATATGGCGCAGCAATTGATCAGATAATTGGTTGGTTAGAAAAAGCACAAGGGGTAGCAGAAAACGAAGCACAAGGAACAGCTTTAGGATTGTTAATTAAATATTATCAAACAGGTGATTTACAAACTTGGGATGATTACAATGTAGCTTGGACTGCTGCAACTGAAGGAAATATTGATTATATCAATAGTTTTATTGAAGTATATAATGACCCATTAGGATACAGAGGTTCTTATGAAACTGTAGTGCAAATTAAAGATTTTGACATGTCTAAAAAAATGTCAGTAGTTTCTGAAAACGCTCAATGGTTTGAGGATAACTCTCCATTAATGGATGAACATAAAAAGGAAAATGTTGTTGGTGTAACATACAAAGTTGTAAATGTAGCAGGTGAAGCAGGTGATGCATCTCCAAGTACGCCAATTGGTGTAAACTTACCAAATGCAAACTGGATTCGTACCGAAGTAGGGAGTAAGTCTGTTTCTTTAGGTAATATTATCGGTGCTTATGCAAATGCTGGTGGTTCAGGGAGATTAAAGGAATTTGTTCATGATGAAGAAGAATTGCTTTTAGAAGAAGAATACGGACAACTAGCTGATAAATTACATACAGCATTACACGAAGTAATTGGTCATGCATCTGGACAGATAAATCCAGGAGTAGGAGAAACTAGAGAAACACTTAAAAATTACGCATCTACTTTGGAAGAAGGAAGAGCTGATTTAGTTGGCTTGTACTATTTATATGATACGAAGTTACAAGACCTAGGCTTAGTTAAAGATTGGGAAAAAGTAGGTAAAACTGCTTATGACGGGTATATCCGTAATGGATTAATGGCACAATTAGTACGTTTGAATTTAGGTGACGAAATAGAAGAAGCACACATGCGTAACCGTCAATGGGTTGCTGGATGGGCTTTCGAAAAAGGTCAAGCAGATAATGTAATTGAAAAAGTTACTCGTGATGGGAAAACATATTTCAATATTAATGACTATAAAAAGTTACATGATATTTTCGGACAATTATTGCGTGAAACACAACGTATAAAATCGGAAGGTGATTTTGCTGCTGTAGAAGCTTTAGTGGAAGGATACGGTGTAAAAGTAGATCAAGCAATTCATAAAGAAGTGTTGGATAGAAATGCACAATTTAAAGACGCTCCTTATAGCGGATTTGTAAATCCAGTAATAGTTCCAGCAACTAATGATGCAGGAGAAATAACAGGTTTCACAATTGAGCAACCAAAAACGTTTACTGAGCAAATGTTAAGCTATGCTAAAAACTATAGCTTTTTACCAGCTGTAAATTAATATTGTTAGCGGATTTAATTCTTTGAGGCTTGCCTCAAAATAATTTTAAAAATGGCACTTAAACTTCGTTTAAGTGCCATTTTTTGTTGTCATATGTTGCGGTATATATTAACAGAATTTCACTATATTTACCGTTTTATTTATTTTACATTAATAATAAGGAATTGGTTGAAACCATAATGAAGATTTTAAGTTACATACTATCACCAATTTTTGGGCTATCATTTTTTTTAATACTAGTAGTATTTCATCCGTTACAATGGTTTAGTTTAAAATTTTTAAATTTTAATAAATACCAAAAAGTGGTAGATTGTATGAACTTTTTTTTGGTGAAAAATTTATTACTTATTGGAGTTACTGTAAAAGTCGATAATCCGCATAAATTACCTGAAAACACTACATTGATATTTGTGTCGAATCACCAGAGTTTATTTGATATTTCACCAATTTCATGGTTTTTCAGAAAGCACAACCCTAAGTTTGTTTCCAAAAAAGAATTAGGTAAAGGAATTCCGAGTGTTTCTTTTAATTTGCGACATGGAGGAGCTGCTTTAATTGATAGAAATAACGGAAAACAAGCTATAGTTGAGTTAGCAAAATTTTCTAAAAATATAAATACGGAAAAATGGTCTGCTGCAATATTTCCAGAAGGTACTAGAAGTGTCGATGGAAAACCTAAGGAGTTTGCTACTAATGGCTTAAAAATAATTGCTAAGTATAATCCTGATGGATATATTGTACCTTTGACAGTAAATAACTCATGGAAAGTATTTAAGTACGGAAAATTTCCTTTTGGAGTTGGAAGTCCGATTACAATAAAAACGCATGCCCCAATAAAAATTAGTTCATTACCATTTAATGAACTTGCTAAAAAAGTAGAATTTACAATAATAACAGCTATAAATTAAATTATGTCTATAAAAAACATAAGAATAGAAGTAATGCAAACACTAGAGAAAAACATCGATTCGTTTGTAGATAAATTCTTGATACCTGTAGAAGAGATTTGGCAACCAACGGATTTTTTGCCTAACTCACAAAAAGATACCTTTATTGATGAAATAAAAGAAATTCAAGAAATTTCTAAAGATTTAGATGATGATTTCTGGGTAGTAATGGTAGGAGATACGATTACTGAAGAAGCGTTACCAACATACGAATCATGGTTATTAGATTTAGATGGTGTACATCAAGATCCTGATAACGGATGGGCAAAATGGATAAGAGCATGGACCTCAGAAGAAAATCGTCATGGTGATGTATTAAACAAGTACTTGTATTTATCAGGTAGAGTTAATATGCGTGAGGTTGAAATGTCAACACAGCATTTAATTGCTGATGGTTTTGATATTGGTACAGCAACTGATCCGTATAAAAACTTTATATATACAAGTTTTCAGGAGTTAGCTACCTATATCTCACATAATAATGTGGCTAAAATAGCGCGTAAAAAAGGACATAAAGCATTAGCTAAAATGTCTAAAATTATTGCAGGAGATGAAATGCGTCATCATATTGCATACACTGATTTTGTGAAACAAATCTTCAAAATAGACCCTAGTGAAATGATGTTGGCTTATTATTATATGATGAAAAACCAAATTATTATGCCAGCAATGTATTTGAGAGAATCACATGCAGAAAAAGCATCACTATTTAATCAGTTTTCTGTGGTAGCACAGCGCACGGGAGTATATACTGGTTTTGATTATGTTGACATTATGAGAAAACTTAATGTTGCATGGGAGATAGATAAAATAACTGGTTTAACAGCAGAGGCAGAAAAAGCTAGAGATTATTTAATGCGTTTACCAGATAGGATGTATCGTCTAGCTGAAAGAGCGGTGTTGCCAGATACAGCATACAAATTCAAATGGATGAATAAGATATAACCTACCGATGGAGTTTTGATTAACTCGTTTTTTTTTGAATTTATAAAAAAACAATCCCTTTAGCGAAAGTTGAAGGGATTTTTTAATTTGGCTACTGACTAGTTGTAGATAAAAGATTTCAGTGCGTAGATCAAACTAAAAAAAACTAGTATAGCAACAAGTACCCAATAACTCCCTTTGTAGTGTTTTTGATGTAATTTGAAGTCTTTTCTGTAGGACCAAATCATTACTCCTACAAAAACCAGGGAAAATAAAGCTGCAAATATAAGTTGGCCGGTAGTAAACATTTTTTTTATTATTTTTAGGCAAAATTAATTAAAGTAAATCATTTAAATACACATACAATGAAAAAATATACTGACGCCGTTACGAAATTTCACACTGCTTTTAAAATTGGTCACAGAGAAACTCCAAAAGCCGATTTAGGAGAAGCTAAAAACACCCTCCGTTTTAACTTGATGAAAGAAGAAAATGAGGAGTATTTAGAAGCAGCTCAAAATAATGATCTAGTTGAAGTAGCAGATGCTTTGGGGGATATGTTATATATATTATGTGGCACAATGATAGAACATGGTCTACAAGATAAAATAGCATCTGTATTCGATGAAATTCAAGAAAGTAATATGAGTAAGTTAGGAGCTGATGGTCAACCAATTTATCGTGAAGATGGAAAAGTGCTAAAAGGACCAAATTATTTCAAACCTAATATCTTAAAAATATTAGGAAATAAGAATTAAACAACTGAGTTATTGACTCCTACAGAGAAGAAAACAAAGTAACATTAGTTTATACCTGTGAATTACACCTATTAAATTTCAAGATGTACTTTGAATCCTTTGTATACAAAGGGATACTTAATATCCTCGGGAATCCTCTTTCTCCGCGAAAACCTTACTATCGTATGATTCGTAAGGTTTTTTTTGATATTTAAGGAAACCTTTGCAGATATTACTCATAACTAATATTTAATTTTAATAAACCTAAATTTACTAAGCCCAAAAAATATTAAAAACAACAAAGGTGTGCCTATGAACACACCTTTGTTGTTTTTAAAATAGTGAATTGATTTAAATCACTATAAACAAGTATTAAAATCTATAAGTTACAACCTATTATCACTTTAATCATCCTTCTTTCGCAGCTAAATAACGCTCTGCATCTAAGGCAGCCATACAACCTGTACCTGCAGCAGTGATTGCCTGTCTATATACATGATCAGCAGCATCTCCAGAAACAAATACTCCAGGAATATTTGTTCTTGTACTTCCTTTTTCATTTACAATATACCCAGTTTCATCTAAGGTAATATAGTCCTTAAAAATACCCGTATTTGGTTTGTGTCCTATAGCTACAAAGAAACCTGATGCAGCAACATCATGCTCTTCACCAGTATCTCTATTCTTTACTTTAGCACCAGTAACACCATATTCATCTCCTAAAACCTCAACAGTTTCTGTTCTAAGTAAAATTTCAATATTTTCAGTATTCCTAACTCTAGCTGCCATAATTTTAGAAGCTCTAAATTCATTACGCACAAGCATGGTTACTTTTTTACATATCTTAGATAAGTAATGCGCTTCTTCACAAGCTGAATCCCCAGCTCCAACAATAATTACTTCTTGGTTTTTATAAAAGAATCCATCACAAACAGCACAAGCAGATACCCCTCCACCCATTTTTAAATACTTTTGTTCAGATGGCAATCCTAAATATTTAGCTGCAGCTCCAGTAGAAATAATTATCGTTTCACAGTGAATTTCTTTTTCATCATTAATCCATACTTTATGAATAGGCCCAGAAAAATCAACTTTTGTAATCCAACCTGATCTTACATCAGTTTCAAAACGTTCCGCTTGGTTACGTAATTCAATCATCATTGCCGGACCAGTAACTCCCTCAGGGTACCCAGGGAAATTTTCTACTTCGTTTGTCGTTGTTAATTGTCCTCCAGGTTGTGACCCTTCATACATTATAGGTTTCATATTTGCTCTTGCTGCATAAATTGCTGCAGTATATCCTGCAGGACCAGAACCTATGATTAGGCATTTTACTTTTTCTATTGCTTCAGACATATCTATTTATTCTTTTATTATAATTGGGGGGGTTAACGGTCACAAAAATAAAACTTTATATGAGAAATACTTCTCATTTATACATCAATATTTATTATAACTATATAAAGTCATTTGATAATCAAATTTAAAAAAGTTATTGTTAAAAAAGTGATTTGTATTTTCAGCATAAATCACCTAAATTCATAAGGGTGTTTTTTTCTTAAACCGAACGAACAAACATCTAATTACCCCTGATTTTTGTGTTAAAATTGGCATATGATATATTGCAATAAATATAAATTGTGGGGGATTATAGTATTGCTATTGATTCTAAACGACAACGTTTTCCTCAGCAGACATTGATAAAAAACACCACTTATCGCACAAGATAGCATTAACATAGGGGGAGCCATCCGTTTAAACTATGCTTGGAGGGACTATAATGATGAAAGAAAAGATAGCATTGGTGATTTTGGGTTTGAGTTATTCTGACTAGATGCAGACTTAGGTTACAATGATATTCTCTTGTCGGAAGAACAACGATGGTCTGAAAATTTCTATTGTATTTATCACGCTTATTTTGGGTATCATATAAACAAAAAATACCGATGTCCTAATAGGTATTAATCAAGTTCCTTTTGGAACTGCCTTTTATGTAGCTCATCGTTTTTGGTATAATGTAACTTATTATTTAGGCTTTGAAGATGATGATGATAAAGTTTTGGTTCAATTAGCTAAAGAAAAAATATTCTTTTTATTCATCATCAAAAACTGATTTAGAAACTGTTTCTGATTATTATAAATGGGAGTATGATTACAGAGTTAAAAATGGTTTTAAAACATCAGAACTAAAGAAAGACAAGAAGAAAAATTATATCATTTGGAAATTCCCTGAAAAAGGAATTGACAATGTTTTTCTATATGGTGCTAAATCTGACTATCTAGTAAATTATTTAGTTAACACAGATCAATGGGAAGAAGGAAAAAAAGACTTTATAGAGCAACTTTACGAATTGAACAGTTTATAAGGTACTTTTTTGTTTATAATAAAAAGATAGCCGCTTAAAATTTAGACTTAAGCAGCTATCTTTCAACTCTTATGTTACCACTTATTTATTTGATTATTTAATCATAATTTTTGATTGATTAACTATTTTCCCATTATTCAAAATTATTACTTGAACAATTCGGTATTTACTTAACCCTCCAATAGTAATTTCATTACTATCTTTTAACCTAGAAACTCTTTTGTTATATACCTCTTGATTACTATCTATGTCAATTACTTTAATAGTTATATTTTCTTTATTTTTAATTGAATCCAAATTAATCTTAATCTCTGAGGAAGTAGGATTGGGATAAATAATATTTTCTGAAACTCTACTTGATGGTATTATTGTTTCATTTAAAGTTTCGCTTAAGCATCCATTATTATAATGCACAGTTGCTTGCACTTGAATAACACTACAATTTAAATTGTCGATATTTCCTGGTGACCCAGGGCCATATGTTGTTCCTGAACTTGAACCTGTTAAAGGACCACTTATAAAATTCGCCCCATTTACAACCCAATCAATACTACTTACAGTAGTTCTATCACACTCAGGAAATGCTATATAAATAGCACCATGTCCTCCATAACTTTTCCATCCCCCACAAATAAAATAACTGTTTAGTTCAGGCTCACAACAACCTGCAGGATCTCCATTAATTACATCAAAAAGAATATCACAAGTATGACACCCCTCCTCATCAAAATAAGTAACTTGAAGATGAGCTTGCCCAAGTGAATTAGCTGAAATAATAACAGTATTATTCATATCTGATGAAGTAATTGATATGTTACTTGATAATGTATCCCAGTCATAACATTCTGTGCATTGTGCCAAATTGGGAATTGAAAAAGTAGCAGAAGTCCCTAACATAACTGTCAATGGTCCTGAAATATTACATTGTGCTTTTATTCCAAAAGAAAATGTAATTAAAAATAAAAATAGAATTGTTTTTTTCATAATATTTTGCTTAGTTAGTTTAATGGTAACAATCCTTAAATTTAGCTTATTCCCTTAGTGTTGGCTTGTACTTTATTACCGAATACCCGAACTAAACTACCTACAAAAAATGACATCTATTTTTTTCCGACACTACTAATTACCTATATATTTTATTTCACTATTTGTTTTTTTCTTAGTCCATTTCCTAGCGTATTTATAAAACAAATACCCCAATATTTTTTCTATTATCAATTTGTGTTTTTAATACTCTATTTTTATACTACTATATACGTTTGGCCTTAAATTTTCTGGTAAACAAACTGTATTTAATTTTTATATGGCAGAGGTTTGTATTTTCGTTATAAATGCTCAATGTTACTGGATAGGATTTTCCGCTATCAGCATTGTATATGGTTCCTCCCGTTAATATCCCATCAGTATAGTTCATGTTATTCATAATCAGTGAACCTATAATTGTACGGGTTCGCAATTCAGGATTTGGGTTTTTATTATCCAAGCCATTTTTATTGAACAAGGGGAAATCTGAACGTTTCAATACTTTACCAAAAAACATATTATCCTTTTGGTAAATTGATATGACAGACCCACTACTTATTTCCCACTTTCCTATATACACTTCTGGGCTAACAGTAGTGTAAAAGCTAAACAACAAACTAAGTATTAATGTATGTACCATGAATTATTGTATTGTATTGATAAATATAAAACTATTTTACTTTTTTAGCCCTTCTAATTTTCACCTTATGCTATTTGTATTACAATATCTCTAAATCAAATTTAGGGCTAGTACCAATTACATACTGTGAATTGATATTAATAGTGCCTTGATGATTTTCTGAAATATCCTTGATACTTTTTGGAGTAGTCAATCCACTTTCATTTAGTATAATTTTAATATCCTTAAACACTTGTATCTCCGTAATTAAAACAAGCTCATTAAATCCTACTAACTTTTCCCTTTCTATTATGGTTGTTTTTTTAGGGTATTTTGGCTCCTTTCCAGGCTGAAATTCTATTTCTTCTGAAGTAAACATCGTTTCTTTGCTAAGCTCAAATATTATATTTTGTTTGTGGTAATCTTTCCTCTGCAGCTTCTCTACTGCAATTCCTTTTTCTTTTAGATCAATAGAAACTGTTATGTTTTCAGGAATAAATATGGTATCCGTATTTCCTTGAGACATCAAATTATAAAAAATAGAAACCTGTTGCTCCTTGTCCAATGCATTTTGCATTGTCTCACTCACTATAATATCAGGAGTACCATTATCAAATTTATATTTTGTTGCATCATCGTTTACAAACTTAATATCGTGTTCCTCTAAACCTAATTTTGATATTACATTTTGTAATACATTAAAACTAAGCGGGTTTATTTCTAATAAGGTATATTTTATTTCTGACTTTGAGTACCTAAGTATAAAAGGGAGGATAAGTGTTGCAAAGGGACCTGTTCCTGCGTAGAGTATATGGATTATTTCCTTTTTAGCTTTTTTTCCTTCTATAGCTTTATGTATCCCCCTTATAAACTGTCTCGTCCTTACTAGGTCGTCAATACAAAGGGCAGCCCAAACGGAACCTAAAGCCTTACCGTTATTGAAATGAATATCATTCCGTCCTTTTTCATTATCTAAGTTTTCATTGGATAACGTATTCAATACATTTTTGTATTCTTTTGATGTCTTTAACAATTTTTCGTAATCAAGAGTATCTTCCAAATATTCTGATGTTATTCTAATTAAATCTTTTTTAATATCCATTATTGGCGAGGTTTATAGTTTTGTCTGGTTAACTGTTTATTCAACATGCACTAGTACATATCATAAATAATTTTATCTAAAGAATACTTAATATATTTTTGTTTCCAACCATTTCAAATCTTTAGAGATGCCTTCCAACCCTGGATATATTAATTTTTGATTGATTCCGTATTTATACAAACTCTTTTTAATCTTTCTTTTTATAGTTTTCGGAATTATTATTTTATGGAGTTTCTCATGCATAAAAGGTTCTTCCGGATTGTGATGTACTGTAAATAAACCTGCTTGGTTTTGTATTCTAGAGGTAATATATGGCGGTCTATATCTTTGTACTTTTTTTAAAGTTGTAGGCTTCCATTTTTCTGGGGACTGAATGGTACTCGCTCCAGAAAAAACATAAATAGCAGCTTCTTTATCCTCATTAGTCTCTACTGCAAAATACGTAGCAATTAACGGGTTGTACGACCAATCCAATAAACGTGTTGGCAAGCCAAAATGTTGCGCCATAGCCAACCATTCCAACTCATTTTTGGGTTCGTGCTCTAAATACGGACGGGACGATTCCTTAAATAATTTAGTTATTCTTCGTTCTAATTGAAAAATAGTTTTTCCTAATAAAGGCTCACACCTCCCTAAGGAAGTTACTAATTCATAGGAGCTGTTTGATACACCTCTGTAAATTAAATTTTGTCCTGTTATTGTATTTTCAAAGGTTTCTAGTAATTCATTAAAACTATTAACAGTATGTGTATTCATATTAATTCAGCTGTTTTTTTAAACACAATTCAACCTAAGTTTGTAAAAGATTAAATTTAAGGATAATTTACTTATGTGCATCTTGAAATTTAATTGGTATTACTGTTAAATGTATTCATTTTTAATCATCATATCACATAACTACACTACTATAATTTAATTCATTTTCACTTCAGGAATATAACTTAACCTAAATATATTCACCAATACGCTCTCTTAAAGAGCATCCTTTTTAATAGTTACCAAAAATCACTTTTTGTTACCCAAAAAAATATAAAAGATCCTTGTAGATTACATGGTCCTAAAAACTAATTGATAGATACGCTATATGTATTGAAAATTGACCTAATACCAATAAAAATTCAAAAACACACTATTAAACCGTTTACCAATCAAGTTGAGTACAAGCTCTCTTGATGTATTGTTCGCTTAGAAATTAACTGGTATAAAAAAATAATTTATCAGAATACATATATTTGTCAGACTGAGCTTGTCGAAGTCTTAATGAAAGTTAGTGCTTTATGGATTTCCAAAAGCTCAATCTGGCAATAAATTAAGTTGTACTTACAAGTATCGGATGGTAGTAACCTAATCCATTTCCTTTTAAAAAAGTGTGTACAACGTAGTTATAATAACCCCTTTATTATCATTTAAAGTAAGCGATAGTAGCTCCTTTGCTGCTTTTACTTGAAGATTAAATGGAGGAACTAATACGTTTAAGCCACTTTGTTTTTTTATTCGAATTCCTTGTCCTGAAATAATATCCTTATTGGGAATAAAATCTCCATTGGGTACATGCTCCGTTAAAATAACATATTTAAAATCAGCTAATTTATGTAGCACTTGCTGTACCTCAGTATTCGATAAATGTTGCAACACTTGTCTTACTAAAGCACAATCCCCAGAAGGCAAATTATCTACTGCGATATCCAAGCAACGAAATTCTAAATTTTCTTCGGTATAGTTGTCTTTATTATGTTTAATAAGATTTTCTACGATATCTACTCCTACATATTTCTTCGTGTATTCTACTAATCCTTTTCCTACATTAAAATCTCCACACCCTAAATCACAGACAACAAGCTCTTCTTTAAACGACTTCAAAAATGATGTTACAACAGCTATATACGGATTCACTACCTCAGCATCGTGCGATCCATTACCGGAGTAAAAATCAAATTCTTTACCACCCCAAAGTTTCATTTCATAAACTTGCTCCATAGCGTCTTTCGTTGGCCAAGGGTTCTTCTTTGTTTTAGTTCTATTTTCATTATTCATCAAAAGTATATTGTATTTAAATTTTTGTAGTAATATCTAACCTTTAATCGGTGTTATCATTACCTGTATGTATGCTAAATTTATTTATATGTTAAATAATATGTTAAATAGTATTCCCATTATGATTCGTTAGAGTACTTTTGCCGCCTCATAGGAACAAAAATAACCATAACACAATGAACATCAGCACAATAGGCGCTAGTAACAAAAGAATCGTAGCAGAAAGTAAACTCGGAGTTAAAACAAGAAATTTTAGCACTGCAAATTCTGTTGCTTGGAATTTGAAAAGAAGATTTAGATAATTTTAGTATCATAATTTAGAATTTTAAGCGAGCTCGTCTCGCTTAAAATTTGCTTTATACGCAACAAACCCTTTTTATATTATTTTTAACTTCTTCTTCTCCCCATAAATCTGCTCCAAGGCATCTTTTGTTGGCCAAGGTTTCTTATTTTTTTAGTTCTATTTTTCGCTGTTTATAAATAGATATATTTAATCTTTAATCAGTTCTACCAATCTACCAATAACTGTATGGATAGATTAAATTTCTTTAAAATATAATTCATTCAAATATTAAAATATTTTTAGTATTTATTTATGTTCCGTTCATTTTTTCTTGATAAAAAAACGAACCAAAAAATCAATTCATGCTCAAGGAAATTGCTCCGCAACATTCCCTCCCAAAGCTCCATGCTCTTTTTCATGAAAAATGAAACGCATTTCCGCTTTTTCGTTCATTATTTCTAAAGCCTGACAAGAAAATTAATCAAAACAACTAAATTAAAGTATTGCAATTTACCGTCATAAGATGTGGCAGGCGAGCGTCAATCATTTGAAGATACCGTAAAAAGAAATCCTGTTTGAGCCTGGGCGAGTTCATTTCTTTTAGATATCAAAAATAGAACCTCAACAAAGGTTTTAATATCATTTAATTAAGCTTATCCAAAGTTTACATGTCACACAGATATTGTCGAAGTGTAATTGGTAATCAATACTTTATAGGTCTTCGACAAGCTCAGACTGACATTCAAACCCCTTAAATTATCTACTTGTCACACTGAGCTTGTCGAAGTGCGATTAGTAATCAATACTTTATTGGTCTTAGACAAGCTCAGACTGACTCTCAAACTCCTTAAATTATCTACTTGTCACACTGAGCTTGTCGAAATACTATTGGTAATCAATACTTTATTGGTATTCGACAAGCTCAAACTGACATTCAAACCCCTTAAATTATCTACTTGTCACACTTAGCTTGTCGAAGTGCGATTAGTAATCAATACTTTATTAATCTTCGATAAGCTCTGACTGACTCTCAAACTCCTTAAATTATCTACTTGTCACACTGAGCTTGTCGAAGTGCGATTAGTAATCAATACTTTATTGGTCTTCGACAAGCTCAGACTGACATTCAAACCCCTTAAATTATCTACTTGTCACACTGAGCTTGTCGAAGTGTTATTTACTATATCTAATTTTTAATTAAATACCTGCTCCTCTTCTTTCACTCTAAAACAACGTTCCTCTCCCAAATACAAAGGATCTCCATGCTTTTCAGACCAAAACCCATCTAGTATATCTTTTGAAATACAACGATACACCACTACCCCTTTATACACCCTATTATCTTCTTCTTGATAACTGAAATTAATCACCATAATATTGTCCTTAAAAAAACCTGTACCTACTTGTACTTGTTCATTATTCAATAACCATTTAGCAAGTATTCTATTATTACTATCAAGGCTTAGCGTCAGCGTTCCTGTATAATTGTTTTCGGTATCTTCTTGGTTTTTACCAATTATGCTATATGTTCCTATAAGGTCCTGTATTGTCATTAAATATTTTTTTATCAATCCCGTCCTAAACGTTTTTTTATGATTTTGTTCAAACCATCTATGTCACTGGTATAAAAACAACTTTTAGGCTCTAGGGATTGTTTTACTTTCTTTTCATTTTTTCTTGATAAAAAACGAACCAAAACTCCGATAGCTATCGGGACAAGACAGACAATAGGAAATTACTCATTGTTTTTTAATTATCAATAAGGTATTCGTGAATGTTGCACATTTGTTTAAGCATCATTCACTCTCAAATCTACATGCTTAATGCTTCGCATTGCAATTTCTATGTTACTGCTCATTATTTCTGAAGTCTGACAAGCCCAAATTAACTAAGCCATAACTTTCCTTTTTATGCATTTTAAATTATTTAGGACAGGGTTGAGAATTTAAATTAAACAAGAGCCCTTTCTTAGAGGGCTCTTGTTACTTATATTACTTTATTTTATTCTAAAAAATTAAACTCCCAATTTCTATATCATCTTCTTCTTTGTCTAATCTTACGGTTATGGTTTTCTTTACTTCATTCGCTTTCCCATAATTAGTATACATGGAAACTTTTAAAATTGTTGGTCCAGATATTTTCTGAACACTGTCTGCATAATAATCAGCTAATACTTTATATTTTCCTTTTATAGCTTTTTTAAGCATAAACTCTTCTGGTCCATATCCATCTGTAAAGTCTTCAGAGATTCTTCCGCCAATTTTAGTTTCTGAATTTGAGTATAAACATTTTTCTCCACTAGGATCAATAACCCATAAATCGATATCTGTTTCTTTATGATTCCAATCAATAACAACTCTTACATCTACTGGTAATGGTTTAAAAAAGTTCTTTTGCTTTTTATTTAACTTTAGTCTTTTACCATGATTATTTACAAGCCTTGATAACTCCACAAATGCAATCGCTTCAATACCATAAAACAATTCGTTTACATCTTTTTCAAGTAACTCTCCATTATAAATTTTAAATAATAAATCAAAGCTTTTTTGGTACGCTCCTACTGCTTCATAGGCTAATGCTAGATCTCTATAAGACTGAGGTTCTTCTGGACGTAATTCTAACACTTTTTCATATACTATAACAGCAAGTTCATATTGTTTAAAATACTCCAACTTATATCCTAATGCTTTCGTTAACTCATGATTATTTAAATCTACTTCAATAAGGTTTGTCAATACTCTAATTGCAATCTTACTAGATTTCCTTTTATCAAAAAAGTCCGCTACATCCAAATAGAACGCAGGCACATTTGCGTAGTCACTTCTGATTTCTAGGTATTTTATATAAGCAGCTTCAACTGATTTTTCTTTTTCTAAAACCTTCAAATAAGGTGTATCAGGATTCCATGCTTTTAATTCAATTTTATCAGTAATTTGTTGATTTAACTCTTCAATTGCTTCCTCATTTTTTACTTTCCCTTCTTTGGTTACAACTATTACCACACCACTACTTCCGCTACTCCCATATAATGCAGTTCCATTTTCTGGGCTGAGTACATGCATCGAATCAATAGCATCTGTTGATAATATTTCATAAGGGTTGCTTTCAGAAATAATCCCATCAATAATATATAGTGGTTTATTATTTGAAGTTGAGGCAGCACCACGAATTGTAACGGATGAAGATGCTCCTACTGCTCCTGAGCTACTTGTCACCTGTACACCTGCAGCTCTCCCTACTAAGGATCTAACTACATCAAGTTGATCTGAGCTAACAGTTGTTACAGTATATCCTAATGCTTTATTCACTCTTTTAATTCCAAATGCTGTAACTACAACTTCTTCAAGACTATCATCCAGCTCCAAAGCAATATCAATTGTGTTTCCAATTCCAATAACAATTTCTTGATTAGCGTATCCCACATAAGAAAACGTTAACACATCTCCTAAATTTGCACTAATTGAATATTTCCCATCAAAATCTGTACTAGCGCCAGATGTGGTTCCTTTGATTACTACTGTTCCTCCAGGTAATGGCATATTTGTTTCATCTACAAGTGTCCCTGATATTGTTTTACTGTTAGGATCTATATTTGTTATAACAGTTTCTTCTTCGGGTGTGGTTACTTGATTATTTGTAATAGTAGGTGTTACTATTGAAGTAGTGTCAAGGACTGGAGTGTTTACAACTGGATCGATAATTTCAGGCGCCTCTTTTTTTACGACTTTCTTCTCCTTTTTAGGAAACTTCATATTATACCAATTAATAATGTCTTTATAATCTTCTACTAGATCTTCTTTCCTTTCTTTAATTTCTAATTGCTTATTAGCTTCGTCTTCCTTTAGATTTTTAATACGTTCTTTATATTCACTTTTTAATTCTTTCGGTGGTTCAATTCTGTAACGCACATAATCTTCTAACCTATCTAAAATTAGCATCGAAGTATAATCAGTTATCAAATGATTTTGAGTTGCGAGGTCAATAATTTCCTTTTTATTTTCTTCTTTATTGAAATTTAAAGCACTTAGTTTTTGTTTTGCCCATAAACGTTTGACTAAACTATTTTGTACTCCGCTTTGAATAGGAACAGTTAACTTTTGAGTGACTTTACCACTATACCCAAAAAGCAATTTGATAGTTGTGTTTTCAGAAAACCTACCTGCAATTGAAAAATCAGTAGTTACATTAGTATTTCTATTTGGATATACATTAGTAACGCTATTGTTATCTGATATTCCTAAAAATTGAAAGGTTTCATTTTTTAATTGCTTTAGTGCTTCTTTACTATCAAGTCTTACCAAGTTTATATATGCCCCTCCAGATTTAGTGGTCATATTATTCAGTTCTTCATGATTGGCAGAAACCAATGAGTTTATTGCATACACCGCCTTTTTATTATTAGGCAAAAAACTCCCTAAGTTATCTAAGCCATCCGTAAACAAAAGTGTTTCATCCGTTTTTAATTTTAATTTTGAAAGTGCATTAAAGTTCGTCCCCCCGTCATAAACGGTATTTTTAATCAGTTGTTTTAACTCATCCCAACTTCCATTTTCAATTTCAATTTTTTTATGTGCTATAATAGTGTTGCTAAATGAAATGAATTCAACTTCAACATGCTGTAAATACTTGAAATAGGCATCTAATAAATTTAATTCTTCTGCAACATTTCTATTTTTCAAAGAATAAGACGCATCCCAAAATAATGTTATTTTATTAGGTTTTGACTTTAGTCGATCATTTGGCTTTAGTGCTTTATACGCATAGAAATAATCATTATAGCTTAGTACTTTTTCTTTTAAAGAATTGTTAGGTATTTTTAAAACAATAGCCTTTTGAGGGGTATGATTACTTTTGGTTATTTCAGCATGAAACCCACCTTTCTTCTCATTAAAATAAAGTTCTTTATACGGATTATTTTTAAACGTAGGAATAACATCTCCTACCTCAACATTTAAGCTAATTGAAAATTCAGCTAGTTTTTCAGAGATATTTAATGGCAATTCATAGATCATAAAACCATTTACGGTTCGTAATTCTTGCTCATAAGTGATTACTATTTGCTTATGCTTTTTAGGAAGGATAGGATACACTCTAGCTTTATAATTATTCCCCTCTGTCTTTTCTAATAGACCTGGGTCAATCTTTTGACGAATTGTATTTTCAAAAGCTACACGAGCTAATTCTTTTTCTACAATTACTGCTTCACGTAGTTTTCCATTTACATCCATCGCAAAATTTGAAACGGACTGTCCTTCCCCTAAAGGAAAAGCCAACTCCCCTTCTAAAGTGCTATCCAGTTCATTATAAAACTTCATGTCGTATGTCGTAGTGGCAAAATTCCCTATGATTTTTACATCTACTTTTAAACTTGATAGTTTTAATTGACTGGAATCTTTCAGGATTACTTTAGGTGTTTCTTGAGCAATAGAATTCAAGCTTAAGGTTAGCAAAAAGAGAAATACAATATTTTTCATGTGAGTTAGTTTATTTGTTATTTAATGTAAACATCTAACTATTCAATAACAATTAAAACCTATACTGAGTGAAGTAGTATTTTTCATAGGTAAAACCATACTTTCAATTAGGTAAGTTCTTATTTGATTACTTCCCCTTTTGCATTTAGCCTTTTATCAAGGTAATACAAACCATTTAAATTGGGTTGGTAGTATATTTCTGCTGCCCCGGAATTACCCTCTGTGAGCTCATGATTTTTATTATAAAATCGTTCTGTTTTAATAAGTCCTGAGGCGCCTCTAAAATATTCATATATAGCAATACCTTCATCATCTTCTATTAATGTATCATCTATATTAAATAAAGTTGTTTTAACGTCTAAATCCATCTCATTCCATTCCACTTCTTTTTTATGATAACCATTTGGCCCAAGAACAGGTGTTCCAATTTTATTAAAAAATGACTCAGAAACAACATCCCCGTTTTTATTAAAAACATTCTTATACGCAGAATACCCTTGCTTATTATTTACTATCGAATCATGTCTATCAAAATAATCATGACCAATAATTCTTTGCCTATTATCATAATTGTATTTAATAGCACTTATACCATCCGAATTATTAATTCTGCTATTTTCATCATTATAATATGATTCTACAATAACATTATCATATACATTATATTTGTATTTAGTAACACATACTTCCTTTATCAAATCATTATTTATATCATATTTTTTCATCAAGGAATCATTCCCCTTTTTATTAAGTAAATACCTAGTTTTAAAAGCTCCTTCATACATTAAAGGCTCCATTTTTTTATTATAATAGCTTCGCTCTATTATCTCGTTATTACCATTATAGGAATAGAAATTGAATGCAGCATTTTTGTTTGCATTTGCTAACTTATCCTCTTCATTATAATAGGATGTTTTAATTTTATTATTATTTACATCATACTCCCAACATATCTTAGCAACATCTGCTTGAAAAGCTTTTAAATTCTCTAAAGAATCAAGACCTACTTCTTCAATCTGATTACCATTATCATCATATTTATAAAGATATTGCACAACTCCATTCTTTGTTTTAGCATAAGATTCATTTTTATCAAAATATACATCCTTAATCGTTTCTTTTTTTGAATTTTTATACTTTTTAACTATAGCAACATCAGTGTCGTCGTTAAACAGGTTATTATAGGCATCTACATTGTATTTTATTATTAATGAATCATTAGGGTATTCTAATTTCGAAGCCCCCCAATTATCATCATAAAACCTCAATGTATGTTCCATATAATACTTTGCATCAAATGTTACTCTCCCAATACTATCATATTTAGTTACCCATTGAAAATAATCATCATCTCCTAAAACGGGGGAATTCATTTTATTATAGCGTTTGGATTGTGTCGTATTACCATATATATCATAACAGTAGTCATGAATACAAACTCCTTCATTATCATTAATTTTAAAATTATGCTCATCTAAATTTATTCTTTTTTTCATCAATCCTCTTTCGTCATAAACATATTTTAAATTATAAGAATCTGAATTAATAGGATATTTACCATGCTTATCAAACTTCTTATATGATTTATACATATGATTATTTGTGTACCTGAATTCGTATATAGATAAATTATCTATATCATTCATTAGTTTGTTATGGTTATCGTAGGATTCGTATTTAAATACTCTCTCTTTTTGGTCAAAATACTTTTTTACATGAAATACTTTATCCTTGTTTTTTATATTTAATCCTTCCTTATTATAATAACTACTGTAAGCAATTGTATCATTTATAAATCTCCAATGAGTTTCATAAATTCCATTTTCATATGCTACTCGTTCTCCTTGTTCATTAAAATATTTATTTACCCGAATATCATCATCAACCGAGCGTTTATAAACACAATGAGTTCGCTTTGTATTATAAGTTTCATTTGCATTATAATAATGTATCTCAATATCATCGAACCAATTTTTAGTTATTTTAGTTATTGCTGTTTTAAATATCCCACCATTATTAAGTTTTCCATCTTTATAAAATTTAATCATTGTGGTATTCCATGATTTAATAACTTCGTAAGATTCACCATATTTAATTTCTTCCTTATATATAGGATAAGAAGTTAATATATTGCTGTTAAAAGTTTGTAATATCTGTCTATAAAAATCAGTATCACTTTTATTAAAATCATAATAATGGTTTAAATCGGGTGATGTATAGTATGCTGTTTCTCTTAATAATTCATCAATTTTCAACTCCCAATATCGTTGTTCGTGATTTTTAACATTATGCTCTGAAATACTGTCGTATACAATTTGTACACTATCACGCTTTGATTCATACTTATCATACAGACTTTGTACATCGTCAATTGTTACTTCATCGCTACCAATTTCAATAATTGCCTTCCTTAGTAAACGCGCATAATATTCTGTAATATTAAAGTGATATTGTTCATGTATTAATAGCTGAGGATCTAATAGCGAATCATTTAATTTATCCGATATTTCAGGACTCATATACGCATATATAGCAGAACTCTTTTTTGTGATTTCTCTTGGGCAAAATATCTCTGAATAAATAGATGCTGAGAAGCCATCAGATTTAGTGACTACCTCCGTAAAGTTTGACCAATCAACATTTTTTTCTGACCAAATAACATATTCATTATCGTGATTAAATGGCAGTACCTCTTCTTCCGATATAAAACCAAAAAGGCTTACTAAAGCTAATATTCCCCAGAAATAACTACGCTTTAATTTGGTCCATCTATTTGCAAACTTTAATAGAAAAAAAACTGGGATTGCAAATAATATTAAGGCAATAACGACACCTACAGTGGTCGCTAATCCTTCAAATTTAGCACTATCTGATACTAAAGGAAAACCCGAAAAAACTATAACATATAAAAAGTAAAACCCTATTATATAAAACAAATACCCCAAAACTTTTTTCATAAATCTTATAATCAATTATTTTAACTCGTAGCATGTTATAACGAAGTGCAATTTATACTATATTCTATTCAGTATATTTTATCAGTTCTAAAAGTATCTATTTGAGATGAGATTACCACGCCTTTTTATCAAAAGTCTCGTAATGACGTTTAGTTGTTTTTTGACGTTACATAAATAGGTAACCTATTATCATACTCCAATTTCACTTTACTTTTTTTTACATATTCGCTTGATATATAACTTTCCTTTTAAAAAATAATTAAGCGATTAAAAAAAGTTCCCCACACACACACGAGCATCTGGCAATGCTTGATATTACTATTATTCTTCCGCATTACAATTTTCGCAATAGGTTTTCCTTAAGTATTCATTATCTAATAATTGAAACGTAACTCCCCCATCGTCTTTTGAATTAAATAGCTTGCAATACCGCTCTTTATTCATGTTAATAGCATTTAACATTATAGTTCTATAGTCTGCCTTTTTAGTAAGCTCATTATCTATTAAGGTCATATTCAAATAGTAGAACAATAAATCTTCATCAACAGAAATACTTCGCACTTTTTTTTCTAATAATTCAATAGCATTCTTATAATTAGAATAATACGTTAAATACTGTGATAGACTTAAATAATCGAAATCAGATAGTGTAATTTTTTTATAGTTTTTTAAAATATATGCAACAGCCTTATCTTTATTTGTATAATCTCTTTTTCTCATATATTTTTCACTTTTAACGATGTGATAATTTATAAGCATTCGCTGAATTAAGGTTTGAGAAATACCAAACTGTTTTAACCCCAGTATTTGTTTCTTAAAAGCAATAGCATCTACTGGCTGATAATTAGCCCTCCAAAGCGTAAATTTCAATACCGATAAATTATACTTTACTTTACCATCCTTAGGAGTTAATTTTTCTAGCCTTTCTAATTCATTCATGGAAATTAATAAGTTTCGCTCTTCCATAAAGTACTTATACACCGAATTGTTATTTAAGTTCCTAGCGTATTTTACTTGTTGTGGTAAATTCATTTTATCAAGAAAATCAGGTGAAATTTCTTGATTCTTTAATTTCTCAAAAAGAGAATTTTGAATTTCAGTTACTTCATCAACATTATCATTAG
This sequence comes from Kordia sp., assembly GCA_002733415.1. GTDB lineage: Bacteria > Bacteroidota > Bacteroidia > Flavobacteriales > Flavobacteriaceae. The sequence goes on along the minus strand of NVVR01000013.1, from coordinate 45,280 downwards.
CAATAGAAACTTTAAATAAACTTAATAACTCATTAGCTGATTTATCTTTAAATTTATCCTTCTTCTCTAACTCAAGTGAAACAACAGCTTTTCTATGTTTTTTTAAATAGATTTCTAATTCCTTTGATACTTCACCAACTAGTTTCCTTTTAATTTCTGATTTACTAAGCTTCTTGAAGCTTGCATACTTAGTATCAGACACATCATTTAAAAATTCCACCCAATTTTCCGATGATGAAACCTCATTAATAATTGTCGATTTTTGAAAGCTCTGAAGCGCTTTTGCTATACTATTGGCTCTTTGCTCTTGCAATTCAATATTTCTTTTTAAATTCCCTTCAACGGAGGCATATGCTTTAATATTTATTTTTTTAATTGTAAAATCCGTTAATTGTAAAGAGTCATACAGCGGTTTAATATCTTCTTGGGAATATTCCGATTTATTCTTTTCAAAAGGAATTATAAATTTTAATGTTTTATGCTTTAAAGTATATCCCTCTCCTCCTTTTGAAGCTCCTAATTTTGTTTTATAAGTAAGTGATTCAAGATACATTCCCATATCCAATAAATCCCAAGCATAAGAATCTAAATTAAATAGCGTTTGATACCTACATAAGTTCTTATCATTTAAAAACAAAATATTGTATTCTAACTCATTGTCATTTGCAAAAGATTTAGGTAAAACACCTACCCTAACCTTAAATTTATTTGTGCCAGATGGACGAAGCCCTCTTTTTAAGGCACTTGCGTAAACAGGTTTTAACAAGTGTCCTTTAAGTTGTTTATCTTCTAGTTCTACAATAGTACAATCATATCTTTTTTTAGAAACGATATCAATAGCAATACCGTCACCTGAATTTTTAAACAATTGAGTAAACCATTTTTTATCATTAACTTCAAAAAACAGGTTATTTGATTTATCTTTTACAATTGAAAATTTTACTTCTTTAGATTTTTTAGTAAAGGTTTGAGTACAACGTTGGCATAGTTGCTCTCTGTTATTTTGTGGGAAAATTATATCAAAATTATTTTGACTAACTAATGCATTTACATTAATGATTAGCAGGATAAGAAGTAAACGGTATTTGATATTCATATTTGGTACTTAAAAATTTGATGAAAAATATACGTATCCTAAAACGGATTAGTTGCCCATACCGTAACTTCAGGAACAAAGGCTTTGTCTCTCATTTCAACTACTGAAATAATTGCTTGAGCAATATCTTCTGAACCTAATTTATTAGACTCTTCTTCACGCTCAGTTCTTGACATATCAGCAAAAGCGGTAGTTACTTCGCTAGGGTTAACTAAGCACACACGAATATTATCTTTACGCAATTCCGCTTGCCATGATTGTGTCATTCCCCTAACTGCAAACTTAGATGCAGCATATACTGATCCTCTTGCAAAACCTTTCTGACTTGCAGTAGAGCCAATATTTATAATATTTCCGTAGCTATTAGCTTTAAACAACGGAATAATTTCTTGAGTTAATAACGCCAAGCCAAAAACATTAGTGGTATACACCTGTGTTAAATCTTCCTCGGTAATAACTCCCAATAACGGAAATACACCAATACCAGCATTATTCACCAATGTATCTAATTTCCCATCTAACAGCGCTAGTGCTTCTTTCATTTTTGAAGGAATGGATTTTAAATCACTCACATCAAATTGCAATGGAATAGCGCCTATTTCGGTAGCTACTCGTGCTAGTTTTTGAGCATCTCTTCCTGTAATAACTACTGTAGCTCCATTGTCTATAAACATTTTCGCTGTTGCTTTACCTATACCTGAACTACCTCCGGTAATAAGTACTCTTGAATTTTTTATGTTCATTATAATATTATTATGCCTTTTTTTATGTTCTTTACTATTGCTACATATTCGCTTGATATATAACTTCCTAAATTTATTTTAGAAGTCAGTATTTGTTTACATATCTGAAAATCCTTTAAAAATAGACGCTAAGGAAATCCAGTATTAAAATTTGTCTGTTAGAGCCTTTCGACTATCGCTCAAGACAGGCTAAATTCGAGAACTAGTTAAACTTAAAAATATCTCGACTGCGCTCGATATGACAATACAAATTAAAAAAGTATGACCTCATCTACTTACGGCTAACTTATTTTATTAAGCGATTAAAAATAGTTTACCACACGCACGAGCATCGGACAATGCTTGGTGGTGTTCCAGCTGGATGTTATTCTTTAGGCAGCACGCATTTAAATTTGCTGGTTTATACCCTTTGGCTTTATATATTTTTAAGGTGCATTGCCATTTTTCTGAAATATTCAACTCTGAATACTCAATGTTGTAATCTTTCATTGTTTTCGTTAACACATTTCTGTCAAAACTTTCATTATGAGCAACAAGAATTTTACCGTGAATACGCTTCTTTATTTCAGGATATATTTCATTAAAACTAGGGACATTTTGAGTGTGCCTTTGTGTAATTCCGTGTACTTGAATATTGTGCCAATTATACTCATTATTTGGAGGCTTAATTAAGGCGTGGTATTCGTCAATAATTTCTCCATTTTCAAAAGTTACGATACCCACCGAACAAATATGATGTCTGGTGGCTGTTTCAAAATCTATTGCTGTAAATAATGTTTTCATAAGTTATTCTATTTCTCTAATTGAATTGTTTTCTTTGTTTTTCTAACATAAAAAACTCATTAATTTAATCTATCCCAATACCCGACAACACCAACATTTACTTCATTAATTTTCGCTGGAATAAATTTGAAATTATTTATTAGCATTTCTTCATATCTATCGCGTATCTCTTTAGGTATATTTTGAAATATAGGAACAATTTTACCTTTTGAATTTATATTTAAATAAATATTAGAATTACTTTTTAAGTTTAAGTTTTTTAGTTTTTCATCTTTAAGAATAAGCTTGTTTATTTTTTTAAAAAGCTTAATTTCCCCTCTTCTTTTGTAAGCTTTATAATGTTTCCCTTTATGAATATAAAATGGATAGGAGTCTAATTCTTCTAAATTATAAAACGTCACGTCATTAGTTTTATATTTATATTTTGTTACTAATAATTCACTAGATTTCTTATCCCCAAATTTAGCTGCTCTTAAAAAATATTTTTCAGCATTTTGAATCATATTTTTTTCAAGGAGTTTTATTCCTATTTCATGTAGGATTTTATAACTAGCTATCTTATTAAGATTAAAATATTCATAATTATAATTTAATTTTTCTCTTAAAGTTTTAAAAGCTTCTTCATCACCTAATTCAACACATTTAACAAAGTTAAATATTGCGTTTTCTCTTTCACTTTTTTCTAAATATATAGCACCTAAATTGAAATATGAATTTTTATCTATTGAATCCAATCGAATCATTTCTTTGAAGATAACTTCAGCTTTTATTAATTTTTTTTCTTGATAATATTTAGTCCCTTCTTTAAACAATTCAGCTTTAGTCTTGAACTGACTATATCCATTTGTTAGAAATAGATTACATACAAATAGTAGTATTATTTTTTTCATTTATTCTATATCTCTAATTGAGTTTTTTCCTTTGTTCGGCTAGCGTGAAAGCACATTAATTAGTGTTTTTTTTCTTTTTTTAAACTGCCATTATCTTTGTATATTTTCCAAACACCACTTTTTTCTCCATTAATGGTTACTCCTTCTTGATGTAAATAATTAACCCCAAGTTTTTTTGAAAATTTATAATGCTTAACTTTAACAACTTTACTAATAATCCCTTTGTCTGGGTTAATAAATTCGGTTACACTTCTTGCTCTTGAATCTATTTTGGTAACGATTGATTCACCAGTTATATTACCGTCTTCATCATATGTTTTTAAATACATTAACTTCCCATATTGGTCTACTAATCCTTCAAATGAAATTTGCCCATTTTCGTGATACCAATTTAGTTCACCGCTATAGGTATTAAAAGTTTCATTGTTGTATTCATAAGTGTTTTCAGTAGTCTTAAATTGTAAATTTCCATTTTTCCAATAATTAATTAAAGGCTTTGAGTCAATTTTCTTGAATTGATTTACAAAATCATTGTATTCATTAGTTTGTTGAGCACTTGATAAATTAAATAAAAATATTGAGAACGTTATACTTATAAGTAGTTTCATTTTTAACGCAATTTAAAATTGTATGTAATTTGACCTCTTTGATTTTCTGGAGCGTTAGGTTTGGGTTGCCACTTTGTTTGCAATGCTGCATTTTTAGCTTCTTTTAATAAACAATTAGCAGTTGTAGTACTTCCTTTAACCCCAGCAGTAGCTTCAGTTACTTTCCCCTTTCTATCTACTATAATAGAAACAACTACCTTTCCTTGTTTAGAACAAATGAATTTAGGAAGAGGTCTATTTAATGGTAAACGTCCTTCAAGAGTAAACTGCTTATCAGAAGAATTGATTTTATTATATTTATTACTTTTTAAAAAATATAATTCTGCTTTTTCCTTGTCGTTTTTACTTAATAATTTTAAACCAATTTTATAAAGAACCTCACTATGTTCAACTTTATCAATATTTAATTTTGAAAAATCATAATTTAGATTTGTCTCTAATATATCGATAGCCCCTAAATCTCCTAATTCTACACATTTTTTGAAATAGCCAATTGCTTCATTTGCATTATTTTTTTGTAGGGCAATTGCACCAAGATTAAAATAAGTGTCTTTATGTAATGAGTCTAATTTTATTATTTTCTTAAATGTTTTTTCAGCTTTCTCTATGTTATTTTGTTGGTAATACTTATCCCCTTTTTCTGTTAGTAATCTTATTTGTTCATGGTTTTGAGAATACCCCATAATACTTATAAAAAAAGCTGCTATTATAATTAGTTTTCTGCTCATATATAATTTACTCTATATCTCTTATTAATTGCATTACAACTCCTAAATACATTAAGTAGTATAGTTTTGCTACTCAATAGCGCTAAACTAGTTTAACAACCCATTATGTAACTTTTTATGAAAAGCTAAAATTACACCTATACTTTTTTGATCAATACGTTGACACTGTATAATTGCATTCTCAATGTTTGCTATAATTTTGTCAAAACCTCCGTTATTAAATATATCACCTGATTCACGCATAAATTTTCCATCTGTTACAATAGCCTCTTTTAACTCTATAACAGTATCAATATTTGGCATCGGAACAAATACCATACTATCAAATAAACTTAATGAATCATTTAATTCCTCAAATTTTCTATTGATCGTACTTTTTAAAACAGTCACTTGTCCGTCAGTTACCTCTTCTTTAGCCTGAAAGTCATTTACTTGAGTAAATATAGCATTTTTACATGCCACAAAATCCTTGTAAACTTTGGTTATTGTATTGTGCTGCGCATAAATTTGTAATAAGGCCTCTGCTTTAGCCTTCTGTTTAGCTAAGGCTAAATGAAATCCACAAAAAGAAGTATCCCAATCTTTAAAGCTGCTATTAAACAACTCCTCTCTTTCATTCATTATTAGCTGATACCCTTCATTTAGGTCTTTCTTTTTATATTCTTTATTTTTAAATGTAAAAGAATTTTCTGGCACTAATCCTTCTGCAATTTGACTCGCTTTTAACATTAAAGCTTCTAATTCCTGTACCGGTTTCATTAACGCTAATAATTCTTTTTTATGCGAATTTACTACCGTTACAGAAACACTTTGATTTCTAATAGCCTCATGCCTCAAATTTTCAGGAGTATCAATATGTAAAAATCTGTTTTCAAAAGTATGATAGTATTCCGCTAGCAGTTCTTTCCCTTGCGACTCTTGTACTATAAACTCTTTAAAAGCTACATCATGAGCAAATTCTTTTGGCTCACTATTTATGTATTGCTTATATATTAAGCTTGTCATTTCTTCCTGAAGAATAGTTGGCTTACTAAAAAGCAACCATGGAGAGCGATTATCTTGTTCACAAACTATATAGGGTACTTTAGCATTATCTTGTCTTTTATCGTTATTTGGGTGACTTGCATACATATCTGCTTTAGATACTAATGAACTTGTAAAATACGTTTGCCCTCCTCTTGAATCTTTAGGTAAATTGCTTAATAGACTATGCTGTTCCTCAGCTATATCAGCTAAAGCCTGAGTATTATGGGTATATAAGTTTTTCACAAACAGTTTCTTCTTACTTGCTAAATACGCATTATTCATTGTGGCGTTCCACTTCTCAAAACCACTATCTAAACGCCAAAGCCCAGATAAAATAGCATCACTACCAGATGTACTTATAGCAACCTTATCGGCGTTAAACTCCATTTCTCTTGACAAAGAAGAATACATTAAATTTAAGAACATATAAAACAAACCTAACACTTGCCTAATCACCCAAATTACTGGAGTAATTACCCATGCAGTGGCAGATAATCTAATATCAGAAGCACGCCATTGGTCTAGTAATTCATCCCATTTATCTCTATCATAAATCATCCCGTGAATTATGGTATTTGCAGAAATAATATAACTCCCTATTTTCATACTACGTTGTGAGAAATGACCAAATTCATGACTCATAACTGCTTTAAATTCTGATAAGTTCAAACAGGATACTAGCCCCATACCAATAGTCAGTTCTTTTTTAACTGGTAAAAACAGACTTAACCACATGTTGGTATAAGCAACATACGCATTTACATCAGGATCTACATAAATGTTTTTAGGCTTAGGTGCTCCGGTCTCCTTGCAAATAGCATGAATAAAGCCCCATAAATCAGCATGTTCCTCTTTTTTTAATTTAATGCGATTTGTTCTTTTATGGTTTTTTAATTTAAAAATAAATTTCAAGGTAAATACAAATAACATTGCTGCTCCTGCAACCGCACCTACTTTTAATATTATGGTTAATTTATTGATGTGCCCCATATCATATATGCAAGCATAATATACCAAATACCCCAAGCCAATCACTAAAGCAGTATATAATGCAAAAAACAGCAGAATAGCTAACACTGCAAGTGTAGCTCGAAACATGTATGAAGCTGGTAAATTGGTTAAGTTTTTAGGTAAAGAGTTAGGACTCTTAGGATAGTAATTAGTGTTCATTAAAATTTGTGTTAGTTAGTTTTATAAAAATAGGTATTACAATTGTATCTTCTCCTCCAAAATAGATATCAATTCTTTTTGATAATACTTAAAACGATCTGGAATACTCAATACTATTATCTTATGGCGGTATTTACGTTCTGTATGTTCGTTAATTTGTTTTTTATGTCGCTGTTCCATTACATAAACTTCGTCTGCCCAAATTAAATGGGCCTCTGTAATAAAATTAGTTCCATCTTTATTACATATCTTCTGATTCGTTCCCACAGAATCAAAATTATAGTTGGTGTATTTTGAAGCAAAATAATCCTCTGCAGTTTTGGAACGCTGCTTATTTGCTGAACATACGAATAGGATGTTTTTCATTTACTTTGTTTCGTTTAACTCTTTACTACTTGTCCATTTATTAGCATATTTAAAAAACACTTTCACTAAATCACAGTGTTTTTCAATACATCATTATGATATGCTTTATAATATATCAACAACACTAACCCCGTTACTTTTCTTAGTAATCTGAATTTGAGTAGGAATACGCTCTTTTAAGTTTTCTACGTGTGATATTATTCCTATCATCTTACCTTGTGACTGCAAGGTTTCTAAAGTAGATATAACGGTTTCTAAAGTATTATTATCTAAGGTTCCAAATCCTTCATCAATAAATAAAGAGTCAATTTTTACATTATTACTTGCTAAATCTGATAGTCCTAATGCTAAAGCTAAGCTAATAATAAATTTTTCCCCACCACTTGATGTATCAACCAATCTCGCTTGGTCAGTTTGATAGTGATCGATTAAATTAAAATTAAGTTCTTCTTTTGGTTTATACGTCTCTTCCATTTTTAATGAATAGCGCTTATTTAATTTGTATAAATGCACATTAGCGAGATCTAATAAATGCTTTAGAGTTAAGCGTTGGACATACACATTAAAAGCATCTTTTGAATTACCGATGATTTTAAATAGTTCTCTCCAAACATTACAAATTACTTCTTGAGCATCAATCTTTTTATAGACTTCTTGATTTCTATCTCTAATTTCTTGATCCTTTCTAAAAGCTTCTTTTATTTCACCTTTTTCAGCTGATAAACCATCTCTTTTAATTTTCAATTTATCTAAGTTCAATTTACTTTCCGCTTCTGAAGTCTCCAAATTTTTAGTTTTATTCAAAACTTCAATTGCGTTTAAATTTGTCTCTTTTAAAGTTTGCAGTCTGAGTTGTTTCTCTTTTATTCGGTCTTTATTTTGAATGTACTTTTGTTTATCTTCTTTTCCCAACAAAGCTTTTTCAATATCTTGCTTAGCCCCAAAGTCACTGTTTTTAATTTCAGCTTCGAGCTGTGATTTCAAAGTGTTGAACTCTTTATTTAAAACATCTTGCTCCTTTTGATTTCCTACTTTTAAAGCTTCTTTCTCTATTTTAACATCTAATAGCTTCTGTAAGTCCTTTTTACTGGACTCCGTTTTTTCAAACAACTGACTGATTGCAGCTTGTAAACTTACTCTTTTACTTTCAACAGTTATCTCTTGAGGTAAAATGGCAATACGTTCTCCTTTTAACTTTTCAGAACGATTATTACTCTTCTTTATGACTTCTGTGTACTCGTTTTGAGCTTTAGCATACGTATCTATATGATTTCCAATGTTCTCTAAATTATTTTTGAACACCTTCACTTCTGACTTTAGTGCTTCCAAACTCTTTTGAGCTTTATAGTAAGCAGTAATATCTTCTTCTATCTCTTTTATAAATGAATTGGTTTCGTCGATTGATGGTAATTCATAATTGAATTTAGACAACTTCGTTTTAAGTTCATTTTCTAAATCAGTGCATGACTTAATTAAACTAACAATAACTTTTTGTTTAGTATCAATTTCAGATTTAGCATTTTTAATTTTCTCAGAAAGTGTAGCGTCCTTAGTTTTTAGAAAATTTACAGATTGACTTTGTTCTTTATAGTTTTTTGATAATTCATCTTTCTTGATTTGCAATTCTTGTGCTTCAACTATTTTTTTACCCAAAGACATTAGTTTCTCAGATGTTAAGCTAATCTGAATGTTGATTTTGGCTAAATCCCTTAAGTCACAATCAACATCTAATTCTTTTGATTTTGGCTGGATGGTCTTTAATTCCTTCTTAATTGAATTGATTTGGCTTGTTAACCCATCGATATTAGTGGATAACTTAACTTCGCTTCGATCTAATTCTGCTTTACTCGCTTTTAAAGCTTCTAATTTTTCAATCCTTTTTTTGAGCGCTAATTGGGATTCAGAAACACCAATTGATTCTAAAATTTCTGTATATGGATGTTCTTTTGATCCACACAAACCACATGGTATTCCTTCTATTAAGTTTTGACGATCAGATTCATATTTAGAGATACTCTTCTCTAAATCGTAAATCTTTTGTGCATCGTTCACAAGTATTTCTTGGTTAATTATTTCTTTAACTTTCGCTTCAATTTGTATTTTTACTCCTTCAAATTCTGTAGAGAATGTTTTCTTTTGAGAAAGAGTACTTGCTAACTCTTTTTCTTCTTTGTCAATTTGTTCGGAAAAGCTTTTAAATTGTTTCCAATTGAATTCAGTTTTGGAAAGCTTGTCTTTCTCACTTAGTAAGTCTGATAAATTATTGTTGGCCAATTCTGCATTAAGCGCAGTAATTTCTTTATCAATCTCACCTATTTCCGTTACTCTTTTATTGAGAAGTTCATTATTCACTTTTAATTCAACAGTAGTTTTTTCTAACGCTGTAGTTTTGTGAGTAATAAAAGCGGAACTTTCGTTTAGTGTTTCTTTATTGGATTTTAAAGTAATTAAACCTGAAGTCCATTTAGAACGCTCTAAATCTACTGCTTCTAAGAATTTATTTTGGTCTAAAAACACTTCACCATTTGTAATCTTTAATTGATTATCAATTAGCTTCTTAGATAAATCATTCTTTTTAACTCGAAATGACTTAATTTCTAAGATTAACTCATCAAGTTTTTCTTTTGATTTTTGTTTATTCTCTGTTTCACTCTTTAATTGACCGTCTAACTTTGTAATTAAATCAAATTTAGGTAACCAATCAGCAAACTCCTTATTTGAAGTTTGAAGTTCAGTAACTTGTTGCTTAGAAAATTGAGACAAGCGCTCAATTTCAGGTTTAAGCAGCGTTAATTGCTCTTCTAATGTTTTTAATTGGTTTGATTTTTCAATGGTACTTTTCTCATTGCTATTGAAATTCTGAATAAGGGGTGCAAACGGCTCTGCCTTTTCGTTTAGGTCCAATAATTGAAATTCAGTTTTATGGGTTTCAATATCAGCATTTACTTCTTTCGAATCTAGTGCTAACTTTTCGGTTTGGTTAGTTAACTCTTGGGATTTGAGATACCAATTAACAATACCTTGAATTGATTCTATTACTTTATCTGATGCTACAATTTGAACATCGAGTTCTTTATCTTTCTGCGTTAATTCAATTTTTATTTCTTCTATCAAGACATCATCAGAATTAATTTTAGACTGAATTTCTCTTAACTTGTTTTCCTCACTAGACTTTCTATCCAAGATCCCTTGCCCAATTTTCTTATAAATCTGTACCCCCGTAATTTGTTCTAACAACTTTCCTTTTTCAGGCCCTTTCGCTGTTAAAAACGATGCGAAATCTCCTTGAGCTAACATTACCGATCTTAAAAACTGAGTGTAATCTAATTGCGTTACCTTTTCAACTTCTTCAATATATTTTCTTTTTTGATCAGCTAAAGTTTTACCTGTAGATAAATTTTTTAAACTAACTTTTTCAATAGGGTTTTTTAAGGTAACACCAGTTTTATTAGCTAATCGTATTCCCCAATACCCTTCATAAATGGTATCATTGTTTTCAAATGTTACACAGCAAAATGCGTCATTTGCACCGTGACTAACAACGTCAACCAATGAACCTTTTGAGCCATTAAAACGTGGTACATTATGATACAATGCAATTGTTATGGCATCTAAAATAGTAGTTTTCCCTGCACCAGTAGCACCTGTAATCGCGTATAAACCAACATCTTTAAATATTTCATTTTCAAAATCTATTACAATAGTTGAATCAGATTTTAATGAATTTATATTTTGTAATTCTATTTTTAATATTTTCATATCGAATTGCCGCTATTGCTTTTTAACTGATTGTAAAATTTCATTGAAAGCATCCAATACTTCTGGCCTTTTTTCTAAATCAAATCCCATTTCCTCACACTTTAGATTAAAAACTTCAGTAGGTAATAATTCTTTAATAGTTTTTGTGTTTTCCAACAATTCTTCAATTCCTTTAATTTTTCGTTGGTTATTTAAAGTCATTTTTAATATCTCAAACGAATATTGTTCAGCAGCTGTATTTAAATCATTTGTATTTATTGTACTATCTTCCTTTAATACAATTTCTACCCAAGGTGTTAATTTATAGGTATTAGAAATAATATTAGGAAACTCATCAATACATTCAGGCATAGTTCCTATTAACCTATAAAACTCTCTAAACCGTGGAATTACATCACTATCAATTTTACTGATTTTATTATCCTCTATTGTTAAAACAATTACTTTTTTATCGTAATTAATTTCACTAAAACTTAAAATATGTGGCGAACCAGAATATCTTATTTTATCGTTTCCTCCAATTATTTGAGGCCTGTGCAAATGCCCCAAAGCGATATAATCGAAATAAGTAGGGAAGTCTTCCGCACCAATATGACCTAATGTACCTACATAAATATTTTGTTCGCTATCAGACACGGAACCACCTATAGCAAATAAATGTCCCATTGCGATAACAGGTGCATTGGTTGTATTTATGAGCTTACATTGCTCCGCAGACGCTTTATAATGATTGATTAATGCTTTTTTATATTTGTCTGTTAATTCATCAAAGGATTCACCTGCAACAGCTCGTCTAATATCTCCATCACGTAAATAAGGAACAGCAGCAATAATTACTTTTTCTTCATTTATCTCTATTTCAAAAACCTCATCTTCAATGTTTTCTGTTGCTTTTCCAACTACTTTTATCGACAACGCATCTAATAAATATTTTGGCGCATTTAAAGTTCCTGCTGAATCGTGATTTCCACCAGTAATGATAATAGACTTACACGTTGTTCCTTTTAACCTCACTAAAAAGCTGTAGTACATTTCTAAACTTTGATTTGATGGCGAACCAGTATCAAATATATCTCCCGAAATTAATAGTACATCAATATTATTATCAATGATATAATTTTCAATCCAACTTAAAAACAAGGTTTGTTCCTCAATTTGAGATTGTTCATGCAGTCTATGCCCTAAATGCCAATCGGCAGTGTGAAGTATTTTCATTAGATTATTGAATAGGTATTTATTAAAAAATTAGTTAGCCTCGGTTTTAATCTTTTTCAATTTTCCCTCAGATTCAAATTCGAAATATTTTGTACTACAATATTCTTCAGGCAATTTATTCTGTAATAATCTAAAGAACTTTTCATCATGAGTAGAAATAACTATTTGCTTATCATGAGTCGAAATAAGAGTTCTGAGTAGATCAATGAATGATAAAACATTAATATCGCTTAGGTTTTGGATTGGATCATCCATAAAAATAGTCTCTATTGTTTCATTTCCATATTCAAAAGCTTTTGCAAGAAAAATACTCAAGGATAAAACATTAACTTGACCAGCACTTAAAAACAAAATAGGATTAACCTTTTCTTCTTCTTCATTTTCATTTCCTGTTCTTATTAAAAGTCTAGGTTCTCCTTTATCATTAAAATCTGTACTAAAATGAATTTCGGTTAATTTTGGATGTGGCTCTATTCGTTTATAAATTTCATTAATCACATCTTTATTGAAATAGTTATTAATTCCTGTTTCAACATAACTCATACAATCATTTTTTGCAGCATCAATTTTTTTAAATGAGTTTATTAATTTAGGAAGAATACTTTCTAAATTTTTAATCTCTTTTTCTAAATTATTACGCGTAATGTTTTCTTTTATCAATTCTAAATCTACACTTAAGGAATTTAGATCTTTAGAAAGGCTTAATAAGTTCTCTAATTTTTTTTGATGATTTGATTGATGATTTTTAATTACATCATCATTTATTTCTTCACTTGAAATAAGTTTATTGAAATTAACTTTATAGTTTGCAGTAGATTCATTTTCAGATTTTAAAAGGGCTTCTATCTCAGAAATGCTACCTTCTAAATTAGCTTCATCTATTTGAATTATATCATCAGAAATATTCTTTTTTATGGCGATTAATTCCTTTAATATTTTATTTAATGAGTCGGATTTAATTAATAACTCATTATCAATGGTTATTATAGAATTTTCATTTACAGTTTTTTCTAATTTTGAATTATCTAAATTGAGTTCTTTTATTATTTTTTCTATCTTTTGATAAACCTCCTTACCTTCAATAGATTCAATACTATTTTTGTTTTTACTTAACTTAGATTGATTTGTAGAATACTCGGTTTCTTTATTTAAAATATCCGCTTCATTCTTACTTATTGCAACTTTTAATTTATCTTCTTCTTTTTTAAGTTTTTTAATTACAGCATTTAACTCTTCTTTTAAAGTAGTTATTGTTTCTATATCTATTAAATTAGTAATTTCTATAAGTTTACTAAAAAAATCTTTACATACTTTTAATTCAAATTCTAAATTTATGATATTATTATTAATATCATTCATCTCATTAGAAAGTTTGTTTTTAACACCTTGAATATTTAGTATGTTTTTAGATATTTTTCCGCTTTCAAAGATGATAATATCATTGATGCTTTTTATTAATTCAGTTTTGTTTTTGAGTAATTCAACTCTTTCATTTTCTAAATTAATAATTTCATTTTGTTGTTCCGTAAGCTTTAAAGTATCTTTTTTATCTAATTTGACCTTTTCTAATAAATCTTCAAATGTTTTAAAAGATGACTTACATAAAGGGCAATCTGAAGAATTTGTTGCGGTAATATAATCTTCTCCAAAAAGAATAATTTTATCTAAATTTTCGTTTAAACTCCCAGCTTTATCTAACTTCTCTTTTTTTAATGTTATATCTACTTTTAATTTATTTATAGCTTCAACATTTTCTTTTAATTTTTTGCATAATAATATGTATTGATTATTATCTGAAAAAATATTACTTGAATAGTTTTCTTGCTTAATAATTTCAGTAAAAAGTTGATTGCTTTTTTGAAGCTTTTCTATTTCTACTTCCTTTTCATTAACTTTTAATTTTAATTGATTGAGGTCTTTTTTTTGTTCTATTAATCCTTTATCAATTCTTATAAATTCTGCATATTGCTTGTCGACATTTGACTGTTGTTTTTCTTTCTCTAAAAGAGTTGAATTACATTGTCTTTTACCATCTTTAAATTTAGAATTAGATTTTTTTATTACTTCAATATCATCTAATATTTTAGTATTTTCTTTTATTGAAGATTGATTTTCATTTTTAAATTCTTCAATTTTTTTTATATCCGATTTATAATCTATAATATGTAAATCAAGATATTTATATTGTTTTATTTGTAGCTTGACTCTTAATATTTCATCTGATATCGATTTTTCAATTTCTTTAGACTTTTTTAAATTTAAAAAATTTGATTTTCTATTCTGATATTGAACAAGTCTTTCTTTTAACTCTATAATTTTTTCATTATCCGAAATATAAAGAGCTAAATTACCTTTTAGTATATCAAGCTTACTTTTTATCAACTCTACTTTATCAATTTCTAAAGCAATATTTTTAATATTCTTTAAATTATCCTCATAAATAAGATCGTAATTCTCCTGAGTAATAGTTTCGTCAATTTTTTCAATTGACATATTAATATCATAAATTTCTTGTTCTTTTACCTTTTGCAACCAAAGGTTTACTTGAGTTATGTTTTTATTATCCTTAGTTAACTTTTCTAAATTATCTTCATGTTCTATTAAATTAGCTTTTGTAATGTTTATATTATTTGAAACTACGTTATATAATTCAGAGAGTTTTTTTAACTTTTCTGTAGCATCTTCACTTTCTGGCCAGAATTCTTTTAATGCCTCAAATTTTTGTTCAGGTGTTTTAAATCTTAAAAAAGCATCAATTTGATCCTGTGTTAATATGTTTGTTTCAGGTATTTTACTTAAACCCTCAGATGACATTGCACCTTCTGACAATGCACCTTGGCGATAATCATTATAGTATGGTAAGTTCCTTTTTTTAAGAGTTTCAACTGTTTTTTCAAGAAAAAAATCTTCATCTGTTACTATTCTAACTCTACCTCTTAAACCTTTTTTATAACTTATAGCATTAGTTAATAGAATTGTGTCTTCTTTTTCCTCTTTAATTACTTTAAGCATTAACTTGTCTTGGAAACGTTTAATTTTATCGCTAAAAGTCCATTCTATAGCATCAAAAAAAGAAGTTTTACCAAAGCCGTTGGGAGCGTATAATGCAACTAAGTTGGCTAAACCATTATCTGTTTCAAAATTAAATTCTTCTTTACCTTCATAAATTCTAAAATCAGATATTTCTATTTTTTTTATTTTATTCATTACTTAAAGATGTTAAAATTTGTTCAAGAGAATTGTTTATTTTTTCATTTCCTATTTCATCAATTAAGGACAGTATAGTTGCATGATCTTTACTTAAATAAGATTCTATAGATTCATTATTTATTTCTCTTTTAGCTATTTCAAAATCAAATAATTCTTGATTAATTAAGATCTTAATTTCATCATCAGAAAGTATTTTTTGTCTATTATCATGAATTATCTTTCTTGTAGAAAATTTATCCTGTTCAACTTTTTGTTTTGAAGTATGATCTATTTTTTCTTCAATAAAAAAAAATTGATATATATTCCAACGCTCAATATCTTTTTCTAAAATTTGACTTTGAAAATATATAGCAATGTAATCTCTTAGTTCCTCATGTATTTTAAGTAGTTCGTCCTGATTTTTTAACTGAATGGAAAACATATAGAGGCTATAATTATCTTCTTTGCATTCCCAACAAGTCAAGTTTTCAAAAGTAATTGTTTCATCTTTTTGTTTCAGAGATTGTATGATATGATCAGCTTTACTTAATTGCATCTTCAAATATTTTTTTTAAATTATCGCTTACTTTTTCTAACTGGGTACTACTTTTTACAGCTCTATTCAATTGACTTAAACTTAATCTTCCAATTTTATAATTTTGAATACTTGGACCAGAGCCTGTGGGGTTACTTATATCTTCTTTAATATTGTTTATATTCCCAAAATCGTCCACATTAGAGTTAAAAATATTACACATATTTTTAGAAAGCCCTCCCTTTTTATTCTCGTGAATTAATTTTCTAGCTATTTCTAAATAACTCTCTTCTTCAGTAAAATAAAAATTAAGATATATTTCCATATTAACACTTCTTGAAGTTTTAATTAATCCGAATTTTTTATACATTTCATTTGATGAAATATGAATACTTATATTATTTGGATTTTTATAATTGCCTTTAAGTATTTCAACATAAGTCAGTAGTTGAATCCAGCCTTTCCATAATTGAGAATTTAAATTTTTAGATATTCTCAGAAATTTTATTAATTCTTCTATTTTATGAGTTTTTTCTGGATAAAATAATTTTCCTCGATTTTTCTCAATAATAGTTTGAGGATTAATTTCTTTTAACGGAGTTTTAGATTCGACTTCACATTCACCTTGCTTATTTCCAAAACCAACAAAAACTTTTTCATTGTAAACATCTAATGTTTGAAGTTGATCTGGTTTTACTTCAATATCATTTTTTGTTAAAAAAGCTATAGCTTTTTTAACACTTACTGAGCTTAAATTGCGAACTCCTTGGTATTTAAGTATTGAAGTTACTTGGTCATATTCATTAATAACAGGAGAACCTGAAAATGCAGAATATTTTGTGTTTGATGCAAAGTTATTAATGTTTAAAATGATATCTTGAACAGATTCTGCATCATCTTCTGTCTTCATTGTTATCGTTCCTACTAAGTTTTCACCTACATCTTGTCCTTGAGCATCATTCGGGTATCCAAAAATTCGAATATTTTCTTCTTCTATTATTTCAGAATCGCATAACTCCAAAATAAACTCACTTTTATATTCCTCATTTAATTCTAATAATGCATAATCACATTCAGTACAGTTGTCAACTATGTTTGCAGTTAATACATTCTCATTATTATAACATTTAGATATTTCAATCTGTCCTTTAGATTTTTCAATAACATGATTACTTGTTAAAATAAGATTTTCGCTAATAAAGAAACCAGTACCTTTTTCTGGATGGATAGAATCTTCATCAGTGTAAATTTTAACTTTACAAATAGCTTTACGTAATTCAATCATATTTTAGTTTCTATTTGTGCCTTAATTTCATATTTAAACTCTTTCTTCAATTCTTCATTATTAAAATTTTTTAAATGGTCTAATTCATAATTAAAAATTAAATTTCTTTTTAATATTTTTTTAGGCAAAAGTCTATTTATTATACAAGAAATTGTTTCTACATCAGGATGTTTATGACCACATGGGTGATTTCCGTTGGTTGAAAACAAGAAAAAATCAGAATCAATAATCTTAAATAATTCAGGGCTATTATTTTTGAAACTACCATGATGAGAGGTTTTAATCGCATCAAAGAAAATTGGGTATTCTGATGAATCAGGGTATCTCTTTTTCAACTCATCAATAACATCTTCAGCAAAAGCATCTGCTAAAAATAATATCTTTTTATCTTCAGTTTCTAGAATAAAGGAAATAGAGCTACCATTTCCGAAAGAAGTGTCTTTTTCATAACCTTTACCTTTTGAAAGAATCTTAATAGATTTAGAGTTTATTTCAGGAATACAAGAAGAAGATATATTACCATCATTAACTTTCTCCTTCACCTTCTCCTTCTCCTTCTCCTTCATGTTAAGGTTAAATAATTCAAAAGCATCATCAAAAATTGCTTCTGTATTTGGATTTAAACCCATTTCTGAAAGTTTTGATAGAAACTCACTTTCAAGATTCTGCAAACTTTTTTTATTGGGAGATAATAAATATAATCTTACATCTTCAGTAATATTAACTTCTTGCAAATTCTCTATGCAAATTGCTTCTCCTTTAGAATCTATATTCCAAGGATATTTTTTTTCTAAAATTTTAGCACCTAAAGTTGTTGCTTGTTTCGCTCCAATGTCACCTTCAATAATTTCTGTATTAGATTCAAAAGATGTTTCAGAAATGTAACTTTTAACTTTGGTTACTTCTTCTGAACTTAATTCTTCTGTATTTCTTTTTGAAAATTGTAAATGTCTAAACGTATTTAACCATACTTGCTCAATTTTTGCGATACTTCCATCTTTATACTTACCATTATCCTCTAAAAATTTAGAAGCACTTTGAATATGATCTTTATCATAATGGGTAATTATAAATCTATTAACAGTTTGGTCTTTAAGTAACCTTTTTAAGTTAGGCAAAATATTATTTTTATAAAACAAACCACAATCTATCATTAAGTTAACAGTCGTATTTTCTTTTTTTTCAACTTGGACTAAAAGGCTATCACCATAACCAGCTAGAAACATATGTATCTTTATCATAGGAGTTAAATATTACACTTTTTCATTATTAACTTTCATTTAAATCAAAAGGTCCAAACTCAATTAAACAGTTTTCTCTTTTATCCGAAATTTCAATATAAATACCATGTTGGTAATTTAATTGATCTATATATTCATTAATTTTTTCATAATCATATTGTTTTTTACTGTTTTTCCAAGCCATTTTAATTTCTATTTCAATTACATTTAAGCTTGTATCTCGTTTATGAACAATAATATCTGGGTAAACAAAACTAGACCCTTCACCAGCCTTTTCCCAATTAAATCTTTTAGCTATTAAATTGCCTACATCTGTCCCTTCACAATTATTTTCACGCATTCTATTATACTCTACATCAACATCTAACTCTTCAGACTTAACTATTGATTCAATATGAATAGCTAGTCTATGAGAAATAGCTCTTTCATTAATATCATAATCACGTTTTAATAGCACAGCATCATGTTTAAATAATTTATCTAAGGATTCTTCTATAATACATTTTACTTCTTTTTGTGAAAACTTCATTATTTAACTAACTCCTCCTCTGTTTTTATATATTATTCCAACACTATTTTAACAAATGTGGCAGAAACAATTTTACTTGCATTTCTGTTATTGCTTCAGCGTGTTTTACTAAAGCATTAATTTTTTCATCACTTAATTTCGATAATCCTGTTTTGACATTTCTAGCGGTTTCTAACTCCTCTTTATTACAACCTTTAGCAATTATTTTATCATATTCAATTCTAACTTTAATATGTTTTTCCACTGATTTCCAATCTTTAATCACAATTAGTTGTTCATCTATCTCATGAGCCTTTATAACTTCCTCCTTGATATGCCCATGTTTAATCATTTTTATAAACTCCCCTAGTGAATTATCAACATCAAAACCTAGTGATTGAAAAGCTACAATTGAATTCGTGTTTGAATGATAAAGGTTAGTCATCATTTGAATATTTTTAATTCTACTCATGAAAATACTTCCTGTTCTCATCAAAAGAAATAAAGAATTAAATGACCAATTTTCTGTTGGAAGAAAATTACCTGCATCACTTACTATCACATTACCGCAATAACTAGAACTTGAAGGAAATGTCAATTTATGGATTCCTTGATTATCATAAACTCCACCATCAATCAATTTTGGACTTACTTTTTTGGCATCTTTCCTATTCGAGAAAAAGGCCTTCTTAATTCTAATTGGTGTGAAAGCTCCAGGAACACATGAGGATGCCATAACTGCTCTAGAAACTGGGAAATCACCATGTTTAAATGTAATTGGGCTTCCAGAATTCGGATAAGAATAGGTAGAATCTCCCATGGATTCTTTCGAAAAATAAAAAATCCTTCCAGTTGCAACATTTGTGGAATTAATCGTAGTTTTAAATGAATTGGACAAATCCTTTAACGTCTTCTTTTTAAAGAATATTTTGTCATATTTTTTTTTCAATGATTTTACTTATTGGAAATATGCGGAATTGAAAAAAAAATAATCCAAGTATTGTTATTGTATTGATTATAGTAAACACTGAAGAATGCCATTCAAAAGGCACCCAGTTTCCTGCAGTGAAAAGAGCAATTAGTATAACGACTGAAAAAAGGAAAATTGGTGAAATCAATATGCGCCAAACAATTTCTTTTTTTACACCGTTTTTAATTATACTTTCAAAATTATCAAAATCTTTATGATAAAGGGAGTAACAACCAGCTGTAATAGAACCTCCAGAGTTAGATGAGATAACATTAATTTTATTCAAGAGCCCCAATTCCTTTAACTTCCTAAATGTACCTAAATGATATATTGTAGCACGATATCCTCCTCCAGATAAAGCTAACCCAATTTTATTATTTCCTTTCATAATAACAATTACTTTCTTCTATTTTTACAAATTATATTGCACACATAGCCACACAGTATATTATAAAACATACTAGCTAATCATAAAGTAAATCTTCTTTGGGATGCTAAATTTAGCAAACTCACTATAAAAAACACGCTATTACATGTTATATTTCTATTAAATTTCACTCCTTTTTGGGACCCCTGTAAACTACAAAATCACAACAACTCTCCACTAAGGATTTATATTGAAATAAGTAAGGAAAATCCTTAGTTTGGTTTCACTAAAAAATAGTATACTCTTCAATAGTTGGTGAGTCTATTATAAAAAAAGTAATGATGTTATGCAGGTAAAAACAAAGGTTTAAAAAACTGTATATATCCTATAAAATCATTATTTTAATCATTATTCTATAACCCTATGGGAAAACAAAATGTATCATGAAATTATCTGTTATCATACCAGCTTATAATGAAGAAAAATATATTGCTACTACACTACATAAAATTAAGCAAGCCATTCATGAAAACCATATTGATCCACAGGATTGGGAGCTTATAGTATGCGATAATAACTCAGTAGATAAAACCGCACAAATTTCTAAGGAGTTTGGAGCCATCGTTATTCACGAACCCATTAATCAAATATCAAGGGCAAGAAACACTGGGGCGAGTATTGCCAAAGGTGATTGGTTACTTTTCATTGATGCGGATACATATCCCAATGCCGGTTTAATACAAGAAATTTTCGCTATTATTAATGATGATAGCTATATAGGATGCGGCGCAACCGTAAAAGTAGCCGGAGGGACTTTTTTTAATAGAGCTCGTATGGAACGTCTAAACCCACTACTAAGGTTATTAAAAATTTGTGGAGGAGCCTTTCTTTTATGCAAGGCAGATGCTTTCCGAGCTATAGACGGATTTAGTTTAACATTATACGCTTATGAAGAAATTGATTTAATTAAACGGCTAAAAAAATATGGTGAAAAAGTACATAAAAAATTTACGGTTTTACACAAAAACCCCATCATTACCTCAGGAAGAAAAGGCGACTATACCTTTCCTTCCATGATAACCTTACTCCTTTCAAATACAGTAGCTCCTTTTCTTTATTTGTTTCGTAAAACTTTACCAAAAAAAGTAATACATTTAATCAGTAAAAAAATGTTGGGATACTGGTATACGGATAGCAGGTAAAACCTAATATGCTTGAAATACATCACTATGATTAAATTGATCCCTTTTCTTTTTCTTTTAACAGTCATTTTTAGTTGCAACAAAGAAGCAAAAGAACCCGAAATAGTAATAAAAAAAGAAGCTAATACTGTACTTGTAAAGGAAGTTAAAAATGTAGCACTTACTTTAACAGAAGCTACTAATTTAGCAATCCTACCCCTCACCTGCCTACAAACAGAATACCCTAACAAATTAGGACAAACCATTGGTGCTGGCGAAGATTTAAAGGAGCCACATGTGTTACATCCAGCTTTTTATGGTTGTTTTGATTGGCACTCAGCCGTACACGGGCACTGGTCTTTGGTTAAACTTCTAAAAAGTTATCCGAATCTAAAGGATGCCGAAACCATTAAATCAAAACTGGAACAAAATATCTCCAAAGAGAATATTGAAGCGGAAATCGCCTATTTTGAAGGGAAATACAATAAAACTTATGAGCGTACTTACGGTTGGGCTTGGTTATTAAAACTAGCCGAAGAATTACATACCTGGGATGATCCCTTAGCTAGAAAATTGGAAAGTAACTTACAGCCTTTAACGGAGCTTATTATTCAAAAATATATTGCGTTTTTACCAAAATTAGCCTATCCCATTAGAGTAGGTACCCATACCAATACGGCTTTTGGTTTTTCTTTTGCCTGGGATTATGCGAACACCCTGCAAAATCTTACATTAAAAGAAGCTATTGAAGCCAAAGCAAAGAGCTTTTACATGAATGATAAAGGCTGCCCCTTAGTTTGGGAACCCAGCGGATATGATTTTTTATCGCCCTGTTTTGAAGAAATTGACCTGATGCGAAGAGTATTAAACAAATCCGAATTTCATACCTGGATTAACGACTTTGCTCCACAGTTAAAATCACCTGATTTTAACATAGAAACGGGTCTTGTTTTAGACCGTACAGATGGTCATTTAGTGCATTTGGATGGGCTTAATTTTAGCAGAGCTTGGGTATTATATGGCTTAGCGAATCAATATGAAGAATATAGTCATTTAAAAGTCCTTGCCAATACACATGTAAATTATTCCCTTCCCCATTTGGTTGGTGATAGTTATGAAGGTGGACATTGGTTGGCCTCTTTTGCTATTTATGCACTTGACCATAATCGATAAATTACATTTTACATAAAAGAAGTTGTCTAAAAAGTAAATTATTTTGTCATATGGAGGCACTGTATAAAAACGACAACGTCACTTCGAGTGAAATTTTTGGAATGCAATGGAAAAACATTTTGTATCGAGAAGTACTATTTCTCAATACACCAATCAAGTTGAGGGCAAGCTAATTTTTATTCCGTTTCACTATATAACAATTACTACCATTGACGGATTTATATTTCCCCTTACTTTGGTATAGGTGAAAAACTAGATTTCATCACTTTATTTTTCTTTTTTTCATTGATAAAAAAAGAAACAAAAAAATCTAGTCTTCATAATCCTGCACTCATAAAATATCATCCTCATAGCTAAATTAAAAGAACTCGTTCTATCGAACTCAAACAGCTTTTAATTTTTAACGCTACTTGCGGTGGATTTTATGGCTTGTTTTATAGAGGACATTTTACCTCTATAAATTTTAACTTCATATCCCGAGCTATCGGGACAGTTTGACACCCTAACAAGGTTATTTATGTGCTTATTTTCTAATGCAATATTCCCTAAACTCACTTTTCAATCATCCAAAAAAAATGCGGTATCTTTATATCTCTCCAAAAAAAACACTTTTCGATCATAGTAATTATATAGACAATAGTGTTTATGTCATGTATTTAATAACTAAATACAATTGTGTATATTTACTTGTTGGGATTAATCTAAAAGAAAATTATTAATAATGTTAATTCAAATTAAAGTAAATAATTATGGCAAAAAGTAAAGATTCAAAGAAAAACGTTAAAAAAGAAGCTGCTAAAACTCCAAAAGAAAAAAAAGAAGAAAAGAGACTAAAGAAAGCTAAAAAAGATTAATTGTTTGCTGGAAAAACTGAGTACAACAATGTGTTATAAGTAATGGTAGAGTAAGTTGTAAACATCAATGTTTGTATCTCGCGTCAACCTCATTTTGGGTTGACATGAAAATGCTACGAATTCCACCATTACTCATACACTTAACGGTACATTATACAAAAACTAACCAATGAACTCCATTTGAACTTGAAAATGTTGTATTAACGGAGAAGCCGAAAACTGATTAGAGTAGGCATACCTAAAATATGATAAAATGAAAAATTCAATAAATTATTTGACACTAATAGCTGTTGCACTATTAGTAGTTTTTTCTATTACCAGTTGTAACAAAAAAGCAGAAGAAACCAAGGAGGCTATCGTTAACAACACCTCCAAACTCCGTAAAACCACGGTCATACATTTGGTTTTTACCAAAGAAAATATCCAAAGCATCTGGTCGGATATGAGGGGTAATTGCTAAGGCCAAGGCCAGTCGCTCATATACGTTCAAACTCCACTCATTTACTTTGTTGGCATAAAAAGAATTCACACCAGATACATCAGGAGGAGTTATATCCTGCCAATTGTTCTCATACCCTTCCTGTTTTAAATAAGAAGTAATCACTTGATTAATAACTGCGGTTAACCAGTCTATTTCGTTTTGTAGCGTTGTTATTGCCATTGTAGTTGTTATAAAATATTTTAATCTATTTTCACTGGTATCCGTAAGTTCTACTAAAACTTAATTTATTGTCAGATTGAGCTTGTCGAAAGCCACAAGCATTGATTTTCATTAAACTATACATTACCCTTACACTTTAAAAACGTCAGTTCGAGTAAAAATCTGTAGGTTTTTGTATCGAGAACAGTGCTTTTAAAGGGGTACCTATAAGTTCTCGATACAATTTTCTCTGAAAATCACTCGAACTGACAACAATTAAGCCAATGCTGCTGCTTTAGCTGCAGCCATACCAGCTTCATATGAGGATAGTTGTACTTGACTTGCTCTTTATCCAACTTCGATTTTGCTGAGTTCAGTTGTTTGGTTGTATCAATACTCGCCTGAAGTAATATATTATATTCCACCTGAGCGTTATCATAGGCCTCATACAACAATTCCTTAATGCATTTATTTGATTTTTTATCGGTATCACTATTGTTAGCTTTTATAGTTTTAGTAGCACTTATCATAGAGTCTGTTACTGAAATTCCAGAAAATGCCGTATATAAGTCTTTTACTTGATTGTACTGTAATGCAGTAGATACTCTAGATTCAATACTTGTACTTAAAGAAGTGTACACGGATTTTAATGCCACTAAGGTAAGCCACAGCGTTGTTAGCATCTGCTCCTGCTTTACCCACCATAGTAACCAACTCGTTAGAAATTAAAGGGTTTTGCGCTTTTTTACGAATCACCAAATTGGATAGCTTATTAATCAACTCAGCAGAAAATGTTTTATTCTCAATCCAATGCTTACAATTACCTATTAGTTGATAAAATAAAGTTAGAACTATCCACTCCTATATTTTTATTTTATTTTCTGATGGTTCCAGTCCAACTCCAAACATCACCAAGCATACGTTTATGTACATCAAAAATAAATTTTTCTGTAAGTTATAAGTTTCTAACTTAAATTTTCTTACAACCAATTTGCATTAGACGCTTTTACAAAAAACTAATAATTTCTACTTTTATAATCTATTTAATTAAATCTCTGATTTACAAAATTATAAACCAATAATTAATCAACCTAAATAGTTATCTTTTCAGACTAAAATGCCCTCTGTATTGTTTTCCGTTTTGCCTGTACAGTACAAACCAATAATCCGATGATGGTAATTGATTTCCTCGATAAGTACCATCCCAACCAAGTTCATTGGGTTTAATTTCACGGATAAACTTACCATATCGATCAAAAATTTGCAATTTGTTTAATGGCTCATAAAAAGCATTTATCAATTGCCAAGTATCATTTATGCCGTCACCATTAGGTGTGAAGAATTGAGGGTAATACAATAATAGTACATCTTCTGTCTCCACCCCGCAACCATTTTTATCTCTTACATAAACTATATAATCACCTATACTTACATTTGAAAACTGATTTTCATCTTGAAACTCAACACCGTCAATAGAATACTCATAATCACCTAAGCCATCAACAAAAACGGTAATCACATTATTATTCATAGTCCAATCCACTATATCAATATCCGTTATTGTGGCTACATTGGATTCTACTACTGTTATTGTTTTTGAGGTTTCACATCGTAAATTACCATATATATTAGCAGCGGTTACTTGATATGTTCCTGCTAAATCAACTGTTATAGATGAGGTAACTTCTCCTGTTGACCATAAATACTCATTATAACCGCTATCAGCAATAATTTCTACAGTACCATTTTCACAAATTGACCATTGCTCTTGCATTGACAAATTTGGTTGCTCATTTACTATCAGCTGAAAGGATGTTGTTGTATAGCAATCCGTATTGGTATTGTTTTCTAATCTAACATAAATAGTTTGCGGATTACTCACATTCTCATAAGTAGTATTTATAGCACTAACATTCTGCTGAGCATCTGTTATCGACTCAAAATAACTAAGCGTGTAATCTGTATTTGACAAACCGTTTAAAATCTCAATATTTTGATTTGTTAGATTAAACATCTCAAAACCATCATTACTTTCATCATCACAAACACTCAAGTCAGTTGGTTGTGTTGCTATTGGCAAATAGGAAACTCCTATTTCAAAAGAAGTAATATCAAAACAATCAGTGTTATTACTATTTTGAATTCTAGCATAAATAGTTTCAGAAGTTGTTGTACAACTATAATTGTTTGAAAGTGGATTTACATTAGAAGTAGCATTGGTCATACTATTAAAATAAACTACTTCAAAAATTTGTGATGGTTGTCCGTTTAAAATTTGAGTATTAAAATCAGATAATATAAACTCATGTTCACCATCATTTGTAACATCATCACACACAAAATCATTTGCTATTGTGTATGCCTCAGGTTGTTCATGAACAGCAAAATCAATTGTAGTTTCGTCAAAACAAATAGCACTCAACACATTTTCAACTTTAACAGTAACTGTTTGGGTTGCCGTTGTAAACGGATTAGGTAAAGGACTCGCTAATACCGCTCCATTAGCATCATAATAGGCAACAACCATCCCTGTTTGTCCATTTAGCACCGTTGCTTCTATACTTGAAGTATCAAATGCAAATAATCCATCTCCATTATCATCGCAAACATTAAAATCGGGTACCGAATTTGCTACAGCAGCAGCCTGTACAACAAAATTAATGGTAGTTTCATCAAAACATACACCATCGATATCTTGCGATGTAGTATTTTCAACACGTACTGTTATAGCTTGTGTAGCCGTTGTAAATGGATTAGGTAGCGGATTAGGTAATATGTTCCCATTTTCATCTAAATACGTAATATTAGTATTAGTTTGCCCGTTTAATATTGTAGCTTCGATGGCATTTGTATCAAATGCAAACATTCCATCTCCATCAGTATCACATTGTTCATTTATAGTTACTGGATTTGCAACAGGAACGGTTTCTACATGCAATGTAACATGACTTCCTAAGCCTAAACAATCATTATCTAATGCACTATCAACACGTATAAAAATTTCTTGTGTAATTGGAGAGCCAACATTTCTGTAATCAGTAATATCTGTAATCGAGTTACTTTCTGATAATGCATCCGCTTGATTCCTATAATACCTTATAATTAGTTGTTGCCCTACTGGAAACAAGCCTTGTATTTCTGCAGTAACTGTACTAAAATCAAATGATGAAATCCCATTAGTAGTATCTCCGTCAATTGCATCATCACACTCAAAAAAGTTTCTCGTAAATGTATTTGGTATTTGTGTGGTAGATACCACTAAATTTATTTGTGTAATTCTATAACAGCCATTAGCATTTTCAACTCGCGACCATAATATATCCGTATTAACTGTTTGATTACTATAAGCGATTACATTAGTTATCTGATTCACATTATTTTCAGCATCTGATAACGACTCATGAAAAGTTATGGTTTCATTATTAGCATTAACTGAAATTTCATTAATTACCTCAATAAGATTAAATACACTATACCCATCTAAATTATCATCACATTGCTTTAATATAACTGTTGTAGCAACTACGGGCAATTCATGTACTTCAATTGCAAATGAGGTATTTGCTTTACAATTTGTATTAGAATTGTTGCTTACCTGAACATATATTGTTTCAGTTGGATTCGTATTTTGATAGCTATTAGGAGTAGCGATTTGATTAGTTAGTCCTGAATCTGTATAATAAGTAATAGTGTAATCAGTTGCCGATTGACCATTTAAAATAGTAGCTTCATGTACTGTTAAATCAAAAGCAGTAATCCCATCGCTATCAGTACCAACACTCACATTATCACAAAAGGATAAAGAGGGTATGTTTTGGCTTGGATTAGGTGTTTCAAATACCTCAATTACAAAAGAGGTGTTAGCCTCACAAACTCGGTTACTTATATTTCTTACGCTAGCAACAATATTTTGAGGAGTATATGCAGTGGTATTTACATAAGTTGTAGGGTTATTAATTGGTACATTGTTAGTATAATCTAGTAATGAAGCATAATAAACCACTTCAAAATTATTAGGGGATTGCCCGTTTAATATTACTGTGTTTTGCGTTGTTAAATCAAATGAATAGAAACCATCATTATCATCATCACAAACTGACATATTTTGAGCTTGTTGCGCTGTTGGTTGCGCATAAATAGTTACCGTTTTTGTGTCCGTTGATGTTTCCCCTCCAACTGTTACCGTAAGTATTACATTGTAATCACCTTCTGATGCATATACATGACTTGGATTTTCTAGTGTGGAGCTAGTACCATCACCAAAATCCCACAAAGCAGTATCTATGGCTTGATTAGACGTAAATTCAAATTGAGTAACATCTCCCATACAGACATTACTAACCTTAATTTTAGTTAAAAAGTACGATTGTATAAACGGAGGTAAGCCTTCTCTACAAATTGCCCCGTTTAAATAAATTGCATTTCTTACATAATTACAAGCAGCACCACCAGCTTCTGGATCATTAATAACCCCTAAATACTCAGCATTGTCCTGGGACCTATATATTTTACCATCTATAGCTAATTGTAATGAAGAACGTATAGCAAGGTATTCCTCTATTGTTACTCTAGAACTAGCAATATCAGCGTTTTCCATATCAAACTGATAGAGGTTATTTACACTACTAGTATAATAGGAGCCAGTACTCACATATAATTTTTTACCCGAAGGAGAAAACTCTGCCGAATATGGTATTCCTCCTACAGGCAAAATAAGCTCGTTAGCTACAACTCCTGTAGCATTATCAAAATCATACACATATGCTTGTGTCAAATATTGATGACATATAGCTATTTTATCTCCTTGAGGTGAAATTTTAAGGTAACCTTTTGGCTCAATGGCACTATATGTTGTTACTGATTTAATAGGTGACTCTATACCAGTTCCTGTAATTTTATATGCGTAAAAAGTATCATTACTATAGGATGTTGTATAATCATTTGGCGCATAAGTTAACACCCAATAACTATCCTCATCAGCATGTAAAACAGCTGCAATCTTTTCAGTGCACTTCGTTAGTAAATTAATATTTTTCTGTGTAGCTACAATATCTCCTAAACCACCGTTTAAAGACATGTCTACAACGCTGTAATACAACCCATAATTCACAAATCTTACTGTAAACAAATAATATTTATTGGCATCATTAGGAAAAGGAACAATTATAGCTGATTGACTACTGGATAGATCTCCCATAAGCCCCATACCATTAGGCATTACATTATGGCTCTTATCCCACGCTTTTTCTCCACTGGTATAAAACAACAATTCTCCATTACTGTCAGATATAGTAGCGCAGCCCTCATCAGTGTTTAAAGCACCATCCGTGAGAGCAACCGGGGCTCCTGTACTAAAATTCAAGCCTGCAAAAGAGCCAAAATACCAATTATTAGCCTCTGCTTGAGCATGTATTTGATTGGTAAACAATATTAATAACAGCACTAGAACACTACTGTTCGAAACATATTTTAACAATAGATGTAACTTCATTTTTTTCTTACTGATTCTAATATCAAAAATAGGTATTGTTTCCTAATTAAAACTGCCTAGTGTATATTATTTTTTATACATATCAGAGACTATTGTGTATTAATAGTTATTATTTTGAACACATAAAAAAGCAACCCGATTAAAGACTGCCTTTGTGTTCTGGTTATTAAGAATAATATTATTCGTGAATATAAAAAACTATTGGATAATCTTTCACTTGAACGTTTACTGCTTTGTTATTTATATAAGCTGGTTTCATTTTTGGTATCGATGAAACAACCCTTATTGCTTCTTTAGATAAAATTTCATATTCAGAAATAGCTTCTACGTTTGCTATCTCACCAGTTTTAGTAATTACAAAACTTACTAATATTTTTATTTTACCATCAAGTTCAGCAGCTAAATTAGTATTGAATTTTTTATTAATGTATTTAGAAACACTTATACTAAAACATTTTTTGTTCTTTTCTTTATCCTTTTTAAGCTTACAATTTCTAGTAAGAGGGTATTGCTCAACTTCTTTTATTGAGTATACTCTTTCTTCTGTTAAATCTATAGAAAGATACTTATTTTCATCTTGACTATAAACTATTTTAGTTAAAACAAGTATTAATAATATCAGTGATTTTTTCATATGTGATTTTCTTATAAAAAACTCTTACACGTTATCCTTATTAGAGTTAACAAACAGATTAATTCCATTATTACTATTAAAGTCTGTATGGCTTTTTTCATTTATTAATACCTCATAAGATATAACTTCATTTTCTTTATACTTTCTATTTAATTTATATTCACCATTTAAAATCATTGTGATTAACTCAAACGTTTTATTAAAACAAGCACCAGAATCTTCATCTATTCTAATTTTTTTTCCATAAAGATAAATTTTTGTGTTTGTATCCCTTAAAAAAAAACTAAATTCTCCTGAATTTTGGAAATCTGGCTCTTTTAAAGAAAAGATAACACATACTTCGTCAATAATATCCTCTATAAAAATTGATGTTTTATCAAAATCAATTTTAACTAATATTTTTTTAATTAACTCAAATTTTGAACTAATTAAAAAGTTATCTACAATGAATTGTTTTAAAAACGCCTCTAATCCCTCTTTATTTCTAATCATATTTTTTAATTTAAAAACAATGAGCGCATATTTTTTATTGCCTCTTTATTTAATAAAAGATGTCCTTCTCCATTCAAACCAAAATTAAAGTGAGGTATCTTAGTTTTGGAGCTGATACCTTTTACTGTACTCAATGAGTGTTTATGGAGTTGAAATCTATACCTCCCTAATACATTACTTATTTCAAAACCAGTAGTATATGTTTTAGTTGGTCTGCGTTTTCTGTTTGAAGTTTCATAAAAATATTTTTTACCTACATATATGTAGCAAAACTATAATATCTTAAGCAAACAACCAAACACAACTTAATTTTATACTACATATTTTGTTTATATATTTGTCAGATAGCGCATAAACTTGCATTAAAACATACACTTATGACCTTTGGAGAACGTTTAGGATTAGTTCGTAAAAGAAAGAAGCTTTCTCAAGCTGATGTTGGTAAACTCATTAGTATTAATGGGGATGCTTATGGTAGATACGAGCGTAACGAAGTTAAGCCAACTATTGAAATGGCTACTAAAATTGCTAACGCATTAAATATCTCTTTAGATTATTTGGTAGGGAATACCGATTTAGAACTCGATAGCGAGCTTTTAAAACGTATTGAGCACGTTTCTAAACTTACACCAAAAGAAAAAGAGCATATATATATTACTATAGATGCCCTTATTCGTGATTTTAATGCCAAAAAAGCATACTCCTAAAAACAAAAAAAGCTCTTACATCTCTGTAAAAACTTTCTTTTTTATTTTATAATACTACCTAAACGTGCATTATATTTTTTAATACATTTAAGGCCATTATGCATTGTTAAATATTACTATTCTATTATCATTTTTATAGCATCATAATCATCCGCCTTAATACCAATAAGACCGTATACTGTTTCCCCTTTTTTAATAGTATTCCCTATTATGTTGTAAGATAATAGATCCTTTTTAAATTTTTTATTGGCTTTACTTGAAACTATTACATTAGTTCCTGTTATGACAGGAGCTACAACTAAACCAATAGGAGTTCCACTTCCCTGACCGCTAGAAGATCCACTATATAGCTGAAGTGGACTTAAAAGCAAATAGAACAAATGAGTAGCAGGGTGTTGTTTTAAAGCTTTAAAAACAACCTCCTCACTCAGTATTGACAATTCATTTCCTTTACTGTCTACCAACTTTAAATTCTGACCAAAAATTAATTCTTTCTCCGTACTATTGGTAAGTTTTACAGCAACCAATTTTACACCTTTTTTGGTTTCTTTTCTTGAATACTTTTTGTTTAACAAATTGTATTTGTATTCCAATGCAACTCCCTCATTTATTTCTGTTGAGTTATAATCCAACTGCTCAGGGCTAATACTTTTGTAACTTGATGCGCAACTGTTTAAAAGTACGATTGCTACTAATACCACTATTATTTTTAATAATTTCATTTTTTTAATTAAGTAGGTTATTATTTATTCTAAAAATATACAAGCAGCCCGATTAAAGACTGCTTTTGTGTTATGTTTTAGCTGTCATTATACTGTAATCTACTTATCGTAGAAAACTAATATTATACTTATATCAGATTAGTTTCAGGATGCATTCAATTTTTTTTTATTCTGAGTAATTATTTTTGTCCATTTCTCATGCCAAAACAATCGATTATTATCTACCAGAAAAGAAAATATGTTTAATGGTATTAATCTTATTAACGTTCTCATCAGTATTTTCCAAAAGAACATTTTATTTTTTTCACCAGCAACACTAAAACCTAAAATTCTTTTACCGATAGTAAATTGAAAAAAATATTCCATAAACAAAAAGTAAATAATATAGAATAAGACCTGAAATATTGCAATTCTACTTGTATTCCAACAAAATAAAGTATCACATTCAATTGTTGGGCCTTCTCTATCAAAAAGAAATAAGTATGTTAAAGCTAAAAAAGTTATAATCAAACTGTCAAAATAAAAAGCTATCGCCCTCCTAGCGTATTGGTTTTTTAAAATGTTTTTATTTATCATATTATCATTATTTTGTTGGGGCTGGAAGTATTACTCCAAATTTTATTCCTGCTTCAGCACCAAAGAAAGCTGCCGCTCCTGCACCAATGTTAAACCCAATTTTTGTTCTAGAAAGCTTACCTGCATGAACGCCTCTTATATGATATTCGTTTGTTATTTCTGATACAAGAGCACTAACAGTAACCTCTTTTAACCTATTGGTTCTTATGTCGAATTTAGCAGATACTCCAGCATGTTTAGATAGACCACCTCCATAATCATCACCAAACCTAGTTCCGATAAAAGAAGTATTCTTGAACATATCACCTCTACCTCTTGATGTATCAAAATCAAAACCTAATTGATAATTTGATGATTTTGCATATTCTAATGTTGCTCCAGCTTTCCAACCTAAAAATCTGACATCGGCACCAACTTGTCCATGAATGATTGCAGCATTAGCATCAAAATAAACATTTGGAATACCTTTTGGGTCAGGAGGAGTTCTTAAATTTAAAAGAGATAAGCCACCACCAGCACCAGCTGGATAACGAGGTCCATATTTTGCTCTGTCAGCTCCATTTCTTCCAACAACCATCATAACAGTACCATCTTTAGCTGTACTTCCTACTGTATAGTAATTCCTGCCAGTCTCAGAATGTTCCTTCTTGTATATATCTCCTCCATTCCAAAGTGCATGCCATTGTGCACCAAACCAAGTAAACCCGCCATCTGGGTCAATACCATTAATAGGATTATTTCCCATACCTACATACGGTGAACTATATTGTCCATATGGGTCAGTAGTCAACCATCTACCAATACGCCCATCCCAAAGTCTTAATTGAAACGCTTCTTTACCAGTTTCACCATCTTTTTCTTGTCCTTGAAACTCGTAACGGTATGTACCATCAGTAAATCTACGGATAGGCATTGGCATACCAAAGGGATAATAATCCGTATAATTACTTACTGTTGCATTATCCGTAGTTACATCAGTAATGCTAACGTTATCCAATGTAAAATATTGTGAAGGAACTGTAGTATTGCTTAAGGTAAACATAAAGGTATAATTCCCAGTCATTGTAGGTGTAACAAAAAATGACTTACTTCCCGAATAGGCTTCTGGTTGCGACCCCACAATAGTTGATCCGTCTGATACCTGACATACAAAATCGCCATTTAAATCACTGCTTCTTTCTAAATCATATTGCAATTTATACGTTTTGTTTGCGGTTAAAGCAAAACTTGCTTGTGTTCCTTTATCAGCACCTATAATTTCCACCTTTAAACGTTCTCCTGCAATACTTAAATTTGTATCTGCTCCTATAGCAACAAAAGGGGTATAATTATTCGTAAAATCATTTTCGTATACTGGAGGAATTACCAATGCCGCAGAGTTTTTACTTATTACCGCTCTTACATTTCCTAAATGATCGGTTAACTGGTAGGATTCCTTAGCCGCTTGTTTATGGTACACCCCAATCCTTGAAGCTCCGTAAATAGGGTATTCCTGCACAGTGGGGACAACAGCTGCAGCCGCTTTACTGGTTCTCCTTGCAGTACTTGCCACTCTACAGTTTAAACAAGCCATGGTATACACCGCCATAGTGCTACCTGCCACATCCCTTACATAAAAAGTAGTGTTCTTATTTGTTCCATTAGCCCCTATTTCTGAACTTAATTTTTTAACTCGTTGTCCTTTGTCATTATAGGTAAACTCCACTATTTGACCATAACCTAAATTATCCAAAACTGCCACTTTAGTTACCAAACCAGCAGTGTTATACTCATAATCAACATCCTCCTCTGTATTTCTAACCAATTGCCCTATGCTATTATACACATAATTATTTGCTGTTTGTCCTTCTAAATCTGATGACAAATTTGGTGTTGAAACAGCATCAGCTACATGATTCAATTGATTTGTTTCCGAATTATAATTGTATGTAAACTGGTCCATTTCGTTCGAATTCGAAACAGTATTTTTTGTCCTATTTAGTGTTTTTATATTCCCATTTGCGTCATAGGTTATTCCACTAACACCATAGTCAGTTGTGGTTACTATGTTCGTCCCTGAACTAACATTTCCAAAAGTAGCTTGTTGCAACCATTTATTTTTGTCATACTGATATACATAAGCATTACTTGTTCCAGGTGCAGTCAATCCTTTAGTAGCCCATCTGCTCGCTTTAATATTCCCATCCAATCTATTTTCTCCAAACGGATAGGTAGCTATATTAGTATTGCTACGAGAATAATCGTCCAAATGATAATCTAAGGTTATACCAAAAGCATCATTAGCATCATGTCCAGGATCCTTTGCAGGATCTAGACTTGGATGGTTTATACTTTTTAAAGAACCATCTAAATTATATACATAATCAATCCCTTGTATCCCTTCTGCTAATTCCACACGTTTTAAAGCGCCTTTTTCATAATAGGTGTAGGCAGCTTGCTCTGTAAAGTTTGTATTATCGGTAGAGGTTTCTACTTTTATCATTTCACCAACATGATTATAGCTGTACCTATGTGTAAATCGATCACTAGGGTTGTGCTTCTGATAAAATACATTAGTTACCGCTCCTGTAACATCATCATATTCATAATCAATAGTTTTTAAACCCAATTCATTTATAAACTGAATTACCCATGTAACCCTACCATAAATATCATAACTATACCATGTTTGAGTCGTTTCAGGCGTTTTAGTCTCTGTTTTAGAAACATTTCCCGCCACAAAAGACTGTACTCCATAATAACTCGATAATCCGTTGGCAGCTAACAAAGTACTTAAGTTTGAATCAGGCACATCATACTTCGTAAATGTTTGTTCTTTACAAAAAAGAGGGTCTAATATAGTAGTATCTGTATTTACTATTGCAGTAATATCAATAATAGAAAAGAATTCTAAATTTTGAATAACTGCATTTTGACTGTAAATAGAAGCATCAATTACTAAAGGAGCAGTTGAAGCATTAGTTCTAGTGAAAAATACTTCATCATTTTTTTTATAATAAATAGTACTTCCTACTCTTTCAATACTCAATACATCAGTTACTAAGTACGTTGTTAAATTATTTCCTGAGTGAAATCCATATTCATAAACATCAAAGTTTCCTCCATCTGCATAAATAGCATATTTAATATTTGTATAATTATCATCAGTTGTCGATACAGCATCTGAAGCCTCAGAAAGTCCTACCATTAAATAACCATTACCCATTTTGAAACTCACTTTACAATCTCCCGAAACACTTTCTTGAGAAGAAAAACCTGCATTACCCCATCCACTAGCTATGTTTTTAGTAATATTATTTTCATTTCTAACAACCCCTTCATCATGTACTAAGGTATAGTTTATTCTGCTAACTTCATTAAAAGAGGCATTCCCATGATACACTCCACTTTCTATTGGTCTGGCCTTATTATCATAATTGGTATACGAAAATTCTCCTACCGCTACTTGCTTTGAATTTTGAGAAAAACGAATTTGACCGTCTTTTCTATATTTAAATTCAGCTTCACCCTCGTCTGGACTAATCGTTTTTAACACCTGCCCAAGAGAATTCTGTTCATAAGTAGATTGCATGGTGTGATTAGGTACTGCAACCGTTAAATCAAAATTATGATTATCAAAACCTAGTGGCTGTACCGTTTTAGTTAAACTCCCTGATTTATTGTAATAGTTTAACGCGTAATCGTAGTAATTTACTTTGTAACGCACTCCCCAATTACTAGAAAACATGGGGTTAATAGCCCCAGAAGCCTCGTCAATGTATGTGATATTATTTGTACTATTTAATAAATCCTGATTTATAGCTTCAACTCTAAAAAAACCTGCTTTTATTGTCGTAAAGTCCATAATTTCAACACCTTCTCTCAAGTCAAACACTTTGTAATTACTTGAACCACCAATAAAACTTAATGTGTTTTCACAACCCAATGGAATATGAATGTCAATATAACCTTGCTTCCCTATTAAGGATACAACTTCATACTGATCTGCTCCTCCAGATCTAGCTGTAGCCAACAGTTTTCCCTCTAAATCAGAAAATGAAACTACTTCATTATCCTGAACATCAATCCTAACTGATTTAATAGCTTTATGGGTTACTATTTTCCCATTACTACTACCTTGCTGCCAAACTAAAATATTACCACATGAAAGGAATTTCCCTGTTTTAATTGATGGAAACCCAACAGCATTAGGGTCATCTCCCCACGCAGGACTTGTGACAAATTTATAAAACCTATCATCCTCAAATAAGTAAATTTCGTTTATTAATGGCAAAAAAGTAGCCTTTAATCTTACTCGTATGGAAGTAGTACTTTCAAGGCATGGATTAATACCAATTTCTCTTACATAAGCTGAAATATACTCTCCAGTACTTTCATTATTATAATCTTGAACATCTACCATGTCACTAGAAACAGACTCTTGAAAATGGTCTTTTCCAAATGCATAATACAATTCCTGTGCTGCTGGCATGCTATGCGCATACCCATTTTTCCATGTGATTATTGATTGCCCTGTAACGGGGTCAGTAAAACGTACTTTTTTACCTCCATACACTTTTAATACTTTACCCGGATTTAACTCATCGTACACTTTTTTTAAAAAAGGATACTCTGTTATATCTTGGTAAGGTTCATTGGAATTTAGGTCACTATAATACCAACCTAAACTTCCTTCTAAACTCCCGATAGTTGTTGGGTATTCATTAACCTCCCATTCTTGCTGAGTGTAATACCCTCCATTTGACTTTCTTACTAATCCATTGATGTATGGATAGTCAAAATTGTTGTTTGTTAGCGCATTAAATGTTTGAAATGCAGGTCTTCCTGCTACATCATACTGTATTTCAGACGCCCAAACTTTTCCAGTTTTCAAGTCCAAACTCTGGCTTTGCGTTGGTTTCCCAAGTTCATTATAATAATCTACACTTGAACCTATTAAATTTCCCTCAATATCATAAACACAGTTTGAATTCCAATTTTTGTCATCTGTCACTGGTAAACATGAATAGCTAGATGATGAAATTTCAAAATCTGAATACGTATAATTAAACTGGAATCCTGCTGTATTTGTGCTAATAGCAACACGATAATTTTTAATAGGATCTATTGTTGTTGTAGCCACAACAGTAGTATTGTATTTAAAGTTGATTTGATTTCCTATACGTTCAACCCTAAAAGAATCCGATCCAGAAAATACTGTTGGCAATATCGTATTTAATATCGTACCACCTCTATTAATTGCTTTTACATAGGTTCCTGTAGTACCAGGTAATACAAATTGACTTTTTCCAAAATCTAAGCTGTACCCGTTTACTATAACTTCAGTTGCACTATATGTATCAATTTCGGTAATACTTAACTTAACATTAAAAACAGCATCTGACATAGGTATAACTGGAGCTACGCCTCCTGTAGGAATAAGTACACTAGTATCATACTTCACAAAATTGGAAAGTTCTATATAACCGCCTGAAGCACTACTCTCGAGTACATCTAATGACAACATATGTGCTTGAACTGTTGGCATAGAAGGACGACGACTAGTTTTACTTTTTAAAAAAAGTGAACCTCCTCCACTAGTTTTTAACTGATTCCCGCTTACAGTAAACCCTAAATTATTCATTAAAGTCAACTCTTGAGCCAATACATTATTTAAACATGTAAAACCCAGTACTAATACGATAATTTTAAAAATCCTTTTCATTTCTGTATTAGTTTAATTTAAAATTATAATTATTTTCACTTAACAATTTAAAACCACCTGTAACAGTTGCATTGTCTATCACTTCTGTATACGTTTTAATTAATCTTCCTTCATCATCATATTCAAAACGGCTTGCCAAATTGTTTGCCCCTAATATGTACCATAGTTCTCCCCAATTATTATACACATAACTTGACATACTAGATTCCATTGGATGTAACCTAAAATCATCATAATATACATCACCATTTGCAGAACTTGTATAAATAACATAACTAGGATCAACAAATTTTTCATAATGATTCATCAATATCCAATCACCTGCAGGAACAATTTCTCCATTAAATTGTTTAGAAACTCCATTAAATACCAAACGAGCATTTGTATAATTGTCTTTATGAACCCATACCGATATTTTATAAGTATCATTTAACTTAAAATCAACTCCAAAACTATCACATGTACCCGTAACCTCAAACCCTTTAATCGCAGTCGTTGCCTTAACTGATCTAGTTCCGGTATGTGCCTTAGTTTCTGAAACAGAATGTCCTCTTACCTCTCTCTGAATAATTGACTGCCCTTCAATTCCCTGCTCGGCATCAGCATAATACATTTCTGAATACTTAGCATTTGACACCGCAATAATACGTTCATCATTAACATCCATTTTAGTTGAACTGTAATTATTATTAATATCCCTTACTTCTAAAGGCACAGAATAATGATCATAAAGTGTCGTTTCTAAAATATTTTGCCAACCTGATGACTGAGTTAATCCTGCAGCTCCAACACCCCAATTAAAATCGTTAGTGAAACCTTGAAGCACTCCATTTGAATCAATTTCGCCCTTCCAAACATAAGATTTATGTTTTCTCCAAATTTTTTCCTTAGCAACAGTAGGTGTCGTTATAACACTTTGCTTATCCCTATAACTCCAGGCATTATTCCAAGTACTTATTCCAACCCCTGTTTCTTTCCAAGAACTTGAAGCAGTGTCATACAAATAACTATAACTTGCTGCCGCCTGACTTAACATGTTACTGTTGGTTACATTATCTACTTTTGGTCCCATACCATAGCCGCCAGTTACACCAGAATATTCAGTAATAGTATAAGCAGGAACTACTTTAGTTTTAAATTTAGTCCCATCACTACTAATTGTACTGGTCTCTAAAACTTGACCTGTTAAAAAATCATACTTATCATAACTAGTCTTAGATGTTTGTCCACCAGCACTCATTAAAGTGCTTTTTAATACACTTGGGTACATCACTTTACTAGATGAATTAATGTAATAAGTTTGGTTTCCGTTTTTTCTAACTCTTTTAATACTTTTATAAGATTCTTGAGTAACACCTATTTCTCCTTGACCATCCAAATATTCTTTGTAATTACTAGTCTTTTGGCTTAATAAATGATTTTCCACATTAAATGTTTTTACCCAATTTAATCTTCCAATATTAGACAGTTTACTATATATCGTATATTTATTAGCTTTAATTTCATTGTTTAAAAACCCTTCATTTTGCATTTCTTTTACCTTAAAAATATCCCCCATACTAAATAAATATTCTGAACTATTTTTAAATGGCTCTAAAACTTCAAAATGATAAACGGTTTTGCCCATATACGCATTCGAATCGTCTTTGGTTTTCATACCAACATATCCATACATAACCGAAGGTGAAGGTATTTCTGAAATATACGGAACTCCTTTTGGCTCTCCAGATGGAGCATAAGATGTTATTCCTGAAATATTATTAGTATTGGGGTTAGTGTAAAAATATTCTGTTGTTACAGTATTATTATTATCCTCTACTTGCAATGATTTTACTCTTAAACCACCCCCCTTTTTTCCATTAGAATCATTTCTAGTATAAATAATTTCATTTTTAAAAAGAGTAATGTTTTTAATCCACCTTTTCATTTCTCCGGGAGCAGACAAATAGCTTGTATACTCTTGATATGACATTAACCCGTCTATTGGAGGCCAATTATCGTGATAATAATCATACAATGGTTGATCCACAATTTCTTGAGATATACCATCAATTTCAGATTCAGGGAAATAATTAGGAGTATTTATTAATTTCTCTAAAATTATTTTTGTCCCTTCAATATATTTTACCTTAAATTCTCCATCATACTTTTTATGATAATGACCATGTATTGCACTTCCAGGCTTGTGAGACAACCAATAATTAAATGTTAGTTTAACTTTACTATCTATTCTAAACGATTCATTAATTTCTTCGTTAGAATGATTTTTTATTGTTACCTCTAATAAATTCCCGATTTCTTTTAAATTTTCAATATCATCCTTTATAAAATACTGAGGACTAGGTGGTATTGATTCAATTGGCCCATCATATTTTCTAGAAAAACCTATTTTTGGGTCATTATAAGCCGCTTCTGCAAAATAAGAATCAGATTCGTAATTAATTTTAATCTTACCACCAGTTGGGGTTGTTATTTCATTTAAACTCCAAACTTCTGGAATTGTTTTATGATACCCCCAAACACCTTTATCTTCTTTATTATAGGAAGTAGATGCGGCATTGTAAGAAAACTTATAAGGAGGCACAATATCATGTCCTTGTTTACCTTTATAGTTAACTTCTTTTAATGTTAAACGTCCTTTTCCATTTGCTTCAGAGTTCGATGAATTTTTTGCCAACGAATAATCATATGTAAAAGATATTAATTGCTGGGCTTTTTGTTCCAGATTTAAATTTTCAATATCTTTTATATCCAAAACATTTTTATGTTGATTTATATCAAATGATTTAATTGAAGATGGAACATTTTCATAAAGAGGCTGAATAGGATAACCATCTACTGACAAATTATTTGGTTCATTTAAATTTTTAGGTCCTACATGACCTAAGTTATAATAACAGAAGTTTGAGGAGTAATACCCTTTTAATGTATTAATTAATTCACCATTAGATTTAAAATCACCTGCATCTTTATTTTTTAATAAAATAATCTTTTCAAGCTTTAAACTTTTATTTATAGGAGAATCTAAATATAAAGATTTAATATAGCTTGTAGCTCCAACATAATCCACATAATGGGGAGTGTTTTGTGAATTATCAACCTCAATAATTGTATGCTCATCTCCAGAACTAGTATAAAATTTATCATTAGGATGCCCTATTATTTTTGGAATCGAATTTGAAGTTCTTTTACTATAATAGTTTTCATTAAAAT
This sequence comes from Kordia sp., assembly GCA_002733415.1. Classification (GTDB taxonomy): domain Bacteria; phylum Bacteroidota; class Bacteroidia; order Flavobacteriales; family Flavobacteriaceae. The sequence continues at coordinate 3,414 of NVVR01000013.1, read as the reverse complement.
TACCCGAATTCCATTTTTGATTGTAGATGTTTAGACCGGATGACAAATCATCATCTCTAAGGTTTTTTACAAATAATGCTGTATGAGTTCTTGTTTTTATAGCATCTAAATAATAAATCTGCTTTCTTCCCCAATAATACGAATAAGTTTCCTTACCATCTTTATTCTTAAAAGTATCAAAACCTTCTTTAGGTCCTCTCCAACCATACCCATCAGACCATTTTCCGTAATCTAATTCTACCCAATACCCATAGTCACCTTCATCTAATTTCCCATCAGCATTACTATCTATATAATCTGGCCCAGTAACGGCTGTTAATAACCAGTGGGTTGCATAGGGTTTTTCTTTTTGAACTTCAAAAAAACTTTCATTTTCATTATTTTTATTTCCGAAACTTTTAAAAAATAATTCATAATTATAAACTGGCAAAGAATAATGATAGGTTTTACCGTCTATAGTAGTAATCTTGTATGCTCCAATACCTCTGTCTAAAAAAGTTTCCGTTTCTTGCCTATCTATACCACTTGCCTCAATAAAGCCCAAAATATTATCTTCTCTAATTTGCTTATTGGTATACGTTTCTATATAATTTCCTTCACGCTTTTTATTTCCCTTCATTAATTTTTCCCCCAAAGGAGTATGGGTTAAACTATAATCAATATTAGTATCACCTGTTCCAAATAAAAAAGCTGAATAATCAGAAGCGCTTGTAACATTTGTCCATAATGGCGGAGCAATATTCCCTTTATTAACTCTTAAAAAAGAATTATGTGAATTCTCAAAATAAAAATGAGTATCTCCTCCCAGATCAGAACTATAATCTGAATAGCTTAAAGGTTTATTTACAAAAGCTGAATATAAATTATCTTCATTTTGTTCTCCTCTCCCTCTATCAGACAACAACAATTCTTCATATGTTGATGGTTTAATTATCCCTGATAATCCTTGTGCATTAACTATATAATTATCATAATTAGGCAGTACAATATTATTTTTGTCAAGGCTGTAATCTGCATCAATTAAATTATAAGTTAAATCTAAAGAACTATGAGCGACTATAGATTTAACATCCATTAAATTTTTCTCCTCCAATAAGTGACTCGTATTTCTTTTTTTAGTGTAACTAGAATGATACGGGTATACTCCTCCAGTTACGTTTAAATTATCATACTTATGTATAGAGTACTTATATTTTGTATATCCAAATGAAGCCCAAACCACTCCAAAATAAGCGTTAAAATGGAAACCACTTTCATGAACGTCATAATTTCCACCTGTGCCATTTCCTCCTCCTAAATTAACATTAGTACCTGCAATAGTTACTCCAGACAACCCTTTTGTATTAAAGCTAACACCTATGCTACTTGAAACTTTTGTCCCACTAAAAACACCTTTTCCTCCAATAGTTCCAGATAAAGAACCACTAATACTTCCTGACAAATTGCCATTCCACGAATAATTTAAACCTACACCTATCTTTCCAGCGCCTTTTCCAACACCTAATCCCACTCCTACTCCATTAGTTCCGATATTAGCAGACATAATACCATTACCATAACCAATGGAAACGCTATTGCCTCTACCTGCAGTAATATTATATCCAGCAAAACCAAGTGAAACAGATCCTCCAAGGGATCTATTACTCCCCCATGACGCACCAATACCTACATCTACTCCATATATATTGCCCCCTACACCTACATTATAATATTCCTCTGTCCAACCTTCATCATAAAAGAATTCATGAACTTTTGTTTCCCCCCAATCATCCGGAAATCCACTTACAGTCCTATTTATAGCTCCTGGATTTAAATTCCATCCCAAACCAACCCATGTAGCATCAAGGTTTAACGGAATTCCCCCATGGTAAGATAACGAAATTGGATACCCCCCTTCAGGGCTGGGAACACTTAACATAGGTAGAACATAACTAAAATCTCCTGTTAACAAATTAACCATATCTGTTGCGTCAACTGGCTCAAAACTTGCTGCCTCAGGTGAATTAGGCCCATTGTTATTAGCGTATAGCTGATTGACAGGAATAATGGTTGTTAAAAAATTAAGCGTTAAAAATATCGCTATTGTTCGATGAAAAAATGATGTCTTCTTCATTTAAGTTTAGTTTTTAAATGATAATTTAGGTTGGTTTTCTATTATTTTTGTTGGGATCTTAAACTTTACATCTCCTGTTTCTATATTCATATTGGAAAGGGTAAAATTTAAATATTCACTCTTTATTTTATCTTCATTCTTATTAAAGACAAAAAGTATATTGGTAGACTTACTCATCCCATACATTCTGGGGTATACATAATCCAACATCATGATGGTATCTTTTTGTTGATTTATTAAATATACTTTTTCTTTCATCCCAAAAGCCAAGTCATTTACCATGATTCCAAATTCGGCTCTATTTTTAGGTAGACTACTCAATAGCTCTTTATTATTACTAGACATCGATAAAGAAAAATACAATTGTTTATTGTATTTATTTCGAAGTTTGCCTATTAACGAGTCAGAAACCTTATCTCCTAACTCTTGTTGCACTAATAAATCTGTTGGTTTATATAGCAATTGAAAGTCTACATTGTTAATAGATTTGTTTTGGGTGTATTCATTAGCTGGGTCTTTTATAAAACCCCATAATTCTTGCTCCGATTCAAACGTTTCATTATTTGAACAAGACAAGATTAGTGCACAAATGAGTATATAAGTAAGATTAATTCCCTTCAAACTCATTATTTAATCCTTCTAAAATTTCTGCAGTTAAATCACTCGCATCGGCAGCGTACATGATATTTCCACCACCACTTGCGCCAAAAATGATATTGTAGCCATTTTTCTTACCGTAAATTTTAATATAATCGTTTATATCATTAATCACGGTCTGTGTAATTTTCTGGTCTTCTTGCTGGATTTGTTTTTGGATGGATTGCTGGTAATTGTTTATCTGCTGTTGCTTGTTCCCTAACAATTCTTGCTTTAACTCCAATTCTTTTTCAGTCATTGAAGCCCTATCCTTTTCATAAGTCTTCAATTCTTTCTGCCAGTTGGTAAGCAAACTGTCTACATTAGCTTTTAAGGTCGTTGCCTTTGCTTCAAACTCTTTTTTAACGAGTGCTGTTCTTTTATAACCGTCCATTAGTTTGTTTACGTCAACATAAACAAGTTTTGTACTTGTTTTCAAGTAAAAAAAAGAGGCGAACGATACTAGCAAGGCAATAATTGCCAAGGGAAGTGATAAATTTTTCATAAGTAGGTTTTCAATAAATTTAAGTCGTGCAAAACTACATTTTTAAACTAGAAATACACCTCATTATAATTGGGTATTTTTCGTATCACTAATATTAATGATTCGCGAACACTACGCTGCTCATTAACAGGTGCTTAAAAAAGGCGATTCAAAATTTATA
>NVVR01000001.1 GCA_002733415.1 Kordia sp. | reverse complement strand
GGGGAGACCCGCGGTCCAGCCAGGAAACATCTAGTAGTCCTGGTTCACAGCGTCCCGTCCCGGTCCGGGCGAGTCCGTTTCGATGGACAGATAATGGACAGATAATAGTTGGGGGAGACCCCGAGGAGAACGAAGCATGGTGCGACCCCTGAAGCTGTCACTCAGCCTTGTCCTCGTGGCCCTGGTCGTGGGCCCGGTGGCCCTTCATGCGCAAGCGCAGGGCCGCTTTCGCGTCCTCATCCCCTACTTCATGCCGCTGGGGGATGCGGATGATGACTTCGGCAAGGACGCGTCGAAAGAGCTGCGCAAGCTCATCAACACGCTTGCGACGCACGTGCCGATCGAAGAAAAGGAAATCAAGGATCAAGCCAAGCGCTTTGATACTAAGATCCAGGACCTGAACTGTATCCTGACGCGACAGCTCGCTTCGCAGATCGAGGCGCAGGTCGCTTTGTGTGCCGAGTACGACGAGTTGCCCGACAAGTCCTGGGCGCTGAAGAATGTGGTCTTCTGGGATATCGCCTCGAGCGAGCAGTTCGCGGTTTCCGACGTCACGGTGGGAGAGAAGGACGACGAGATTGCGGCTCAGCACATCTTCAACGAGTTCGACCGGTACGTGCAGCAGATTCGTGCCCAGGGCATCTGCGCAGACTACTACGCCAGCCGGCAGTGGGAGAATGCGCTTAGGAACTGCGACCAGGCGCTCGTGCTCAACCCCGACGGCGTCGCCACTCGGTATTTGCGTGGACGGATTCTGTATGAGCAGGACAACTACACGGAATCGCTCGGGGAAATGGAGAAGGTCTTGGCCCTCGAGCCCTTCCATCAGGAAGCGCTCGAGTTGGCTGGATACATGTCGGCTCTTCGGGATGACGATGACAACGCCCGTGAGTACTACGGTCGCTACCTCGAATTGAACCCGGCCAACGAACACTCTTTATGCTCACGCATAATTTCTTCGACAGCAAATAATGCGCAATCAACCATTACGACCTCTTCTTTGTCAGCTGGAGCTCTTTCTCCAGTTTCTTCAGTAATTGGTGTAGGAGCAAAATCATGGGTAAATAAATCGGCAGGTGTAGGATCTTCCGCTAATAAAGCTTTCTCAAAATCAGTTTTCACTAAAGTAATAGCTTTCGTTTCAATTACGTCTACTTCTTTTTGAGTAAAACCAGCATCCAATAACTGTTGTTTCAAAACTGGGTACGGATCACGAGAGAATGCTTCTTCTAAATCATCACGATACCATTCCATACGTACACCAGAAGTATGGTGATTTAATAACGGAACTTTAGCGTGTAATAATACTGGCCTGCGTTCTTCTCTTATTATTTTTAATGCTTTTTCTACTGCCTCATACGACTCCGTAAAATTAGCTCCATCAATAGTCATTGCTTCTAAACCGTTGAATCCTCTAGCGTACTCAAAAGCATCTTGAGCTCTTGTTTCTTCAGCATTAGCGGAAATATCCCAACCATTATCTTGTACCAAATACAAAATAGGCAATTGTTTTAAAGCTGCCATTTGGAAAGCTTCTGATATTTCTCCTTCGGTAACAGAAGCGTCTCCTAATGAACACACTACTAGTGGTGGGTTTTCTTGTTCACTCTTACGAATAGCTTCATTTATATTTTTAATTCCTACATTTTCTTTATACCAAAACCCCATTGCAACTCCAGTTGCTGGAATTGCCTGCATACCTGTTGCTGAAGACTGATGTGGAATTTTAGGTTTATCAGCATCATTTAAACTTGGGTGACAATAATAGGTTCTACCTCCTGAAAACGGATCGTCTTTTTTAGCTAATAATTGCAACATTAAGTCATAAGGCTTCAATCCGAATGATAATAACATAGCGTCATCTCTATAATATGGAAATGCATAATCCTGTGGCAACAACTGCATCCCTAAAGCAATTTGAATTGCCTCATGCCCTCTAGAAGTCGCATGTACGTATTTAGATACTAACTTAAAATTATCCTCATACAAAGTCGCCATTGCTTTTGCCGTGCATAAGTTAGTGAACCCTTTTTGTAATACTTCTTTAGATATTTGCTGCTGTGTCGTCATTTCTTTCATTTCCATGATATTATTTTTTACTTCTTCTCCCTTTAGAGAGAGGATTAAGGTGAAGATTATTTAAAATACCTCATCTATGTTTTTACTCTTATGAGATTTCTCCTATCGTCGAAATGACAAGTAATCTCTTAATCAATAATCGTATTTCTACAACCGTTACTATTATTTTACTTCTATATTATATTTACTCAATAATCCTAACACTTCAGGCATTGAGAATTTTGCTTTTTTAATTTTATTATTTTCAGGATCCATTGCATAATTATATGAAGTCCTGAAATCTGATTTCTCCACTATTGTTCTTTCAAAAATTGCACTTTTAAAATCACAATTATTAAATAGTGAATTAGTTACATCTGCTTCTGTAAAATCTACTTTTTGTAATATACAGGTGTCAAATTTTGTTCCTTTAGCTTTCACTTGATAGAAAGTTGCTAAATTCAAATTGCACTTATTAAATGACACCGAAAACAAAAAATCACTACAATCATTAAATTGTAATCCTAATAACTTACAGTTTAGAAAATGTACATCATTTAAAACAGTGTGCTTTAAATTGACATTACTCAAGTCGCAATCTTGAAACTTACATTCTGTAAAAGATACATTAGACAAATCTGAATCAGAAAACACACAGTTTAAAAACGTACAATTGTCATATTCTCCTTTAGCCAAAGCTATTTGAGAATAGTTTTCTTTTTCAAAATTTGTGTTTTCTATGATGTTGCTCATTGTTCTTTTTTCGTGCTATCAGATTCCCGTCTCCACGGGAATGACTGTTAAATTACTGTTTGTAATTCCCACATGATGGGAATCTATTTTATTTTCAATTGAAACAAAAATGACAACTTCTAAATCGCTCTTTGAGCGTCAAATTGCTCTAAATAATCTCCTACTTTACGTAAGAACGACCCTCCTAAATATCCGTCTACTGCTCTATGATCAAAAGACAGTGATAAATACATCATGCTCCTAATTGCAAGTTCATCTCCTTTTTCAGTCGTCATCACCTCAGCACGCTTCTTTATAATTCCAATGGCTAAAATGGCAACTTCTGGTTGATTGATAATTGGTGTTCCCATTAAACTTCCAAAAGTTCCAACATTAGATATTGTAAAGGTACTCCCTTGTATTTCCTCTGGTTTTAAACAGTTATTTCTTGAGCTATTTGCTAAATGATTTACATCCTTCGCAATCCCTAACAAATCTTTTGTATTTGCATTTTTAACTACTGGAACAATTAAATTCCCACTTGGTAAAGCCGTAGCCATACCAACGTTTATATCTTTATATTGAATAATTTTATTGCCATCAATAGATGCGTTAATTCCTGGGAATTCTTCTATTGATTTTGCCACTGCCTCTACAAAAATTGGTGTAAACGTTAAACGCTCATTATATTTTTCTTGAAACTTGATTTTATTTTCATTTCTCCAATTTACTAAATTAGTCACATCAACTTCAATATATGCGGTAACGTGTGGAGATGTATGCTTAGAATATACCATATGATCGGCAATCATCTTTCGCATTCTATCCATTTCAATCACCGTATCATGTCCTTCTACAAATTTAATTGGAGGTGCATTATAAGTAGATTTTGGAGCTTGTGCAACGGGAGCTTGTGGACGACTTGGTAATGCATACTTTCTATTACTAACGTAATTCATCACATCGCTCTTTCGTATACGCCCTTCTGTACCAGTACCAACAATACGCTGTACTTCTTCAATAGTTAATCCTTCTTTCTGAGCAATACTCACTACCAAAGGCGATAAAAAGGCATCAGGATCAGATTTATGCTTTATAATTGCTGATTGTTGATCAGAGGATTTCTCTCTCTGTCCTGTGGACATGCCTCCCTTAGTAAGAGAATTTACTCCTTTACTATTATGCTTCTTACTTATTGATTCTTGATTCTTAATTTTAATATCTCCATCAGCTTCAATTAATGCCATTACAGTTCCTACTGCTACAACATCATTTGGTTGAAATAAAATCTGTTTTATCACTCCAGAACAAGGCGATGGTACTTCAGAATCTACTTTATCAGTAGCAACTTCTAAAATCGTTTCCTCTGCATCTATAGTATCACCTACTTGAAACAACCAATTAATAATTGTTGCTTCAGAAATACTCTCTCCCATTTTGGGCATTTTCAATTCAATTGTAGCCATCTCAAGTTTTAATATATAAAAGAATAAAGATACAAACAACTCTTTAAATTAACCTATAAAACCTACCCACAGAACTCATGGTAGAATTTTATTCTATAAATAGTTCAATTAAAATGATATTATTCTTTATTTTTGAGCTTTACCCTTTTATACCAAAAAAACAGCTAGTATGAAATTAGACCCTACTGATTATAAAATATTGAAACTTTTACAAGAAGACTCAAACCGTACAGTAAAAAGTATTTCAGAAAGTTTAGGGTTGTCTACTACTCCTATTTTCGAGCGTATCAAAAAATTAGAAAAAGAAAACTACATTGATAAATATGTTGCAGTTTTGAATCAGAAAAGAATCGGACTCAAACAGATTGTTTTTATTGGTATCACTTTACAAGGTCATACAAGAAGCTACTTAGAAAAATTCGTAAAAGAAATTAATGATTTCCCTGAAGTTATAGAATGCCATCGAGTAAGCGGAAATTTTGACTACCTTCTTAAATTAGTAGTAGAAGATATTGAAGCGTATGAAAAGTTTATCATTACCAAGCTAACCCTACTCCCTTATTTAGGAAGTGTACAAAGTCTTATTACACTTTCTACAAGCAAACAAACTAATCAATTGGATTTATCACACTTATTAGATAGTGCTCAGTAATTTTATACTAAAACTCTTTTTTGTTCTTTAATAGCTGAAGCGATACTATTCCATAAGGCTATTCTATGTTGCAACGCTTTCTTACTATATACTAAGGCTTCATCCCATTTGGCTTGATCCTTACCACACAACTCTTCAACCATTTTTAAACTAATAGGGCCATGTTCATCACCATCTAATTCAATATGGCGCTCCAGATAATAAACCAACTTATCAATTTTTGAATACGTATTTAATCCTTTTACAATTTCAATAAACATATCAGGAATTAAATCTTCTCTCCCAAAGGTAAATACTGCAGCTATTATGTGAGGTTTTTGAGTAGCTATTACCTCAAAAGTAAACTCCACAAATTCTTGCACTGCTTCTGAAGTATTTATTTGCTGAAATGCTTGTGCTATATTATTCTCCTCTTGTATTAAATTACAAAAAAGATTCATCTCTGAAGTATCTGCTCCTATTTGTTGCATAGCCTCTAAATACATTTCGTAATGACTCATGGTTACACCATGTTGATCAACATCACTTTCTTCTCCAAAAACAATTTCATTAATAAAACGTCTGGTAGTTGGGTTTGATGATGGAGTCCACGGTAAACTCACACAAGTTAAATGAAGTTGTAATGCTTTTAATAAAGACATAAAATCCCAAACGGCAAATACATGTTGTTGGGCAAACAACTGTATATCCTCTTCTGTTTTAACTTCTTTATATAATGGGTGATTGACTAATTCCTTCCTTAAAGGATCTAACTTGTCAAGAATATACTTTATCATTTTTATCGTACTATTTCTAAGTGCAAATATCGGTAAAAAGATTTTACTTTTTCAACTTCTTTAATATCATTCTTGCCCTTGCTTGATAGGCTACACTTTCGGTTGCATAACTTTGTTCAATTACTAGTCTAAGTTCCGGATGTACCCAATTTACATCTTTTCCTAAATGAAATAAACTTGTCATAGAATAAGCTCTAGCGGCTACTTTTAATTGATCATTTATCAACCACTCAAAAGCACAACCCACCATTTTCTCTTTTATTTCCGAAGACATCATCGTTTGAACAATCTCATTTGGCATCCTAGAATAGTAATTCAATACAAAAGTTTCTATAGTTTTAGCTATAGGACGAATTGCGGATTGATTAGTTAATGTATTCGCTTTGTTTAATATTATATCTATATACGGACATAATATTTCAATATGCTGACGATTTAAAAACTCCAACCACCAACAGTATTTAAAATGATTTTTATCATCACTAAAAGCCTTCTCTATTAACTCTGGCAATATTTCTAAATTATGCATCACTAAATCTACAGCTTCAGCACGTGAAGCCATACTATGATTTACCTTTTCTATATCGAATTGTAAGTCAGCTAATGTCATTACTTATGTTGTTCAAGCCAATAACAATCTGATTTTGTGCCTTCCCACTCAAAAACAAACTCTCCAGTAATTTCAAAACCAATTTTTTGCAATACGTTCACAGAACCTTTATTAGGGCTATCAGCAGCTGCATATAAGGTTTTTACGTTTGTTTCTTTAAATATATAATCTACCCATGCTTTAGCTGCTTCAGTTGCATAGCCTTTACCCCAAAACTTAGGAATAAAACGGTACCCTAACTCATATATATTATAAACCCCATTCATTTGCTCAGACTCGTTAAGGTATTTAATACCAGACCAACCCATAAACTCATTAGTTTCCTTGTGTATAACTGCCCACCTAGCAATTCCTCTTTCTTTGTATTGTTGTTGAAGAAATTCAATCCCTTTTACAGCTTGCTCTTTGGTTGTAATAGGTTTATTTCCCAAATGCTTATGTACTTCAGGGTTGGAATCTAACTCAAACATTCCTTCTACATCAGTAGTAAGTACTTCTCTTAAGATGAGACGTTCGGTTTCTATTGGTTGATTAGGCATCATTGTTTTTTGATTTTCTAATTATAGATATGTAATTAAAAGTATGAATTACTATTCTTATAAATATTAAAAAGGGTATTATCGATAAATAAGAAAATTTACCATTAAAGTCATTTTTAATATTATTCAATCGAGGAATAAAAAATACTCCACTCATAACAAGTCCTAAAACACAGTAAAATAAATTTGATTTTGCCTGTCCTACTTTAAGTTTATTTCGTTTTACCAACGAAGGTTTCTTTTTTATATTTTTCAATATTTCTTTTTCTATAACTGAAAAATTTTCATATTCTAAGTCAGACAAAAAATACTCTTTTCCATCCTTCAAAAAAACATTTAAACACAAATAATCAGCACTCCTACTACCTGAGTATATTTCCCAATTTACTTTTAAAACATCTGAATAATTATAACTAATTATTTTAAGCTTTAATGGATAAATTATTTTTATCCTATTTTTCTTTAGTATAAAAATTTTAAAGTGTTTTGCTAAGAAAAAAAGAGTTATTGGCCCTATTAAATAAAGTATTAAAAACCCTATTGTTTTCTTATTTGGAAACTCTTCTATGTGAGATATTTCAAAAAAAGTAAAATAAGCATATATATTTAACCACAACAAAAAGAGTACAAATGCAGATAACAAAAAAGATGGAATACTAACCTTCATATTATTTTTTCAAAAACTCATTTAGTGTTTTATAAAAATCTTCTTGTTTTGGTCTGTCTTTAGGTATCTCTCTCAATGGCTCTACAACTTTCATTGTTTCATGACAATCAGCTGGTAAAGTTTGATACAATTTCGTCCCTTTAGTTTTCCATCCAATCATCTCTTCTGAGACTTCTTTGATTGCTTTAGCAGGATTACCAACTATTAACTGACGCTTTTCAAAAACAGTATTTGCTTTTACAAATGCCATAGCACCAACAATACACTCATCGCCAATGACGGCATCGTCCATAATTACGGAATTCATCCCTATCATGCAGTTCCTACCTATGTTAGCGCCATGAATAATAGCGCCATGACCTACATGTGCTGATTCTTTTAAAGTAATTGATTTACCAGGAAACATATGTACCGTACAATTTTCTTGTACGTTTACTCCGTCTTCTAAGATTATTTCTCCCCAATCACCACGTATAGCAGCACCAGGCCCTATATAGCAGTTTTTTCCAATAATAACATTTCCTATAACCGCAGCTAATGGATGTACAAAACTACTTTCATGAACTACAGGAATAAATCCTTTGAATGAATATATCATATGAATATTGAATGATGAATTAAAAACACCCAATGATGAAATAGTAATACTTCATTATTAGGTGTTTAATATTCGTTATTTTTACTTAAACCTCTTCAACGTCTCTTTAGTAAAATCAGATAAAACTAATCTACCAGAAATCACTGCTCTTTCAGCTAATAAAGTATCCCAATGTTCAGTTCCTTCCCACATGATTTTTTTCATTTCCATCATTGCATCTGGATTATATGTACATAGGTTTTCAGCAAATGCTTGCACTGCTTCGTCTAACACTTCTGTTGATTCATATACTTGAGCAAACAACCCTTTAGCTTGCGCCCATTCAGCGGAATAAAAAGTATTGGCATCAATAGCAATTTGCGACATTCCTGTAAGTCCTATTTTACGTTCTATCGCAGGTCCAACAACAAATGGCCCAATACCAATGTTTAATTCACTTAATTTAATAGATGCAAATTTAGAAGCCATACAATAATCTGTAGCGGAAGCAATTCCTACTCCTCCACCAACAGTTTTTCCTTGTATACGTCCGATTATAAACTTCGGACATTTACGCATAGCGTTAATTACATTGGCGAAACCTGAAAAGAATACTTTTCCTGTTTCTGCATCATTGATTGTCATTAATTCTTTAAAACTTGCTCCTGCACAGAAAGTTCTCGCCCCACCACTTTTTAAGATAATCACTTTTACAGCGTTATCTTCTCCTGCTGTAGTAATTGCATTTGCTAATTTTGCTAATATATCTCCTGGTAACGAATTATGTGCAGGATGAAAAAATTCAATCGTAGCTATTCCGTTTTGTATGTCTTGTTTTACGTAAGGTGCTGTCATTACTTTTTAATATGTCAATCCGCACTTGTTGCGGATTCGGTTTATTTTATTTCTGATTATATTTTGAAAGATCCCATTCAGAGCTTAAATCCAACCACTCTGGGTTTTGCTCTGTGATAATGCTTATTTTCCATTCTCTTTTCCACTTCTTAATAGTCTTTTCTCTTTTGATGGCTATTCTCACATCTGAATGTTCTTCAAAATAGACTAATTTTGTAATATTATAACATCCAACATGAGTACTTTTCTTATGTTCCGACATTCTTCTTTCAATATTATTTGTAATTCCCACATAAAAAATATGATTCCTTTCATGTGTTAGAATATATGTATAATATTTTTTTGACATTAGATTATCATAGAAAGCACTCGCGCAAAACATGCGCGATGACTTTCATTAGATTATTTCAATTTCTTAAAGCAAACCAAACTGTTCAAAGTGATGATTGAAATGCTTTGTGTGCGTTAAACTCCATTCGAACTTAGTCAGCATTCCGAAAACAGCATTTTTAGTTGTTACTTCAGGGTTTTCCTTGAAATACAATTCAAAAGCATCATATGCTTCCATCAGTTTCACTTTTGCTTCAGCTAGATTTTTATATTGCATTTCTGCTAGTCTATCTTGTAATACAGCTGGTGCTTTATAGTTTTTAGGCATTGCTATATGTGTATATAACGACTCATGTACCTGTTCTAAAATCTTCTCTGGTGTTTCAATTTCAAAATCTTGAATTTCCCCTGAAGCCACACGAACTGAATACTCCAAATGCTCTACCATTTCTTGAGCACTCATTGTACCCCATTCTGGCTTAGCATCTTCAGTAAGTTTATTTAAATAACTAGAAATTGTTTTCTTATTGATATCAGTAAAAGGACTCTTCTTTTGAACCATCGTTAAAATAGTCGCTACTGCTACTAATTCATCTTCTTGATCAAATACCTCAACAAACCACTTTACAATTCCACATGGTAATTCTGTTCCTCTTGAATCACGATCAACTTTTTCTTTACATGTTAAACGTACATAAACGGTATCGTTATGATAAATAGGTCGTAAGAATCTACATTCTTCTAAACCATAGTTTGCTGCTACTGGTCCTTTATTTGGATATACAAATAATCCTGCTGCTGCTGCTATGATAAAATATCCGTGAGCAGTACGTTTTTCGAATATACTTCCTTCTAAAGAAGTAATGTCGGTATGTGCATAAAAATGATCCCATGTTAAATTACCAAAATTGATAATATCGGTATCTGTAATAGTACGCTTATGTGTTTTTAAAGACATCCCTGGTTTGATATCTTCCCAATGATATGCAAACGGATGCTTTTCGCTTTCTTTATAATCTGCATTAGGTTGGTAGATTCCCGTAACTTCAGTTAAAGTAGTTGGAGTACCTTGAATAGCACAACGCTGCATGTAATGTTTTACACCACGCATTCCACCCATTTCTTCTCCTCCTCCGGCTCTACCTGGACCACCGTGAGTTAATTGTGGTAATGGAGAACCATGACCTGTACTCACTTTTGCATTTTCTCTGTTTCCAACTAAAATACGGCCGTGATGTGATGCTGCTTCTACGATATAGTCACGTGCAATTTTGTCGTCAAATGTAAAGATAGAAGACACTAAAGATCCTTTACCCATTTGAGCTAATTTAATCGCTTCATCTAAATCTTTATAAGGCATAATTGTACTTACGGGGCCAAATGCTTCTAATTCATGAACCGCTGTGTTTGTAAACGGATTGTCTTCACGCATTAAAATAGGCTTCATAAATGCTCCTTTTTCTGCATCAGCACCAACCACATCTACAGTATCTAAATTACCATAAACTATCTGAGCTGTTTTTGCCAATTTAGCTACCTGATCTTTTACACTTTGTACTTGTGCTTTACTTACTAAAGCTCCCATACGAACCTCTTTTAATCGAGGGTCTCCAATAGTAACTTTATCTAATTGCTTTCCTAAAGCTATTTGAACATCTTCTACTAAATTTTCTGGAACCATAATACGCCTAATCGCCGTGCATTTCTGACCTGTTTTTACCGTCATTTCCTTACGAACTTCCTTTACGAATAAATCAAATTCTGGAGTCCCTGGAACTGCATCTTCCCCTAAAATAGAACAGTTTAAGGAATCTGCCTCCATAGTAAACGGCACAGATTCTTGTATTAATCTAGGATGTGCTTTTAAGATACGACCTGTATGTGCTGAACCGGTAAAGGTTACTACATCTTGAGATTCTACCGTATCTAAAATATTCTTAGTCATACCACTCAACAATTGCAACGCTCCTTCTGGTAATATTCCAGAATCAACAATTACACGTACAACAGCTTCTGTTAAGTAAGCCGTTTGTGGTGCTGGCAATACTACTGCTGGCATACCTGCCATCCAGTTTACCGCACACTTCTCTAACATTCCCCAAATAGGGAAGTTAAAAGCGTTAATATGTACAGCAACTCCTTTTTTAGGCACTAAAATATGATGCGCCATAAAACGACCTCCTTTAGACAAATCAATAGGATCACCTTCTACATGAAAAGGTTGGTTAGGGAATAATTTTCTTAAAGAGGCGTTGGCAAATAAATTACCAAACCCACCTTCTATATCTATCCAACTATCAACTTTAGTTGCTCCAGATCTATAACTTAACTCGTAAAACTCTCTTTTCCTTTTTGTGAGGTACAATGCTAATGTCTTAAGCATATTTCCACGCTCTTGAAAAGTCATTTTACGTAATTTCTCCCCTCCTTTCGTTCTTCCGTATTGTAAAACACTTGGAATATCTAATCCTGCCGTAGTTGAAAAACCTATTATTTCTCCAGTTACGGAATCAAACATTGGAGTTCCATCACCTTCTCCTTTTACCCAGTGACCGTTTATGTAGTTTTCTAATTTGTTCATTTTAATATCGAATGATGAATACTGAATACTGAATATCGAAGTACTATTACTTCAATATTCTGAGTTCGTTATTCGTTATTTTTATATTCTTCTATTTGTTTTTCAAAACCCTTTTCATCTTTAAAGGCAATTAAGTTCCCATTGGGGTCTTTAAATTTTGCTATTGTGCCCCAAGAATGTTCTTGATAATTTACTACAACTCCTTTAGCTTTTAATTGCTCCGAAAATTCATTAACATTATCTACATTCATTCGCAAACAACAGAAATTTTCTGGGGCTCCTATATCACTATTTAAAAACTCATTTCTATCTTCTTTTTCTACCATTAAATAGGTTCCAAAAAAATCAAAACAAGTTAAATCATCATTTTGAAATAAAATATTTAGATTCAATACTTCTTTATAAAACACAACACATTCGTCATACTTTATAACATATAATATTAACCCTGTTCTTTCTATTTTCATAATTGACCATGGTTTTATAAATTCACATTTTCAATAATAGCTGCATATCCTTGCCCTACTCCAATACACATTGTAATTAAGGCATATCGTTTGTTTGTTTCTTGTAATTCTAAGGCTGCTGAATATGCTATACGAGCACCAGTTACTCCTAATGGGTGACCAATAGCAATAGCACCTCCATTTGGATTAATACGAGCATCATCGTCAGCTAGCCCCCATTCACGGATACAGGCTAAACTCTGTGCTGCAAACGCTTCGTTTAATTCAATGATATCCATATCATCCATAGTTAATCCTGCTTTTGCTAATGCTTTATTTGAAGCATTAACAGGACCAATACCCATAATTCTTGGTTCTACACCAACAACTGCTGAACTTACAATTCTTGCTAATGGTTTTAAATTATATTTTTTCACAGCATCTTCTGAAGCTATAATAGTAGCTGCTGCACCATCATTCAATCCAGATGCATTACCAGCTGTTACACTACCTCCTTCTTTCTTAAAAGCTCCACGTAACTTTCCTAATATTTCTAGAGTTGTGGTTGGCTTTATAAATTCATCATTCGCAAAAATGATTGGATCTTTTTTACGCTGAGGAATTTCAACATTTACTATTTCCTTAGCCAAACGACCTGATTCTTGCGCTTTAGTTGCTTTCATCTGACTTCTAAAAGCGAAAGCATCTTGATCTTCACGTGTAATATTATATTTTTCTACTAGGTTCTCTGCTGTTACTCCCATACCATCAGTACCATACATGGCATGCATCTTCTTATTTACAAAACGCCACCCGAAACTTGTATCATACATTTTAGCATCTGTACCAAAACCTGATGATGGTTTAGAAATTGCCAATGGTCCACGAGTCATGTTTTCCATTCCTCCCGCTATAAACACATCACCGTCACCTGCTTTTATAGCTCTGTTAGCATGAATAATAGCGGATAATCCTGAACTACATAATCTGTTTACCGTTTCACCTGGAACTGTATATGGCAAACCTGCTAACAATAAACTCATACGAGCAACATTACGATTGTCCTCTCCTGCTTGATTAGCACACCCCATGATAACATCTTCATAAGCCTCCTTTGGAATACTCGGGTTTCTTTCCGCTAATGCTTTTATTACTATTGCCCCTAAATTATCTACACGTACAGCAGACAATGTTCCTTTGTATTTTCCTATTGGAGTACGAACTCCGTCAATGATATATGCTTCCATTATGAATTTTGAATATCGAATTTTGAATATCGAATTTTGAAGTAAATACTTCTCTACAGATTTTCAATCTTCAGTTCTTAATTTATATTTTAACTAACAAATAAAAACTTCTGAACTCTACATTCTTCGGTTCTATATTCGTTATTCATTTACTCCCACTCTTTATTAGTTCGATACACGGTCCCTTTAAACAAAGCAACAATGGTATCTTCTCTTTTAATTTCTATTTTATAAAATCCGAATCTGTTTTTTAAAGATTCTTCGCTTGCTATTGCAACTATTTTATCTCCTTCTTTTAATGTTTCTGTATGATTGATAGATGTATCAATAGATACCGATTGTCTACCATGCGTATTTGCTGCAAATGCCAATGCACTATCTGCTATAGAATACGTTATACCACCATGAGCAATACCGAATCCATTTAGCATTTCCTTACGAATAGTCATTGATAATTGACAACTTCCTTCTGATATGACATCAACCTCAATTCCTAACCATTTAGAAAAAGGATCGTTATCATACATTTTATGGACAATTTCACTAGGTGTCATATTATTTTTTGTTTTTCCATTGATTACACTTCGACAAGCTCAGTGTTATATTTGAAATAAAAATCTAAAACCGTTAATCAAAAAATGTTTTACCCTCTCTATTCATTTTACGTAATAACGGAGAACATCTGTAACGATCTTCATGATATTCGTTATACATCGAATCTAATTTTTCTACACACCAAGCAATTCCTTTCTCATTTGCCCAAGTCAATAGCCCTTTTGGATAATTGACTCCTTTAGTCATGGCATTGTCAATATCAGTTGCAGAAGCTACATTTAAGAACAACGCATCTGCTGCTTCATTAATAAGCATTACCAATACTCTATCAAAAATAGTTTGTGCAAGTACTGCATCTTCTGTTGGAGTAGGTTTTACAGCTCCTTCTGAATAATCGTAATACCCTTTACCAGATTTCCTTCCTAAATAACCAGCTTCAGAGAAACGTTTTTGAGTAAGCGATGGCTTGTATCTTGGGTCGAAATAGAATGCTGTGAATACTGTTTCAGTAACGGTATAATTCACATCATTCCCAATAAAATCCATTAATTCAAATGGCCCCATTCTGAATTTACCTACAGTTTTCATAGCGTTATCAATCGTTGCAAAATCCGCTACTCCTTCTTCATAAATACGCAATGCTTCTCCATAAAATGGACGTGCTACCCTGTTTACAATAAACCCCGGAGTATCTTTAGCAACCGCTACAACTTTTTTCCAATCAGAAATTGTCTGAGTCGCTTTTTCTAATACTTCTTGTGATGTTTGTATCGCAGGAATTACCTCTACCAACTTCATCAAAGGAGCTGGGTTAAAGAAATGAATTCCTACACAACGTTCTGGTTTCTGTAAAGACGCTGCAATTGATGCGATAGATAAAGAGGATGTATTTGATGCTATGATACAATCATCGGCAACATATGTTTCTAATTCTGAAAACACCTTTTGCTTTATTGCTAAATTCTCAATAATAGCTTCAATGGTTAAATTAGAATCACCTAAATCCTTTAAATTATTTACATAAGAGATATTCCCTTGAATTCTTGACTTTTCAGTGGAATCAATTCTTCCTTTGACAATTAATCTTGCTAATACTTTTTCTAAACTCGCTTTACTTTTATCTAAAGCTTCTTGTTTAGTATCGTATATTTTTACAGTACATCCTGAAGTAGCAGCAACTTGTGCTATTCCACTTCCCATTGTACCAGAACCTATAATTCCTACTTTCATAATTTTATTAAATAATGAATATCGAATAATTAATTTTGAATGATGAAGTATTAAAGTCATCTTCCAAACTAAAAACTCTTTATTTAATTTTACTTCTTGATGTTTTTATACTTGCAACAAATATTGCAATTAACTCGTTGTTCTCTTTCAAAAGTAATTCTAATCTTTCTATATCATTAACAAGATTAGCTCCTTTTTGGATTTTCAAATTCACCAATGACTCTCTTAATTCTTTTAAACAAATTTTCATCTTATGAAGAAAATCTTTAGTTGATTCAGCACTTTGTGCTTCTCCATAATTTAATGCAGAAGAAGTTGCAGAACGAATTAATTGTTTTGATAAATGTTGTGATGAAAAACTTCCATTTAATTTATCACTAATTACAATTACATCAATTGCAAACTGAATTAAACGTTCTTCTAAATCATATTTTCTGTTTACCATAAAAATTTGAAACTTCTTATTTCTACATTCATCATTGGATATTCAATATTCCTACTTCCCTTGGAAGTTTGGTTTTCTTTTTTCCACAAAAGAATTTACCCCTTCTGAATAGTCTTCAGTTTGAGCAGCTTCTATTTGATATTTAGACTCTAATGCTAATTGTTCTTTTAACGTATTAACTAAGGATTCATTCAATACTCTCTTTGTTAAACCTAATCCCTTAGTTGGCATTTTTGCCATTTTCATTCCTAGTTTTGAAACCTCTTCTTCAAAAGTATCTGCACTAAAGTATTTATATATCATTCCTATACGTTCTGCCTCAACAGCATCTACTTTATCACCTGTCATCATTAAGGCAGATGCTTTTTGAAAACCTATTAATCTAGGCAAAAAGAATGTTCCAGCACTATCTGGTATCAAACCAATTTTACTAAATGCCTGAATAAAACTAGCTTTTTCACTTGCTACAACTATATCACATGCCAATGCAATGTTTGCACCTGCTCCAGCAGCCACTCCGTTAACCGCACCAATAATTGGTTTTTCAATAGCTCTAATACGTTCAATAATCGGGTTGTAATGTTCTTCTAAAATTGCTTTAAATCCAGGGTTTAATTCTGGACTAGTCACTTCTTTTAAATCTTGTCCCGCACAAAATGCTTTACCACTTCCCGTTAAAACAATTGCTCTTACCTCATCATTGGCTGAACAATCATCTAATTTTTGTTGAAGACTCAATGCCATCTCTCTATTGAAACTATTGAATACATCAGGACGATTAAGCGTAAGAAACGCAACGTTATTTTCTATTTTTAAAGTTATTGAACTCATATCTTTATATAAACACCAATTCCCGCTTATAGCGGGAATGATTTAATTATTTTAAACATTTAAAGTAATCGAAAGGCTCTAAACAATCTTCACATTGGAAGAAGGCTTTACAAGCTGTAGAACCAAACTGACTTACCATTTTTGTATTAGTGGAACCACATTGTGGGCAACCAACTAATTTTTTATTCCCTAATAAAACATCTTTATCAGCTTCTGCTCCTAAAGGCGGTGCAATACCATAATCCAGTAGTGCTTTCCTTCCTTTTTCAGTAATCCAATCGGTAGTCCACGCTGGAGACAATACTAATTTAATTGTTGACTCATAGCCATTTTCTTTTAGGATACTTTTTATATCGTCTCCTATAACATCCATTGCTGGACATCCAGAATAGGTTGGAGTAATAGTTACCTTAACAACACCATCTATTAATTGAGCCGAACGAACCACTCCCATTTCTAAAATAGACAATACCGGGATTTCCGGATCAGAAACCTGTTCTAGAATTGGATAAAGTTCAGAGGCTATATGTATATTACTTTCTATCATTTTTAATTTCGAATATCGAATTTAAAATAATGAATATTGAAGTCTTTCTTTCTCTTCGTCATTCATTATTCAGTATTCATTATTGCGCTAATGTAATTTCTCCTATCGTTGAAATGACCATCTACTTCGAATTCAAATTGATTATCAACTTCTCTCCTTCTTAATCTAATAATCTTACAGGTTCTTGAAACAAATTTCACTCATTTCAATCGTAACTCTATTTGAACTGACATTCTTTTCGAATTTGAATTCATTTTCAACTTCCCTTCTTCTTCAATGAAATTCCTTCCTGCACAGGAATTCGTTACCACTCCATTCCTGGATATGTGCGTTGCATGTATTGCATATCGGCTAATAAAAATCCGAAATACTCTGTATGCACTCCATTTTTACCTCCTTTTTGAAACCATTTAGATTCTGGGATATCAATAGTTGCTATTTCTAAAACTGAATTCACTTTAGCATAATAGGCATCTTTCAATGTCGTTACATCAACTGCAACTCCAACTTCAACCATAGCTTTATCAGCGGCTGTTTGATGAAATAATTCATCTGTATACGTCCACAAGCTATTTACTGCTTTTTGAATACGTTGCTGACTTTCTTCTGAACCATCACCCAAACGTTTAATCCAATCAGTTGAAAAACGTTCGTGATAACTCACCTCTTTTATAGATTTTTTTGCAATAGCAGCTAATGTTTCATCTTCGCTATTTTGCATTTGCTCTAAAAAAAGTAAATGATACACATCAAATAAAAACTGACGCACAATAGTATAGGCAAAATCTGTATTTGGCTGCTCTACTAATAACACATTTTTATACTCTCGTTCTTTTCTTAAAAAAGCAATATCGTCTTCTGTTTTTCCCTCACCTGCTATTTCTGCAGCATATTGGAAATAGTTACGTACTTGACCAAATAAATCTAAGGATACATTCGTGCAAGCGATATCTGTTTCTAAACTAGGACCATGACCACATAACTCTCCTAGTCTTTGACCAAGAATCATTGAGTTATCTGCAATACCTAATATATAATTGTATAAAAGCCCTCTCTGTCCTTCGGACATCTCTCCCAAAGGGAGAGAATTTGTTGATTTATCATTCATATTCAATCCATGCATTTCGAATATTGAATTTCGAATACCGAATATCGAAGTAAAACTTCTTCATTCAATATTTATTATTCATTATTCATTTTTTTATAGTTTCCCGTTAACACGGGAATTGTAATTTTAGCTACCCTAAAACTACATATGTTTTAACTCGTCCGGTAATTTATAAAACGTAGGATGTCTGTACACTTTATCTTGTGCTGGCTCAAATAACTCACCATTATTATCTGGATTTGTAGCAGTAATGTTTTTAGATTCTACAACCCAAATACTCACTCCTTCCATCCTGCGAGTATATACATCTCTTGCATTTACTAATGCCATTTCAGCATCAGAAGCATGCAAACTTCCACAATGTTTATGTTCTAACCCGTTTTTACTTCTTATAAATACTTCCCAAAGAGGCCAATTATTTTTCATCGGTAAATTTATTTATCGTTCCCTTGAAAAAGGGAAACTTATTATTATTTATGAGATTCCCTTTTTCAAGGGAATACTAGCAACAAGTTGCTAAACTGCTTTTTTTATTTCTTTTTTAGCTGCGTGTGCCATTGCTCCATCACGAACCCATTCTCCTCTTTCCCATGCACCAACTCTAGCACTTATACGTTCCTTATTACAAGGACCATGACCTTTAACTACTTGCCAAAATTCATCCCAATCTATTGGTCCAAAATCATAACTCTGACGCTCTTCATTCCACTTTAAATCTGGATCAGGAATAGTTAACCCTAACACTTCTGCCTGAGGAACGGTTTGATCTATAAACTGCTGACGTAATTCATCATTAGTTTTACGTTTTAACTTCCAACGTAATGATTGCTCAGTATGTACCGATTCTGCATCGGTAGGACCTAACATCATTAATGAAGGCCACCACCATCTATTTAGCGCATCTTGAGCCATTTCTTTTTGCTCTTTAGTTCCGTTAGCTAATTTTAGCATAATCTCGAACCCTTGACGCTGGTGAAAACTTTCCTCTTTACATACACGAACCATTGCTCTTGCGTACGGTCCATAAGAAGTATTCATTAATGGAATTTGATTTATAATCGCTGCGCCATCAACTAACCAACCTACTGCCCCCATATCAGCCCAACTTACAGTAGGATAATTAAATATACTTGAGTATTTAGCTTTCCCTGTATGCAATTGTTCATACAATTCATCACGAGTCACTCCTAATGTTTCACAAGCACTATATAAGTATAATCCGTGACCTGCTTCATCTTGTACTTTTGCCAATAAAGCAACTTTACGACGTAAAGAAGGTGCACGAGAAATCCAATTCCCTTCAGGTAACATCCCAACAATTTCTGAATGGGCATGCTGTGATATCTGACGAATTTGTGTTTTCCTGTATTTCTCTGGCATCCAATCTTTCGGTTCTATACGAACATCATCTGTGATTTTTTGCTCAAAGGCTATTTCTAATTTTTCTATTTCTGCTTCACTCATATCAATAATGAATTTAGAATAACGATTAACGAATGTTGAATGAAGAAGTTTTACTTCGATATTCAGAATTCAGAATTCGATATTCATTATTTTTTATCTACGCGTCAAAATCTACGACGACTTTATCAGTAACTGGAACTGCTTGACAAGTTAATACATAGCCTGCTTCAACTTCGTCTGGTTCTAATCCGTAATTTAATTTCATTTCTACTTTTCCTTCTATCACTTTTGCTCTACACGTACAACAAACTCCACCTTTACACGCGAAAGGTAAATCGGCATCATTTGCTAAAGCGGCGTCAAGAATATTATCATGATCAGCTACATCCATTTCAAAATGAAATTCATTATCTCCATCTATAATAGTTACTTTAGTATGATCTGCTTGATGTTCTAATACCTCAGCAATATGCCTTTTATCCTCTTCAGTATTACCCGTAACAAATAGCTCAAAATGAACTTTTTCCTCAGCTAAACCTGCTGCTACCAATTCATCTCTTATTAAGAAAATCATTTCTTCTGGCCCACATAAAAAACATTCATCTATTGAAGGTACATCAATTACTTTAGCTACTAGCTCTTGCAATTTTTCTGAGGTAAATCTTCCATTTAATAACGGAATCCCTCTACTTTCTTTTGTTAGAAAATAAAATACTTCAAACCTACCTAAATACTTGTTTTTAAGCCCTTCAATTTCATCCTTAAAGATAATGCTTTTTACTTTTCTATTCAAGTAAAACAACTGAACTGTAGCCTCTGGCTCAAGTGACAAATGTGTTTTAATTATTGAAAGAATAGGCGTAATACCACTTCCTGCAGCAAAAACAACATAGTGCTTTGGCTTAGTTGTATCTACCTCAACATAAAATTTTCCGTCAGGAGGTGTCACTTCTAGTACATCTCCAGATTTTAATTCCTCATTAGCGTAGGTAGAAAACACTCCGCCTTTTATTTTCTTAATAGCAACTTGCCATTTGTTTTCTATCGGACTAGAACACAATGAATATGAACGGCGAATATCTTCTCCGTTAATATCTTTTTTAATATTTAAATGCTGCCCCTGTTTATATTGAAATTCCTCTTGTAAGTATTCTGGAATAGTAAAAGTTACCGCTACAGTGTCTTTCGTTTCCTTGTAAACTTCTTCAACTACTAATTTTTGAAAATCAGCCATAAATAATTTCTGGATTAATTTTGTAATTCTTCAAAACTAACGATTGTTAGTTAGTTTCGCAAATTATCTTTGTTATTTAGTTTTCATCTAAAAGAAATAAACTTAAATTATTACACCTCCAAGTAACACTTTACTTAAATCGGCATCTAACTCTTTTAAATTAAAATCATCTTTTTTTGGAATCCATAAGTACAATGATCGTAAGGTAGACAAAATTGAAAAAACTACAACCTCTGGATTTACAACAGCAATTTCTTTATTTTTAATCCCAGAACTAATTAACTGACGAAAATTTTCTTCGTATGCATCTCTTAATTCTAAATAATAATCTAATTTTTCTTCTAAGTGCATCCAATCAGCATTTAAAGAGGCCATTCCGCTTGGATGATCCGTAGTTATTTGAACATGTAACGAAATAACATCCTGCAACTTTTCTACAGTAGTTTTATCCGAACTCACAATAACCTCCATTCCAGACGTAAAATCTTCTGCTAATGATAAAATTATATCAGAAAGTATCTCTTGTTTTGACTTTATGTGATTATATAAACTAGCAGCTTTCATTCCCATAACCGTAGCAATATCACGCATAGTTACCGCACTGTACCCCTTCTCTTTAAAAAGAATTTCGGACTTATTTATAATTTCTTGTTTTCTTAAAGACGTCTTCATTAAAAACTAATTAACGTTAGTTAGATGGCTAATATATATAATTCAAACTAATTGATAAAATAATAGCAACCCTTGTTATTCGGAGCTTGATAATAATTCATAGCTTTGCTTAAAACACTTAATAAAAAAAGAATGGATGCCAAGATTGAAACAAACCCGCTAATAGACAGGTTACCACCGCATTTAAAACAATTTATCAAACCACAGGATTACACTGATTATTCGCCAATTAATCAAGCTGTATGGCGTTTTGTAATGCGTAAAAATGTTTCATATCTTAGTAAAGTTGCCCATGAATCCTACTCCAGAGGATTAGAAATGACTGGGATCGATATTGATACAATCCCAAGCATGTATGGAATGAATCGTATTTTAAAATCAATAGGATGGGCAGCTGTTGCAGTTGATGGATTTATCCCTCCTAATGCTTTTATGGAATTTCAAGCGTACAAAGTTTTGGTTATCGCATCGGACATTCGTCAACTAGAAAACATTGAATATACACCTGCACCGGATATTATTCATGAAGCTGCTGGACATGCTCCTATAATTGCTAATCCGGATTATGCTGAATACTTAAGACGTTTTGGAGAAATTGGCGCTAAAGCTATTTTATCATCGCATGATAACGACATGTATGAAGCAGTACGTAATTTATCTATTTTAAAAGAAGCCGCCAGTTCATCTGAAAAAGAAATTACTAACGCTGAAAATTTAGTTAATGAATTGCAAAACAAAGAAGTTCCATTATCAGAAATGGCGCAAATACGAAACCTACATTGGTGGACTGTTGAATACGGAATGATTGGTACTGTTGAAAACCCGAAAATATACGGAGCTGGGCTATTATCTTCCATAGGAGAAAGTGAATGGTGTATGACAAATGAGGTAAAAAAACTACCTTATGATGTTAAAACGGCAACACAAGATTTTGACATCACCAAACCACAACCTCAACTATATGTTACCCCGGATTTTGCTTACTTAATGGAAGTGTTGGAAGAATTTGCTGGCACTATGGCTCTACGAAAAGGAGGCTGGAGAGGTTTACAAAAGTTAATTGATTCTAAAAAAATAGGTACTATTGAATTAAATACTGGCTTGGAAATTTCTGGTGTATTTACTGAGATTATAAAAGATGAAGACAATAAGGTTGTTTTCTTTAAAACAGAAGGACCAACTGCACTAGCAAACAGGGAACAAGAATTAATCGGACACGGAATAGAAAATCACATACATGGATTCAGCTCTCCAATTGGAAGATTAAAAGGCATTAACCTTGCCATTGAAGATATGGGACCACGAGATTTACAGGCCTATAACTTTTATGATGGAAAACGCATTTCATTTGAATATGAAAGTGGCATTATCGTTGAAGGACTAAACGTTACGGGAATTAGAAATATACATGGAAAGCTGATTTTAATTCAGTTTGAGGACTGTACAGTTACCTATAAAGATCAAATATTATTCAAACCGGAATATGGTACGTTTGATTTAGCAGTAGGATCATCAATCGTATCGGCATATGCAGGAAGCGCCGATTTTAGATCGTTTGATAATTTATATCATGTTTCTGACACAAAGACTGTTAAAGTAAAGAAAAGCACACAAATCATCGCTTTAGAAGATTTGTATCATAGTGTTAGAGAAATGAGAGACCAAAATTCTTTCTCAGAAGAAAAAGGAATTAGCATTTACAACACACTAACAACTAACTATAAATCAGACTGGTTATTAACTATAGAACTATTTGAGTTAGCATTAAATACTAATAATTCTGACTTTAAAACAACACTTCTTGACGGGCTAAAAACCCTTAAAAATAAACGATCAGAAATTGCGCATTTAATTGATAGTGGAATGAGTTTATTAAACTAATAAAAAAAAGCCTCAAGTATAATACTTGAGGCTTTTTTTTATTAGTTTTAAAAGTATTATTCGTAAAAATAGTCAGTTGTAGTAGTCTCCTCGTCAATCGTTCCAAGAGCAAAAACTTCTGTAGAGGTAACTGGATAATCTTCAGAATTATATGTATACGTATTTGCTTCATCATTTCCACCCATATCTGAACCAGAAATTTGGGTTATTGTCGAAACATTATTAGGAGTTGACAAATTTCCAGTTAAAGCAAACATATCAGCTTGATGGATATTTCTAAATGGATTGTTTTTATCATCATAGGTATGCGTATAATTATAAGTTCCCCAAGAAGCTGTAAATACTATACTAACTAAGTTACCATTTAAAAATGTATACACATTCACTTCTTCATTTCCACTACCAACTCCCTCCGTATAAGTCACTGTTCCATCTGCATTATATAAATACGTATCTACACTCGGGTCACCAACTTCATAAGTACCGTCTCTTTAATCACTCTATCATTAGAGTCATATTCTAAAACTATAATATCAGTTTGCAAAACACTCATTGGGTCAAGTAACTGCTCTTCTATACTCGTTAATAAATCATTTGTATAAGTATATATTGTTGTTTCTGTTCCAAATTCACTTACGTTAACAATTTTTGTGATTTTATTACCATCATAAGTATAATCAGATGTATTATTAACTGAACCATCAGTATTAGAGATAACATCTCTTTTTAATAAAACTCCTCCCTCATCACTTGGAGGTGTTGTTATTGTTGAATGATCTTCAGTACATGAAGTTAGCATTGCTATACCAATAGCTAAAGTAAAAAGTAGTTTTTTCATAGTGTTAATTTAAAATTCAGATAAAAAATAATGTTTTTTATCTGAAAGCCGCAAACCCTCAAGTTTGAAACTTGAGGGTTTGCGGTTCTATAAAAACAATAAGCTTTATAATCTTTCAAATACTGCAACACTAGTTGTTGTTGTTTCTACACTAACCCCTTGTACAGAATCATTTTTTACAATAGAAGTTGTAAATTTTAAAGTTGTGTCAGATAATATTTCAATAGTAGCATCACTAACTTCATTATTGTTAGATGCATTTGTAAAAGTTAAAACATTCGCGTTTTTCTCCCATGTTCCGTTACTATCTGCAATTAAATCATTTATATTACTGGTACTAGTTTGTCCAGAAGTAGTTACTGCTAACTCTATGTCATATGTGCCAATTGAAGAATAATTATTCGGCGCTTCTGTAAATTCTATAATATAATCATAGTCAGACCCTTGACCCACAAAATCTGAAGTGATATTTACTCCTTGAGCAGTAGTTACAGTAGTTCCATCATAATTAAATGATATCATATCCCAAGACCCTACTAAATTACCTGTAGTGACCCCAACTACACCTCCTCCACCTTCAACACTGTCACTCGGTGGTGCGCTTACTAAATCAGATTCACAAGACGTTAATGTTGCTAAACCAATAGCTAAAGTAAAAAGTAGTTTTTTCATAATTGTTTTAGTTTAATCTTTAATCAAAGAATTCTTTATATAGAAAAGCCTCAGGTTAATAATCTTGAAGCTTTACATTTATTTAGTATTACTCGTAAAAAAACTGAGTAGTAAATGTTTCTGTAGATTGTATTGTTGAACTAACATATCTAGTAAAAACCTCACTAGACGTTACTGGATAACCTGATGAATTATACGTATACGTTGTAGTACTAGTTTCATAAGAAGTTCCATTCCCTGTATACTCTGAGGTTAACGAATTATTTGAATATGCATAATACGCCATTAACTCAAGAGCTTCTCTTTGGTGCACATTTTTTAATGGGTGATTGTTAGTATCATACGTACTTAGATAATCATTCTCTCCATTTGTATTAACTTGCGTCATTCGGTTTCCATTCTCATAGCTATATACATTTATGCTTCCTCCTGGGCTTTCTGTTTCCGTAATTGTTCCATTAGCATTATGAACAAAAGTGTATGCCAAAATTCCATTATGACTTTCAGTAATTAATTTATTATCGGAATTATACTCATATGTTTCTGTGAAAATCTGTGAACTATCATCTAAATCTAAGTACACTTCTATTATTTTCGTCAACAAACCATCAGTATATGTATACGTTTCTGACCCTCCTTCTGAATCTTCTATCATAATCAATTTATTCCCTTCATAAAAATAATTAAACGTAACACCATCTTCTATTGTCTTTTTCAACAATACTCCATCGCCAATACTAGATGCGCCTCCAACACTGTCACTTGGTGGTGCGCTTACTAAATCAGATTCACAAGAAGTTAATACTGCTATCCCAATAGCTAAAGTAAAAAGTAGTTTTTTCATAATTGTTTGGTTAATTTTTTACGAATATATGATTTTATTTTCACTCAATGAATAGCTTATTAAAACTTCATGAAAGGGAAGTCACTTATAAGAGCATCCTTTTTTACACCAAGCTGCTTTAAAAATTGCTGGTGTAGTTCTGACTCCGGATTAAACGGTCTATGCGCTAATCCATTTTGAATAACAGTTACCTTCTTCATTACTGGCTTTGTAGTTTCATGAAACCAAACTGCTTGAAATTGCTCCCAAATATAATCAATAGCCGTTTGGTTAGGATGTAACATATCTTCTGCATAAAAACGATAATCGCGTAAATCATCCATCATGATTTCGTAAGAAGGGAAATAAGAAATCCCTCTCGACTGCGATCGAGGTGACAGATGTTGAGATTGCTTCTCTAGATAGTTGTTGGGATCAATCGTAATGACATTGTGGATTGCACTTAGCAAATGTGCTTTACTTTGCTGGTTTGCTACAAAACCATCTTTTATATGACGTACTGGAGAAACCGTATAGATTAGTTGTGTTGACGGGGTCACCTCTTTTATTAACTGCTCTATATTTTGTAAGCAATTAGTGACATCATCAACTGATAAAATCTTTTTGTGAAAATCTTTTTGTGGAATTTTATGACAATTAGCAACTACTTTTTTTCGCTCAATATATTCATACACCCAAGCAGTTCCTAAAGTAATAATTAAATGAGTTGATTCGGTTATTTGTTGATGTGTGGATTTGAGAATAGTATTCAAATTACTCAACAACACTTCCTTGTTCGAGTTACTCAAACTAGAATGTGCATCAAAACAATGGTAACGTTCGTTATGAAAAACTAAATCATCTTCTGAATAGAAATTTTGTTTTACCACACGCTCTAAAAACGTTTCTATTGCTTTTGGGTGAAATAATATTCCAAAAGGGTTTATTGTATTCTGAAACTTATAATACTCAAATTTAGCACCAATGTTTTCTGAAAAACAAGAACCTAATAATAGTATCTTGGATTGATAATCTATTAGATTGTTAGTCTGTTTTGTTATTGGTATTTGAGTTCTGAAATTCATCTTTTTTATAGGGACGCGGATAAAACTGATTTAATTGATAATCGCAGATTAATTATCGTTGATTTTTAAATTCATTAGTGAATATTTTTCTTTTAAAAACTGGTTATTTCCCAAAACCGAGCAACAAACCTACTTCTATAGCTATGGCTTTTAAATAGTTTAGTAATTGAAATTCGTGCTCTTCAACTAAAGCTGATGCTTTCAATTCTATAATACACTATTTTCTACAACAATATCAGCATAATACTCACCACCTACAATACCTTTGCTACTTTTATTGGCCTTTGTCTTACGCACTCTAAACCTAGTTTTCTTATTTCAATTAGTAACGCATTTTCATACACTTTCTCCAGAAAACCATAACTTAGCTCATTATAAAAAACTTTAATAATTACATCGATTATATCTTTATGTAAAACATTAAACTAAATTACTATTTTAAACCAAAAGATACTCGAAAATAATTAAAATTATCCGCGAGTATCAATCTAATCTGTAAAATTCGTGTTCCTAATTCTATAAATAATTAGCCACTTCTTCTATAGCCTTGTCTAATCCTGCTGGGTTTTTACCACCTGCAGTAGCAAAGAATGGTTGCCCTCCTCCACCTCCTTGGATGTGTTTCCCTAATTCACGAACAATTGTTCCAGCATGTAAGTCTTTACTTGCTACTAAATCTTTCGAGATATAACAGGTCAGCGTCGCTTTTCCATCATTCTCTGCTCCAAAGAACAAAAATAAATTATCCAACTCCCCTCCTAATTCATGCGCTAAATCTTTTATTCCTTTAGGATCTAAGTCTATTTTCTTTGCTAAGAAATTTACTCCATTAACTTCAGTAATTTCACTCTTTAAATCACCTTTTAAACTTCCTGCTTTTTCTTTCAACAGTTGTTCCAATTGTTTCTTTAAAGCTGAGTTTTCATCTTGTAAAGCAGTAATTGCTTTTACAGGATTCTTCGCATTTTTCAATACTAGCTTTACAGCAACAAAATCTTTTTCAACAACTTCAAAATAATTACCTACAGCTTTATTTGTAATTGCTTCTATACGTCGGATTCCTGCTGCTACAGCTCCTTCTGATTTTATTTTAAAATACCAGATATCACTTGTCTGATTAACATGAGTTCCTCCACATAATTCTATAGACTGACCAAAACGAATAGCTCTTACACTATCCCCATATTTCTCCCCAAACAACGCCATTGCACCTTCGTCAATAGCTTGTTGCATTGGGATATTTCTATTTTCGTCCAAAGCAAGATTCTCATGAATACGTGCATTTACAAAATCTTCTATTTCTTGTAACTGATCCGAATCAACTTTAGAAAAGTGAGAAAAATCAAAACGCAAATGTTTCGGACTCACCAAAGAACCTTTTTGCTCTACATGAGTCCCTAAAACCGCACGTAACGCTTGATGTAATAAATGCGTAGCCGTATGATTACTTTCCGATAATGCTCTTGCCTCCTTATTCACTACTGCCTTAAATTTATCATTTACATTCTCAGGTAAATTCTTGGTGTAATGGATAATTAAGTTATTCTCTTTCTTTGTATTTAATACATAAATCACATCTCCATTAGGAGTTTCTACATATCCAACATCTCCTACTTGCCCTCCTCCTTCCGGATAGAAAGGTGTTGTATTAAACACTAACTGATATTGCTCTCCATCTTTCTTAGTAATTACTTTTCTGTAACGAGTTAATTTCACATCAACCTCTAAAGCATCATATCCAACAAACTCCTCTTCATTGTCTTCAATAAGAATTTGCCAATCATCCGTTTCTATTGCTGTTGCTTCTCTCCCTCTATTTTGCTGTTCTTTTAAAGCAACTTTATATTCCTCTTCATTATAGGTAAACCCTTTTTCTGAAAGAATTAGTGCTGTTAAATCTTCTGGAAAACCATAGGTATCTTTTAATTCAAATACTTTCTTTCCAGAAACTTCTTTTCCGTTTGTTTTATCAACAATCGTATCTAAAAGCAATAAGCCTTGATCTAATGTTTTCAAGAATGAATGCTCCTCTTCTTTAATTACATTATGAGCCAATAACTCTTGCGCTTTGATCTCCGGAAAAGCATCTCCCATTTGAGCACTTAATGTTTCTACTAGCTTATAAATAAATGGTTCTTTCTGATTTAGGAACGTAAATCCATAACGAATCGCTCTACGTAAAATACGACGAATTACATATCCAGCCCCTGTATTACTTGGCAACTGTCCGTCGGCAATTGAAAACGCAACAGCACGAACATGATCTGCTATTACACGAATAGCAATATCCGTCTCTTCACCAGAAACAGTGGTATCTTCATATTTTACTCCCGTAATAGTTTGAATTTCTCTAATTAATGGCGTAAATACATCAGTATCGTAATTAGATTTCACCCCCTGTAACGCCATACATAAACGCTCAAACCCCATTCCAGTATCGATATGAGTAGCTGGTAAGTTTTCTAAAGATCCATCTGCTTTACGGTTGTATTGCATGAATACTAAATTCCAAACCTCAACTACATGAGGATGATCCAAGTTCACTAATGATGCTCCTGAAACTTTTGCTTTCTCTTCTGCAGAACGGATATCAATATGAATTTCAGAACAAGGCCCACATGGTCCTTGAGCTCCCATTTCCCAAAAATTATCCGCTTTATTTCCTAATAAAATTCTATCCTCAGCTATATATTGTTTCCAAATATCATATGCTTCAGTATCTATAGCTAAGCCATCTTTTTCATCTCCTTCAAAAACTGTAACATATAACATGTCTTTATCTAACTTGTATACTTCAGTCAATAATTCCCATGCCCAAGCAATCGCTTCTTTTTTAAAATAATCACCAAAACTCCAGTTTCCTAACATCTCAAACATGGTGTGATGATACGTATCCTTTCCTACTTCTTCTAAATCATTATGTTTCCCAGAAACACGTAAACATTTTTGAGAATCAGAAACACGGGTGTTTACAACTTTCTTTTGCCCTAAAAAGAATTCCTTAAAAGGAACCATTCCGGCATTCGTAAACATTAAAGTAGGATCATTCTTTAACACCATTGGTGCAGAAGGAACAATTTTATGTTGTTTTGATTCAAAAAAGTTTAAAAACTTTGAACGTATTTCTTGAGATTTCATAGTAAGCTTAACTTATTAAAGTTCTATCTAACAAAAACAATTTTTATATTTGTATCTCGTTAGTATTTTAAACGCACAAAAATAGCACATTTATACTTATGGCTAAAGTAAAATATTATTATGATTCAGAAACACTCTCCTACAGAAAAGTAGAGCGTAAAAAAGGACGTACAATTACATTCTCTTTTTTATTTCTTTCTGCAGCTGCATTGTTTGGTTTTTTTAGCTATGTATTAGCAGCAAACTATATTGACTCTCCAAAAGAAAAAGCATTAATTAGAGAGAATGAAAACCTTAAATTGAATTATAGCTACCTAGACAAAAGATATAATTTAGCTGAAAAAGTAATGCAAAATATTGCTGATAGAGATGAAAATATTTATCGTGTTCATTTTGAGGCCAACCCCGTTTCTGAAGCACAGCGAAAAGCAGGTTTTGGAGGAATAAATAGGTATAAAAACTTAGAAGGTTCTCCTAACTCAGAATTAATTATTGCATCTACTAAAAAAATAGACAGACTTACTAAAGAAATTGAAGTCCAATCAAGATCGTTAGATGAAATAGAAACCTTAGCCAAAGAAAAAATAAAATTACTTGAAGCTACTCCTGCTATACAACCCGTGCAGAACAAAGATTTAAAAAGAGTTGCTTCCGGATACGGGATGCGTATGCACCCAATACATAAACGCAGAAAAATGCACTATGGAATGGATTTCACTGCAAAAACCGGGACTCCAATTTATGCTACTGGAAATGGAAAAGTAATCAAAGCATCTAGAGCTTCAGGTTTTGGAAAAGTAGTTTATATCGATCATGGGTTTGGATATGTGACTAAATACGGTCACATGAGCAAGTTCAATACCAAAAAAGGCCGTAAAGTTAAGCGTGGAGACATTATTGGTTATGTAGGAAATACTGGATTATCATCTGGACCACATTTGCATTATGAAGTACATAAAAATGGCAGACCAATAAACCCTGTTAACTTTTATCACGGTGATTTAACACCTGAAGAATATGAAATTATGCTTGAAAAAGCTTCACAAGAAAATCAATCGTTTGATTAAACTCACAACTAATCCTTTTAAACTCATTAGGCATAATGTACATAAACTTACCAGAAAAACGATATTATAAAATTGGTGAAGTAGCTAAAGCTTTTAATGTAAATACTTCTTTAATTCGTTTTTGGGAGAAAGAATTTGATGTACTAAAACCTAAAAAAAACGCAAAGGGAGACCGGAAATTCACTCCAGAAGACGTTAAAAATTTACAACTCATTTACTATTTAGTTAAAGACAAGGGATTTACCCTAGAAGGAGCCAAAACTCATTTAAAAGAAGAAAAGAAAAAAACGCTTCAGAATTTCGAGATTATTAGTAAATTAGAACATATCAAAAATGAACTCTTAAAGTTTAAAGAACAACTAGACTAACCAATTATTATTAATTATGAAAAAAGGAGTTATTGCAAGTTAAAGACGAGACACTCATTCATAAAAAAAAACTCCTTTGTCTAAACAAAGGAGTTTTTTTTATGGGATACTTATTTAGCTCTGAAAACTTGGTTTCTTTTTACCTCGAATTTTAGTTACTTTATATGTAAAACTCAACATAAAATACTGTTTCAATACTAAGCTTTCAGTGTCAGAAATATAGTCTTGATAAGCTGACCTTCTAACACTTGTATTTTGATTTAATAAATCAAATACTTTAAGTTTTAAAATCCCTTTACCCTTAATCATTTTCACCCCTAAACTTGCATTCCACATATAAGTTGTTTTACTAAACCCAGGCGCTACATTTGGATTATGATTCATTGAAAAATCATTTTCGAACTCAATCATTTTTGGCCAATATGTTTCCAGACTGATTCCTAATGTAGAACTTGAATAATTAGTTTCTTGTCCTAAATCAATTGAATAATCCAAGTTATTATGATTGTAATTGTAACGAGGTGTTACTTCAATCAAATCGTCATAATTATATGTAAATGAAACCTCAGGTTGTAAATTAAAACTTTTGGTTGTTAATTCTAATTCATTGGTAAAACTTTTATTCTTACTCAAATCCATACCTAAATCTAAGTTATATGAAAAGTTATGTTTATCCATTTTGTACTTTTTATTATAACCTCCACTCATATACGCCCAATACACCCCGTTTACATTCTCATAAGTTGTAGTACGCTTATAGGTTACAGGATCCGTAATCATTTTTGATATTGCAGCGTTTTTAGTAAATGATGTTGAAACACGTATATTATAACCACTTTTTGTTTTCATATTGAAATTTCTGTGATTAAATGATATTCGTGTAACATTAGAAGCTTTTAAATTCGGATTACCAACTATTGTGTTTAGCGGATTAGAGTTATCTACGATAGGTTGTAATTGACTAATTTGTGGTACTCTGGCCCTATTCGATATTCTTGCCCAAATAGATTTCCCCTGTCCCATAGGCTTCCATAAGTTCACCATAAAGTTAGGGCTGTTAAATTTATTTGAAATAGAAGTATTTGCTAATAGGTCTTCATTTTTTAAGGTTGTAAAATTATACCCTAAATTAAATCTAATTTTTAACTTGTCTTCTTTATACTCAACTCCTGCAGATGGGGAAAATATAGTAGTGTTTGTTTTTATTTCGTTTGTCAAGTTCGTATTCGTATTACTATACTCCTGTGTCAAATTATCAAAGTCAAGCGTATTTCTATCTATTTCTGAATTATTTATATCTGCTCGTAAACTTGCATTATAAAACCAATTCCCTTTTAACACTCTTGTGTATCGTAAGTTTGCATTTAAATAATCGCCCGTTTGTTTATTTGTTTTCAGTTGATTTACATTTTCATCAGTTAACGTAACATCTGCATAATCAATTGTTGATTTAAACCTTTCCTCGGAAGTATTTCTATTGTATCCTGAATTCAACCATAAGCTAATACTCTCTCCAGGAACTTTAAATTTCCTAGAGATACTTACGTCAAGTTTTGTACTGTAATTGTCAAATTTTGAGTCCGTATTTGTTGACGAACTATTTATCAATCCTCCAAACTTACTACTACGAGTACTTCTATTATCACTAAACAAATCTCCTTTACTTTTAGTAAAACCAGGCTCAATAGAAATCCTTGTTAATGTATCTGGTTTTATTTCGAATTCTAAATTAAAGTTATGCCCAAAAGAAGCTCCATTTGAGTTAGCATTAGACACTGATGTGTAAGAATCATTATTTGGTAAGAATGTTTCCGTACGTGAATTAGAACCTGCTTCAGTATCACTCCGGTTGTATATATAATCCGTACCCAGATCCGTTTTTTTGTTCCACTCATTGGCATAATGAATTCCTGCTGATGTTGTTTGTGTTATTCCATCTGTTGTATTATTAAATAACGGATTGGATTGTTGCCAAACTCCATTTACTTTTCTCCAATTATGTTGTCCTCCACCAATATCTCTTACTTCATCACTATTAAACCCTGAAGTATTTACATTATTAGAACCACCAAGCACACTCAAACGCTCTTCATTATTAAAGTAATTTAAAATACCACTTACTGAATACCTATCGTCGGTTCCGTACCCAGCAGTTGCCCTACCGAAGAACCCTTTATTCATATCTTTTTTAATAGTTATGTTTATGGTTTTATTCTCTTTATCACCTTCTTCTCCCGTAAAAGCTTCATCTTTTGTTTTGGTATCTACTACTTGTATTTTATCAATAATTTCTTTTGGCAAATTTTTAGTTGCTACTGTTAAATCACTTCCGAAAAACTCTTTACCATTTACCAGAATTTTATTTACAGTCATCCCATTTACTTTTATACCTCCATCCTTATCAACTACTACACCAGGTAATTTTTTTAGTAATGTTTCAACATTTGCATCAGCTCCTGTTTTAAACGATGACGCATTAAATTCTAATGTATCCTTTTTAATGGTGATCGGCGCACGCTCAGCCACAACAACCACCTCTCCTAGTAATTGAGAATTTTCTTTTAAAACAAGATTTCCTAAGTGTTTTATTTTTTCTGCAAGAGTTAATTCTTTTTTTAAAGGCATCATTCCCGTGTAAGACACAAAGAAATTAGCTTTTTTAGCCTTCGTATTTCCCGAAAGATTAAAGTTCCCTTTTGCATCAGAAATAGTATATGTAATCATGGTAGAATCTTTAATAGACTCCAAGTATACCGTTGCAGATTCAATTAAGTTATTGTCTTTATCTTTTAATGTTCCAGTAATTTCAAAGTTTTGAGAAAAAGAACTGAGTGTATTCAGAAGAATACATAGAAAAAGTAGGTTTTTCATTATGTAAGTAGGTTAGTTAGTTTTTTGAAACGCAAAACTAACTCTAAATATTGTGTTAAACTGTTAAAAAAAAATGCTTTAATGAAATTTTAACATAACCAAAAAACTCCTTCAGAAATAATCTGAAGGAGCTTTTTTTATAATTGATTTTTATTATTTCTTTCTGAAATATATTTTTATTGGTACACCTGAAAAATCGTAATGTTCCCGAATTTTATTTTCTAAGAAACGTTTATACCCATCTCTAACATATTGTGGCAAGTTACAGAAAAACACAAACTGAGGTGTTTTAGTTGGCAACTGCAAACAATACTTAATTTTAACGTGCTTCCCTTTATATGCAGGAGGTGATGTACGCTCTATAATTGGCAACATCGTTTCGTTAAACTTACTTGTTGATATTTTTTTACTTCTATTTGTAAATACTTCTACAGCTGTTTCAATAGCTTTATAAATACGTTGCTTAGAAATTGTTGACATAAAAATGATTGGCACATCAGTAAAAGGAGCTATTTGCTCTTTAATACGCGTCTCATAAGCCTTAGTAGTTTTATGATCCTTTTCTACTAAATCCCATTTATTAACTAATATTACAACACCTTTACTATTTTTAACTCCTAGCCAAAATATGTTTTGTACTTGCGAATCAAAATCTCTAGTAGCATCAATCACTACCAAACATACATCACAAAATTCAATAGCACGTACCGAACGCATTACAGAATAAAACTCTAAATCTTCTTTAACTTTCGCTTTTCTACGGATTCCTGCAGTATCAATTAAGTTAAATTCAAATCCAAAACGATTATACTTAGTATCTATAGAATCACGAGTTGTTCCTGGAATATCCGTAACTATGTATCTATCTTCACCTATCAGTGCATTGATAAAAGAAGATTTCCCTGCGTTTGGTCGCCCAACAACAGCAAAACGAGGTAAATCTGATTCTTCCTCTTCTTCTATTTCTGGTAATATTTTCACTAATGCATCAAGTAACTCACCTGTTCCACTACCACTAATGCTTGCTAATGGATAAAACTCCCCTAATCCTAAACCATAAAACTCAGCGGCATCATTTAATCTATTTGCGGCATCAACTTTATTAACCGCTAATAACACAGGCTTATTCGCCCTACGTAATAAATTAGCAACCTCTTCGTCCATACCAGTTATACCAGACTCTACATCAACCATAAAAATTATAGCGTCGGCCTCATCTATCGCTAACTCAACTTGCTTGTCAATTTCAGCTTCGAAAATGTCGTCACTTCCTACAACATACCCACCTGTATCAATTACAGAGAACTCCTTTCCATTCCAGTCAGATTTTCCGTAATGGCGATCACGAGTAACACCACTAGTAGAATCAATAATAGCTTCTCTTTTTTGAATCAAACGATTAAATAGCGTTGATTTCCCAACATTTGGTCTTCCAACAATAGCAACAATGTTACCCATAATTATACTCTTTTATAATTGAATTTACCTATTAAAATTTCATCTTCCCATTCTAATACTCTTTTTAAGTATTGAATAAAAAAATATACTATAACATACACTTGTTTAAAACCAAGTATAAATAGATCCGGCAAATTTTCTGCAAAAGTAGTCTTTTTTTATATAATAAATATCTAAGCCCTATCTTGATTAAAAAACATCGATAGTTTTTCATACAATTCTGGGTGTTTACGCTTTAGTAATTTAGGACGTTCAAAAAAATATTCACTGGCAACCGCAAAAAATTCAATTTTAGATGTTGCTCCATATGGATTGATATCAGATTTTCCATCATCAATATGTTCAATTTTTTTATGGATCAAATCAAACCAAGGTAAGGTATATGGCTTATCAATAATACTTAATGGCAAACCATCTACATCACCGTCAGTCATGTCTATTAAATGTACAAATTCATGGATGGCTGTATTGTTTTTATCTGACTTGTTTTCGAAACCATGGCGTAAAGCTTTCTGAGAAAGAATCATTTTATTTTTTAATCTTCCGCCACCAACAATACCTAGTATGTTTCTATTATTTTTCCACCCTACATACTCTAACTTGGTATTAAATGCGTTTGGAAACAAATAGACTTCTTTCAAATTAGCGTAACTCCAATTATCAAAACCAAATACCGGAATAATGGCACTTGCACCAATTAATAGTTCATCTACTTCTGAAACTACACAGGAAACTGCTTTTATTTTTATACTACTTAAAAAAATAGCTACTCGTTTTGAAAATCGCGCTTTATCTTCTTCTGACAACTTAGAATAATACAGTACATTTTTTTCTAGAATGTTTTTCTGACTTAATGTCAAATCAGCATTTAAATTTATTCGTTTCCCGGACAATAATAAATATCCTTTATACAATAAAAAAGCAAGTACTAGTAAAGTGATTATATATATCATTTTCTTTTTTAAATTATTCTTAAACTAAAATTTAAAGATACTTCAAAGCACTCGCTTTATAAAAAAAATAAAAATAAATGATTTAAAAAGTAGGGTTTTTGTATTTCAACTTGTTTTTAATACATATAATCGAACAATCAACCCTGTAACTAAAAACATTCATTATGAAAAAAGTAATATTAACAATCGGAGTAGTACTAGCATCTTGTTCTAGCGGGTGGAGTTGTAAAAAACGTTATTGTGATGTACAAAAAAAAGAAATGTACAAGAAAAACAAGTTAGTAGCTAAAGAAACAATTACAGTAGCAAAACCGTAATACAACATAATTATTATAGTTAAAGCTCAAATATCACATAAATAACCCCTTAATTTTTAAAAACCGAATTATGAAAAAAATCATCTTAATAATAGCAGCAGTAATAGTATTAGCATCATGCTCAAGCGGATGGAGTTGTAAAAAACGCTATTGCGATATACAAAAGAAAGAAATGTACAAGAAAAACACATTAGCAACCAAAGAACTAATTATCATAGCCAATCCATAATACAACACAGCCAGTCATAGATAAAGCCCCAACTTTACTATGGTAATGGAAAACCCACTATTTAATAGTGGGTTTTTTTTATTTATTATTATATCCGAATCTTCTTAATTGTTGTGAATTTGAACGCCAGTTTTTATTCACTTTAACGTATAATTCTATATGTACCTGCTTTCCGAAAAACTTTTCTAAATCTTTTCTAGCTTCTACACCTACACGTTTTAAGGCACTTCCTTTATGTCCAATAATAATTCCTTTTTGAGTTTCACGCTCAACCATAATTATGGAACGCATTCTGATGATATCATCATCCTCAAAAAACTCTTCCGTTTCTACTTCAACAGAATAAGGGATTTCTTTTTTATAGTGTATTAATATTTTTTCACGGATACATTCATTAACAAAAAAACGTTCTGGCTTATCTGTTAATTGATCCTTAGGATAATATGCTGGTGAAAGAGGTAATAGTTCTACAATTCTTTCAAACACTTCAGGTACATTAAAATTCTCTAGTGCTGATATTGGATATATTTCTGCTGTAGGCACTTTAGCTGCCCAATATTGCACTTGCTCCTCTAATACTTCTTGATTTGAAGCATCAATTTTATTTAATAA
This sequence comes from Kordia sp., assembly GCA_002733415.1. GTDB lineage: Bacteria > Bacteroidota > Bacteroidia > Flavobacteriales > Flavobacteriaceae. Next base: position 322,573 of record NVVR01000001.1, on the reverse strand, counting down.
TAAAAGTACCGGAATTTTAGAGTTCGATATTTTACTGAAGAAGGCTTCATCTTTTAAAGCTCGCTCACCTATTTCAACCATATATATAAGCACATCAGCATCTTCAAAAGCTGACTTTACAAACCCCATCATTGATTCTTGTAATTCGTATGCTGGTTTAATAATTCCTGGAGTATCTGACAATACTACTTGAAAATCATCTCCATTCACAATACCTAAAATACGATGCCTTGTAGTTTGTGCCTTTGATGTTATTATCGATAATTTTTCACCAATAAATGCATTCATCAATGTTGATTTCCCAACATTTGGATTTCCTATAATATTTACAAAACCTGCTTTATGCTCCATATATTCAAAAATATTTAAGGCAAAGATACTACAAACCTTTTTAAAGAATTATAGTTCACTACCATACAATAAATGTATTGTCTTAAATTTATATAAAATCTTTTAAAATCCCTTTCAGCACAATACAGTCATTATTTTTATCACGAACTAACCTATCATTTTCATTACATTCAAATAGTGCGTAATTGATATCAATCAAACTGATTTTCTTTTTCTCAAGAACATCTTTTTTACGTTGATCGTAATACTTTCTCTGTGCTTCTCTTTCACTACTTTCGTCAGTATCTTTTTTTTCAAAAAATTCTATTACCAACTTTAAATCTTCATAATAAGCATCTAACGGAAGTTTAGTTCTAGTTTTACCCTTTTTATGTAACTTACCTAATAAGGTATCAAACGTATGTTTTCTTGACGCCTTTTCCTTAAGTAAATCATCACATAAATTTACAAGATAAAACTCATCACTATTTTCAATATTTAGGACTCCTTTTTCTTTTTTAGTAAGAGAACTTATTACTTCACTAGGTGAATATTCTTTACCTTCTCTAACCAAATACCAATACACATTTTCAGACCTTCTCTCTGCATGAACCGCTGGTATTTTACTTAATTGTTCTTCTTTGTCTAATTTCCTGAACACTTTACGTATTGGCAATCCTTTTTTTTCATCCTTATTAAATACTCCTGCTTTAATCAACTCAGACATAATACTCTTAGCTGGAATCCAATCAACTGTTGTATTCTCTTTAAAATACTGAGCTATCACCTCATTAATTTTTACAATATTCTCGTCATTCATACTCTTAAAGCTTTAATAATAAATAGATAAAAAAAACCTCTTGATTTCTCAAGAGGTTTTACTTAGTAGCGGGAACTGGACTCGAACCAGTGACCTTCGGGTTATGAGCCCGACGAGCTACCTACTGCTCTATCCCGCGATGTGGTGCAAATATACAACTGTTTTAAACCTATACAAGTCTTTTATATAATATTATGTGAAATTGTTTTTTTTTGAAAAACGAAAATAGCGCATACAAAAAAGCCTCTTGATTTCTCAAGAGGCTTTTCTTAGTAGCGGGAACTGGACTCGAACCAGTGACCTTCGGGTTATGAGCCCGACGAGCTACCTACTGCTCTATCCCGCGATATGGTACAAATATACGACTGTTTTCTTCTATAACAAGTCTTTTTTTAAAATAAATTTCGTAAATTGTACACTTGCTTAATTTTTAGACGCTTAGGAAAGTAAATCTATCTCTTCTTGGAATAACTCCCAATCCCCCATTAGCTGCTCCAATTTATCTTTCTTTTCTTGATAGTCGTTAAAGAAGTTGTTTTTCGCTACAGTTGCTTCGTAGTTTATTTCTAAATCTACATCGATCACTTTTATTTCTCGCTCTAATTTATTTATTCCAGCCTCTACTTTACTTAATTTATTATGTAGTGCTTTTATTTTTTTCTGCTCCTCATAAGATTGCTTCTTACTTGCTACCGGTGCTGCTTTTTTTATCACATCACGCTTTTCTACTTCACGTAAGTTTTCTACTTTACGTTCTTCCAAATAATAATCAATATCACCTAAATACTCACGTATTACATGATTTTTAAATTCATAGACTGTACTTGTTAGTCCTTGAAGGAAATCCCTGTCATGAGAAACCAATATTAGTGTTCCTTCAAATTTACGTAAGGCTTCTTTTAAAACATTCTTTGATTTGATATCCAAGTGATTGGTAGGCTCATCCATAATCAACACATTCAATGGCTGCAATAGCATTTTTGCCAAAGCCAGTCGGTTACGCTCTCCACCTGATAACACTTTTACCTTTTTATCTACTTCTTCTCCTCTAAATAAAAACGACCCAAGAATATCTCTTACCTTACTTCGTGTTTTCTCGTTGGCCGCATCAATCATCGTATCTTCAACCGTTTTATTACCATCTAAATACTCTGCCTGATTTTGAGCAAAATACCCTATCTGTACATTATGACCGATTTTCATATCTCCTTTAAACGAAATTTCATTAACCATCATTTTAGCCAAAGTAGATTTCCCTTGACCATTCTGACCAACAAAAGCAATTTTACTACCTCTTTCTATCAGCAAATCGATATTAGTTAACACTAGCTTATCACCATAATTTTTTGAAAGATTCGTAGCCTCTACTACTATTTTCCCGGGAACAATAGAAACTGGGAAATTCAAAGTCATTACTCCATTATCTTCTTCATCTACTTCAATTCGCTCAATTTTATCCATTTTTTTGATAAGTGACTGCGCCATGGTAGCTTTACTAGCTTTTGCTTTAAACTTCTCAATAAGCCTCTCTGTTTGCTCTATTTGTTTTAGTTGGTTTTTTTGAGCCGCAGCCTGTTGTTCTCTAATTTCATTTCTTAACACTAAATACTGAGAATAGGGCTTATTGTAGTCATAAATCCTACCTAATGATATTTCAATAGTTCTATTCGTTACGTTATCCAAAAACATTTTATCATGCGACACAATTACCACAGCACCTGGATAATTTTTCAAAAACGACTCCAACCATATTATCGACTCAATATCTAAATGGTTTGTTGGTTCATCAAGTAATAAGATATCGTTTTTTTGAAGTAACAACTTTGCCAATTCAATTCGCATTCGCCAACCTCCTGAAAAAGTTTCTGTTAATTTATCAAAATCTTCACGTTTAAACCCTAAACCTATTAAGATGCGCTCCGTTTCTCCTTGATAACTATAACCTCCATGAATTTCATATTGATGCTGCAACTCTGTTACATCTTCAATAATTTTAGTATAGGCATCACTTTCATAATCAGTCCTAGTGGTTAATTCCTCATTCAATTCTGCTATTTGAAACTCTAACTTCTTTATCATTGCAAAAGCTTGGTACGACTCTTCTAAAACACTTCTTCCAGGAATGAAATCAATATCTTGTCGTAAAAAACCAATCTCTACTTCTTTTGCAAGTGCAATCTGACCACTGTCATACTCTTGATCACCTGAAATAATTTTTAGCATGGTAGATTTACCCGCGCCATTTTTCCCGATTAAACCAGTTCGATCTCCAGCTCCTAATCTGAAAGTAATTTCTTTGAATAAATCCTCTCCTTGAAAAGAAACCGTTAAATTATGTATGTTAAGCATTTGATATATATTAAATAAGCGCTAGTAACAAATGTTATGTACTATTAAAACAATAAACACTAAATTTGTACTAGTTATGAATTTGCAAAAGTACACAAAATAAATGCTTAAAAAAGGATACAAATTATATAGTATACTATTAGGAGAATGTCCTAGATGTCATGAAGAAACTATGTATGAGAACAAAAACCCATACAAGCTAAAAACGACAATTAAGTTGAATGAAAATTGTAGCTCATGTAATTTACACTATCACCTTGAACCTTCTTTTTTTACAGGGTCAATGTATGTGAGCTATCCAATTGGTATCGCTTTTACAGTACCTCCTTTTCTAATTAGTCATGTAGTTTGTAGTGCTTCGTTACTAACTACTTTTTTTGCTATTACAGGAACATTAATTGTTTGTCTACCAATAATTGCTCGATTATCAAGGAATGCTTGGATTAATATTTTTGTGAGTTACGACAAGGATGCTGTAGAGAAACATACTTCATCTAATCAATAACTGAACTAATGTATTATGAAAACACCTTTTTCGATTCAATTTTCTATCGAAAATCACTACCATTGACAAAACCTATTCTCGATACTTTTCCTCTCTCAGTCGAAAAACTCGAATTGAGGATTTTGTCATCACGACCGCTAGTAAGAAAAAATGTCAACTCCTCGAATTGACGCGTTTTAAAAAAGATAAGCACAAATTTGGTTGTAAGAATTTTACTAAAACTAACTTGCTATATATTCATCAGCAAAACGTTGTATATCAATTTCCGAAGTTAATTCATTCCCTCTCTCAATATAATCAAACAATTCATGACTAACGGTTGGCGCAACCATAACCCCGCGTGTTCCTAGACCATTAAATACATACATATTTTCATGTTCTGGATGCCTACCAACTAAGGGCCTTCTGTCTTTTACCGTAGGACGTATCCCTGCCAACTGCCCCACAACTTCATAGTCACAACTTAGCACAGTATTTAGCTTACTGATTAACTCTAATTTTGCCTCATCTGTTGCTCCCCAAGTCTTATCTGTCCAATGATAAGTTGCGCCTACCAAATAACAATTTTCCTCTTCTACAGGTATTATAAACACCCCTGACTTAACAATAGCGTCAAGCTTGAGACTTACGGCTTTAATAATTAAAACCTCACCTTTTGTTCCATTTAAAGGAAGGTAATTAAAATACGGATTAGACTTCAACCCAAAACCTTCACAAAAAACAATGTGTTGTGCCTTTAACCCTTTATAAGAAATGCAATCATCAGCCATTTTTAACGCATCATAGTCGAATACATCATTCCGGTAGCTATCTTTTTTTAGCAACTCTAATTTGTAAACACTCAATAGCTTAGCTACTTGTATCCTACCCGCTCTTTCCACTACACCAAAATCGTTGTTGGCAAGAATAAACTCGTTATCATTTTTTTTAAAAGTCGTTGAAAGAAACGGCGCTAAGTTTGGCTTGTCAGAAGCTATTAACCAATTGTTCTGCTCCTCAATAGTATTAAAAACTCGCAATACTGGCAAAGGGTTATTTATATGAGTATTTAATCTGTTTTCTATTTCCTGATAAAAAGGTATTGCATATTCTAATTGAGGTATCGCATTCCAAGGGGAAGTAAAACGTTTTAATATTACTGGGTTATACATTCCTCCAGCAACTACAGATGAAGATTTATCAGCTTCAGAAATCACTATAAATGACTTATCATTTTTCAATAATTGTTCAGAAAGAGACAACCCTGCTAAACCAAAACCTACTATTATATAATCTAACATACTTTATAACTTAAAAAGACCTCGACACGCTCAGTCTGACACAAAAATAAAGATAAAAAACACTTCTTCCTAACTCCAACGCAACAACTGATCCATGGTTGACACTATGCCCTTCTAGAAAAAGGAATCTTTTATACACAAAAAAAGCTCCTGCAATGCAGGAGCTTTCTATACTATAATAAATTGGAGAAATTTATTAGTATTGCCATTGATCTAACTCAAAGTCTCTAATTTTTGTTCTAATTCTTTCAGATTCTAATAATTGCATCAAAGCATTATTAGGAATGTATTCATCAATTTGTCTATCCTGATACACATTTTCTTCTTTGTACATATTAGCGTTAAATCTTCTAGCGTTTAACATGTGGTCGAAAGTAATTGGCATAGCTGTATTTTTATTATTAAAACACATTGCTTCATTTAAGACATCCCTAACATCAGGGAAAAATAACCAAAATGACTCTACTAAATCTGGCTCATCAGAATCTAAGAAATAAACATCTGGCACAACTGGAGCTAAAGCAATTAATCTGTACTTTAATTCCCCTTGACGCTTGTCAAAATACCATAATCCTTTAATTCTATACTCTTTAACATTGTAAGCAGTAATCTCAGTAGTATCAACATACTCTGGAGAAATAGGCTCCCCAGCATTATATTGCTCGTACCCTAAATCCAAGGTGTCTATTTTCACTAAACCCTCTTGAACTTGATCAAAATTAACTTTGTCAGTAAAATATGAGTCTGTGTATAAATTTGCTATTTTACCATTTTTAATGTTTTTAAATAAAACATCATATAAACTCCTTCTTTCCTTACCAATGTTCATGGTATCTACAGGGTAGTATAAAGGAAAATTAATTCTTTCATCAAGAACAATTTTCTCCCATACCATTTTAGACCAAAGCACATCTTTATCATCGATAAATCCGTACTCTAAAGGCTTTGCATTATCATACCCTTTCTGAGCTTCAGTTTTTAAACCTATCTCTTCCGGGGTAGTCGCATTTAAAAGGTTGTATTGCGCAAAAACTCCTTGAGTTAATGTAACCAATGTAATCGTTAATAAAAAATTTCTCCAATTCATCTTTTCAATTTTTGTTTTTATTACAACTCTGGTGTAATTCATTCAAAACAGTTCGGAATAACCAAACTGTTTTGAATGTGTATTATATTCTAATTCTATTACTTAGTTAGAAAGCTCAACAATAACAGGAGAGGCATCTTTTAATTTAATAGGACTTCCTACTACAGAAGCTTTTAAACCAAATATTGTTACTTGATCTCCACGTTTAGCTCTTGCTAAAGCACTTTTAGCTCTTTCACTTAATTTTCTTCCTTGACAAACAATTGTTGGTTGACCAGGAACTTTAAACTTAAATGAATTTACTTTTAACTTCAAGTCAAATACAAAGTCTTCTAACATTGCAGATACTGTTGCATTTTTTAATGCGTTTTTAGATTTCTTTGCTATCCCAGTTACCCCACTTACTGCAGCTGCTGGACGAGGAATATCTTTAATTCTAAATTTCTTTTTATCTGATACTCTTTGCCCATCAGGTAAAGTTCCAGTTACATTAATAGTAACCTCTCTACCTTTTGTAGGTGTCATCAAGTATCCTTTACCAGATTTTCTTAATCCAGGAGCTGAAGCATTTACTTTATTAGAAGTAATTCCAGCAAAAGAAATAGTCATTGGATTAGGAATCCCACGATAAACAACGTTCATTTTATCTGCAGAAATAGTTGCAGAATTTGGTTTAGGTACTACTGCATAAGAACTTTCAATAGCTACTTCAACTGGCTTCCCATTTTCTAAGAAAATAAATTTACCTTTTAAGTCTCTCTCTCCAACAGCTCCAGAAGGGAAATCTAAAACAACTCCACCCTCTTTAAAGTTTTTAGAATCAACTTCTTTCCCGTTAAGAATTACAGAATTAGGTTTTGTTGAAGCATCAACACGCCCCAAAACAATTCTACCCTTAAAGTTTTCTCCAGAAAAGAAAGCTGTTTTTTCAGGTATTACAATTGCACGATAATTACTAAAAGATAATTGTTTTTGTTGTTCCCCTGAAAGTAATCTTGATAATACATCAGATTCTAAAGCTTTAATATCTGATTGCATAGAAGACACCTTAGCTAAAGATGCAATTGACGGAAATCCTTGGAAGTTATATGCTAACCACGTTTTTGTAGCTCCATCTTTTGCTTTAATAGGATCCGTGTTAAATTTATCATTTAAGATATCAATCAATCCTTGATTTAATTGCTTACCCTTTGCATCCTTACTATCTAAAAGAGCAAACATAGATTTTCTATATTTATCAAAAGCAGCAACAACTTTTACTCCTTCTGGTGCTATTTTATCTCTTGAGAACCATAATTCATCAATATGATCACCTTTATCCATATTCTCATATGGTAGTTTTCCACCCTCCATATCTTCTAGATAAGGAGATTCCATCAATTTTTTAACACCAGCCAATACTGTGTAAAATTCTTTAGATGCTTGTGAGATATTTTTAGCTTTTGAATTCAAAACACTATACTGTTCTGGCTCATCAGCTGCTTTCTGTTTTAAAGCCGCTAAAAATTCATCATTCTTTGTAGTCGAAGCTACATTATTTTCTACAAACTTGTCGTTCATGATACCAAATGCTGTCAATACTTCTTTTGACATATTCAGTGCTAACATTGCAATTAACACTAAATACATTAGGTTAATCATCTTTTGCCTTGGGGACAATTTTCCACTTGCCATATTCTAATTAGTTTTTAAATTAATAATAAATTAATGTTTAGTTTTAAAAACTAATTATTTGTTTGACATTGCTGATAACATTCCACCATATACTCCGTTTAAAGAAGATAAGTTAGAAGTTAACGACTCCATTTGAGCTTTTAATCCTTCTGCATTATCTGCAGCCATTTTATTAGCCTCAGTTTGACGCGCAGCAGATTCCATTTGAACTTTGTAAAGAGAGTTTAAAGACTCCATTTGCCCAGCTGCCAATGACATTTGTTCAGAATATTTTTTAGTTGCTGCCATAGAATCAATCGCCGGTTGAATATTTTCAGCTGCTCCTTTAAAGTTTTGTATTGATGTACTTAAAGAAGACATTAAGTTAGCGTCTAACTTAGCATCTTTTAACATATCATCTAATTTCTGAGATAACATCCCTTGTGCTTCGCCTTTAACTTCTTTAGATTTTTTACCACCCATTGTTTGTCCACCAGCTAATTCCGGGTACACTAATGACCAGTCTAAATCTTCTCCTAATGGTTCAAATGCAGAAAGCGCGAAAATAATTGCCTCAGCTCCTAATCCGACAATAAGCATTAAACTTGCTCCAGGCCAGTGCATTAATTTGAATAGTGCTCCTAAAATTACAACTGCAGCTCCTAGTCCGTAAGCCATTGCCATAAATCTTTTGTATCCTTTTGATTGTGCCATAATAAATAGTTTTTAGTTTAAGTTAAGTTAATATAAATTTGTTGGTATTATTAATCGTTTTAATTATCGTACTGAGTTTTTAGAAGGTGTTGTATCCGTACCCATATAATCCTGTACAGTCCTAAATCCTACATAACTACGAGCTGAATCAGCATATTCATAATCACGTGAACTTACCTGTAAAAAGAAAGCTACATCCTTCCACGAACCGCCACGTATTACTTTACGCATATTGTTCTTATCGCTTACACTTGGGTTCATTGTTGACATATACTCATAAGCATTAGCTTCATAAGAAGACGCTGTCCATTCTGACACATTTCCTGCCATGTTATATAAGTTATAGTCATTTGGTTGATACGCATTAGCCTCTACAGTATACAATGCCTGATCGGCAGCGTAATCACCTCTTAAAGGCTTAAAGTTAGCTAAGAAACAACCTCTATCATTTTTAGCATAAGGACCTCCCCAAGGGTAAGTACCACCATGCAGACCTCCACGAGCAGCATATTCCCACTCCGCTTCAGAAGGCAATCTAAATCCATTTACATGAGCTCTACCTTTTTTGATTGTTGCGTTTTTATTTAAAGTTCTCCAATCACAGAAAGCTTTAGCCTGCATCCAAGAAACTCCAACTACTGGATACATTCCATAAGCATCATGCCAGAAGTAATCATTGTGCATTGGCTCATTATACGAATATGCAAAATCTCTAATCCAAACTGTAGTATCTGGGTAAACTTCTACTGTATCAGTTTTAATGAAATTCCTTCTTCTTTTACCTTTGTTTTTAGCTTTTGCTGCTTCTTCAATATCCAACCATTTGTATCTGTACACAAACTTCTTCACATCCCAAGGACGGTTCCCGTTAAATGCCTCATCAATTGGCAAATACATAGTATCCATTACTTCAGAGTAATACTCATCCGGATAATCGTCAGTATCAGTTAAAAGCTCAATATCATTATTCAACTTTCTTCCTTCATAACCATCCATCAAACTGTAGTAGTTATCAAGCATATATTTATCCCATGCAGACATGTCAGTTGTATCAGCATCCTTAAATGCATAATCACCAATTCCACCGTCTTTACTTTTATTTCCAGAATCATCCACCCCAGTCTCTCCAAGTTCGTCTGCTAAAATTGCTAAACGTGTTCTTACTATAGAGTCTCTTACCCAAAAAACGAATTGTCTGTACTCGTTATTTGTGATTTCAGTTTCATCCATATAAAAAGAACGTACTGTTACCGTTTTTGCAGGAGCATCTTGAACTGCTGGTCTATCTTCATCAGATTTACCCATAGTAAAAGAACCACCAGGAACTAAACTCATTCCGTATGGTTTTTCCGGATGCCATTTCTTACCACTTGTACCTACAAGTTCTCCGTTATTTCCACCACCACAACTAGTAAGTAGGGTAAAAATCATGGCTAAAAGCATAAACTTCTTCATAGAATCGCTGTCTTATATTAATATCTTATTATTTTCAAAGGCGTAAACATATCCATATATTTTCAAAAAAGCAACTTTTAATTGAAAAAATATTTAACTAAGTCAGAAAAAATTAGTGCGTTTTAACACGGAGAAAATACTTTTAAACGAATATTCACTTAAAATTGTGTTAAATTAAATTTTTTCTAAAGGCTTTGAATATCCTTTTAGGAATTTGCTGATCACAAGCTATCAAATAATCCTCTTGTGTGCAAGATAATAACGAATGTTTTTTAATATTATTATTCTCCAACTCGTTATCAGGCAATTTTACCCACCATCTTTTACTGATTAAACTCTCATAAAACACCAAATCGTAGTCTTGAGATGGTACGATGTATTTTTTATAACCAGATTCAGAACTTAAAGAAGGCTCCGTTATTCTACAATGCACCCCTTCAACAAAATACCAAATCATTTGCGCAGAAAGCATTACTCCTGAACAAGATAATTTGTTATTTAACTCAAACAGCCCGAAACTAGAGACCGTATTACTTACACCAGAATACCTAGCAATAGCACACGCTTCCTTTCCGTCAAAACCATTCGGCGAACGATACCCTTCCCCTTTTGCTATTTCAGACGCCTTAATTGATGTCATATCAAAGCTCACTACATCTGCATCACGTGTAATCGGCTCAACCAAACCTATATCATTAGTTATCTCACCCAAACGATAGGTTTCAAAATACAATTTCTCTAGCAGGTCTATTTCTTCCTGAGCATTGTAGTAGGTCTGAAACCCAATATTTGAAAAGTTAATTAAATTATTTGGCTCTTCTACAACTACTGCATTCATGTAGTTGTTATTTTTAATTCCTTCTGAAGTATCTTTTAAATCAAACTTTGCATCTATACACACCAAACTTACCATCTGATCTAAATCATCGTAAGCGCGATACATTGCGTAAGTTAAATCATGGGAACCTCCCAGCACTATCGGAATAGCCCCTAGCTTCACAACTGCGGCTACTACTTTCTTTAACGCAAAATACGTGTCTGAAACGGTTTCGCCCGGATGAATATTACCAATATCTACAATTGGCATTTTCCAATTACCCGGAAACAATTCGCAAAGAGCCTTTCTTGTTTCATCAAAAGACAATTGCTCTCCTAAGTAGTTAATGTCATTCCTATTCTCTAGAACCCCTACAAGCACTAAAGCTCCTTTTTCAATTTCAGGAAACTCACCACCTTCTTTATAGAATGAAATTGAATTCCCTAACGATTGCTTGTCTTGTAACTTCGCATGAGCTATTACACTGTCTGCAACTGGAGTTAGAAAATCTAATATCATTTGTTTAGCTTGTTTTTTTCTTAGTTGTCTTTTTAGCTGTAGTTTTTTTCTTTGCTGCAGGTTTCTTTTTAGCAGCAGCCTTTTTCTTTTTAGGCTTCTTAGCTTCAATCATATCCTGAGCTTCTTCTAAAGTTATTTTAGAAACATCAACAGTTTTCGCTAATTCAACTTTAATTTTACCTTGAATAACATTAAAACGTCCCCAACGGGCTTTTTCTATTCGAATTCCTTCTTCTTCCCAATTAACAAGTAACTTATCAATTTCCTTTTGCTTCTTTAGCTCAATTAATTCTTCTAAATCAGCATTTGTTAAATTATCGTAATCGTATTTTTTATTTACATTGATGAAAATTCCATTCCATTTTATAAACGGACCGAAACGACCAACACCTTTAGTTATTTCATGACCTTCATAATGATGAATTGGCGCATCTGCTTTTTTCTTTGCTTCAATCAACACTACCGCACGATCAAAATCAACATCCATCGCATTTTCTCCCTTTTCAAGAGAAACGTATTTTTCACCAAACTTGATATATGGCCCAAAACGACCATTACTTACGATAACTTCTTCCCCATCATAATCACCTAAGTTTTTAGGCAATTTGAATAAATCCATTGCTTCTTCAAAAGTAATAGACCCTAAACTTTGATTTTCAGTTAAACTTGCGAACAATGGTTTTTCTTCATCCTCAACAACTCCAACTTGTACCATCGCACCGAAACGTCCTAAACGAACACTTACACGACGCCCCGACTCTGGATGAACTCCTAAAATACGCTCCCCGTTTCCACGTTCTGCGTTTTCCTGCACATCCAATACCTGTGGATGAAACTCTTCATAGAAGTCTTTCATCATTACTTTCCAGTCCTTATCACCCGAAGCAATTAAATCAAACGTTTCTTCTACATTGGCAGTAAAACTATATTCTAATATACTTTTGAAATTTGTTACCAAAAAGTCGTTTACGATAATTCCAATATCCGTAGGGATCAACTTTCCTTTATCCGAACCAACTTTTTCTGTTAAAGTAGTATCTTTTAAATTGTCATTCTCTAAAAGCAATTGGCAATAATTACGTTCAACTCCTTCTATTTGACCTTTTTCAACATAATTTCTATTCTGGATAGTAGAAATTGTTGGCGCATATGTAGACGGACGACCGATACCTAGTTCCTCTAACCTCTTTACTAAAGAAGCTTCCGTAAAACGATATGGCGGTCTTGTAAAACGTTCCGTAGCAGTGATATAATGATTCGCTACAGCCTCATCAACTTTCATTGTAGGCAACATTCCATCTTCCTCCTCCTCTTCATTATCATTCCCTTCCAAATACACTTTTAAGAAACCATCAAACTTCACCACCTGACCACTTGCAGTAAATTGTTGTTGATGTGTTGAAGCATTAATTTTCACATTCGTATTCTCTAATTGCGCATCACTCATTTGTGATGCCAACGTACGCTTCCATATTAATTCATACAAACGAGACTGATCTCTTTCCAAATCAACCGTATGCACATCCATATTTGTAGGTCGTATTGCCTCATGCGCTTCCTGTGCCCCTTTACTTTTATTCGCAAAACTTCTAGTTTTTGCGTATTCCTTACCGTAGTAATTTTCAATTTCTTTTTTAGCTGCCTCTAACGCCTCTTCTGACAAACTCACACTATCAGTTCTCATATAAGTAACCAACCCTTGCTCATACAAACGTTGTGCAACTTGCATTGTTTTACTTACTGAAAAATATAACTTACGTGACGCTTCTTGCTGTAATGTAGACGTTGTAAATGGTGCTGCTGGAGATTTTTTTGCTGGCTTCTTAGTTAAATCAGCTACACTGAAATCAGCTCCCTTATTTTTTTCTAAAAAAGCTTGTGCCTCTGCTTTAGCAGAAAAGTCTTTTGAGACCTTTGCTTTGAATTTCTTCCCTGCTTCAGTACTAAATTCTGCAACTACTTTATAAGATGCTTTTGTATTGAATTCCTGAATAGCTCTCTCCTTCTCTACAATTAATCGAACAGATACCGATTGCACTCTACCTGCTGACAAACCTCTTTTTACTTTCCTCCATAATACTGGAGACAACTCATACCCAACCAATCTATCTAAAACTCTACGAGCCTGCTGTGCGTTTACTAAGTTGTAATCTATCTCTCTTGGATTCTCAATTGCAGTGGTTACTGCTTTTTTAGTTATTGAGTTAAAAACAATACGTTTTGTTTTATCCTTATCTAATTCTAATGTTTCTTGTAAATGCCATGCTATTGCTTCTCCCTCGCGATCCTCATCCGAAGCTAGCCATACCATATCTGCTTTTTTAGCTAAAGCTTTTAGTTTTTTAACTACTGCTTTTTTATCGTCAGAAACAATGTATATGGGATCAAAATCTCCTTCAACATCTACCCCTAATTCTTTAGAAGGTAAATCCGCTATGTGACCATAACTAGATTCCACTTTAAAGTCTTTTCCTAAAAATTTTTCAATCGTTTTCGCCTTTGCAGGTGACTCAACTATAACTAAATTCTTTGCCATTTATTCCCTTTTAGATTTTGCAAAAGTATATCAAAAAAAACTATTTCTAAAAAAAAATCTGCTTTTAACCTTGAAATTTCAGTTAAAAGCAGTTTTACAACCCATTATTTAAATACAATTACAGTTCGCATATTTTTTCTTTTTCTTGTAAATCACCTGAATCATCAACAAAACCTATAGTGTCTTTATATACAAAATACGATGGCAAATAAATAAATGACATTGTAACAAATATTCCAACACCACACAATATCAAACCAACCAATTCAGCTAAAATTGCAGATATAAAAATTAACCCAAAAGTAATTAACCATTTTTTAGTCCCTAATTTAAAGCTAGCCTTTATCAAGTCTGAATTAGACATTTCAGGATTAAACGTTAAAATCGGTATCAATAAGGTTAGCGGTACCATTACATAAAACAACGGTAAATAGCACGCTAATACAGCCACTACAGCTATTAGCGTTGTTATTATTGACAACACTAAAGCTTTCATAAAGTATTTCGTATTCATAAACATCCCGAAAGAAACCGACGAAGCAGGTTCATCTAAGTCTATTTGTTTTATCATTCTATAAAACGCCATGTTTAACAGTAAAGAAAAAACTGAAGCCAAAAATATTGCAGGGAACATTACTAAGTAAACTATAATAATAGATTTATAATCCGGATCGCCACTTTCTATACTTTCAAAAGCAGATGGATCAAAAACCCCCATTAAAAACAAAGGCACTAATACTAAAGCCATAACACCCAACACCAATCCAACCGACAGTAAAGCATGCAACAACCCTTGTTTCCATGTTTTCTTAAACAACTCTATTGATTTACTGAAAATATCTCCAAAATCGATACTTTTATTTTCATTAATTTTTTGTTCTAATTCCGAAAAGTTCATTTTTATATTTTTTGTTAGTTTTAGTAAATATACACAAATAAACCATGCCACTTTGTCAGAAGTTTATTTTAGCATTATCTTTGCTTTAAATCCGAGAAATACACATTTAGATGGAGAAGATAATAGACGAAAGCAAACAAGGAGAACAATTAAATACAATTCACAAGAAAGGGAATTCACGTAAACTTTTTATTGAAAGTTATGGTTGTCAAATGAACTTTGCCGACAGTGAAGTTGTCGCCTCTATTTTAGCTCAAGACGGATTCAATACTACTGATAA
Organism: Kordia sp.; assembly: GCA_002733415.1. Taxonomy (GTDB): domain Bacteria; phylum Bacteroidota; class Bacteroidia; order Flavobacteriales; family Flavobacteriaceae. The sequence continues at coordinate 307,330 of NVVR01000001.1, read as the reverse complement.
GTTAGAAGAAGCCGATTTAGTTTTAGTGAACACATGTTCTATTCGTGATAAAGCCGAACAAACCATTCGTAAACGCCTTCAAAAATACAATGCTGTAAAAAGGGATATCAACCCAAATATGAAAGTTGGTGTTTTAGGATGTATGGCCGAACGTTTAAAAGAGAAGTTTCTAGAAGAAGAAAAGATAGTTGATCTTGTTGTAGGACCTGATGCCTACAAAGATTTACCAAATCTTATTGCTGATGTTGAAGATGGTAGAAGTGCCGTAAACGTATTATTATCGAAAGAAGAAACCTATGCAGACATTTCCCCTGTAAGATTACAAAGTAACGGTGTTACCGCTTTTGTTTCTATTACTCGTGGATGTGACAATATGTGTACTTTTTGCGTTGTTCCATTCACCAGAGGACGAGAACGAAGCAGAGATACACAATCTATTTTAAGTGAAATAACCGACTTAATTTCTAAAGGATACAAGGAAGTTACTCTATTAGGACAGAACGTAGATAGTTATTTATGGTATGGTGGTGGACTTAAAAAAGATTTTAAAAACGCTTCCGAAATGCAAAAAACTACTGCTGTAGATTTTGCAAAATTATTAGACATGGTTGCTTTAGCTAATCCGAAATTACGTATTCGTTTTTCTACCTCTAATCCACAGGATATGAGTTTAGAAGTAATTCGCACCATGGCTATGCATAAAAATATTTGCAAACACCTGCACTTACCAGTACAAAGCGGGAGTAATAGAATTCTTAAAAAAATGAACCGTCAGCACACTCGTGAGGAATACATGGAACTGACGGACACTATATATCAAATCATTCCTGGAATAGCACTATCTCAAGACATGATTATTGGTTTTCCAACAGAAACTGAGGAGGACCATCAAGACACTTTAGATTTAATCAAGCATGTACAATATGATTACGGATTTATGTTTTCATACTCTGAACGTCCAGGAACTTTAGCTGGACGAAAACTTGATGATGATGTTCCTTTTGAAACAAAAAAACGTCGCTTACAAGAAGTAATTGATGTGCAGCGCACTATTGGTCATGAACAATTAAAAAAACATTTAGGAAAAACTGAAGAAGTTTTAATTGAAAAAACTTCGAAAAAATCAGATGCGCATTGGGCAGGAAGAAACACCCAAAGTAACATGATTGTTTTCCCTAAAGAACATTATAAAATTGGCGATTTTGTAAACGTAAAAATAAACGACTGTACCACTGCTACCTTTTTAGGAGAAGCTGTTGGACATTCTGATAATAATTAATATTCCCGCGCAGGCGGAAACCTCTTAATTAGGTATTCAATTGCGCTTGGATAAACAATATAAAAGTAAATAATTAACCGATTCCCTTCTTCAAGGGAATGACATAAAAAAACATGGAAAACATTCAATCAACCAAACAACGTTTCGGAATTATAGGAAACGACCCTAAACTAAATAGAGCACTTGAAAAAGCAATTCGAGTAGCTCCCACAGATATTTCTGTTTTAGTTACTGGAGAGAGTGGTGTTGGTAAAGAAAGTATTCCGAAAATAATACATTCCTTATCCCATAGAAAGCACGGGAAATATATTGCTGTTAACTGTGGCGCAATTCCTGAAGGAACAATTGACAGTGAATTATTTGGTCATGAAAAGGGGGCCTTTACCGGAGCTACACAAAACAGAAGTGGTTACTTTGAAGTTGCCGATGGCGGAACCATATTTTTAGATGAAGTTGGAGAGTTACCCCTAACTACACAAGTACGTTTATTACGTGTACTAGAAAATGGTGAATTCATTAAAGTAGGGTCTAGTAAAACACAAAAAACCAACGTACGTATTGTAGCAGCAACAAACGTAAATATGTTTGAAGCCATAAAAAAAGGCAAGTTTCGTGAAGACCTATACTACCGTTTAAGTACTATTGACATCAACCTACCCCCCTTACGAGAGAGAAAAGATGACATTCATATTTTATTCAGGAAATTCGCCTCTGATTTTGCACTTAAATACAAGATGCCTACGCTTAAACTAGACGAACAAGCTGTTCAATTGCTTTTAAAATATCCATGGAACGGGAATATTCGTCAGTTGAGAAATATCGCAGAACAAATTTCTGTTTTGGAACGCGAAAGAAACATCAATGTAACTACCTTAAAAGGCTACTTACCAAATATGGGGAGTAACTTACCTTCAGTTATCAATAAGAATAAGTCAGAAAGTGATTTCAGTAATGAGCGTGAAATACTATACAAAGTTCTGTTCGACATGAAAGCGGATTTAAACGACCTTAAAAAACTGACTATGGAACTGATGCGTAACGGAAATACGCAAAAAGTACAACAAGAAAACGAGGAGTTAATTCAGAAAATCTATAAACCAGAAGAAGAAGAAATTAACACACCAGAACCACAAGAAGAGCAAATAAAAGTATTGCAAATACCTCAAGAAGCCACCCCATCAGTGTACTCCGAACCGGATGCTTTCGAATACATTGAAGATATTACTGAAGAAGAAACACTTTCTATTCATGAAAAGGAATTAGAACTGATTAAAAAATCTTTGGAACGAAACAAAGGAAAACGAAAGTTAGCTGCTAAAGAATTAGGTATTTCTGAACGAACACTTTACAGAAAAATAAAACAATTTGATCTTTAACAAATTATTTATCCCCCATTCTATTTAAATCAGTATTTTTAAGCCCATGAAAAGAATTCTATTTTTACTTACTATCACATGCATCATTCAAGGTTGTGGTATTTATTCCTTTACAGGAGGAGACACAGGCGATGCAAAATCATTTCAAGTAAACTTTTTTCAAAATAACGCGCCTATTATTGAACCAGGAATAGATAGAAATTTTACATTAGCCTTACAAGATTTAATACAGAATCAAACTAACCTAGAGCTTACCAACACAAATGGTGACTTGATATACGAAGGAGAAATCACCAATTTTGCCATAGCACCAATGTCAGCTACTGCAAGTCAAACAGCTGCACAGAATAGATTAACGGTTACCATAAATGTTCGTTTTACAAATAGATTAAAAGAAGATGATGATTTTGAAAAAAGATTTTCTTTTTACTATGATTACTCTGCTGCACAACAATTAACTGGAGCAAGTTTAGATACTGCTATGGAAGATATTTACGAACGTATCACTCAAGATATCTTTAACGCTTCATTAGCTAAATGGTAGCTTACTCATAACAAATTTGGTGCAATGAATAATATTGAATTTTCTAACATATTAAAGCAACCACAAGGAATTAATGAGCAGCAAACCATGGGGCTCAAAGGAGTGCTAAATGACTTTCCTTATTTCCAATCTGCTCGTGCCTTGTATTTAAAAGGGTTAAAAAAAGAAGAAAGCTATAGCTATAACCACGAGTTAAAACTAACAGCTGCTTATACTATCGACAGAAGTGTTTTATTTGATTACATCACCTCAGATTCGTTCAATCAGAATATTATTTCTAAAGTTCAACAAAAGTTACAAAAACAAGCAAATGACATTGAAGTTGTCGCTGCAGAAGAGATTTCTATTTTTGATTCAGGAACAAGTTTTTATGATGAACAAGTGTTAAACCCTGATTTATTTGAAGAAAAAACAGTAGAAAACACAACTGCTATCGCTGAAGACAATTTAGCTATTGGTACTCCTTTGGAGTTTAATACAAACGAAACACACTCATTTCAAGAATGGCTTAAACTTTCTGCTATACCGACTATTGAACGCATGGAGGTTAAGGAAGAAAAAAAAACAAAAAACCTTAGAAATGTTGATCTGATAAACAAATTTATCACTTCTAAACCAAAAATTAAACCTGTTAGAAAAACAGTGTCTCTTAAAAACCTCGCGAAAGAGAACAGCTTTAGTTCTAACGAGTTAATGACAGAAACTTTAGCTAAAGTTTATTTAGAGCAAAAAAATTATAAAAAAGCAATTCAAGCTTATCGCATATTAAGTTTGAAATATCCAGAAAAAAATAGTTTCTTTGCAGACCGAATTGCGGATTTAGAACAAATAGAAATAAATAATACAAAATAAATAATACCATTATGTTTAATATCTTTTTAGTACTTATAATGATCGTTGCCTTTTTACTAATTGTAGTAATTATGGTGCAAAACCCAAAAGGTGGTGGATTAGGAGCTGGTTTTGGAGGAGAAACACAACAAATTGGTGGTGTTCAAAAAACTACTGACTTCCTTGATAAAAGTACATGGTGGTTAGGTGCGTTAATGATTATATTAATATTATTATCTAACGTAACTATTTTTGGTAACCAAGGAGCTTCTTCTAAAGCTTTAGATGGTGCAAATGATCAACAAATTGAAGTTCCTGTTTCTACTACAGATGATGCACCTGCATCTACTGTACCAGCTACAGATGACAAGAAAGATTAATTTTATCTTTTTCAAATTATAAAATTACAAAATGCCAACCTCAACAGTTGGCATTTTTTGGTTTTGTAAAACTCTAATCACTAGCTCAATCAATACCCATAAAATAAGTATATGAGATCTATAGACACTACATCTTAAGGGTTAAAAAAACTGGTGGGTGAAAAATTGTCAGTATAAATACTATGGTACAATTTCTGACTACTACATTATAACTTTTTAAATTAAATAAAATTCATATATAATGAGCTTAAATATTACACCATTAGCAGACAGAGTTCTTGTAGAACCTGCTGCTGCTGAAACGAAAACTGCTTCAGGACTAATTATTCCTGACACTGCTAAAGAAAAGCCTCAAAAAGGAACTATAGTAGCTATAGGAACTGGCAAAAAAGATGAGCCTTTAACCGTAAAAGTAGGTGACACTGTATTATACGGTAAATACGGAGGTACTGAATTAAAGTTAGAAGGAACTGATTACTTAATGATGCGTGAAAGCGACATTTTAGCAATTATTTAATGTCATTCCCTCCAAGGCAGGAATCTCATCAAAACTTCACAAAACAATAGTAAATATTCCCGATTACTCGGGAATGACACACAAATAAAAGCTTTCCATTTTCACGAAAGCGAAAAATAAATTTTACGATGGCAAAAAATATAAAATTTGATATAGAAGCACGTGACGGATTAAAACGTGGTGTTGATGCATTAGCAAATGCTGTAAAAGTAACTTTAGGACCTAAAGGTCGTAATGTAATTATTTCAAAATCTTTTGGAGGGCCAACGGTAACTAAAGATGGTGTTACAGTTGCTAAAGAAATCGATTTAGAAGACCCGTTAGAAGATATGGGCGCTCAAATGGTTAAAGAGGTAGCTTCTAAAACTAACGATTTAGCTGGAGATGGTACAACTACCGCAACAGTATTAGCGCAAGCTATTGTGAAAGAAGGCTTAAAGAACGTTGCCGCTGGAGCAAATCCAATGGATTTGAAAAGAGGTATTGACAAAGCTGTAGAAGCTATTGTTGTAGAATTAGCTAAGCAATCAAAAGAAGTAGGTTCTGATTCTAAAAAGATCAAACAAGTAGCTTCTATTTCTGCTAATAATGATGACGTAATTGGTGATTTAATCGCTAAAGCTTTTGGAAAAGTTGGTAAAGAAGGAGTCATTACTGTTGAAGAAGCCAAAGGAACAGAAACTTATGTTGATGTTGTTGAAGGAATGCAATTTGATAGAGGATACCTTTCTCCGTACTTTGTTACTGATGCTGACAAAATGATTGCTACTTTAGAAAATCCGTATGTATTATTATTCGATAAGAAAATTTCTAACTTACAAGAAATTCTTCCAATATTAGAACCTGTATCACAATCAGGAAGACCATTATTAATTATCGCTGAAGATGTTGATGGACAAGCATTGGCTACTTTAGTAGTAAATAAATTAAGAGGTGGATTAAAAATTGCTGCTGTTAAAGCTCCGGGTTTTGGAGACAGAAGAAAAGCAATGCTAGAAGACATCGCTATTTTAACTAACGGTACTGTAATTTCTGAAGAAAGAGGATTCTCTTTAGAAAATGCTGACTTAACAATGTTAGGGTCTGCTGGAACAATTACTATTGACAAAGACAATACTACAATAGTAAACGGTGGTGGTGATGAAGGAAATATTAAAGTAAGAGTTAGTCAAATTAAATCTCAAATTGAAACGACGACTTCTGATTACGACAAGGAAAAATTACAAGAACGTTTGGCTAAATTAGCTGGTGGAGTTGCAGTTTTATATGTAGGTGCTGCTTCTGAAGTAGAGATGAAAGAAAAGAAAGATAGAGTTGACGATGCTTTAAACGCTACACGTGCTGCAGTTGAAGAAGGTATTATTGCCGGTGGTGGTGTTGCTTTAGTTAGTGCTAAAAAAGTACTTAATAACATCCAAACTGAAAATGCTGATGAGGAAACAGGAGTCAACATTATTGCTCGTGCAATAGAAGCTCCTTTACGTACTATTGCTGAAAATGCAGGTAAAGAAGGTTCAGTAGTTTGTGCTAAAGTAATTGAAGGTAAAAAAGACTTTGGTTACAATGCAAAAACTGATGAATATGTTGACATGCATAAAGCAGGTATTATTGATCCTAAAAAAGTAACTAGAGTAGCTTTAGAAAATGCTGCTTCAGTTTCAGGAATGATTTTAACTACTGAATGTGCCTTAATTGATATTAAAGAAGATGCTCCATCTATGCCCCCAATGGGTGGTGGAATGCCAGGTATGATGTAGTCGAGAGCCTCGACACACAGATATTAAAAGCCATCAAAATTAAATTTTGATGGCTTTTTTGTGGAAAAAAATAAACCACACTACACATTGTAAATACATTATAGCAAACAATCAACTTATTATACATAAGTCCATTTTTTAGCCTACAAAACATTAAAGCACAAGATGCAATCTTCTATAAATTAAGATTCCTACAATTATTAATATGTACCTTTGAGGTCAACCAGGACAGGTATAATGCAACAACAGAACTTAGACAACGTATTTAATATCATACTTAACCCAAAATACAGATGGTTTTATCATCTTATTTTTTGGCTAATTGTTTTTTCTGTTGATCTAACCACTGTAAACGCATTTTCTAAAAATATTTATGATTTAGAATTTACTATCATTATTTTACTACTAGAAATGATAATAGTCTATTTTAACATCTATTTTCTATTCAGTAAATTTCTTGTTAAAGGAAAAATATACCAATACATATTTTACACAATACTCTCCATTATAATATACATATACCTTAATCATCTTTTCTTTTACCAAGAGAGCGTTATAGAAACATTGAATCCTGACAACAACCAGAAATACATTACAACAACCATCAGCTCGTTAATGGCTTTTTCATTTAGAATGTTTAGTATTATAGGTACTGCTGTTGGAATCAAATTTTTCAAACGCTATTTTATAGAACAAAAACAAATCCACACCATAAAACAAGATAGCTTAGAAAATGAATTACGATACTTAAAAAATCAAATTAACCCACATTTTTTATTTAACTCATTGAACAATATTTATGTTCTTTCCAAAAAAAACCTAAGTACAACATCTGATTCTATTTTATTGTTATCAGATCTACTTCGTTACCAACTATATGATTGTACAAAAAAGCAGGTATCATTAGATAATGAAATAGGATACTTACGTAACTTTTTAAAACTAGAAGAGTTGCGTAAAAAAAATAGTGAAATTATTCTTAGTATTACCGGGGACACATTTCAAGTTCAGATATCCCCTTTTATATTTATGCCTTTTATAGAAAACGCAATAAAATATAGCAGTTTAACAGAACAGCCAAAGATTGATATTCAATTTAATATTACTGAAGCCCAAATTCATTTTCTTGTTTCTAATAACAAAACAGACACTACATCAACTAATAAAGGTGGAGGAATTGGTTTAAGTAATGTCAAAAGGCGCTTATTTCTTTTGTACGAAAACGCACATGAATTACAAATTAAAGAAAGCAATAACACCTATAATGTTAATTTAATTTTAAACAAAAATTAAACTCATTCCTATGAAAAAATTAAACTGTATTATAATAGATGACGAGCCATTGGCGATTGAAGGAATAGAACTTTACTTAAATGATTATGATTTATTTAATTTAGTAGGAACATTCAATAACGCCATTGCTGCAAATACATTCATGTATACTAATCAAGTAGATGTATTGTTTTTAGACATTGAAATGCCAAAACTAAATGGACTAGATTTCTTAAAAACATTAAAGTCAAACCCTTATGTAATCCTTACAACTGCTTACCCCCAATTTGCCTTAGAAGCATTTGAATTAAATGTTATTGATTATTTAGTAAAGCCTATTGGACCAGACAGATTCTTGAAAGCTGTAAACAAGTTGAATGATATTTATTTAAAAACCACTTCAGACATTACTGAATTTACTCCAGATTATATCTATATAAAAGCCGAAAGAAAATATGTGAAACTTTTTTACAAGAAGATAAAATATATTAAAGGGCTAAAAGATTATGTTATTATATATACCACAGATGAACGAGTTATCACGTCCATCAACATAAAAACAATATATAATGAATTACCAAAAAACATATTTTCTAGAACAAGTAAATCATATATCATCAATATTAACTTCATAAAAACAGTTAATTCTGACACCATTTCACTTGATAACGAAGAACTACCTTTAGGGAAAACTTATAAAAATGATTTTTTAAATAATCATGTGAAAAATAAACTAATACAACGACCAACTAAAAATAGCTAACAACTATTATCAAATGAACTAAACCGATGTAGAGCCATCAAGGAATTCTTAAAACTAAAAGCCAAGAAATTATTAAATTTCTTGGCTTTTTTTGCTAAATGACGTTACACACCATTTTTTTCAAAATTATCAATTTCTTAATTAACACCCATAAAAACTATCAACTACATCGTTTTAAACAGCCTTGTTTAAATTATTGATAAACACATTCCGTTTTTATGGGTAACATTTTTACAAAAAAAGGAACTATAGGGTACAAACCAAAAACTAAATAATAATGAAAAAAATTGTACTCCTATTATGCTTACTAACCACAAGCGTATTTTTTGCCCAAGAACGTAATTGTTCTTCAATGGAAAATTTAGAATACAGAATGCAACAAGACCCTGAGTTAAAGCAACGAATGGAAAACATTGAATCATTCACTCAACAACGTGTTCAACAGTATCAAACTAATAGAATTGATGGTAATATTATTACTATTCCGGTTGTTGTACATGTAATTTACAACAGCGCAAGTGAAAACATAAGTGATGCACAAATTCAATCACAAATAGATGTTTTAAATGAAGATTTCAGACGTACCAATAGTGACGCCAACAATAATTGGTCACAGGCTGCTGATACTGAAATTGAATTTTGCCTATCTACTGTAGATCCAAATGGAAATGCAACTACAGGGATTACGAGAAAATCTTCAACCAAAACTTCATGGGGAACCAATGACGCAATGAAAAAAACTTCTCAAGGTGGTGTTGACCCGTGGAATTCTGCAGAATACTTAAACATGTGGGTATGTAATATTGGAGGTGGTATTTTAGGATATGCGCAGTTTCCGGGTGGTAGTGCTTCTACTGACGGTGTTGTAGTTGGCCCACAATATTTTGGACGAACAGGAACCGCTACCTCTCCTTTTAACTTAGGAAGAACAACTACTCACGAAATAGGACACTACTTAAACTTACGTCATATTTGGGGTGATGGAGGTTGTGGTGTAGATGATTTTGTGTCTGACACTCCTGGATCTGATGGAGCTAACTATGGTTGTGCTACAGGACACAGTTCTTGTGGAACTACGGATATGGTTCAAAATTATATGGATTATTCTGATGATTCTTGTATGAATTTATACACACTTGGACAAAAAGCTAGAATGCATTCCGTTTTAGATGCAGGTGGAAGTAGAAGAAGCTTGGCTTTATCTGACAAATGCGGGTCAGTAGTCGTTACACCAACATGTACAGATGGGATACAAAATGGTGACGAAACCGGTGTTGATTGTGGCGGATCTTCATGTGCTCCATGTCAAACTGCTTGTACTGATAACGAGGTTACTATTAGCATTACATTTGACAATTATCCAGAAGAAACTTCTTGGACTTTAGCAAACGATAGTGGCACCTCTATTGCTTCTGGAACTTATTCGAAATCAAATGCAGACGGATCTACAGTATCAGAAACGTTATGCTTACCAAATGACTGTTATACTTTTACAATAAAAGATACTTATGGTGATGGTATTTGCTGTTCATACGGAAACGGATCTTATTCAATAACTGGCCCTGATGGAAGTATTAAATCAGGTGGTAGTTTTGGAAGTTCTGAGGCAACTAACTTCTGTTTCTCAAACACTCCTGTCCCTACTTGTACCGATGGAATTCAAAATGGTGATGAAACTGGTGTAGATTGTGGAGGCCCTTCTTGTTCTCCTTGTCAAGCTGCTTGTATTGATACTACTTTAAAAATTAAATTTGATAATTACCCAGAAGAAACAAGCTGGAACCTTAAAGATAATTCTGGAACTGTAGTTGCATCTGGAGGAACATATGGAAGTCAAGCTGACGGAAGCACATTAATAATTAACAATTGTCTTCCTGCAGGATGTTACACTTTAGAGTTTAAAGATTCATATGGCGATGGTATTTGCTGTAGTTATGGAAATGGTAATTATACCTTAACTAATACTGCAACAGGCGCTACATTAGCTTCTGGAGCTTCATTTACTTCAACAGATACAAATAACTTCTGTGTTGCTAATACTAAAACTAATTCTACTAGAGAAATTAAAACACTTAACACTGAGTTAAGTCTATCAATATTCCCTAACCCAGTTACTGGAAATGAATTAAATGTGATTACTGATAATGATGATAAATCAACTTATAGAATAGTAAACACTTTAGGTCAAGTATTAATGAACGGTGAGTTGAACGACATAAAATCAACAATAAACGTAAGTAGATTAACTAGTGGAGTGTATTTTATTGTAGTGAAAAACAATACTAGCAATAGCACAAAGCAATTTATTAAAAAGTAAACTAACCAAATTTTAGCCAAAAACCCCTAGAGAATACATTCTCTAGGGGTTTTTATTTTCCACCAGTGGGTTTAACTCCCAATCCCGATAACTATCAGGATGTCTCGTTCTAAAAACTATAATGTTAATTCATATACCAAGAGGCTTTTCTTATGATAATTAATTTTACTTCAAATTGGAAAATAAAATATTACTTCTTCGAAGCACAGCTTGTCTTTACAGCTTTTTTTGAAGCACAGCAAGATGATTTTACTTTATCCTTACAACAAGGTTTTGTGCAATTCTTTTTACAAGAATCATCTCCTCCAAAAGTTCTTTCATATTTACAACAACCATGCAACCCATTATATGCTGCGTCAGTTGCCTGAGCTCCTTCCGTATCATGACCAATAGCAGCCATGCTTTTCTGAATAGTTAACACATCAGTTTTGCGTTCATTTATGATTAAACTCAAACTTTTAGTTTCGGTATTCCATTCAGCAAATTTCACTCCTTTAGTTTTAAAAGCTGCTTTTTCAATACGAGATTTACACATATCGCATATGCCACTAACTTGTATTTCAACTTTTTTACTCTTTGATTTTTCCTGTGCGCTTATTGCTACCATTGTAAACAATAATACGAATGTCAGTATTTTTTTCATTTTTATATTTTTATATGAATTCTATTATTTTATTTTAAACCTTAATCCAGCATACGCTGTTGCTCCCTGAATAGGACCATGTACTATTGTACTATCAAAATACGCACCAAAAGGATCATCGGCAGCTAAAATTGGATTCTCTTGTTTGTATCCTAATACATTTTCTCCCCCAACATATATTTCAAATTGTTTAGTAAATACTTTTGTAACTTGTATATTCAACTTACTATAAGGATTAGTATACGTTCCCAACTGATACTGAACAGGATTAGTACTTGTGTTTGGCAAGCGTTGTTTCCCTATCCAGTTCCATGTTGCATCAAACTTCCAGCGTGATCCTTTTTCATTTAAATAATGTGTTTGATACGACATATTTGCCAATACTCTATTGTCTGCCAGCAAAGGCTTTGACAATTTGTTAAACTGATAATCTGATACAACATTATAGTATTTATAAGACAAACGTAAATCAAGATGTTTTGCTAAATTATAATTAAAGTCTGTTTGAAAACTATGCGCAACAGACTCTCCATTAAGATTATAAAAAGACACTTCCTGTGGGTTACTATCAACATCTACTACTACTTGATTTTTAAAATTTGTAGCGTAATAATCTACCGACCAATCTGCTTTTTGGCTAAACAGTTTAAATTTCTGCAAAAAACTAGTCCCGTAATTCCATGCTTCTTCTGGGGCAAGCCCATAAGCTCCATTACCCGAACTCATAATATTAAAAACTCTTGATGAAGCAAAGTAATGTTGGTTTTCAGCAAAAACACTTGCGCTACGCTTCCCTTTTCCAACTGATGCTCTAAGCACAGAATTTTTCCATGGATTATAACGGATATGTAATCGTGGTGTTATAAATTCTCCTAAAACATTATGAGTATCTGCACGAATCCCTGCAACAATACTTAAGTTCTCCCCATTATCATAAGTATACTCAAAAAAGGCACCTAAGGAATTTTCTTTTCTATCAATATCTGAATTCAATACATATTCTTCATATTGATCATATGTAAAACTCAAACCAGTTTTAAACTTATTTTGAGTATTACTCAATATTGAATTGTATATAAAATTAGAATACACACTCTGATGATTTATATCATACCTTCTTAAACCAAAATAGGCTTTTTGATCATGGTTACTATATGATGTTTGCAAACCAAAACTTTTATATTTCTGATCCTTGAAAACAAACCCGGTTTTGTTACTTACATCTATACGCTTTGTTTTTATTTCACTTCCCCAAGCATTTGTAGTTAACTTATCCGTTTCAGGGTCAAAATCTATTTCACCTGCTTGCTTATTATCTTTCATATACCTGAAGTCAACAAAGCTTACCCAACCAGATTCAGGGCTTCTATACTGCCAACGGTTCATCAAGTTTATTTGATTTGTCAATGGAGCGTCCATAAAATTATCATTATTCTCATCTCTTTTCCAACTTCTATTGTTGACATGAATATACATTCCTGTACTCCATTTGTCGTTTAATTTTCGATTGAAATGAGTGTTCAACTCCAACCTTCCATCAATAGAAGCATAGGTGTTTACAAAAAAAGCATCGTCACTGAAAGGTTTTTTAAGTTCTGTATTAATTTGGCCGGCAATACTTTCAAAGCCATTTACTACAGAACCAGAGCCTTTCGTTATCTGGATACTTTCCAGCCAAGTACCTGGTGTAAATGTTAGCCCATATGCTTGTGACGCCCCTCTAACACTAGGAATATTTTCTTGAGTAATTAAGATATACGGATTTGTTAACCCTAACATTTTAATTTGTTTAGTCCCAGTAACAGCATCAGAAAAGTTTACATCTATAGAAGCATTTGTTTCAAAACTTTCCGATAAATTACAGCAAGCTGCTTTTAGTAATTCTTTTGAATTTAGCGTAATTATATTTCTCGAATCCAAAAGGGAAACCTGAGTTGCTTTCCGTTCCGCATTAATTACTATAGTTTCCAAATCACTACTAGCTGATAATTTTACGTTTATAAATTTTGGACTAGTTATCGTCATGGTTTTTTGTTGATACCCAACATAACTGATAACTAAGAGTTTGTTTTCTTTAGAAAAAGGTATTCTAAATTGACCTTTTTCATTGGTCACAGTTCCTATTGTTGTTCCTGACCAATATATATTGGCTCCAAGAATCGGCTCTTGTTTACCATTAATTTCTTCTGTTACATTTCCTGAAACTTCACTTTGAGAAAAGCTCAACATTGGTAACAAAAAAAGTAGTATTACTATTTTTTTCATGAATATACATATTACTAATCATGCTGATTAGTATTACTTAAAAGCTCGCACTCGAGCATTACTTAATCTCTTATATATACCTTTTTCTTTTACAAAAAAGATGCAGTTAGATTAGCATTAAGCGTAATATATGTATGTCCCGTAGAGTTTATAGAGTGGAGGCGCATTACTTTGAAAAGTATAATTTGGTAACGCAACCTTGTTTTGGGTTTTTGAGTTTTTGAAAAAGTTATAATCAACATCTGTTGAAACTACTGTAAATTGCTTTTCAATAGCTGTACCTTCAAACAACGAGTCTTCATCTACCTCAGATAAATCAACAACCGCATCATTACAACAATCTGGTTTAGTTGTCGTTTTTTTTGTACAGCAAGCATCTTGAGTTACTTGCATTTCACAAACCACTTCTGATGAAATAGCAGACATCCCAGCCAACGAACCTGCACAGAAATGTACGGTTATTGTCAGTCCTACACATATTATCAGGTAATAACATGTGAAAATGACGGCTATGTTCTTTTTTAATCTCACGCTACAAAAGTACTATTTTTTATTTTGACATTATCTTAAAACAATTGTACTACTTCACCAATACCAATTAAAATTCAAAATGCACAATTAAATAGTTTCTTTTAAATCTATTTGTCGCTTAAAAAGATAACCGTAACTAAGGCTATGCTTGTATTTTTAAACTCAACTAAATCTAAAATAATTCAATTTACTTATGACCACCTTGAAATTTAATTGGTATAACATCCGAAAATTTTAAGTAAAACTTAATTTATTGTCAGATTGAGCTTGTCGAAATCCACAATGCATTAATTTTCATAAGACTTCAACAAGCTCAGTTTGACAAAACTATTTTAGTATGAGAAATTGGGTGTTTTCACATTTAAAACGAACAAAATATTGTTACATGAAGAATTCATCTAATATCTATCAATAAAATTAATGAGCTTTCGGGTGGTCATGATACTATTTAAACCAACTAGAATATTCCACATAGTTCTCCGCAATTCTGTCTATTTCTCCTAAACTTAATTCCTTAGAGATATCTTTTACTTTTTTAGCAGGAATTCCAGCATAAATACTTCCTGATTCTATTACTGTGTTTTGAGTAACTACAGCCCCAGCAGCAACAATTGAATTGGAATGAACTACACAGTTATCCATTACTATACTTCCCATGCCTATAAGTACATTATCATGTATTGTACACCCATGCACTATTGCATTATGCCCCACAGAAACATTATTACCCATAATGGTTGGATACTTTTTATAAGTACAATGAATCACTGCACCATCTTGAATATTTACTTTATTACCCAATTTAATATAATTTACATCGCCTCGTAACACTGCATTAAACCATATACTGCATTGCTCACCCATAGTTACGTCACCAACTATAGTTGCGTTTTCTGCGATAAAACAATCTTCTGGTATTTGAGGAGATTTTCCTCTAACTTCTTTTATAATCATAATTTATATTACTTAAAATAATTTAACAATGCGGCTTTTCTTGAAGGAGCTACTTGAAGTTCTTTATCATTTTCCAGCACTACACTTCCTCCTTTTCCTTTTTTATACTTTACTATTGAATTTACATTAACCACGTAGGACTTGTGTATCCGTGAAAAACCAAACTCTTGCAATGCCTCTTCAAAGTATTTTAAGGTTTTACTAGCTAAGATTTTTCCAGATTTCATATGAATCTCAGTATAGTTATCGTCTGCTTTACAAAATAAAATTTCTGATGTTTTTAATACTTCAAATCCATCCTGTTGCGGCACAGTTATTTTCCCAGATACTATTTCACTTTTAGGACTTAAAACTGTTTCCGCTAATGCTGTCTCTTTTTGCTTAATATCTATAACTACATCAACCGCTATAATTAAATCATCAATAGAAATTGGTTTTAATAAATAATAGGACGCTTGATTATTCAATGCTTCTACTGCATAATGATCATAAGCAGTTACAAATATCGTTTCAAAAGTTCTGTTTTCAACTTTATCTAATAAATCAAAGGCATTTCCATAGGGCATTTCTACATCTAAAAACACTAAATCTAATTCATTATTTTTAATCAAATTCAATCCTTCTTCTATTCCTGATGCTTCCCCTACCAATTCAATATTCGGGCAATATTTAGCAATATAATTTCGTAATATTTCTCTACTTCTTGTTTCGTCCTCTACAAGTATTGTTTTTAATTTCATCTTAGTCCTTTTTAAGTGTCAATACTACTTTTGTTCCTCCATCATTAGGAATATCTTCAATAAAAACATTCAATTTATCGGCGTACATTTCATTTAATATTGCTACTCTTTTTTTTATATTCCCCATTCCCTTTGAGTTTTGATTTTTCTGATGTGTTGTTTTCAATGCTTTTGATTTCGATCTTCCAATACCATTATCTTCAATTACAATTTGCAACTCATTATCATCTCGAATTTTTAAACTAATTTGAAGTAACCCTTTCTCTTTCTTATAACGTAATCCATGCCAAACTGCATTTTCGATATAAGGCTGTAATAACATTGGAGGTATTAAAAAATCATCCACATTAATCGCTTCATCAACTGTTATGTTATAATCAAACTTATCTTGAAACCTAAAATGCTCTAATTTTGTATATAATTGTAATAATTCTATCTCTTTAGAAAGGGGAATAAAATCTTCCTCAGAGTTTTCTAAAACACTTCGCATTAGTTTTGAAAAATCCGTTAAATACCTATTTGCCCTACGTTCATCATTTGATGCTATAAAACTGTTTACTGAATTTAATGCATTAAAAATAAAGTGAGGATTCATTTGAGAACGCAATGATTTTAATGCCAATAAATTATTATTTAATCGCTGTTGCTTTATATTTCTATACATGTAAAATGCCAATAATAGCAATAGTAATAACCCCGCTAAAAGCGAGTAAATAATAATGCTTTGTTGCTTATTACGCTCGTTTTGTAACTCATTATCTTTTGATGCAAGTAATAATTTGTTTTCTGACAATTTACGCTCATCCTCTAAACCAATGACACGTTGTTGTTGCTTAATTAAATCCCTCGCTACTTTAGATACGTTTGCTATTTGTTGTTCTTTTTTTAAATACACCAAATCAACCAAATCAACATAACTTTGATACGTTTCCAATGCTTTAGTATAATCTCCTACTGTTTTATATACCTCAGACAGCTTTCTTGTAGCATCTTTTTCTATTATTAAATCTGATTTTTTATTGGCTTCTGAAATACTCTTTTCTAAATATGGTATTGCATCGTTATATTTCGCTTGCTGCACATAGGCGCTTGCAATTTTATAATTACTCTTTTGGGTAGTTAATGAATCTGGCTGATTCAAACTATTTTCAGTAAGCACCTCAACAGCTATACTTTCTAATGCTGTTAAATTCTTTTTTCGCAAGGCAATTTCTTGATCAAATTGTTGATTTGAATTATAAAAATCAGCTACACGTCCTTTTTCAACCGCTGCACGTTGTACGTTTTCTCGAGAAGATAAATCTAACGAATTGTCAAAATACAGCGATGCTTCCTTTACTTTTCCTTGAGAAAAAGTAACCCTTCCTAATTTAGAATTTAAATCGGTAATCTTAGGGCTTATTAAATGCTTATTAGCTATTACCAGTCCTTTATTATAATATTTTTCAGCTGTTGAAAACTCATTTTTAGCAGTATAAACATCTCCTAACTCTTCATTCAATACAATTTTTTGCCAATTTGACAACACACTCTTTTTAATAGAATCATATGTTAAAATTGCTATATCATAATCATAATTCTTAAAATAACTTTTAGCTAAACTTAACTGAATCGCGCCCTTTTTTTTATAACCTAAACTTCTTGTATAATTAGCAATTGCTAAATCATATTGTTTCCAATGAAAATATATATCCCCTAAAACACCATAAGCACTTGACCGTTGTTCATTAGTTAAATTTTTAGAAATTAATAATGATTTAGTCACAAATTCAGCTCCCTGTTTGCCATTAGTTTTATATACCTTATTAGCAGAGTCTATTAGTTTTTTAAAAGTCTTTGCATCACTATCTTTTCTTTTTAAAGTAAGGGTTTTTTTATTTTCTTTTAGTTCTCCAACATATACTTTTAATCGATCGTCATTATTTTTTAATACATAACGTACCGTTTCAATGTCTGGATGACTAATTATTAACTCATCCCCAATTTTAACCTTTAGCCTAAAGTTCCCAGATAAAGAAGTTCTAGTATAACCACCTCCAAGCACTTGTATTTCCACATCAGAAATTGGACTAGACGACTCCTTTAAGACCACCTCTCCCTTAAGGTAAAATGACTTTCCATTTTTCATCCCATTTTTATCATCTTGTGAAAACACACTTATTGATGTAAAAAAGAGCATTATATATATAAGGTGTTTCATTTACTTAGAATTGATTCTAATTCCCCATAAACTTACGTACTTTATAATTAACGAAATAAGTATTTCCTTAAAACCAGTTCATTTTTCTTTTATTTCAATATACTTTACTGCTATAGACAACTACTTCCCTAATTCAATTAACACACTCCCTCATTTTAGGTTTTAGTTAACATCAATCTTAAATACTTTTGTATAAAACCTAAATACAAATAGTTATGAGAAATTTAAAAACAATTGGATTAAGCATATTGATACTTTGCTCACTTCCATGCAAGGCGGACACTGAGCCAGTAAAAAATAATACGGAAGAATTAAACAAGACTATCAAATTCACTGAAAAAAGTACAATTAAGGTGGCTTTACTACTAGATACAAGTAATAGTATGGACGGACTTATTGATCAAGCAAGAGCTCAACTATGGGAAATCGTAAATGAACTTTCCTATGCTAGGTGTAACCATAAAAGCCCTGATTTAAAAATTGCATTATATGAATATGGGAATGATCTGTTATCAAACGATAATGGATATATTAGGCAAGTAAGTGCTTTCACAAGCGACCTTGATTATATCTCTGAAAAATTGTTTTCATTAACTACCAATGGAGGAAATGAGTATTGCGGACAAGCTATTCAAACTGCTGTTAATGAACTTACTTGGGGAAGTAATGAAAGTGATTTAAAACTCATCTTTATTGCAGGGAATGAACCTTTCACACAAGGCCCTGTGAATTACATGAATGCGAGCACTAAGGCCAAAGAAAAACAAATTAACATTAACACTATTTATTGTGGTGATTATAATGACGGAATTACTAGTATGTGGCAACACAGTGCCAAACTAACCAATGGCGATTACATGTCCATTAATCAAAGCCAACATACTGTTCATATTCCTTCTCCTTATGATGACTATATTTTAGAATTAAACATAAAACTAAATAAAACCTATATCCCATATGGAAAACAAGGACGGATTAAAGTAGCTTCTCAAGCACTACAAGATAGTAACGCATCAAAGTATGGAAAAGCCAATGAAGTAAGCAGAACGATAAGTAAAAGTTCTTCTTTTTACAAAAATAGTTCTTGGGATTTAGTAGATGCAGAAACAGAAGGAAAGAACTTCAGTTATTCAAAAATCGACAAACAATTATTACCTGAAGAACTACAAGGGAAATCTGACAAAGAACTTCAAACATATGTTATAAAAAAGAAAACTGAACGAAACCTTATCAAACAACAAATACAAGAAGAAAACAGTAAGCGAAAAAAATATATTGCAACAGAAAAAAAGAAAAGCAATACAAACAATAACTTGGAAAGTGCTATGTTAAAGGCAATTAAAAGACAAGGGAAACAGAAAAATTATCATTGGATCAAATAAGCTTCCAAACAGTGTTATAATAAAAAAAGCTCGCCAATAGCGAGCTTTTTTTATTATATATTTTTACTTCACTAGTTAATCCCAGGACAGTTACAATCGTATTTTTCTGCTCTACAGTTCAGGTTAATTCCTAAAGTGATTTGGTGAAAACCACCGTCTACTAATTTTATATTTCCCATTTGATGTGAGTATGTATACCCAAACATGTACTTGTTATAATTAACCCCAATAAAAGGTGTAATGTATTGTAATTTTTGGCCTTCTGCTGAACCTGTAGTTGAATAATACTCCGCACCATCTAGACTTCTTCTGTATGACAATCCTCCCCATACTTTACCGAAATCCATTTTTTTGTATGTCTTGATGTTTATATCAAACTGTGTTTCCTTCGTTTGAGAAATATGCTGAAATAACATAGAAGGCTCTATAGACCAATCGCTATTTATACCTGAAAAAACATATCCCATTGAAATCAAGAAACGTTGTAAGTTCGCGCTTTCATGTACAGAATATAATTTTCTTCCAGTACCCATTAAATTTTTAATAGTTAAATGCGCATAAAAATCTAACAAGTGATATGACACGCCAATATCAACATTATAGTACGTACTCGATATGTTATCATTTGAAACAAATTGATCTGGAAGACCAGATCCATTATTACCACCATTCCATAATAAATCCCATTCAGTCTGATCTAATTTACTTTGTATCAACCCAACACTTAAACCAAAAGAAACTTGATTTAAATCAATGGTGTTTCTCCCTAGCATAATGTGGTGTGCATAGGTTAAATACGCTCCTGTTTGTGAATGGTATCCGTTTTTATCACTAAATAAAATGATTCCTCCAGCAGATGGTTTATACTCATCAAACCTTGTATTAAAACTCGCTGTCATTAATGCTGGCGCATCTTCTTGACCAAACCATTGCTGACGACCAGTTAACCGAACCTTCGTACAGTTAGATGCCCCAGCCATAGATGGATGAATTAAATATAAATTATCCGTTAAATAATCAGAATATGTTGGCAAACCTTCTTGAGCATTAGCTCCTAGAAAAGCAAACATTGCTATGAAAATGTAAATATTTTTAGTCATATATTAATTTCGTTGATATTTATGCAGTAGGTAAAGCACAAATAATTACTAAAATTCAGGTAAAATTGATAATTTTCAAATATAAAAAAAAATCAATGAGTACACCTATAAAAACAGTTATTTATATTAAAACCCTACTTTTAGTTTGAAATAAATTCTTCTGAAGCCAAAGAAATTCAGTACTTTTGCCGAAAATATTTCTACTATGGAAGCACATGTTATTACTATAACACATACATCATCCCCAAATATTGTAAAGTTTGAATCTAATCAGTTTCTTACTGAGCACCAGAACTTTGAGTTTAATAATATTGATGAAGCAAGCAATTCACAACTTGCTAGAGAATTATTTTACTTGCCTTTTGTCAAGAAAGTATACATTTCAGGAAACTTTATTGCTCTAGAAAAATACAATATTGTGGAATGGTCAGAAATAGAAGCTGATGTTGCTGAACAAATTCAAGATTTTTTAAATACTGGTAAAAAAGCTGTTGATAATGACGTAGCAACAAAAAAAGTAGCTATTACCGTATATGCAGAAAGTACACCTAACCCTAACGCAATGAAATTTGTTGCTAACAAGAAATTGGTTGATACTATTTTTGAATTTAAAAATATTGACGATGCAAAAATATCGCCTTTAGCAACGGAATTATTTCATTTCCCATTTGTAAAGGAAATCTTTATTGATGAAAATTATGTTTCAATCAATAAATATGATTTAGCGGAATGGAATGATATCGCTAATGAATTAAGAGAAGTAATCAGAAACTTCATCGCTGACGGAAAAATGATTGTTGATACTACTGTTGAAAAACCTAAGAAGGAAGTCGCTCCAGAAATCAATCTAAATATTGAAGATTTAGACGATATTTCTACAGAAATAGTAAATGTTTTAAACGAGTATATTAAGCCTGCTGTAGCTAGTGATGGAGGAAATATCATGTTCCAATCATACAATAAGGAAACTCAAGAAGTAAGTGTTATTTTACAAGGAGCCTGTAGTGGGTGTCCGTCATCTACAATGACTTTAAAGAGTGGTATTGAAGCAACATTAAAAGAAATGATTCCAGGGAAAATAAGCTCCGTTATTGCCATAAATGGTTAAATTCGGTAGATAAGGTTTTATAAAATTAACACCTATAAACGACTTTTATTTTATCAACAAAATCACGTATTACGTAATTCGTAATACGTGATTTTTTTATGGGTTAATTTCGCTAACTTTGAAGTATGAGATACCTAACCACTCCCTTTCTGTTTATACTACTATTTAGTTGTAAAGGACAAAATAGCGATTCTAAAAAAACAACGCATCAATTTACCAACGAGCTAAGTAAAGAAACTAGCCCTTATTTATTACAACACGCTCATAACCCCGTTAATTGGAAACCATGGAATAGTAATACTTTATTAGAGGCAAAAACATCTAATAAGCTTATTATTATTAGTATCGGTTATTCCGCATGTCATTGGTGCCATGTTATGGAAGAGGAAAGCTTTGAAGACACAGCTGTTGCCAAAGTAATGAACGATAATTTCATTAGCATAAAAGTTGACAGAGAAGAACGACCAGATGTGGATCAAGTATACATGAGTGCTGTACAATTGCTTACAGGTCGAGGTGGCTGGCCATTAAATGTAATTGCACTACCTGATGGAAGACCTATTTGGGGCGGAACTTATTTTAGAAAAAATCAATGGATTGATGCTTTAACACAGTTGCAAAAACAATTTGAAACGGATCCAGAGAAGCTTAATACTTATGCCGATAATCTTGAAAAAGGAATTATTACCTCTGAATTAATTGCAGTAAATCATGATAAAACTGAGTTTAAAACAGAATACGTTTCTACAGTTGTTAATCATTGGAAAAAATCTTTCGATCATAAATACGGTGCAACCAAAAGAGCTCCGAAATTTATGCTTCCAAGTAATTACTCTTTTTTATTAAAATATGCTCATTTACAAAATGACTCTGAACTACTAAAGTACGTAAACCTAACACTGACAAAAATGGCGTTCGGTGGTGTATTTGACCATGTTGACGGAGGTTTTTCAAGATACTCAACTGATATCAGGTGGCATATTCCTCATTTTGAAAAAATGTTATACGACAATGGGCAGCTAGTGAGTTTATATGCAGATGCATATAAATTAACTAAGAATGAACTATACAAAACAACTATTGAAAAAACACTACAGTTTGTTGAACAAGAATTATACAATGATAAAGGCTATTTCTATTCCTCGTTAGATGCTGATAGTTACAATTCCATAGGAGAAAAAGAAGAAGGCGCTTATTATGTATGGACTAAAGATGAATTAAAAGAAATCTTAAAAAATGACTATAAAATATTTGCGGATTTTTATAATGTTAATGAGTATGGTTATTGGGAAAACGGCCACTATGTTTTAACTAGAAAAGACAGCTATAAAAAAATTGCAACGAAATTTAAAACCTCTACAGAAGCACTAAAAAAAACACTTAATGACTGTGTATCTAAATTACAAAACACAAGAACCAAGAAAACAAAACCGGCACTAGACGACAAAACACTTACTTCATGGAATGCCTTAATGGCAACTGGTTATCTGGTCGCATACGAAGCATTAGGAGAAAGAAAACACTTAAATACCGCTATAAAAAACGCTAACTTTATAACTAACAATCTATTTAAAAAAGATGGTGGATTGTACCATAATTTTAAAAATGGAAAAAGCACTATTAACGGATATCTTGAAGATTACGCTACAACTATTCAATTATTTATAAAACTACATGAAAATACTTTAGATCCATCATGGTTATATAGCGCTAAAAAATTAAGTGATTATTGTTTTACACATTTTTACAACCAAGAAAATAACTTATTTTATTTCACCTCCGACCAAGATCCAAAATTAGTGGTTAGGAATATCGAATATCAGGACAATGTTATTCCTGCAAGTAATTCCATTATGGCTAAAAATTTATTTCTATTAGGCATACATTTCAATAACAAGTTATATTCTGAAACTTCAAAGAAAATGCTCCATAACATTACCCCTCAAATAAACAATTATGGGGCTGGATTTTCTAATTGGTTAGACCTATACCTTATGAATACTGAACGATTTCAAGAAATTGTAATCACTGGAGATACTGCAATGTCAAAAACTAAAACATTAAAGAAGCACTATTTACCTAACATGCTTTTCACGGGTAGCGATTCGTCGGTAAAAAACAGTGATTCATCGTCAAATCTTCCGCTATTACAGAATAGAACAGTCCCTAAAAAAACATACATCTACATTTGCGAAAACTCTGCTTGCCTTTTACCTTTAGAAAATATTGATCAAGCACTAACTTTAATTAAAAAATAAACATGCAAACAAGCGAATTAGAAAACAATGCCAGTATTTGGATTGAAAAAGGAATTGACTTTATAAGTGTATTCGGTCCAAAGATAATTGGAGCTCTACTTATTTGGATTATCGGATCATGGGTAATCAAGAAAGCCTTAAAACAAACCAGTAAGGTCATGGACAAAAGAGGTTATGAAAAAAGCCTTCAAAAATTCCTAATCAACTTACTATCTTGGACTTTCAAAATAGTTTTAATCATTACTATTCTAGGCGTTTTAGGAATAGAAACAACTTCTTTCGCTGCCATTTTAGCAGCTGCGGGTTTAGCAATTGGCTTAGCTTTACAAGGTTCATTAGCCAACTTTGCCGGAGGCGTACTAATTATGATCTTCAAACCTTTTAAAATAGGAGACTTAATTGAAGCTCAAGGAGAATTAGGTGTTGTTAAAGAAATTGAAATATTTACAACCAAAATAAACACCCCAGAAAACAAAGAAGTTATTATTCCAAACGGGACACTATCTAACGGAAATATCACTAATTATTCTACCGAAGGAATACTTAGAGTTAACTTAACTATTGGTGTTGGTTATGACGAAGATATTAAAGAAGCAAAAGCTGTTTTATTAAAAGTGTTGACTGACAACCCTCAGGTATTAAGCGATCCTGCTCCAACAGTAAATGTATCTGAACTAGCAGACAGTTCTGTAAACTTTGCTGTTAGACCATGGGCTACAACCGCTGATTATTGGGATGTGTATTTCGGAACTTTAGAAAACTGTAAAATTGCTCTTGATAAAGCTGGTATTGAAATCCCTTATCCACATGCGGTTGAAATACACAAAAAAGCTTAAACTTTCTTTTTTGCTGGAGTAACCAGAAAATCTTTTAAATAATAAGGTTCAAAATAAGCCACATCTTCGATGTGGTTTTTTTTGTACTTAGCATAAGCTAACATACTCATTTCTTTTGCCGAAGGAACGCTTTCAATAAAAGTAGCGTTTTCATGGCTAATAACTTCTTTAGTTTTTTCTGTTTTATTCCCAATAAAGACTACGCTTCCTTTTGTTAAATATTCTTGAAAAGAAGTGCTGTCTAGTATTTGCGCTTCAATTTCACGTACTTCTTTATACTTAGTATCATACACTTTAGTATAGGCTTCCATACGTCTTGCGTCTATCATTGGTACAATAAAACCTCCTTCTTCTTTTACTTGATGCGCTAACACTTTTAAAGTTTCAATGGCAATCAATGGTATGTCTAATGAAAAACAAAGCCCTTTTGCCGTAGAAACCCCTATACGTAATCCTGTATAAGAACCCGGTCCTTTACTAACAGCTATTGCATTTAAATCAGTATATTCTAATTTATTTTCAGCTAAAATATCTTTGATAAATACATGCAAATTTTCAGCATGTGAATATCCATTACTAACTTCCTTAACAGCAATAGTTTCTCCCTTTTTAGAGATTGCCACTGAACAGTTAGTTGTTGATGTTTCTATTTGTAAGATATAAGCCACGAGAAATTAATTTTTAGCAAAAGTCGGAAATTGAACCCAATTAGACCAATTTTATACTGCAAAACAAGATAGACTTAATTCTTTTAAAAGAATTAAGTCTATCTTGTTTTGTCACTGGTTACAAAAAGCCTCTATATTAATGATTTACCTGCATAGAAATCTAGGACTTTAGTTTTGAACACAAAATTATATTTTGCATTGATTAAAGATGATTGCGCTGCCACAAAACGACTTCTTACTTGTTCAAATTCAAAAGATGTCATTACACCTAAATCATATCTATCTTTAGCATTTTTAAAAGCTTCTTCTTGAGCTATTACTGACAATTGAGCCGCTTCAAATTGTTTTAAGGTCGCCTTAGCATCAGCATACGCTGTTTCAATATTTACTCTTAAATCTTGCTTTGCCTGAATTAATCTTGTTTTACTTTTTTCAGCATTAATCTTAGCGCTATTTACTCTTGCCTTAGACTGGTTTCTATTAAATATCGGAATATTTAAACTTAACCCAACATTATACCCTAAATTATCTTCTAACTGAGTCCCAAACCCATTCCCTATAAATTTAGTATCAAAAAGATCCACTGTACTTAAATCAGCCACTTCTAATTCATCTTTTTGCCCTTGTCTATGTTGATAAGAAGTACCCAAACTTGCACTAGCGCTTAATGTTGGCATATATGCTCCTTTAGCAATTTCTATACTATATTCCGCATCATCTATACTTAATTGAGCATTTTTTATTTCTGGTCTATCTTTAGAAGCTATATTAAATATATCTTCCGTATTATTATATAATAAAGAAACCGACGTTATATCTAATTCAATATTCTGAATCTCAAATCCAACATGAGAAACCTGTAATAGTTGCGCTAAACTCAATAAAGCAAGATCAATACTGTTTTCAGCATTCACATAACTTTGCTGATCCGTTGCTAATTGCGCCTTTATTTCAGATAAATCCGCTACAGCTCTAACTCCAGCATCAACTAATTTTTGAATCTGAGTAAGTTGTTGCTCTGTTACCTTAATTTTGTCATCGGCAATTCTTAAACTCTCTTTATTAAACAACACATTTAAATAACTATTAACGACATTCAAGGAAATATTATCTTTTAAAATCGCTAATTGTAATTTACTGGATTCTAAACCTAATTTTGACTGCTTGTAAATATTGGTGTTTTGAAACCCATTAAATATATTAATCCCTGTATTAACTCCAAAATTATTCCCTCTACTATCGCTAGCTACTCTACCTCCATTTTGATCAATATAAGATCCGAAATTAAAATTTTGAGATGCAGAGGCATTTACTCCTGGCAGGAAATTTCCTTTTGCTGTTCTAATATTTTCTACCGCTAACTCAGTATCTAATTCTGATTGTTTTACCGAAATATTATTCTCTAAAGCGTAATTCACACACTCCTGCAAACCCCATTGTTTTTCTTGAGAGAAAGACAAGGTTGTGAATATAATAGCTAAAACAAATATGCTTTTTTTCATTTGTATCCTTTGTAAATTATTCATCGTCGTCTTCATCTTCTTCATCGTTATTATCTTTTGAAGCTTTATTCCAAACTTTAATGTTATCACCATCTTTTAAGCCTTCTAAAATTTCTACGTTAATCCCATCAGAAATTCCTAGCTTCACATCTATTTTTTTAAACTTCTGATCATCCGTTTCTACCTCAACAAATGGCTCTTCAGTAATTCTGTTAAACTGTAATAAGGATTCTTTAATTGAAAACACTGAATCTTTCTTTTCTAATTCAATCTCCGCATTTGCACTATAACCAGCTCTTACATAGGTATCTTCATCAATTGTCACATCTGCTTTTATAGTAAACTGTACTGCCCCCGCTTCTTCTTTTCCTTTTGGAGCCACAAAGGTTAATTTTGCTGGGAACTCTTTTCCTTCTATAGCTCCAAGCTTTATAATAATTTCCCTTCCTTCCTTTAGTTTACCAACTTCAGCCTCATCAACTTTTCCTTCAAATATCATCTTACTCATATCAGCAATTGTAGCGATTGTAGTACCAGCATTAAATGTATTACTCTCAATTACCTGATTTCCTTCTCTAACTGGTATTTCTAATATCGTTCCAGAAATTTGAGCTATAATATCAGTATTTGCAGCAGATCCTGACCCTGCAGCTGACCCTTTTTTAATGATTTGGTAATCTGTCTGACTTTGGTTTAAACTTTGTCTAGCTTGATTGTATCCCAATTCGCTATTTTCAAAATCCTGCTTTGAAATCACTCCTTTTTCAAACAATGCTTTATTACGATTGTATAATGTTTTAGAATTCTCAAAAGATAATTTAGCCGAACGAACCCTACTTTGCGAACTTGCTAAATTTTGTGCATTTGGCACAACTCTAATACGCGCTATTAAATCCCCTTTTTTAACAATATCACCTTCTTCTACTAAAATTTCAGATACTATTCCGGAAATTTGTGGCTTAAGTTCAACTTCTTCTTCAGGGTTTACTTTCCCAGTAGCCACAGTTTTAGTAACAATACTTGCTCTAAAAGGCTGTTCAGTTTTATACTCTTTAGCACCTTTCGCATTTTTATCGGCAAAAAACTTCATCACTACAGCTAGCAAAATTATCGCTAATCCTATTAAGGATATTTTAAGTACTTTATTCATTACTCTTAATTTTATAAATTCTTTTATTAATTAACTCTATTATTTAACTTCTATTTTCTATTCTTCCCTTAAGGCGTCTATTGGCTTAACACTTGTTGCTTTATGTGCTGGTATTAAACCTATCAACGTTCCTAAAACAATTAATATCCCTAATGCCAACCAAACTATTGGTATAGATACTGATGCATTAACTAATGTAGCATCCTCTCCTTGACCAAAGGCAGCATCAATTGCCATTAAAATTAAACCTCCAGAAATGATCCCTAATAAACCAGCAACCAATGTTAACAATACCGCTTCCATTACAATTTGGCGTTTAATTTCAAATGGAGTAGCTCCTAATGCACGTCTAACCCCTATCTCTTTAGTCCTTTCCTTTACAGTTATTAATAATATATTACCTATTGCAAATACTCCTGCAATTAAAGTTGCTATCCCTACAAACCAAGTTAAAAATTGCATTCCAGCTAAAAAACCTGTGAATTTTTTAAACTCTTTACCCAAATTAAAACTACCAAAAGCACGTTTATCTTTCGGGTGTACTTTATTCAAATTTTTAAGTAATAATTTTGCGTCTAATTCTATTTGTTTTATATCAAATTCAGGTTTACCCGTTATCATCATCCAACCAATATCTTCCCCTTGATTATAAATTTGTTGAAAAGTGGTAAATGGAATATGTAAGTCTGATGAAGGACCTCCCATCATACTTGCCTCATAGATACCTGCTACTTTAAAATTGATCCCATTTATTTGAATAAATTGTCCTATTGCATCTTCATCTTTTTCAAATAATTGCTTGTATGCATCTTCAGAAATTATAGTAATCTTCTTTTTTTCATTAATATCATTTTGATTAATGAATCTACCATGTATCAGTTTTTTCTTTTGTACTTTATCTAACAAAGGATAATCCCCGTTTACATTAAAGTTACCTGACTGAAACCCTTTAATAACCACTGCTCCATTTTGGTTTCTAGGTACTACAAATTCAATTCCTTCAACTTCTCTTTCAATAGCTTTTGCGTCCTGCAAAGTTAACCGAACTCTTTTTCCTTCTTGAAACCCTTTAAATGGCTTACTTGTTGTTTGCCCCCATATAAATACGCTATTCGTTGCAAAATCACCAAAAAGTCTATTAAAAGAGTTTTCCATACCTCTTGCTGCTCCTAGCAAACATATAAGTAATAAAATACCCCACCAGACCCCTATCATGGTAACGACTGTCCTAAATTTATTCTTGCGCAGACTATCATATATTTCTTGCCAAGAATCCCTATCTACTAAAAATCTAAACATACTATTCGTCTCTAAGTGCTACAATTGGTTTTATACTTGCTGCTCGTTTTGCCGGGACATATCCCGCAATAGCACCTGCTATTATTAAGGCTATAGTGGCTCCAATAATCAAGCCTGTATCAACATTTGGATTGGTTATAAAATACTCTTTTAAACCATCCCCTATCAACTCTAAAATACCCATACCAAGTAATAATCCTAAATACCCTGCTAAAGCAGTTACTATAACAGACTCCAACATGATCATTGTTACAATTGATTTTGGAGTTGCTCCTAATGCCTTTCTAATCCCTAATTCTTTAGTTCGTTCTTTTACTACAAAAATCATAATGTTAGCAATACCTACAATACCTGCAATCAAAGTTCCCATTCCTATTACCAAAACCAATATTCCAAGTACCGTAGTCATTTGATTAATTCCCTTGGAAGCTTCCGCCATATTCCTTACTCGAACTGCTCGTTGATCTTTTGGCGATACGTTAAAACGTTCTTTTAGTTTTTTAGTTAATAAATTACTAAAGGAAAGCGCTTGATCAAAATCCATTTCTGGGTTATATGTTAAGTTAATCTGATCTACATAATCATTATTTCCATATATTTTTTGTGCAGTAGTTATAGGCATATATATCATACGCTCTTCATTATCGCCTCCATCATCTCTATATACTCCTACTACCTTATACTGAATACCTCCTAAGTTTAGGTATTTACCTAAAGCTATAGTTTTAGTAAACAAATCCTCTTCTACTAACCTACCAATAACAACAACTTTAGAATTTTCTTGCAAATCTTTAACGGAAATATACCTTCCTTCATACACCAGTGTTTTCTCTAAATACTGGTGATCCGGGTGCACGGCTCTAATAGTATATGAGCTTTTTTCATTTTTATATGATGCGGATAAGTTTTTATATACACGTGAAGTAATATACTGTACCTTATCTCCAAAATGTTCTTTTAAATAATCGTAATCTTCATTTTTAAACTGAATATTTCTTCCTGCCTTAAAACCTTTATATGGCTTTGTTGTTTTTCCTGGTCTAATAAATATAGAGTTTTGAGCATCATCTTTAAAAAAACTATCAAAAGTGTTCTCTAAACCATTAGCGATACCAAACAACAATGTAAAAAGCAAAATTGCAAAAGACACCGTAAATCCAGAAAGTAAACTTCTGAGTTTATTTTTACTGATACTCTGGAATATTTCACGCCACAAATCTAAATCAAACATATTGAGACGCTCTTACTTGGGTTATATAACTATCTTCCATAATAACACCATCTTTTAAACGCACAATACGCTTACACATATTAGCAATATCTTCTTCATGGGTTACTATTAAAATTGTTTTTCCTTCGTCATTTAATTGCTGAATAAACTCCATGATTTCATAAGAGGTCGTGGTATCCAATGCTCCGGTTGGCTCATCTGCCAGCAACAATTTCGGTTCCGCGGCTAAAGCTCTTGCAATTGCCACACGTTGTTTTTGTCCTCCAGACAATTCATTAGGCAAGTGTTTTGCCCAATCTTTCAAACCTACTTTCCCTAAATGAAACATCGCTTTTTCTTGACGCTCTTTACGCCCAATACCTTGATAATATAAAGGTAAAGAAACATTTTCTACTGCATTTTTATATGCAATTAAATTAAAGGATTGAAAAATAAAACCTAAGAATTTATTACGGTATTGAGCAGCTTTTTTCTCGTTTAAATTCTTAATAGGTACATTATCTAAAAAATATTCTCCTTCATCAGCTTCGTCAAGCATTCCGATAATATTTAATAAGGTAGATTTACCCGAACCTGAAGACCCCATAATAGCTACTAATTCACCTGCTTGAACGGATAAATCAATTCCTTTTAATACATGCAACGAGTCTTTTCCTATTGGGTAAGATTTGTGCAAATTTTTAATTTCTAACATTTTTGATTATTTTGATTGATACGTTAGTTTATTTGTCACTTATTAAGATATTACTTCGCTTTCACTCATAATGACGTTTATAAGACTATCGTGTTCTTGATTTGTTACAGTTGAAGTGTGAAAGAATTGTTAAAATTATATTTAAAAAACTTACAAACCCAGCTTGGCAATATTTTATGCTTACAAAAAATAAGCGACTAGAATCACATTTATAATTCTAGTCGCTCTGAAATAAATATTTCTAAGCTTAGTTAATTCAGGTTATTAATATCTGCTATTTCTGTTATTTTTTTATCTATTAAGGTCACATATGGTCTTAAATATTTAGGGACATTATTTGTGCGTAAATCCAACAACCAAGATCTATGCTGAAAACCATCTTGATACTCTAAATAAACCCCTCCCCAGTCACCAGCGTCTGGAGTACCATAAGTTATTAACTTAGAACCCAGTAACTCTAATGGAAAATTAGACAACATATCGTTTGTTTTAATTTTGTCAGATCCTTTGAAATTCACGAAATCACCTTCGTAGAAAGCCCCAGAAGCTGGATATTTATCTAATACATCTTCTAATAGAATATTTTCTATTAATCTAAATATTTCCACACATGCATTACCTTGACATTTTCCGTAATACCTCCCAAAAGTAATTGTTGGACCTCTGTAAGTTGATGCGTTTGAATTACTTGCTGCGAATTCAATATTTGAATCCACACTATTTGCTAATACCTCAACATTTGGATTTTCAACAAACAAATCTTCTCCATTTTCACACGAATTAAATAGCAATACAACAAATACAAATGATAAAAATAGTTTGAGATTTTTCATAACATATTGATTTACGGGTTAGGCCACCTTTTATCACATATCATAAAAAAATATTACAATCTTATAATCGTGTGATTGTAATTTTGGGGAGAAATTATAAGTTACAAAAAAAACACGCAAAACCCTAAACAATAATTACTTACAAACAAGTCTTTAACAGTAAAACACACTTAAAACAGCGTTTTATTTCTTCTTCTTAAAACTTCTATAAATAAAAAAACCAACAACTGCCACTAATATATATGGCACAGCCATTAAATACACAATGCCATCATTAACACTTTTAGCTAATGAGTTATCGTCCATACCCTCTAGTTGTGCTCTACACATAGCGCATTGGGCATTTGTAGAATTAACAAATAATAATGAACAATTAATAATTAATAAAAGCTTTAATTTACTAAACATAATAAGGAGATATCATTACATAAACAACAACCCCCGTTACAGCAACATACAACCACAGCGGAAAAGTTATTCTGGCAATTTTTTTATGTTTATCAAAACGTTGTGCTAATGCTTTTACATAGGTTATCAACACCAAAGGGATTACTGCAATTGACAATAATATATGTGTTATCAAGATAAAGTAATATATAAATTTGATTGCTCCCTCTCCTCCAAACTTTGTTGATTCAGAAGTCATGTGATACCCTATATACAATAACAAGAAACAGACAGATAAAGCAATAGCCAACTTCATTAAGCGCTCATGAGCTATTCTATTTCCCTTTTTAATCATTATTACTGCAAATACTAATACCACTGCCGTGAAACCGTTTATAGTAGCGTAAATAGGCGGTAAAAAAGTTAATGGCTCCACATCGAAACCCAATCGTTTTAAATTCACTCCGAACAATCCTGCAACAGCTAATGGAATTACTATTGATAGTATCCAAATCCACTTATTATATTTCTGTTCTGTTGCGTTTTGTGTATTCATTTTTTAATGTTTTTCAGTGAGGGTTAAATAGTAACAGATTGCTACATGTTGATAAAAAGATCAACATTCACAATGACATGTTATTAAAATTACTCTTTAAGTAATTTTATAATATCTTGTTTTAATTCTGTTAATTGATGGTATGACGTATCAATCACTTCTCCTAATTCATCTTTACTGGATTCAGTAATTCCCCGATAGCATAAAATAGGATTCCCATACTCATCTTTTCTTGAACGAATAAAACCGTTTTTATCTACCAATGCAAACATTCCTGAATGTTCAAATCCTCCAGGCGCTTTATCTTCCATAGCCGCATACAAGTTAAACCCTTTATTAGCCAGTTTCATGATGTCATCATGATTACCAGTAAGCATTTGCCAGTTCTTAGACTTAATACCGTGAGTAGCAATATATTCCTTTAAAATTGATGGTGTGTCATAAACTGGATTAATAGTAAAAGAAGCTATTGCAAAATTATCTAAATCTCCAAACTTATCTTCAATTTGTAACATACTTTCAGTCATGATAGGACAAATAGTTGGACAAGTAGTAAAAAAGAATTCTACCACATATACTTTTCCTTTAAAAAATGAATTTCCAAGTTCAAGACTATCCTGGTTTCTGAAATTGAATTCTGGCACTTTACTGAATTTCACCAATCCTGAATCCGTATTAGTTGTCAGCACTCCTATCTTTATTTTATTCAATCGGTTACCCTCAGTAATTGTGTCATTAGAAATACGATCAATTATTTTGGGGACAACAAATATTCCGAAAACTAAAATGATAAATGTAATTCCTATATATGATTTATTATTCTTCATCTTTTTGATTTATTTTTAAAAATGAATCTCTTCTATTAATTGTATAATTACTCTTTAAAGCTGCGTTGTATTCAAATAACAAAATGGTAACATCATTATCCATTATTTTATGCAATACGGAAACTGAGGTTGCATCATAACCAAAACAATTCTTCAGTTTTGAATCATTCGTTGCTCTTACTTTTTGTTCTTTATCAATTATAAAAGTAAAATCTGTTCCTAAATTAGCATCTAAATACATATCAGTGTTCAAAGAGTTGTACACCTCATTAATCGCTTCCATAGTCCCAAATGCAAACTCCCATTTATTAATTTCAGCATAGCGTGATAATTCTACTATGATTTCGTCTACTTGAGCTTCTGCTCCATTAGGAAGTAGCATTAGCATTTGAAAATCTTCATCGGAACTATGAATTCCCTTGTATATTTTTTCGTGTAAATTATATACATTAATTTTTCTATCGGTTAAATCCGATCCTAAAAACCCTAATACGGTCAACTTATCTTTTAACTGAACCTTATCCCCTTTTAAATTTTTAAAGGCTGAAACTTCTTTTACATTATGTGAAACCACCGGTAAAGCCGAAAAGTTATACACTCCCGTTGCGAAGAAAAGGTAAATGATTATCGGACAAACAAACAACAGTCCTAGTATGAGATTTTTTTTATTCAAAACTATCTATTTTTTCACCCACTAGTGGGGGGGGGTATACCAATTAAAATTCAAAATGCACAATTAAATAGTTTCTTTTAAATCTATTTGTCGCTTAAAAAAGATAACCGTAACTAAGGCTATGCTTATGTTTTTAAACTCAACTAAATCTAAAATAATTCAATTTACTTATGAGCACCTTGAAATTTAATTGGCATTATTACAAAACACTACTCAATAAAAAAGATCTCAACACACCTCTATCTTATGTATCTGACAGTGTAAATTAATCTATTTCCTATGTACAAGCACATGAGTCATGAATTACAATAACATTTTTCGTACGAGGCAAGCCTCGGGAAATTAAACCCACTGGTGGGATTAAAGTACAAAAATAAAAAAGACGGCTATAATAACCGTCTTTTTTATTTATTAATATGTATTCATCTACTAAAAATCTCTAGTGACAAATGATGATGTCATGATTTCATAAATATAACCACCTTCTATTAAGATAATAAAAGAAAGATATAGTATTAAGAACATCCCAGTCCATACAACAGAACGTCTAAACCATTTTGCTTCTCCATCCATGTGCATGAATGCCCATGTAATATAGTATGCCTTGTATACCGTTAAGATAATGAATATCCAGTTTAAAATTTTCATCCCTACTATTCTGTTCTGAACTAAGAATTCTGGCTTCCAAAGTCCTAAAGCAACTTCAAAAATTGTTACTGCAGATAATAACCAAAATACCATCCATATTTTACTGATGTTATTTTTTGGTTTTAATAGTCCGAAAAAGAAAGGTTGTACTTCTTGTGCCATCGTTATGCTTTTAAATCGTTATCTATTTTATTATAAAAATTAAGTAAATCGCGCTGAGCGAGTTAAACTAGGTAGAAGAATGTAAATACGAATACCCAAACTAAATCTACAAAGTGCCAGTATAAACCAACTTTTTCAACCATTTCATACTGTCCTCTTCTCTCATAAACACCCAATACAACATTAATAAAAATGATAATGTTTATTAAGATACCTGTAAGCACGTGAAAACCGTGAAAACCTGTAATAAAGAAAAAGAAATCAGCAAATAACGGATGTCCATATTCGTTTTCTCTTAAGTTCGCACCTTCTACAGAACGCACCCCCTTATTTAACATCGTAATAGACTCTGCTCTACTTAATACTGTTTTCTCACCAGCTTCAGTTAATTGTTGTGTTCTAACTCTTAAGTTAGGGTTCACTGCAAATGAGCTCACAACGTCCTTCATAGCATAAGGTGGCAAGGCATCTTCTTTTTCGAACCACAAGCCTTTATCTATTACATGTTGCGTTCTATCAGCTGCAGTAGCGACTACAAAAGTATTCATCCGAACTCTATGACCATCTGCATCGGTAAACTGTAATAATTTCCCTGATTTAGTTGTTACTGCTCCGTAACCTCCTGCAATGAAGTTTTTCCACTCCCATGCTTGAGACCCAACAAAGATTACACCACCAATAATAGTCAAGAACATGTATGTTATTACCTTGTTCTTTTTCATATGATGACCAGCATCAACCGCTAATACCATTGTTACAGAAGAAGCAATTAATACAAATGTCATTAATGCAACATATAACATTGGTGCATCTACCCCATGTAAAAACGGGAAGTGATTAAACACTTCATCGGCAATTGGCCATTCTTCTATAAATTTAAATCTAGAAAATCCGTAAGCAACAATGAAACCAGAGAATGTTAAGGCATCAGACAAGATGAAAAACCACATCATCATTTTACCATAACTAATCTCGAAAGGCTTCCCGAAACCTTTACTTGTATCATGTCCAGAATTTACAGCTACTGTAGCTCCCATACTATATATTTAATTATTGAATTATAAAATTTTCTTAAAAAAACAAAAATAAGTATTTTTATTATCTAACGAAATAGAAAAACAAAAACAAATACACCCATAGAAAATCTAAAAAGTGCCAAAACATTACACCAAGCTCTAATCCAAGTGTTTGTCCATTACCATAGCGTTGTTTGTAATGATTATAAACTACAACTAACAACACTATAAAGCCTGAAAACAGGTGCGCCATATGCAGTGACACCAATATGTAAATAAACGAAATCACAACGTTACTTGTTGGTCCTGTAAAGTTATACCCGAATTCATTAGTCATATATGAAAATCCTTGCAGTTGAAAAACCACAAATGCAGCACCCAAAATCATTGTTGCTAACAACAAGAACATCCCTTGCTTATTATCGCCTTTTTGAATTGCATTCTTTGCCATATGAATTGTAACACTACTCATTAGTATTGCTATTGTGCT
Organism: Kordia sp.; assembly: GCA_002733415.1. Lineage (GTDB taxonomy): Bacteria > Bacteroidota > Bacteroidia > Flavobacteriales > Flavobacteriaceae. The sequence continues at coordinate 270,141 of NVVR01000001.1, read as the reverse complement.
CCATAATAACATTGGCGGCAAATCAAAATCTTTCAACCAATCTGGTCTTGAACTACTTACTACATACGCACTAGTTAACCCAGCAAACGTCATCGTCATGCTTATCATAGCAAACCATAACATTGTTTTTTTAGCTCTTCCGATTTTCTCTTTTTCGGTTCCTTGTGTTAAATCCATTCTTTATTGTAAAAATTTATCTACTATATATACTATTTGCAACAGTGTGATGTACGAAACACTCGCCAACATTAATTGTCGCGCTGTTTTTGCATCCATACGTTTGAACAGTAATATTGCGTAATACAACATTCCTAATCCTAATATAAATACGATTACCGCTGCAACTATTGATAATTTTAAATCACCTGTAAAACCAAACACTGGAATTATGGATGCTAAAATTGTCCAAATTGTGTACATGATAATTTGTACTGCAGTATTTTTATCTTTCTTTCCTGTAGGCAACATAAAAAAACCTGCCTTTGCATAGTCATCATACAAAAACCAACCAATAGCCCAAAAATGCGGGAATTGCCATAAAAATTGCATTAAAAACAATGTCCCTGGCTCAATACCAAACTCATTAGTCGCTGCAACCCAACCTAACATAAAAGGAATTGCTCCTGGAAATGCTCCAACAAAAACTGACAGAGGCGTTTTTGTTTTTAATGGCGTATACAAGCTCACATACATAAATATGGAAATTGCACCAAACATTGCTGATTTAGGATTTATCAAATACAGTGTTACTAAACCAATTATCGTTAATAACGTAGCAATAACAAAGGCAGCTTTAACAGATATTGTTCCTAAAGGAATAGGCCTGTTTTTAGTCCTATCCATTAACTTATCTAAATCGCGTTCAATGATTTGATTATACGCATTGGACGCTCCAACCATGCAGTAACCACCAACGGCTAACATAGCCAATACTACAAAATCCACTTCTTTACCTACAGCAATTAAATACCCTGCAACAGATGAAAAGACTACACTAATCGCTAAACGATGCTTTGTGATAGCCTTAAAATCCTGAAACAGATTTGATTTTGTACTAATTTGTGTAGTGTTCAATGTATTATATACTTAAAATTTGACTGCAAAATTACGCCTTTTTATCGAATTTAGACAACTGTCTATTTATAACTTTTTTAAATCATCTCCCAACGGTAATTGGAGTGATTCTTATTAAGATATTTGCTTATGAAACCTCACAGGCTTTATACACTTGTGAGGTTATGATTATCACATATGTTTTTTAATAGAACATCAATACTCTACTACGTCCTTATACTTTCTGAAAAGTTAATCCTCACTTATGACCTAATAGTCCGAATAATTATTAAATAAATCTGTTCTAAATCCAAGATTAAACCACGTTGTATTCTTCTCAAAATCTACTGGAGCATTTTCTGGAGAAAAACTACGTTGCGTTATATTTATAAATGCTTTCAAATTAGTTGAAGGGTTCACCAAATATCCAGCTTGCAAGTCGGCAATAAAAACATTAGCGATATCTCCTTGTAAAATCACAATACCATTATCAGAAGGGCGTAAATCATTATTCACATAAATATCTCCTCCATAACTAACACCATCCCCTTTATCCAATCCACGCTGTCCATAGATTAATTTAGCCATACCATACCAACGCTTGTAGTTATAATTACCTATACCTATCACCTCTCTGAAATTCGCTCCCCACAAATGCGCCATTGATTGATTATTATGCCCGTAGTTTAACAATAACTCATCATGTGAATACGTATAAGGACGCACTTGGTTATATTCTACTTGAAGCATTAAATTTTTCACTTTAAACGCGTTATAGTATTTTAGTCCTACTTGATATCCTAATTTGTTTTTCCAGCTTTTTTTCCCGCCAAAAATATCTTTTGAAGAAAACTCATCAATAATTAATTGCCCGTACACATTAACCTTATTGGATACCTTATACTTTCCACTCAATCCAATCAATGCATTACCTGCTCTTGATCCTGTAGAAAACTCAATAGCTCTATAAAATATAATCGGATTTAAATAATTGACATCAAACCCTCTATTATTGTTATTAGTCCACAATACAGATTCAAAAAACCCTACATTTAATTTCTTAGATACATTCCAACTCAAAAAATGTGTTGCCATATACTTACTTCCGTAAGCTCCATCTACCGTTGCTTCTGGGCGCACATCTTTTAACCACATCCAAGTATTGGTATATTTTATTTTCCAAAAAGACGTATTCAATTTCAAAAAAGGGTGCGGACTTGCCACATCACTTACAAGCAAAGACCTGTAACCATCCCCTATAAAGTTTTTACCGTGTCCGAATTGAGCTGTAAACATTTTACTTGCACGGTACGACAAATACCCTTCCGCAATTGGATAATCATAGGCGTCATCTCCATGAGGCTTAGCAATACCTCTTCCGGGCACTATAGCTGGATTTCCTCCATCAGGTTTTATACTTTCAGCATATGCATTCACATAGTCTGAAAAGCGACCTTGGCTCTCGAAAATACTAGCCGAAAAACTTAATTTTTCACCTAATCCACCTTGCACATTTATCGCACGTGTATTATTATATGTATAAGACAACTCACTTTGCAGATCTTTCCCTAATTGCAGATCAGCCACTACATCTACAGTAAACCAATAATCCTTTCCTTCAAATGCAATTAGATGTTCATTCCAAAACTTTTTACCCAACCATGTCTTTTTATCCTTTTGAAGTAATGAAACATTAGCTTCAAAATCGTAATATTTTAAAACATCTGAATAACTATATGGTTTTACAGCCGTGTGTGAATTTGCTCCTACTATATTGATATTGTAATCAAACTTCGCATAGTTCTGATGTGTAAAAGGGATATTTAATCCGCTTTTATATTTTTTTGTGTTTCCACCTCCTAAATTTATAATACTATCATACTCCATCGCAGCCGCTTCCAACTTATTTTTTGGTTTTTTAGAAGCGCTCTCATCAATGTTAGAGGTAACCCATTCCAATGAAGGAACTAATACCTGCATCGCATATTGTGTATACACTGCCTTTCCATCATAAGTAGCAGCTGTTATTTCTGGAAATTCACCAAAAACCCTTTCAACCTCCTCTTTTAACTCAGCATACGCGGCGTTAGCAAATATGACTTTAAACTCACCTTCTTTTGTAACCTCAAACAAGATGTCCATTCTCCCCTCATAATTGTCTTTCTCAATTATTTCTGGCATCATAAATGATTTCGAGAATGCCTGCCGAACATTCCCCTTAAAACATTCTGGTAATTCAAAAATTTCTGTCATTTCACAAGCAGGAAAAACAGGGTACTTTTCATAATTGTTTATCGTTTGTGAATACGATAATACTCCAATGAATAGAAATATAATAAAAGATGTAAATTTCATGTGATTTATTTGATTCAGCGAAAATACAACAAATACTTTTTATCCGCTTTTGGAGCATAAAAAAATCCTACTCAAAGAACAGGGTTTAACACATTTAAAGAAAACATAAAACAATATTTATAAACGTAATATAACAAAGAAACACTTTTTAGTTATTATAGTAAACTAACTAATAATGCACTAGTACTAATCATTCACTTGAAATACAACTGGAAGCGCATAAGTAACACTAACCACTTTAAACCCTTGTTTAGCTGGCTTCATATTGGGCAATGAGCTCACCACCTTAATAACCTCTTTTTTCAACTCAGGATGTGGCGCTCTTGCCCTAACATTAACTACCTGTCCTTTTGTATTTATTACAAATGTCACTAAAACCTTTTGCCTTCCACTTATTCCATATTCAATAGCTATTTCAGTATTAAACACTTTATTAATATGTTTTTTAATTTTTTGAGACATACAATCAACTAGTTTTTTCTTATCCGTGAAAATTTCACACCCTGGATAAACCGGCATATCACTTACTAGGGAAATAGGTATCGGCTCTACTACCTCTTCCACCTCCTCAACCTCAATATCAATCACACGGGGAGTCCTATCAGCTATTACTGAGGAATCATAAATTACAACAGGCAAAACATCCTCATCATCATCAACAACCATAATAGTAGTTAACTCCTGAATATGAACTCTTTGCACTTGATCCAAGAGCTTAGGAATTTCACGTTCTACAATAAATTCAGGCGGGACAATATTGTCATCTGAAGACATATCAATAATTGCTTTACGAACTACAACATCCTTCTTTTCAAATTTCATTTGAAACAAACCAAATACAACAAGCAACACTGTCACTAAACCTGCTTGAAAATAAAGGCCATAGCTTCGTTGTACATTTGACAAACGCTTCTTTTCCCTCAATGACATTTTTAGCTTTTTCGCACCCTTATTTATTTTTTCAACATGTTGTTTCATAATTCAGTGTTATTAAATTTAAAAAAAACACCTTTATTAAACATTCATTAAGCGTAAACCGTGACTCACTCCAGAACAATTAATACACTATATAATATACAATAAGTATTCCAAACAAACAAAAAGAACACACAGCCAAGCACCTATCTATAAGGATATTATAAGCGATTATAATAATAAACAAAAAGACTATCTTAAAAGATAGTCTTTTTGTTTAAAATATTAAATATTGATGTTAATCTACTTTAAAAAGTAACGGCAAAGCATAAGTTACATTTACTTTTTTATACCCTTGTTTAGCTGGCTTCATTTTTGGCAAAGACATCACAGCTTTTACGGCTTCTTTTTGCAATTCAGGATGTGGCGCTCTTGCTTTAACATCTACAATATCGCCTTCGTGATTAATTGTAAATACTATTGTTATTTTCTGCATTCCTGTAAGTCCATTTTCGGCAGCTATATCACTATCAAAATTTCTTTGAATATGTTTCGCTATTTTTTGTTGAAAGCATTTAAATTTTCTTTTTTTATCAGAAAACTTATCACATCCGGGATACTCAGGATAATCACTAACTAGTGAAACATGAAAGGTATCAATAACAGTTTCAACTTCAACAACATCAATATCACCAATCTCTGGAGCCGATTCTACAACCACCGGCTCAGTATCTATTACTGTTTCAATTATCAATTCATCATCTTCAATAATTTTAGGGTTTTCTAAAGAAGTTGGCTGTGTTTTTACAGGCTGCTTTTCTACTTTTTTTTGAATATTTTCTTCAATAATGTAATCAACAGGTGCAATCTCAAATGTCTCTATATTACCTACAACGGCTGGGCCTATTTCTGGAATACTTGTAACAAATTTCATCTGAAATAGTCCAAACACGATAAACAGTGTAGCAATTAGCCCTATTTGAAAATAGAGTCCGTTGTTTTTTCGTAAATTTGCTTGATGCTTCTTTTCTCTTAAAGAGAGTTTTACTTCTTTAGTAGCTTGCTTTTTTTTTAGCATGTTTAAATTCATAATTATATGGTTTTAGTTAAAAGAATCATTACAGTTTTTCTCTTACTTAAATAGCGCCAACTTTTTTGTTAAGAAAAACTTAATGTTAGGAATTCTAAACACAAGAAGTGTACCAAAAAAAAATCCCGAGCATTGCTCGGGATTTTTAATTATATAATTATGGATTAAATACTATTTACTTAAATCCACAAGTGAGATTAATCTTCTACTTGGAAAATTACTGGAATAGAGAAAGGCATTTTAACTGCTTTACCTCTTTGTCTACCAGGTTTCATTTTAGGTAATGATTTTATTACACGAATCATTTCTTTTTTTAACTCTGGGTGTGGAGCTCTCGCATTCACCTCTACAACATTCCCTTTTTTATCAACCTTAAAACCAACAAATATTTTCTGGCGACCAGTCAACCCTAAATCAGCAGCTAAATCAGTATTGAATTTTTTATTGATAAACTTTGATATCTTTTCAGACATACATTTTTTACGCTCCGCATTGTTCTTTTTTCTTTCACAACCAGGGAAAACAGCAACGTTTTCAATAATTGAAAAAGGAACTTCTACATCCTCCTCTACTTCATCAACTTCAACTTCTTCGATCTCAACAATCTCTTCATTGTCATCCGTTTCAGTAGATTCTATTACAGTTTCCTCAATTTCCTCTTCATCTTCAACTATCTCAATAACTTCTGGAGCTGCTGGTGGTGGTGGAGGTGGTGGAGGTGTCTGTAATATCTCCGTTAACGGAATCTCTTCATCATCTATTTCACCCATATCAAGCGAAGCAATATCGAAGTCTATTTTATCGTATGTTTTATGATTTAATACTAAAAAAGTAATTAACATTACAGCAGCAACACCAACAGCGTAATAAAACGAGCTGTTTTTTTTGATATCTGCCTTAGGATTTTTCTTTAATTCCATTATACTTTATATTTATAGACGCTAAAATAACCAAATATTAGTGAAATACGCAACTATTTAACTGAATTTAACTCCCTATATTTTTTAATTTGATATAGTAAAACTACCGCCATTAGTATCCCTAAGCTATTTGCCAATACATCATAGACATCTCCTGAACGTGCTTTTCGCAAAAATTCCTGAAGCAATTCTATACTAAGCCCTACAAAAAAAGCCAACAAAGACGCTTTAAACACTCCTTTAAAAATACGTTTTTTAAATTCTAGCCCTGAAAAGCACGCAAACCAAACTAATGTAAAAACAAAATAGATTCCGAAGTGCACCACTTTATCAAAATTACTTATAGAAATTTTCACAGGACTCTGAACCTTTATTAAACTAATAACGTACACAAATATTGTGTACGTTATTGCTAATAGTAATAATTTTTGCTTACTTAAATTAAGCACCAATTAATTCTTTATATGCCCCTACAGTTAATAACTCTTCTAATTGAGAAATATCACTAACTTTTACTTTAACCATCCAACCATCTCCATAAGGATCTGTATTAACTTTTTCTGGTTCATCTTCTAATGACTCATTAAACTCAATAATTTCTCCTGCAATTGGCAAAAACAAATCCGAAACAGTTTTAACCGCTTCAACAGTTCCAAAAACCTCTTCTTGTTCTAGTGTTTCGTCTAAAGTATCTACTTCAACATAAACAATATCACCTAATTCTTTTTGAGCAAAATCAGTAATCCCGATTGTTATTACATCACCATCAACCTTGATCCACTCGTGATCTTTTGTATATTTTAATTCTTCTGGAAAATTCATTGTACCGTATGTTTAATAATTTTTAATTCTTGACAAAAATAATTTTTAGTTCTGACTATTCAAACTTAATGCTAATTATTTCTAATTATTTGATAATTAATTACCAAAATTATATCGTAATGTAAATCCACCCCTCATAGTTGTTTGTGGAAATGACGTTGATATTTCTGATTCTGAGAACGTATAATCAAAATAAAACAATGTAGTAAAGTTCTTACTCAAAGCATAATCGGCTTTAAAAGTACCACTCCATAACGTCTGTCCTGCTGTAATTTGATTGTTCTCAATATCTAAATAACGTACGATAGTTTTATTCTTGCGTAATGACACATCCAATTTAAAATTTAAATCTCCTGATAGTGTTTGCTTCTCTCCTAATAATCGTGTTTTAAACTTTAAGTCTTTTATTCTATACCCTAACCCTAAAACATATTCTTTTCCTTTTATTTCAGTCAACAAACCATTGTCTAAGCTTAATGACAAGGCTCTATCCTTTTTCATTTCAGCACTTAATTTAATAGAGTTTTTCATTTCCATATCCATTTTAAATAGCGGACTAAATTGCTCTGTTAAGTTAACATTAGATAAAATTGTTGCGCTTTTAATATTCCCTGCTTGATCTATATTATTCCCAGGATCAGCTTGTAATTCTAAATTTGTTCTAAATTGATTTACAGTATAACCAGCTTTATATCCATGAGCTACTGAAAAACGTTTAAAGTTACTCTTAAACCATTTCACTTCCATCAACCCAGTATACTTCATTGACCAGTTTGGTAATGGCACATCTCTGAATATTCCAGTTTTCTCTTTACTCACATCCTTACCTGAATACGCTGCTAAAAATGACGGTAATAATACTTGCTGGCTTGTTTTACCATAACCAATAGGATATCCTTCAGAATCTAAATTAGCAATATTACTCACATCAATACCAGCTTGTCTAGCTAATCGAAAAGCAATTTCTTTCCTATTAGATTTAAACGACTCGAAAGTTTCCGATCCAGTTTCATCACTTTTCGTAAATGCTGTTTTGATTAAAATGGTAGATATGTTAAAATTACCAAAGGTGTTTGGCGTTAACGCTTCATACGTTCCATTTAAACCATTAATATCTGCCCCGTTAATTCTGTAATTTTCGGTATAATTATGCTGATATGTTCTATTAGCATTTAAATCGATCTTTAACTTTTTAATAGGCTCAACATTTGCAGTAATACTTAATTGCTTATTCTTTGAACTTGTAAATTGCTCATTAAAATCTGGATACAATGTCAACCATCCCTTCTTTGCAGCTTCGTGACGTAAATTATCCGATTGCGTCCCAAATGTATATCCTAACGATGGCTTTAACGTACCAAAGAAGCCTACATCATTTGTATACCCAGGAACATAACTACCGCTATTCTCTGTATATTTTACTTGAATTTTTTTAACTGAAGTCACCATTCCTACTCCAAAATTGAATAACTTATTAGAAAAACTAGCTTTTGGCTTCGTTCTAGCTTTAGCCTTAATCTCTCCTAATTGCGCTGTCAAGGTTTTTATTTTCTTATCTACTTTTAACTGTTTACTTTCTGATAAAGAATCTTTTGCCTTGAAACGCTCTAGCTTCTTAGTTTTCCTCTTTTTTTTAGGCTTTAAAGCTCTTGCATAGGTTTTTTTGAAATTCTTCTTCTCTAAGCCAATATACTTGTAAAACTTCTTCATATCCAAAGAAGAATTCAAGTCATGTGTTTGTCCGTTTTGAACTGAATTACCTAAATTAAATGTATTTCCTGTTCCAACATCAAACTCATCAAGTTCTTCAACCTCAGTTAGGGCATCAGAACCTTTTTGCCATTGAAAATCCCCAGTATATGAATAGGTAGATTTCAAGAAGCTTAGCATTGGCAGTTTATCAAAAGGCAACTCATAATTTAGCTGAAATTGTTGGGAATGCAAATTAGGATCTCCTGTTTCAAAGAATCCATCCCAAACATTTAACTCATTATTCACAACACCTACACCATTTGTTTGTGTAATATAATTTTTAACAATGTTATTACGGGTCGCAGAAAAATTAAAGCGTAATTTCTTCGTTAAATTATGTTGAATATTATACTGCCAATCAAACATATAATTACGCTTATATAAATCAGGTAACGGAATTCCTTCAACATCATTCACATCTCTAAAACGTTGTTTATTATATAGTCTAGAGAAATTCGAGTTAAAAGAAATATTTGATGGTAATAGATTGAAGTTTATATCTTTTAATATTTTGTAATACTTACTCCTATTGGTGAATTTCATTTTCTTTAACGGCTCAATAGATTTTTCCGGGAAGCCAAATCCATAGGTTAAACCAGTTCGTACATTTTGTTCCAAATAATTCTGAACTTCATAATCACGGTGATTCACTTGGTTATATGAATACGATGCTGTAAAATTCTCAATATCATAAACTCTTGGTTTTGCGTCACCAGTACGTTCTTTCCTTACTCCAATAAAGTTGATACTTTTTCTTTTTGTATAGTCTTCTGCACGTTCTTTATAGAAATCTTCATTATCTGGATCTTGATCTATAATAGTTTGTAATTCTAAATCTTGATACAACGGGTCATATTTAGGTGTAATTACCTCTTCTCCAACCCCATAATTAAATGGTATTTTAATCCCCCATTTTTTAGGTAACAACTGCCCGATGTTTAAGTTTGTTACAACATCATATTGTTTTACATCATCTCTACTTCGTTCATTTGGCCCTTGCTCTAACGAACCAAAACCTATAGTGCTTCTTTTACCAGAAGCAGACACTGTAGCAAAGTCAGCAATATTAGCATCGGCACTTAACAATGCTGCCCAGCCTCCTTTATTATCCATATCAGATAAACGCAATTCATTAAACCACACTTCTCCACTTACAAGGGTATTGCTATTGTTTTTTACTCCAAGCATTAAATTACGAATACTCCCTAAACTAGGATTCCCTTTTATTGCTATTCTATACCTAATATCTGACCCTATTGTAGTAGTAGGCAGATCATCACCATCCAAAGTTACAGGAATAAATTCACCAGAATCTTTATGCACATCAATATACTTTATACTTGTTTCAAATACAGAAGCTGATATCCTTGATGCTTTTATTTGTTTTAAGATATCTAATTGTAAATCTATTTCATTTTCAACTGGCCAAACTTCAGTTGCCGATACACTAGCAACAGACGGCCTTAACGGAACTTCTATTTGGTAATAGTTATTGATTAAATCCCCACCCATACGAATAAAAGCAGCTAAATCCCTATCTCCAAGTATTTCAGCATCAGAAAAATTTTCAGCATGGATAAACATTCGCATTTTTTTAAACTGCAACATGTCTATACTGATGTTTTTATACACCGCTCTTGAATCTTTCACCTCTAATTCATTTACACGAACTGATAAAGACTGTTCATTTTGACGCAACACCGAATTATTACTAAAGATCTCTTCCAACTCAATTCCTGGAGGCATTACATAACTAGGGTTTTCTTGAGTATTTACAGCCCCTACTTCAAAAGAAGTTGGGTCGTCTACTGGATCATCTGTACCTTCTAAGGATTGCGTGTATGTTCTCCAGTCTCCTCTTACTAACTCCAATGTTCCAAAACGAAGTACTACATCTTCATTAAAATCACTTAAAAACATACGCATAAATCGTATTGATCTAAAATCACTTATACCGTTAACTGACTGCGCATGTGCACCTCTAAGCGGCACTCTAAACTGAATCCATCGCACTCCTTTTGTCGTACCATTGGGCAACGATACATTTCTTGTTTTAATATCTCTAACGAAATTTGAGTTTAAATCCATTCCGGGAGTAATATCCAATTCATATTGATAATAACTATCTATGGTATTCATGGTATTATCTCTATTCAAATCCTCAACATCTGGCAATGTAGTAGAGCCTCTATTTGTGTCAGAAACACTTACCGGAGAATTCCCTTCTGTACCATTATAATTATAATAACGTTCTAAAATAGTACCCGGAGTATTTAAATAATATACATAGTTATCTCCTGCAGGATCATCTGATGACGCATTTACGGTGTAAACTGCCCCTTCTTTACTATCAATCAACCCATCTAGACCAACATCTTGATTTGTTCTCGCGGCTCCTTCTGAATCAAAGGCATAAATCAACGCTTGATTTGTCGGAACATTCCCCCAAGGTGTACTCGTTACATCTGTAGGCAAAACAGAACCATCTTCAGGCAATCCATTTTCATATAATTTCCGCCCATCTCTTAAAATATCTTCAGAAACACTCCCTAAATTTATCGTTAATTTTCCTCCTGTAGAAACTAATTCTACATTATCATAATATGGATCTTGCACCCAAAACTCCATAAACTCAACGTTTGATTGTTCAAAGTCCGTGGTAGTCAATTGGCGTGTTATCCCTGCCCAGTTATCTTGCGGATTAGTTTCAAAAAGCCCATCTAAGGCATTATTTGGGTCATAATTATTATACGGCCCTCTCTGATTTGGATAATAGGCTAAATCTAAGGTTTGCAACACCGTTGTTTGTCCAGTAGCAATATCTTGATCTATCACTTCATTTATAAAAACACGCCTTGTTTCTAAAGTAGAAATATCATCATCTGAAACACCTGAAGGCTTCTGGTTGCTATAAAAAATAGGATCAATTCCGTACCAGGCTAATTTTGCTCTTCTAAACCCTGCGGTTAAATCATCATTTGGAATAGGTTCTTCTCCTGTTTGAAGCGGAGCATGTCCATTTGGTATACTCGACAACTTCCATGATAACGGTGCTTTAACATCAATTGCTGATTGGGCTGCTTCAAAATCATCAACATAAGTAGTTGCTTCACCATTTTGCTTTGTTTGCTTTGGTGAGCCTGGTAGTAAATAAGCAAATTCCCCTCTAACAGATATATTTGAAGGAACATCAGTATCAATATTTGGCAACTTATTTACCAATCTTGTTAAAAACGGAACTTCAGTAGAATAATTACCATTAAACCCTACAATAGTATTGTTTATTGGCTCATATCCTAAATTAGCCTTTTGTGTTAATGGCTTTTCTTTTAAATTTAAAAACGTCCCACCAATTTGGAAATTATCATTGAATTTATGCTCTACATTTATTCCTGCAAATCGTTTTGACTGCTGCCCAAATACTGCGTTATTCTCAACTGATATATCAATTGGAGTTCCAGATGCTTTTAATGCTTCATCTAGAATTTGTACTCGTCCTAATTGATAATCAACGGTATAATCAACTCCCTCTACCAATTGCCTACCTCCTGCTGTTACTGTAACAGAACCTCTAGGCACATTAAATGCTCCAATAGAAATACCTCCACCACCAGAGGATTTATAACGCCCTTTTAACTGAAACTTATTTTTATCAGCCTCCTCAGCCGCAACTGTTTTAGTTGAAACATATAAATTTTTATAAACATATTTCTTTTGATTTGGATTATAAGACAGCAACTCAGTTTCTGTTAAATCCATATCATCATCATAGTCTTCTGAACCATCAATTCGTAACTTCTCAAATAAATACTCTCCAAAAGGCTCTACTTTTGTAAAAAAGACACTTCCGTTATTCGTATTTACTGTTATTCCAGGATAGAAATCGAAAAAACCATCTCCTCCTTGTTGTGGATCGTTATTGGCGTTTAGTTTATCTAAATCAAAAACCTGCAATAATGTTGTCAACTCTACATCTGAAGGCAAAGGTGTTCCTGGAACTTCTGAAATAAAATTCACCGGTGATGGATCCGTATATAATATATCTAATTTGAATGACTCTTGACTTAACTGATACGCCCCTAAAGCGTATACATTTTTCATCATTAAGTCCCAAACTGGCTCTGATACATTTGTTAAATTACTCTTTAACATTTTAAGTACTAAGGATTGGTTTGTTACCAAAACATCTCCTGTTACAGCATCTGTATCTGTTGTTGTAGCATCTACTCCATCAGTTGCAAATTCCCCAACCTGATACACTTTTCCTCCAACCGTAAATTGATATGCAACTGCTAAAACTTCATCGTTTGTTAATCGCTGATTTAAAGAAAGATATCCTAACTGTTGGTTGTAATTATATTCTGAATTCTCCGTTAACTTTCTTGCATTTTCTAATTTAGAATAGTCCGTCCCTTCACTTACTATTGCCGACAATGCACCAAAACCTTGTTGAACAGTTGCGATGTCTCTTATCTGGGCTGTTAATACAGACCCTGAACCTATTGTTTCCGGGTTTAAATTGTTATTGCTATTATCAGGATAAGAATTAAGTCCAGCAGTAATTGTCACCGCTGATTCACCTAGGTTTGTAACCTCTCCTAGATCCTGTAACGCCACAATATTCCTTACGTTATTTACCGTATTATTCCTGTTGGTTACCCAAACTTCCAAACGCGTAATTTGAACATTCGATCGTATTATCGGATACTCTTGTAAAGCAATGTCGTATTTATTTCTAAAATATTGCGATAAGAAAAAGTGTCTACTCTCATCATAATCCAATGCAAACAATTCAAATTCTTCAAGTACCCCTCCTCCTTCAGCAGTAACACTTTTACGTTCTGACTTCTGCTCAGAATAAATTGCAGTAACTGTTGTTTTACCAAACTGTAATTCCGTTTTAACTCCAAACAAACTCTGCGCTCCTGTTATTAACGTACTGTTTAGTGGTAGACTGACATTACCAACTTCTATTTTTCTGATGATATCATCTTCTGTTGGAGTGTATTCTAATTTTATTTGGTTTTGGAAATCAAATACTGATTCGGTATCGTAGTTCGCTGTTATTTGCAACCTCTTCCCTACCTTTCCCAACATACTTAAACTAATTTGCTGATCAAAATCAAATGTAAAACTTGATTTGTTTTGAGGTGATAATACTGGGTTGTCCTGTTTTGAATATAAAAAACCAATATCCATTGACACATACCCTTGCGGAATAACCTCAATGGTATTTCCTCCAAAAATCGATTCAAAAAAACTAGAGTTTACATAAAATTCTGGCAACAGGTTTTTCTGAGCTTCTTCTGACCCATCTTTTTTCCCTTCAAGCGCATCCAACTTCGTCTTATAATACCCCTTAATATACTCCTGCAATACCAATTTTTCATACTCTTTAGGAGTTAGTATTACAGGGTAATTGATATTAAAATCACCGATAGATTCTGTATAAATATATCTATCCGTAAACGGATCGTACGTATATTTAGAAGTAATGCTGATAGGATTTGGCACATTTAATTGCCCTAAATTATACCCTGTTTGTGGCTGTATAATAGAATCCTGTGCTATTGGATCCTGTGCAAATACAATTGCAGAAACCAAAACTAATACCCCAAAAATTCGTTGCGCTAAAATGCTCATTATTTTTTCTTTCTTAACTAATACCAAATCGGTTTATAAAACTCCATTGGTATATTATTACAGACTCTTCAATGCTAATTTAATTATTGTCTCCACATTAGCATCCGGAGTTGTTCCTACTATTTTATTACAAACTTTTTCAGCTTGCTTTCTTGCGTACCCTAAAACTTCTAAAGCAGATAACGCTTCTTCTTTACTTGTATTGTATAAAACATCCGAAACTTCGTCCATTCCGAACACTTTTAACACTTTATCTTTTAAGTCCAAAATAACACGTTGCGCAGTTTTTGCTCCAATTCCTTTTATGGATTGTATTGTAGCCACATCAGCCACAGCAATTGCTTGTTGTATTTGTTTAGGCGTAAGAGATGATAGCATTGTCCTTGCTATATTAGTCCCTATTCCCGAAACTGATATTAACAACCTAAACAACTCTCGTTCTGCCTTTTCCATAAACCCATACAAAGTATGCGAATCTTCTTTTACTTGAAGGTGCGTATAAATTTTTAAAAAATCGCGCTCTGGCAATAATGAAAATGTATGCATAGAAATATTAATTTCATAACACACACCACCACAATCAACAACAACGTTTGTAGGATTCTTCTCTATTAATTTACCTTGTATTTGAGTAATCATTTTTTTCAATCAAAATCAACTACCTCGAGATACACCTACGAGATATGAATTAATACTATTATTCCTTTTTGAAATAATTCTTTTTTTTTACTCCTCCACACAGAATCAACTTCCTCCGCGCAAATACACAAGATCATTTCTCATTCGAGATATCCCGATAGCTATCGGGACGAAAAACTTAAACCCACTGGTGGATCAAATTCAAAAATACACTTTT
This sequence comes from Kordia sp., assembly GCA_002733415.1. Lineage (GTDB taxonomy): Bacteria > Bacteroidota > Bacteroidia > Flavobacteriales > Flavobacteriaceae. The sequence continues at coordinate 254,735 of NVVR01000001.1, read as the reverse complement.
TTTAGCAACAAGCACAAGCCTTAATCCTTACGCTAATTCCATGTTTTCTTTTTGTTGCGCATCAACAACTGCAACAGCGGCCATGTTAACCATTTCATCTACTTTAGCTCCTAATTGCAATACATGAACTGCTTTATTCATCCCCATTAAAATTGGACCAATTGATTCCGCCTTATTTAATTCTTTCAACATCTTATATGAAATATTTGCTGCATCTAAGTTTGGAAAGACTAAGGTATTTACTTTCTTCCCTGCCAATTTAGAGAATGGAAAATTCTCACTTAGCATTTCAGAATTTAACGCAAAATCCATTTGTAATTCTCCATCAACAACTAAGTCAGGATAATATTTATGTAAATAAGATACTGCTTGAGCAACTTTCTCGGATGTTTCATGTCCTGATGAACCAAAGTTAGAATACGACATCATCGCCATTATTGGTTCCATACCAAATAACTGAACTGTTCTGGAAGTCATTTTAGCAATAACTGCTAACTCTCTTGCTGTTGGGTTTATATTTATAGAAGTATCCGACAAAAACATCGGCCCTCTTTCTGTCATCATTAAATTTGTTGCAGCTACTCTTGAAACTCCTTTTGCCATTCCAATAAGCTCCAACATTGGTTTTAATACCGTTGGATAACTTCTTGAATACCCTGTAATCAATGCATCTGCCTCTCCTTCATTTACCATCATTGCAGCAAAATAATTACGTTCACGCATCCATTTTGTAGCTTCTAAAAGCGTCTTTCCTTTTCTTCTAGATTTTTTCCAATATTTTTTGGCGTAATGCGCTCTTCTATCTTCTTCTTCATCCGTTTTAGGATCTATAATAACTACTTCTTCATCAAAACCAATTTCTTCTTTTAATTCTAAAATAATATTTTTATTCCCTAATAAAATCGGGATTCCAATTCCTTCTTCTAATACTATCTGAGCTGCTTTTAGCACATCTAAATGATCTGCCTCTGCAAATATTATTTTCTTCGGATCTGATTTTGCTCTTCTATGAATTAATCGAACCAATTTATTATCCGATCCTAAACGCTGCATTAACTCTTCCTTATACTTTTCCCAATCTTTAATAGGGTATGTAGCAACCCCCGATTCCATTGCCGCTTTTGCTACTGCAGGAGGCACTTCTGATATCAACCTAGGATCAAATGGTTTTGGTATTATATACTCTTTTCCAAAAATTAATTTTGTTTCCCCATATGCTATATTAACCTGTTCAGGAACAGGTTCTTTTGCTAGTTTTGCTAAGGCTAGCACAGCTGCCTTTTTCATTGGTTCATTGATACTTGTTGCGCGAACATCTAAAGCCCCTCTAAATATAAAAGGAAAACCTAATACATTGTTTACCTGATTAGGATGGTCAGACCTTCCTGTAGCCATAATAATATCATCTCTAGCATCTATTGCTATGTTATATGCAATTTCAGGATTTGGATTTGCCATCGCAAAAACAATAGGATCCTTTGCCATTGATTTTAGCATCTCTGGAGTAACTATATCTGCCATAGACAAACCTATAAACACATCTGCATTTTCCATTGCTTCATCAAGTGTCGTTATATCTCGCTCTGTTGCAAATTCTTTTTTCTGACTGGTAAGGTTCCCTCTACTGTTTTGTATTACCCCCTTACTATCCAACATTACAATATTTTTAGTTTTTGCACCAAAAGACTTGTATAACCTTGTACAAGATATTGCTGCAGCTCCTGCTCCAGAAACTACTATTCGGACATCTTCTATTTTTTTATCTACAAGCTCTAATGCATTTAATAGGGCTGCTGAGGAAATAATTGCTGTCCCATGTTGATCATCGTGCATTACTGGAATATCTAACTCTTCCTTTAAGCGTCGTTCTATTTCAAATGCTTCAGGCGCTTTTATATCTTCTAAGTTTATCCCACCAAAAGTTGGCGCTATATTTTTAACAGTTTCAACAAAAGCATCAATGTCTTTAGTATCAATTTCTATATCAAAAACATCAATGTCTGCAAAAATTTTAAACAATAAACCTTTTCCTTCCATCACAGGCTTAGAGGCTAAAGGACCAATATCTCCTAATCCTAAAACTGCCGTTCCGTTTGAAATTACAGCTACAAGATTTCCTTTTGCTGTGTACCGATAAGCATCTTCTGGGTTTTTTTCAATTTCTAAACAAGGCTCTGCAACACCTGGTGAATAGGCCAATGCTAAATCACGCTGAGTTGCATATTTTTTTGTTGGTACTACTTTAATTTTTCCGGGTACTGGCTTCGCATGATAAATTAATGCTTCATGCCTCATTCTTTTTTTACTCATAAGTCAAAATTGGTATAATTATACAAAGTTATACCTATGTTTCAATTATGAAAGTTTTACTGAATTTATTTTTTAAGAAAAGAAATATTACGTTGTAATCCTGCAAATTTAGTTCGTTTTACAGCCGACTTCTGAAACACTTTACCAAACACATCTTCGGTTATATCCTCCCAATCTTTCTTAGTCATATTAAGTAATTCAGACTTAGGAGTAAATAATGGTTCATTATGAGGTTTTGAAAAACGATTCCACGGACAAACGTCTTGACAAATATCACACCCGAACATCCAATCGTCAAACTGACCTTTAAATTCATTTGCAATATTCTCTTTTAACTCAATAGTAAAATAAGAAATACATTTACTACCATCTACAGTATTATTTGGCAAAATTGCCTCAGTTGGACAAGCGTCAATACATTTTGTACAGGTCCCGCAATGATCGGTCATTGGAGTATCATAGTCTAACTCTAAATCAATTACTAATTCTGATAAAAAAAAGAAGGATCCCTGTTTCTTTTGTAGTATTAAAGAATGCTTCCCTTCCCAACCTAGCCCTGATTTCTTTGCCCAAGCACGTTCCATTACAGGTGCTGAATCTACAAAAGCACGACCTTGAACATCACCGACTTGTTCCTGAACAAAAACCGAAAGCTCTTTTAGTTTCGCCTTTATTACATGATGATAGTCTTGCCCATAAGCATATTTTGCGATTTTATAAGAATCTTCTCGCTGCAATTGCTCTGGATAATAATTATAACTTAAGGAAATCACAGACTTTGCATCCTCCACCAACAAACGCGGATCCAATCGTTTGTCAAAATGATTTTCCATATACTTCATTTCACCATGAAAATCATTTTTTAGCCAGCTCTCTAGTTTTGGAGCTTCCTCTTCCAAAAAAGTAGCTTTTGAAATACCACAAGACAAAAAACCGAGGCGCAATGCTTCGGTTTTTATCATTTGTGTATATTTTTCTTTTAGATTCATTTTAAACTCTCTTTATAACCGACTTAGACAAGCTCAGCCATACATATAAGTTTAGATTAATATCCCAGAACTAAAACAACCCTCCTTGAATAGCTCCTTTTACCCTACCTAAATGTTTATAAGCAAGCTCTGTAACTTCTCTTCCACGTGGCGTACGAATTAAAAACCCTTGTTGAATTAAAAATGGTTCGTATACTTCCTCTATAGTTTCACCGCTTTCAGAAACAGCAGTTGCTAACGTCGTTATTCCTACTGGACCACCTTTAAATTTATCTATAAGAGTCGTTAATATCTTATTATCCATCTCATCCAGTCCATGTGCATCTACATTCAAAGCTTTTAATGCGAAGCGAGCGATTTCCATATCAATACTACCATTTCCTTTTATTTGCGCAAAATCACGAACTCTACGTAATAAAGAATTTGCAATACGAGGTGTCCCTCTACTTCTACCTGCAATTTCTATTGCGGACTCTAAATCAATTGGGACATTTAATATATGAGCACTACGCTCAACTATCGTAGTTAGCAATTCTGTTTTATAATATTGCAAACGTGACTGAATACCGAAACGAGCACGCATAGGCGCGGTCAATAATCCAGAACGTGTAGTTGCCCCTATTAACGTAAACGGATTTAGATTTATCTGAACTGTTCTTGCATTCGGCCCAGACTCAATCATGATGTCAATTTTATAATCCTCCATTGCAGAATATAAATACTCTTCAACAATCGGACTCAATCGATGTATTTCATCAATAAACAACACATCACGTTCTTCCAAATTAGTTAACAAACCTGCTAAATCACCTGGCTTATCTAATACCGGCCCCGAAGTAACTTTAATACCTACCCCTAATTCATTTGCTAAAATATACGCTAAAGTAGTTTTTCCTAATCCTGGAGGGCCATGAAATAGTGTGTGATCCAAAGCTTCATCACGTAAGTTAGCCGCCTGAACAAAAATTTTTAAATTTTCTAATACTTGGTCTTGTCCTGCAAAATCATCAAATGATAGTGGTCTTAACGCTCTATCAGCATCTAATTCTGCTGGATTGTAATTTTCGTTGGTCGGATCAAGATTTTCATTCATAGTACACAAACAGCTTAAGGCTTATTAATGATTCGTAAATGGTAAAAATAATAAAAATCTTCTTGATGAAAGAGTCAGTTATTAATTAAAAGCGCATGTTAAAAAAACACTCGCTATTAAATAAAACACAAAAAGGACAATTACACCTAAATTACGACAACAACAAATACCTTAAACCACAAAATAACGTCACTTTACAACCGAAAAGAGCGTTTTATGAGGTTAAAAATGCATTTGGTCGGTTTTTAAAATTGTTGATTTTTTAATAAAAAACACTAATACGTTGTAAATCAACAACAAACACCTTGTTATAATACAATAATCATCAATTAACAAAGGTTAACCTTCTAAATATAGTAAAAACGACGAAATACAATTCAACCTATTGGTTTATAACAAGATAGGAACTAGATTTGTACCGTCCATAACAATAAGGACATTTGGGGAATATTAATTATATTAAAAAAACTAAGCATGAATATTAAAAGCATCATCTTAACTGGAATTTTATTTTTATTAGTTGGAAATGTATTTGCAACTGATAAAAACATTGACAAAAAGAATATTGACAAAAAAGCTTGTAAATATGTTCAAGAACGTATTTCAATAATTGAAGAATTTCACAATTTAGAAGAAGGATATAGTTTTGAATTGACTTCAGCTAGTAACTTTCTTGGACAAATCACACAGTTAAAATCTAAGACAGGGTATAGCTACGAAACTATCGGTAAAACCGAAAGTAACGATCTTATAACTTGGAAAAACTGGTTTAATGAAAATAAACATTTATTACATTGGGATAGCAAATCAAAAACCGTTATCGTTAGATTGTAATATACACATTATATCATATTAAAAAAGGCCTTACTAAGTAAGGCCTTTTTTAATACATTAATACTTATTTCCTTCTGGACAAATACAAGGTTTTTTTCCAAAAGTATAGGTTAACGTAACACCAGTAAATACATACCAATCATTATTTTTTGTGTTACCAAACTTTAATGATTCATAAGGAGCCTTATCTCTTACAGGATTACTCCCATCAAGATCGTCGGTAAAGGTATAGCGAACACCAGTTTCAAACCCAAGGATAAACCTACTTGATAGCGTTGTTTTAACACCCAAACTTAATGGAATTGCAAAAGTACTGTGACTATTAAATTTCTGTACTGTCTTACCTCCTTTTAAATACAATGCATCATAATGAAAGAACGATAATCCAGAATATACATACGGTGTAATTTTAGTAAACAACCTATTTCTGTCATGCAAATCAAAGTTTATTAAATTATATTCAATACCAACTGACACTTCTTTAATCGCGTTTCTGAAAGAGTAGTCTCTTGCTCGCTGTTTAGAGTCATTTGATTTAGAATCTTCTCCATGAACGTTGGCATAATTTACAGATAAACGAAATGAGTATCGAGGGGTTCTATTCCATTTATACACCCCTCCAATGACAACATCATTGGGATTGATAACATCTGTTGATCCAACATCTGAAATAACATTAGACCCACCTAAAAACAGCCCAACCTCATGTTTTTGGGCAACTGAAGAACCACCAAATAAGAATCCCATAAAAATAATTAAGTAATTTGTCATAAGTAGGTTTTATTAGGTTACAAAATAACTATACTAATAAAACAGGAACGAAATCATTTACCCTAACTAAACACTATAGAATAATATTTAAATGAACCCTTCTAACTGCCTATACCTTCAATCAGAGATAGTTGTCATAAATAAGAAAGACAACCCGTTAGGATTGCCTTTAGTTGTTGTTTATATTGAATTGATACTACATAAACTTTTAATATCCTTATTGATGTTAATTCCAATTTGGTTGAGGGGTTAACCTTAAATAAGGTTTAACTTCTGTATGCCCTTTAGGGAATAAGCCTGGTATTTCATCATTTGTAACAGAAGGAACAATCACACAATCATCACCATTATTCCAATTTGCAGGGGTAGCAACTTTATGATAAGCTGTCAATTGTAATGAATCTATTACTCTTAGTAATTCATCAAAATTCCTACCTGTAGAGGCAGGATAAGTAATCATTAATTTTACTTTTTTATCCGATCCAATTACAAATACAGACCTAACTGTAAGTTTATTATCTGCATTTGGATGTATCATATCATAAAGCATTGCTACTTTTTTATCTTCATCAGCAATTATTGGGAAATTAACAGATGTATTCTGCGTCTCGTTAATATCTTTTATCCATCCGCTATGTGAATCAAGCCCATCAACGCTTAGTGCCACTACTTTTACATTTCTCTTATCGAATTCTTTTTTATATTTAGCAACAGTTCCTAATTCAGTTGTACAAACAGGAGTGTAGTCTGCCGGATGAGAAAATAATATCCCCCAACTGTTCCCTAACCAGTTATGAAAGTTAATTTCACCTTCTGTTGATTGTGCTGTAAAGTTTGGAGCTTCATCTCCTAATCTAATTGTACTCATTTTTAGTTTTATTTGATTTATATCTATTATAGCGGTAAGATAAATAAAATATATATTCTATGATGTCTTCACCTGCTAATATTAGCCCTCATAGCTTTGGTAAATGTTTACAATAATCATTATAAAATTCACCTCAACACACAATCCATTCAGCTTCATCATTACAACCTATTCATTCAATCAGAGGTAGTATAAAAAGTAATTTGTGAGAACTACCTTATTGATTAGTATTTACAATGCTTTAACTAGATTCATGGAGATCAAAATTAGTTGACAGGAAGAAGTTTTCTAATGTTTTACGTGATGTCAGATTATCTTGGATAACGAAGTTATCAATAGCATCTCTCAAACGTAATGACAAGTTTAATTGAATAGCTATTGGAATATCATTTACTGAATTGAAACTTTTAAATGATTCAACTGTTTCTTTTCCCAACCTTGTTTTTTCATCAATAGATGTCGATTCTAATATTCTAAGTATTAAGTTTTCTATTTCCCCCATACCCAAATTTACAAATCAATTCGTCTATTACCAGTCACATAATGTTTGTTTTATTAACAATAGTTAAGTTGATAATTGTTAATTACTTTATTAGGTTTAAGCAATCAATATTAAGCTTCCATTGGGGAGGGATTGAAAGTACATCAATAAAACTTAGCATACATTAATTAATACAATCCTTTTTATATCACATAAAGAAATACATCTTTATAAATTGTAAAAACATCTCAGAAGACAAATTTAAATAATTCTCAGTTCTATCTCCAAAACTAGTTGATTCAATATTACCACCATAAACTAAAACATCTCTAAGTTTCAATATTTTTCCTACTCCGCTATATATGAATTTATTTTTATTCTATTTTGTTTAACTAATAGTACAGTTTTACAAGGGCTACACCCAAGATTATTTTGATATGCAGATTAAAAAATGGCTTTATTAATTTCATTTTTGAAATGTATATTTATCTAATCTAGTTTATTTTAAAATAGTTTCCTTTTAGCATTAAGCTTGTTTTTTGTAACTTTAAGAGACAAACTAAAAATTATGAAAGCAACAATAAAATTCATTTGTAAACTTATGATGGTACTTGTTTTTACCATTTTTTCAGACTGTAGTGATGATGATTCATCCCCTACTACTACTACTACTACTACTACTACTACTACTACTACTACTACAACTACTATTACCACTTGTGATAATTTAATAGCCATTAATGACTCAAACCCCTTAAACGCAGTAAAAGCATTGGATATTTGCCAAACAGCTAGTGCAAAATACATTCGAGCTAACGGAGTGAATACATCCCATTCAACTCAAATAGGAATAACCGATTCATTTGGGACAAATGTAAGTCCACAAAATGGACAGCGAATGCTCGTTCTATCTACTGGTATTGCAAGAAGCTCTGTCCAAACTCAAGCATGTGGGGGAACTTCTTGTTTTGGAAATGGTGCCGGAACACCTCCAAATGGATACCCACAAGATATTACTGGGTGTAGCCCAAATAATAATATTAATGATGATATCGGAATCGAAATAACGCTCCTAGTTCCTGAAAACGCACAAGGATTCTCATTTGATTTTATCTATTTTACCTTTGATTATCCTGAGTTTATATGTAATGCTTTTAACGATCAATTTATTGTTACTATAGACACTAACCCTATAGGCTCCATAAATGGCAATATTGCTTTTGATAGTAATAGTACTCCAATAGGTGTGAATGCCAATTTCATTAATCCTGGTTTATCTAATTTATTACAATCTACTGGATTTGACTCATGGGGCGACGCAGCAACAACTGGTTGGTTGAGAACATCCGCACCTGTAACACCCAATCAAGAAATTACTCTTAGGTTTATTATTTGGGATACAGGTGATCAAAGCTCGGACTCTACAATTGTTTTAGATAATTTTCAATGGAATACTAGCAACACAGTTGTTTCTACAAATCCAATCTAGACAACCATTCCTTTATTACATATACCAAAAAAAAACCTTTCTGAAACAGAAAGGGTTTTTAGTTATTGTGAGATTATCGCTTTCGCCATAATGCTAGTGATGTAATTCTTTTTCACCTGGTTTCATTGGAACATTTTGTGGAACAAAATCTTCATCATGTCCTGGCTTACTGTAGTCATATGACCAACGGTGTACTTCAGGGATATCTCCTGGCCAGTTTCCGTGCATATGTTCTACTGGAGTAGTCCATTCAAGTGTAGTTGATCTCCAAGGATTTTGAGGTGCTTTTTCACCGTTGAAAATACTATTGATGAAGTTGTATAAAAATATCAGCTGTCCTAATCCTGTGATTAATGCAAATACTGTAATGATAATATTAATATCAGTTAAGTCATCAAATATCGGGAAACTTGTGTTGTTGTAATAACGACGTGGTAAACCAGCCAATCCTGTAAAGTGCATTGGATAAAATACTCCGTAAGCACCTACTGCTGTAATCCAGAAGTGTAAGTACCCTAATTTTTTACTCATCATTTTACCAAACATTTTAGGGAACCAGTGGTATACACCTGCTAAGAATCCGTAAACTGCTGTTACCCCCATTACCAAGTGGAAATGCGCTACAACAAACATGGTATCGTGAACGTTGATATCTAATGTACTATCTCCTAAAATGATTCCTGTTAAACCTCCTGAAACGAACGTAGAAACCAATCCGATAGAGAATAGCATTGCAGGGTTAAACTGCAAGTTACCTTTCCATAAAGTAGTGATGTAGTTAAATGCTTTTACCGCAGATGGAATTGCAATTAACAAAGTAGTAAATGTAAATACTGATCCTAAAAATGGATTCATACCAGAGATAAACATATGGTGACCCCATACGATAGTTGATAAAAATGCAATTGCTAAGATAGATGCAATCATGGCACGGTATCCGAAAATTGGTTTACGTGAGTTGGTTGCAATAACTTCAGAAGTAATCCCTAATGCTGGTAATAATACAATGTATACCTCAGGATGTCCTAAGAACCAGAATAAGTGTTCAAACAATACAGGAGATCCTCCTTGGTAATGCAATACTTCACCGTTAATAAATATATCAGATAAGTAGAATGAAGTACCGAAACTTCTATCCATGATCAATAATAATGCTGCGGAGAACAATACCGGGAACGATACAACTCCAATAATTGCAGTTACAAAGAACGTCCATATTGTTAATGGCAAACGCGTCATTGTCATTCCTTTTGTACGTAAATTGATTACCGTTACAATGTAATTTAATGATCCTAATAAAGAAGAAGCAATAAAGATAGCCATTGATACTAACCAAAGTGTCATACCCATTCCTGAACCAGGTATCGCTTGCGGTAAAGCAGATAATGGAGGGTAAACAGTCCAACCTGCTGATGCTGGTCCAGCTTCAACAAATAAAGAAATTAACATGATTACACTTGATAAAAAGAATAACCAGTATGATACCATGTTTAAAAAACCTGATGCCATATCCCTTGCACCAATTTGCAATGGAATTAATAAGTTACTAAACGTACCACTCAGTCCTGCTGTAAGTACAAAGAATACCATGATGGTACCGTGAATAGTTACCAATGCTAAATAAGCATCAGCATTTAAAACCCCACCTGGAGCCATAGTACCTCCTAAAAGAAGTTCCATTATTTTAAATGGCTCTTCTGGCCATGCTAATTGTAATCTGAAAAGCATTGACATTGCAATACCTATAATTCCCATGAAAATACCAGTAATCAAGTATTGCTTAGAGATCATTTTATGATCGATACTAAAGATGTATTTAGTAACGAATGTCTCTTTGTGGTGTCCGTGATCGTCTTGTGACATAACTTTATATATGGTTATATAATTTTGTAAATCTATTAATTAGTTTCCTGCTACAGTAATAACATCCTTAGCCTTATCCTGAGTTCTCATCCAAGCAGCATATTCTTCAGGAGTTTCAACTACAATTTTCATTTGCATGTTGTAGTGTGATTGTCCACATATTTTATTACATAACAATAAGTAATCAAATATATAGTCTTCCTCGTCTAAATCTTCTCCAGCTTTTCTACGTTCAGCTCTTAAAACATTGATTCTTGCAATTTTCGCAACAATTTTATCATCCTTACGCATATCAACAGTAGTTACTGTAGGAATGAATGAAAATTCAGTTACCATACCTGGTACACAGTTCATTTGCGCTCTAAAGTGAGGCATATATGCAGAGTGCAATACATCTTGCGAACGAATCTTAAAGTGTACACGTTTACCCACTGGTAAGTGCAATTCTTTAGCGATCACATCATCAGCGTAATTTTTATCAGAAGTATCTAATCCTAATACATTTACGTTATCATAGTCAATTAAACGAACATTTGCATCACCTAAAGTATTATCAGCTCCTGCATAACGTGCAGTCCAGCTAAACTGTTGTGCATATAATTCAACAACTATTGGTTGTTCCGCTTCATCTTCAAAGTCAAAAGACATGATGTCATTCCAACTGAATAATCCGAATAAGATTAATATTGTTAAAACGATTACTGGAACAATAGTCCAAATCATCTCTAACTTCATGTTATCAGAATAATACAACGCTTTGTTACCTTCCTTGCCTTGATATTTAAAGGCGAAATAGTGTAATAAAAACTGTACTGCAAAGAATACGGGGAAAATGATTGCCCATGATACGTTCATTAACAAGTCATAATTAGGACCGTGGGCCGAAGCAGGTGTCCCTAACATTACTTCACTCCAAGCATAAAAACCATAGAATGTAAATGCAAAAATGAATATCAAGTACAATAACATTAAACCACCTTGGGTTTTGTTATCAGCATCATTTGCAACCTCAGTATCTAACTTTGATGCCTTGTAAATTTTAACAACTTTACTTAATTGCCATAATGAAATTGCAATTAAAAGTGCTACTACTATGTATAAAAAAACTGTCATTACTTTTAATATCTAGTATTTATTAATTTTAATAATGGAACTGCTCACTCTCGTGAATAAACGGGTTACGTTTAGGCTCCAAAGGTGCTTTTGTTAATGCTGTAAACACAACATAAATAAACAATCCTAAGAAGAATAATACTGAAGAAACTTCAGGCAATCCTATTGACCATTGTGTACCAACTGTTGCTGGCATAACCATTACATATATATCCACATAATGACCTAATAAAATAACGATACCTGCGATAACAACAAACCAGTTTACACGTTTGAAATCACTGTTCATCAGTACTAATATCGGGAACACAAAGTTCATAACCACCATACCAAAGAAAGGCAAGTTATAGTCCTGTATACGTGTTACGAAGTACGTTACCTCTTCAGGAATATCTGCATACCAGATTAACATGAATTGCGAGAACCATAAGTAGGTCCAGAAAATGCTAATACCGAACATGAACTTCGCTAAATCGTGAATATGACTGTTGCTTACTTTTGGTAAATAATCTTTTTCACCAGACTTCAAAAATATCGTTACTAATGCAATTACGGTAATACCACTTACAAACATACTTGCAAATACGTACCATCCAAATAATGTACTGTACCAGTGTGGATCAAATGACATAATCCAATCCCATGACATGATTGACTCTGAGTATAAAAATACAACTAAGAACCCTGCTGATAGCATAAAGTTCTTTTTGAAGTACTTATCATCAGAAGCTTCATCTTGAGCTCTTGACCATTTTTTAGAAACAACTTGATAAGCAGTCCATAGTCCTGCAAAAATAAATGCTCTAATCATGAATGAACCACCGTTTAACCAACCTTTTTTGTTGTCGATTAATTTATCGTAATCAATACTTGTAGGATCTAAATCAGCATGCATCCAAGCAAACAAATGATTTCCATGACCTACAGTTGATATTCCTAAAATGATTAACATAATAACTAAACCAACTGGTAAGTATGATGTTATTGCTTCCATTACTCTAAATAATAATGGAGACCATCCTGCTTGTGCTGCTCTGTTAATTGCATAAAAAGCTAAAGCTCCTAAAGCAATCATCATAAAAAAGAAACACGCTACATATAATGCCGCCCAAGGCTTATTTTGTAATTGAACCAACACGTGTTTTAAATGTTTTGTGTGTTCATTATCATGTGCATTAGCTGCATGTGCTGCCTTATCACCATGAGATTCTTGATGATGTGCTTCTTCACTATGTGACTTACCATGATCAGCCTCGCCGTGAGCATCAACAGTTCCGTGTGTAGCAGCTTCAGTATCATGACCACCACCGTGATGGCTATCAGCTAAAATTTGTTCTACATCCTGTACCGTTGAAGGTGCAGCCATAAAACCTGCTATAATACCAATAGCTCCAACTACCATCAATCCGATAGCCCACAGCTTTAATTTTTTAGAAAAATCGTACATATCTATATCTTAATCTAATTTCTTATTTGGTTAAATCCGCCTTAAGCTTACTCACGTACATTGCAACTTGCCAACGTTCGTTTTCATTTAACTGACCTGCATGAGATCCCATAGAGTTCAATCCGTAGTAAATAGTGTGGTAAACACTACCTGTTGTAATATCTCTATCTTTATAGTTAGGAACTCCTAAGAACTTTTCGCTCTTTACTAAGCCACCATCACCTTTTCCTTTTTTACCGTGACAAACTGTACAGTAAATACCGAACAATTCTTTACCAGTAGCAAGATTTTTTTCAGTACTTTTTATAGGACTGACTAAACTATCTTTAGCGAATATTTTTCCTTCAGCAGTATTTGCTACTTCATAAGGCATCCATCCTCTTTTTATAGTACCATCAACTGGTAATTGTGCTGCAACTCCGTTGTTAAACGCTGCTGACTCACTATATGTTTCATACCCTACCGATTGATACATATTCGGAAAGAATTGATAGTTTGGTGTTGAACTTTCGTTACAAGACACCATTGCTAAAATTCCTACTACTGCTATTGCTTTAACTAAAATCTTCATCATAATTAGTGCTTTTCAGTTAGGTTAATTTCTACCGCACCAGTTTCTTTTAATAAAGTCTGTAATGCTTCTACATCATCTCCTGCAGGAATTTCCATAAGGAAGTGATCATCTGTTGTTCTTACATCAGGATTTTCAGCCTGCTTAAATGGCCATAATCTACTTCTCATATAAAAAGTAAGTACCATTAAATGGGCAGCAAAGAATACCGTTAATTCAAACATAATTGGCACAAATGCTGGCATATTTTGAATGTAGGTAAAACTTGGTTTTCCTCCAATATCTTGTGGCCAGTCCTGAATCATAATATAATTCATCATAACTGTAGCTACACATACACCTACAATACCATACATAAATGATGTAATTGCTAAACGTGTTGGTGCTAAACCCAATGCTTTATCTAATCCGTGTACTGGAAAAGGTGTAAAAACCTCTTCGATATGATAATGTGCATCCTGTACTGTTTTAACAGCATCTAACAACACATCATCGTCAGTATAAAACGCGTGAACTACTTTCTGACTACTCATGACTTTCGCTAGTTTTTTTGTATTTATCTCCTGATGATTTCAAAATAGACTTGATCTCTGCCTGTGCAATTACAGGGAATGTTCTTGCGTATAATAAGAACAATACAAAGAAGAAACCTATAGTACCTATAAATATACCAATATCAACAAATGTTGGTGAGAACATTGTCCATGATGATGGTAAGTAATCTCTATGTAAAGAAGTAACAATAATTACAAAACGCTCAAACCACATTCCTATGTTTACAACAATAGAGATGATGAAAGAGAACATGATACTTCTACGCAATTTCTTAATCCACATAAACTGAGGAGAGAATACATTACATATCATCATTGACCAGTATGCCCAAGCATAAGGACCAGTTGCTCTGTTTAAGAATGCATATTGTTCGTACTCAACTCCTGAATACCAAGCCATAAATAGCTCTGTTATATATGCTACACCTACAATAGAACCTGTAAGCATAATTACCAAGTTCATTAACTCGATATGCTGCATTGTAATATAGTCTTCGAAATTACATACTTTTCTCATAATGATTAACAAGGTGTTTACCATTGCGAATCCTGAAAATACTGCCCCTGCAACGAAGTACGGAGGGAATATTGTTGTATGCCAACCTGGAATGATTGATGTTGCGAAATCAAAAGATACAATCGTATGTACTGAAAGTACTAATGGCGTAGCTAAACCTGCTAATACCAATGATACTTCTTCAAAACGTTGCCAATCCTTTGCTCTACCAGACCAACCGAAACTTACTAATGCGTAAATTTTCTTTTGAAAAGGCTTTACTGCTCTATCACGTAACATTGCAAAATCAGGTAATAAACCAGTCCACCAGAAAACTAATGATACTGATAAGTACGTTGATATTGCGAATACATCCCATAATAAAGGAGAGTTAAAGTTTACCCACAATGAACCAAATTGATTTGGAATAGGGAATACCCAGTATCCTAACCATGGACGTCCCATGTGAACTAACGGGAACAGTCCTGCTTGCATTACGGCAAAAATCGTCATTGCTTCTGCAGAACGGTTAATACCCATACGCCATTTCTGACGGAATAAAAGTAGTACTGCGGAAATCAATGTTCCTGCATGACCAATACCAACCCACCAAACGAAGTTAGTAATATCCCAAGCCCAACCTACGGTCTTGTTTAATCCCCAGGTACCAATACCTGTAGAAATTGTGTAAATGATACATCCTATTCCCCAAAGGAAAGCGGCTAATGAAATAGAAAAGACAATCCACCATTGTTTATTAGCACGACCTTCAACAGGTCTAGCAACATCTACTGATACATCGTGATACGATTTATTACCAGTAACCAAAGGTTTTCTTATCGGTGCTTCGTAATGAGACCCCATAACTTATACTTATTATTACTTATTAATTTTCTTACTTATGCTTCGTTTGAGTTTCTCACCTTAGTATGATACACAACATTTGGTTCTGTACCAATGTGCTCTAATAAGTGATATGCTCTTTCATCATTCTTTAATTTATAAACATCACTATCGTGATCATTTATATCTCCAAATGTCATTGCTCCTGTTTCACATGCGTTAGAACAAGCAGTTTGGAATTCTCCATCCTTAATTGCTCTACCATCACGTTTCGCGTCAAGGATTGTTTTCTGCGTCATTTGAATACACATAGAACATTTTTCCATTACTCCACGAGAACGAACAACTACATCAGGGTTCAATACCATTTTCCCTAAGTCATTATTCATATTGAAATCAAACTCATCGTTGTCATTGTACAAGAACCAGTTGAAACGACGTACTTTGTACGCACAGTTGTTAGCACAGTAACGAGTACCTACACAACGGTTATAAGCCATTTGATTCTGACCTTGACGACCGTGAGAAGTTGCCGCTACCGGACAAACTGTTTCACATGATGCGTGATTACAGTGCTGACACATTACAGGTTGAAAAACTACCTGAGGATTTTCTGCAGGGTTTTCTAATTCAGCAAATTCGACTAATGAACTTCCTAATCCAGTAATGTTATCTTTTTTCTCAACATCTCCAATAAATGAATCTTGAGAAGAATAATATCTATCAATACGCAACCAGTGCATATCTCTTGATCTGCGCACTTCTGTTTTACCAACTACAGGAACATTGTTCTCCGCATGACAAGCAACCACACAAGCACCACATCCGGTACATGAGTTCAAGTCGATTGATAAGTTAAAGTGATGACCAATTGAACGATCAAATGACGTCCATAAATCTGCATCTGGAGAATCCACAGGAATCATTACGTGATCCTTAGAAACCATTGGTTTAGGATTCCAAATTCTCGCGTCTTTTGTATTAAACACTTCTAAAGTAGTATCTTTTATGATATCCCCCCTACCCATTAAAGTATTGTGCAATTGAAGACAAGCAAACTCATGTTTACCCTCAGTCGCCTCAATTGTTACATTTTGTATTGTATTTGCATTAGCGTATAATTTATATGCACTAACACCTGTTTGCATTTCAGTTTTTAAACCAGCTTTTCTACCGTAACCAAACGCCATACCTATAGAACCAACAGCTTGACCTGGTTGAATCATCACTGGCACTTTAAGCGTAACTCCGTTAACAGTAATATTAGCATAAGTTCCGTTCAATCCACCATTTGCATCGTGACGTGCTTCAGTAAAGAATGTAGATTGCTCTAAACTCAATCCTAAACGATCAGCATCAGCTTGTGACATTGTAATATAGTTATCCCAAGTAGCTCTAGTTAATGGATCTGGAAACTCTTGTAACCAAGGGTTGTTTGCCATTTGTCCATCACCCATACCTGTTTTAGCATACAAAGTAAGTTCCATTCCTTTAGAAGTCGCTTTTGCTAATTTAGCAACTGCTGAACCTATATTAGAAACTGGCGCTTCCTCAGAAGAAACAACATCACCTTCTTGAGCATCAACAGCTACAACAGGTGTTACTAAAACTCCATCATGCAACGCTTTATTCCAAGAAGACCCACTTAAGAATCCTGTTGACCAAGTTGACTTGATGTATGTATAATATGACTCAGTACTTCCCATCCATTTTAATAATGAATCTTGGAATTGACGAGTATCAAATAAAGGCTTGATTGTTGGTTGCGTTAAACTGTAGTGTCCTTTTTTGAACTCTACATCACCCCATGACTCTAAGTAATGAGGAGCAGCACCTAAATAGCTTACATATGCAGAAGTTTCATCTTCTCTTTCTGTAAACGACACTGTTAAGTCAACCTTTTTTAAGGCATCACCAAACGCTTCACCGTTTGCTAACGTATATACTGGATTAACTCCAGCCATGATTACCGCACCAATTTTCCCTGATTTTACATCAGCAACTAATTGATTCATTGCAGCATCACTTCCTTGTCTTAATTTTACAGGAGTAGCAGTATTAAATGCTTTACTTGCCAACGCCTCATTTATTACTAAACAAACCGCTTGCGCTCCTTTATCTTGTATCCCTGTTAACACAACAGCTCTACTTCCTGCTTTCTTTAATTCAGCAGCCGTCTTTTTAACAGCAGCCTCAATATTAGCAGGTAATTTACCTCCTACAGAACCTCCAGTTACATAACCGTATAGTTTTGCTAAAGCAACTTTTTGTTGTGATGGCGTTAAAGGCACACGTAAATCAGCATTAGCCCCAGACAAACTCATGTTTGACTCAAACTGTACATGACGTGACATTTTACCTTTCTTAGGAACTCTACCTTTAGCATAAGCACCTTCATGCCCTCCACCTTGCCAATCTCCTAAGAAATCCGCTCCGACAGAAACAATTACATCAGCATCTTCTAAATTATAAGCAGCTAAACCTCTTTCACCGTACTTTTCTTGAAAAGCATCTAAAGCAGCAGATTCAGATATTGAATCGTACACTACGTGACGCACATTTCCGTATTTTGCTTTAAATTCAGCAATCAAACGTGTAGTTGATGGACTTGCAAAAGTTTGTGTTAACAACACAACTTCTTTTCCAGCTCCATTTAACTCAGTTAATTTTTTAGTAACATCAGCATCGAACTTTGACCATGTAGTAATAGCACCATTCACTTTTGCTGACTTCAAACGCATATTATCATATAATGATAACACTGACGCTTGAACACGAGCTGAAGTACCTCCGTTAGAACCAGCCATTTTATTAGGCTCTATTTTAATAGGACGACCCTCTCTTGTTTTTACTAATACGCTAGCGAAATCATACCCATTTGCAATAGTAGTTGCGTAATAATCTGCAACACCAGGACGAATTTGCTCTGGCTGTACTACATAAGGTATTGACTTAATCACTGGACCTTCACAAGCAGCTAATGACGCAGCAGCTGTACTGAACCCAACATACTTAAGGAAATCACGACGAGTAGTTGACGAATCTTCAAGAGTTTCTTTGTCTCCTAAAAAATCTCCAACTGGAATCTCTTCAACAAATTCACTTTGCTGTAGCGTCTCAACAATTGAGTTAGTATCTAACTCCTCAACACTTTTCCAGTATTTTTTGTTTGATGCCATTTATAGTTTAATTTAATGATTGAAAATTCAAAGTATTAAAACCTATTCCCTTCAATCGTTTAATTTTTTAATCGTTTAATTATTATTTAAATTTCCGATTTCTCGGAAACTACTAAAACAAGTTTTAGTAATGACATTTTCCACATTCCAATCCACCCATTTGAGCGACTGTAAGTTGGTCCACACCATATTTTTTCTTTAACTCTGCATGAATCTTCGTGTAATATTCATTACCCTCAGTTTTCACGTTTGTATCACGATGACAATTGATACACCATCCCATAGTTAATGGCTCATGTTGCTCCAATATCTCCATCTCCTCTACAGGACCGTGACATTTCTGACAAGCCACACCACCTACAGTAACATGTTGTGAGTGATTGAAATAAGCAAAATCAGGCAAGTTATGAACTCTAACCCATTTAACTGGCTCAGGAGTTCCTGTATATGCTTGATCACTTTCACTCCATCCAGTTGCCTTATACAACTTCTGGATTTGTTTGTCGTAAAAATCTTTTGAATAATCTGCATCAGCTGTTTCAGGAGCCACTTCAGTAATAGTCTTATGACAGTTCATACACACATTTAAAGCAGGTATCCCAGAAGTTTTACTCACTCTTGCATTTGAGTGACAATACTTACAATCAATTCCGTTATCACCAGCGTGAATTTTATGAGAAAAATGTATTGGCTGAACTGGCTTATACCCTTGATCAACTCCTACTTGCATAAAGAATCCGAACACATGGAACGCACCAAACATCATGAATGCTATTACCGACACCAATACTAAAAATTGATTCTTCACAAAACGCTTCCAAATTGGATCTGTTTTTTCAACTTCAACACCAGCTTGTTTCGCAAGATTACCTAATGTTTTTGTCACCATAAATAACATGGCAGCCAACACTACTAATATCAAAGCCAAAAGCCCTAATACGATATCAACACTAACACCATCATCACTTGAATCACTTCCAATTGAAGCGACAGCAACTTTAGACACAGGCTTAGGCGCTGATGTATACGCTAATATATTATCGATATCCGCATCAGAAAACTGAGGAAATGCCGTCATAGCAGTGTTATTATACTCTGCAAATATTTTAACCGCATACGGATCTCCAGATTTAACCATCTTCGCACTGTTACGAATCCAGCTATAAAGCCAATCTTTATCATCTATACGATCAACAACCCCTCTTAATGCAGGACCTGTCATCTTCTTATCAAGCTTATGACATGCCGCACAATTGGAATTGAACAATGCTTTACCCGCGACTGGATCGCCTTGAGCAAAAATAGAAGTAGAAAATGCTAGCATAACTGCTAAGCAAAAACCTAGAACTTTAGAAGTTGAATTACGGTGTTTCACCTGTTTCATCTGTAATGTGTCTATAATTTATTAGTATTCCCTGAAAAACAACTCAGGACTTTTTCGCTTTTGGTACGATTTTTTCAAGTATAACTACAAAATCGATTATATTTGAAAAAATTGTTCCGACAAAAATACTATTTCAGATTGATATTTTTAAGTGTTATAGAAATGTTAATCCTAATTTATAGATATTCTAAATAAGATTAGTCACCAAGTAAAAACTAGCAGAAAATGTACTTTTGCATAAAGACAATTCATTATGAGCAGCTTACCCTACATCAAAACAGTTACAACTATCGTTTTCGTTATTTTTTTTAGCTTAAAAAGCATCGCACAAGAAGGAACAGTTAGCATTGAACAAGATGAAAAAATTGAACGTTTATTAAAAGAACGCAAGCGCTTATTGATCAATGGCGAATTAAAAACACACTACACAATACAAGTAATCTCCGGGTCACTAACTACCGCTAGAGAAACATTAAAAAAGTGTAAAAGCAAGTTTTCAGACTTCAAATCAGATGTCATTTACGAAACACCTAATTACAAGGTTCAGGTTGGAGAGTTCAGAAATAAACTTGATGCCGACAGAGCTTTAGTAGCAATTAGTGAAGAATATGGGGGTGCATTTGTTATCAAACCTAAGAATAGTAAACGTTAGACGTTAGACGTTAGACGTTAGACGTTAGACGTTAGACGTTAGACGTTAGACAAAAATAAAATCTTAGAAGCACTTTACTGCATACTGAGTAACAAAAAAGAGCAAATTGTAAAACTTTACAATTTGCTCTTTTTTGTTTGCCTGACACTCAATTAACATTGTCAGTTCGAGAATTTTTTATGTAGCGTAGTGTAATGAAAATTGTATCGAGAACTAAAACTTCTCGACCCCCAATCAAGTTGAGGGCAAACCAAAATGTTTTCCCATTGTATTCCAAAAATCTCACTTGAAGTAACGGCGCTATTATGTTTTATAGCTCCTTAACTAACAACTACAAACCAACCTACCTTCTTCGTTTCTTTTTATATTTCTTTTTGTCTTTTGATTTCCCTTTAAAACCACATTTCTTTTCATCCTCTTTAGGCATCACACTTACAAATCCTTTCTTTTTAGACCCTGAGTTCGAATGACCTTTCTTAAAAGAATCCTTTTTTAATTCATCCTCTTTCGGAAGCAAACGATCGATCAAATCAAAACGACCAACTTTTTTCAATGAATTACGAATCCACTTTTGATTCTCCGGTTTGTACCAAAAGAAAAAACGATGCTGATCCTCTTTCTCCTGTTTTGTCCTAGGAGTCTTCATTTTCTTTAAGGTATACGGATGATATCCACTGTAATAAATTACCGTAGCAACCGTCATTGGTGTTGGTGTAAACCCTTGCACTTGCTCCAACTTGAACCCCATATCCTTAGTTTCAGCGGCTAAATTAGCCATGTCCTCCAACTCACTTGCTGGATGACTCGATATAAAATAAGGGATCAATTGTAAGTTTAATTTCTTCTTGATATTAATTTTATCAAAGAGCTTTTTAAACTGATGGAAATTTGAAAATGATGGCTTACGCATCAATTTCAATACTGGATCCGAAGTATGCTCTGGTGCAACTTTTAATCGCCCAGAAACGTGCTTCGTCAACACTTCTTCTGTATATTCTTCTAATTCTTTTGGATCAGCATTTTTATTAAATTCCGGCACCAACATATCATAACGAATTCCACTTCCAATAAATGATTTCTTTACCTTAGGATGCTTATCTACCGACTGGTAAATATCCGTTAATGGCTTATGTGAGGTATCTAAATTACTACAGATAACAGGGTTAATACATGATGGCGCTACACACTTGTCACAAATCGATTGCACCTTTCCTTTCATTTTATACATGTTTGCCGACGGCCCACCTATATCAGAAAAGTACCCTTTGAAATCTTTCATATTAGCAACAGTATCTACCTCTTTCATGATAGACTCTTTACTCCTACTTGCTATAAACTTCCCTTGATGCGCTGAGATTGTACAAAAACTACATCCTCCAAAACACCCTCTATGAATGTTTATCGAAAACTTAATCATCTCGAAAGCAGAAATCGGCCCTCGTTTATTGTATTTCGGATGCGGTAATCGTGTATATGGCAAGTCAAAAGAACTGTCAATTTCTTTCTCAGTCATGGTAGGATAGGGTGGATTGATCACCAATCTATTATTCCCTACTTCTTGGATTATTCTATTTCCGTAAGTTTTATTAGACTCCTGTTCTATTACTTTGAAATTAGATGCAAAAATCTTTTTATCAGACAAACACACCTCATGAGACGCAATAGTAACTGCTTCCCAATTCTTGTTTTTCTGTAATTCTTCTGACTTATCTTGTAAATACGCAGTCTGCTTAACTGTTTTCAATGATGAAAAAGGAACTCCTTTTTTCAATAAATCAATTACATCACGCAAAGGCTGCTCCCCCATTCCATACACCAATAAATCAGCATTTGAAGTGGTTAGAATATCTGGAGATAATTTATCACTCCAATAATCATAGTGTGTTACACGACGTAAGGATGCTTCAATACCACCAATAATAATTGGCGTATCTGGAAACTTTTCTTTTAATATTCTAGAATATACTGAGGTGGCATAATCAGGACGTAATCCTTTATCACCGTTAGGTGTATATGCATCTTTATCACGTTGTTTCTTAGAAGCTGTATAATTACTTACCATAGAATCCATCGTACCCGAGGTAACCGCAAAAAACATATTTGGTTTTCCTAATTTCGTGAAATCCTGCAAGTTATCTGTTACAGAAGGCTGCGGGACAATAGCGATACGCAAACCACAATCTTCTATAATCCTACCAATTACAGCAGGCCCAAAAGATGGATGATCCACATACGCATCTCCACTAAATAATATTACGTCCAGTTCTTCCCAACCACGGATCTTAACCTCCTTGTTAGTCGTTGGTAACCAGTCTGATAGCCTTAGTTCATTCGTCATTTTGCAAAAGTAAACTATTTATACGACATATAAATTTTAATTTTCGCTTGTAAGACTTACATTTACTATTCGTCTACAACCTAACCAATAGATATTTACATGGCAAAAACATACTACGACCCGGCAGATTTAAGAAAATTTGGAAAAATAACAGAATGGAATGAGGAACTTGGAAACAAGTTTTTTGACTACTATGGAAAGGTGTTTGAGGAAGGCGCATTAAGTGCTCGTGAAAAGTCATTAATTGCCTTAGCTGTTGCTCACACTGAACAATGCCCGTATTGTATTGATGCGTACACCCAAGATGGTTTACAACGTGGTATCACTAAAGAAGAAATGATGGAAGCATTACATGTTGGTGCAGCTATCAAAAGTGGTGCTACTTTAGTGCATGGAGTACAAATGATGAATAAAGTAAATAAATTAGAAATGTAAGGCAACCAGCTGCACTTATTTAAAATAAATTTCTTGGCTATTGTCAATAATTTTTAAATGCTGATTTTCTCTTTATTCTATGTTTTTTATTCTTTATTAACATTGACAGTAAAAAACAAAATATTCGTGTATTCGTGGCTAAAACAATTAATAAAACAAACTAAATGATAAAATCCCTACATAAAAGAGAAAGCGACCTAGCGAATGCAAACAGACAATTGGAATTGTTATCTAATGGGATTTTTGCAAATGGTGAATTGCCAACTTTCAAAGACAAAATAGCAGAAACTAACCAGTTTCCGCTAACTCCAAATAAATTAGAAATTTTACAAATAAACTTGGGATACATGTGTAACCAAGTCTGTGAACATTGTCATGTTGATGCTGGTCCTGATCGTAAAGAAATCATGACTAGAGAGACCATGATGCAGTGTTTGGATGTGATTAAAAAAACAGAAGCACATACGCTAGATTTAACTGGTGGAGCCCCAGAAATGAATCCGGAATTCAGATGGTTTGTTGAGGAAGCTTCAAAAGCTGGAATTAAAGATTTTATTGTTCGTTCCAACTTAACTATTATTAGAGCCAACAAAAAGTATTACGATTTACCTGAGTTTTTCAAAAAACACAATGTACATGTTGTTTCTTCTATGCCACACTGGACGAGAGGAAAAACCGACAAACAACGAGGTGAAGGTGTTTTTGATAAATCCATTAAAGCTTTACAAGAACTAAACGCTGTAGGCTACGGAATGCCTGATAGTGATTTACGCTTGGATCTAGTTTATAATCCCTCTGGTGCATTTCTCCCAGGAGATCAAGCATCAATGGAAAAAGAATTCAAAAAAGCGTTGAAAGAAGATTTCAATATTCAATTTCACAGCTTATTTGCCATTACAAACTTACCTATAAGCAGATTTTTAGATTACCTAATCGCTTCTGACAATTATGAAGATTATATGCATTCTCTTGTAGACGCATACAATCCTACTGCTGTATCGAGCGTAATGTGTACCAATACAATTTCTATTAGTTGGGATGGCTGGTTATATGATTGTGATTTTAATCAAATGCTAGAACTTAAAGTAGCTAGTAAAGTAAAACACATCAGTGGGTATAATGAAGAATTACTTCAAAACAGAAAAATAATCATTTCTCAACATTGCTATGGCTGTACAGCTGGTGCCGGAAGTAGTTGTCAAGGAGCAGTAGCGTAAATGAATAGTCAAATATAAAACTGCAATAATAATTAATGTGGTAAAAAATATAAATTCAAAAGGCATCAAAAAACTTATTTACATCTTCTGCTTAATTAGCAGCTTATGCTTTGCTCAAGAATCATCTTTTGATAAAATGATTGATAGCACTTTACAAAAAACTGTACCGTTTATAACTTCAATTGATTTAAAAGAAAGCTATACCGACTATATTATTCTTGACACAAGAGAGTTGGAGGAATACGAAACTAGTCATCTTGAAAATGCTACACACATAGGTTACAACACCTTTAAATATCGTAATCTAAGAAAGGTCATATCTACTAAAAAACCAATAGTAGTGTATTGCACTATCGGATTCCGAAGTGAAAAGATTGGAGAAAAACTACTGAAAAAAGGATATACAGTCTATAATTTATATGGAGGAATACTACAATGGAAAAACGATAACAATACTGTTCTTGATAACACCAATACAATAACTAACAAGGTTCACTGCTTTGATAACACTTGGAGTAAATGGCTAGTCAATGGAGATAAACTCTACGCTAAAAGAGTAAAATAGCCATAATATTTATGTGTTTATTTGTAAAAGTAGCAGGTCATTTCGATGGAGTAACGACTGAGAAATCGCATAGGAGTAATTATATTATTTGCAGATTGAGGTATCTCCTATCATCAAAATGACAGTTAAAAAGCAGTTAATAAAATAGTAATCAATGACCGGATCAAAAAACCTCATCCTAATATTTACACGCAACCCAGAATTGGGAAAGTGCAAGACTCGTTTAGCTAAAACTATCGGTGATGAAAATGCACTAACTATTTATAAAATACTATTACAACACACAGCAAATGTGGTAGCACAAATAGATTGTGATAGAGCTGTGTACTATTCCATAAAAGTTAGGGATAATGATATTTGGGATAATACCTTTTTCCAAAAACACCAACAACATGGAAATGATTTAGGGTTGCGAATGCAAAATGCTTTTGCAAACAGTTTTAAAGCTGGATATGAAAAAGTCCTTATTGTGGGGAGTGATTTATACGATTTGAAACCGAAACATATCCAAGAAGCGTTAGACAACTTAGACAACTATGATGTAACAATTGGCCCAGCTGAAGATGGAGGTTACTATTTACTCGGTATGAAGACACTTCACCCAAATATTTTTGAAAATAAAGATTGGGGTACAGAAACCGTAAGAGAAGAAACCCTAAAAGATTTACAAAAACGTAACGTCTATCATTTAGAAGAATTAAATGACATTGATTTGTATGAAGATTTAAAAAAATACGACCAACTGCTTAAACGTATTAATTTTAAATCTAACTATAATGAAAACAAAACTACTTTTTAGTGTACTTTTTGCTATCTTTTTTGCTTCAAATTCTATGAGTGCACAATGTGTACGACAAGCGAGTGATTTCGGAAATAACACCACCCCTAACTATCAAGTTTCTGGAGACGTTACTGTCACATTAAACACAGGTGGACAAACAATATCCTTGGACACTGGAACTGATTTCATGACTGCCGCAGGACCTGATGTAAATGCATACTTAATAAAGTCAAACGGAATGACAAATGCACAAATTGCAGGAACTCCTTTAGTTAGCCTAGAAAACATTCACTTTGGATTAATCAGTAGTAACACAGTTTCTCCCAATGGTGCTAAATCATTCACTGTTGCAATTCCAAGCGGAACGAATATTGAGGAATACGACACTGTATTTTTTTATTGCTTTCAATTTAATCACTTTTGGGATTTAGGAAAATTCACTCCATTTACCCCAGCAAATTGCACAGTACTTGGAATTGAAGACGAGGTGTTCGAAAAGCAAGTAACAATGTACCCTAATCCTGTAAAAGACAACCTATACGTAAATACTGATTTCCCAGAGGTCATCAACATTAAAATTTACACTATATTAGGTGAAATTTTACTTGAAGAAAAAATAACAAATACCACTATTATAAATACTCGGGATTTTAAACACGGTATTTATTTAGTCGAACTGACTTCTGGAAATAAAAAAATTACAAAACAACTTATTAAGAATTAGCATTGAAAAAACAACACTTACAAGAAACTATTGATTTCTTAAAATCACTAGGAATTCACAGTCCTGAAATAGGAATTGTTCTCGGAACAGGTTTAGGGAAAATAGTAAATGACATACATATTGAACATGAAATAGCATATGCTGATATTCCGCATTTCCCAAAAGCAACCGTGGAATTTCATTCTGGCAAACTTATATACGGAACCTTAGAAGGAAAGAAAGTATTAGTCATGGCCGGTAGGTTTCATTTATATGAAGGGTACAGCCTATGGGAAGTTACCTACGGAATACGCACTATGCATGGTTTAGGAATTCAAAAATTACTAGTTTCTAATGCCGCTGGAGCTATCAATTTAAAATACAAAAAAGGTGACTTAATGCTACTTGATGACCATATCAATCTTCAAGGAAGTTCTCCACTTGCATTTGCCAATATAGGTGAATTTGGAACTCAGTTTACAGATATGCTTGCTCCATATTCTAAAAAAATAAATACAAAACTGAAAGCTATTGCAGCTGATAACAACATAACCCTCCATGAAGGAGTCTATGCTAGTGTTGTAGGACCACAATTGGAAACAAGAGCTGAATACAGAATGCTAAAAATTTTAGGAGCGGATGCCGTAGGAATGAGTACTGTACCTGAAATTATTGTTGCTAACCATTTAAGTATAGAAACTATTGCAGTTTCTGTATTGACAGACGAATGTGATCCGGACAATTTACATCCCGTTAATATTGAAGAAATTATCGCTATAGCTGGAAAAGCCGAACCTAAAATGATCATTTTATTTAAAAAATTAATTAAACAATTGTAACGTCATTCCGAATGAAGTGAAGGAATCTTTCAAAAGATTGTCACGAAATTTCATTTCTCCCAATGACAGTTAAACAAAGTCTAATCGCTAAAAGCGAAGCGACCTAATCACTAAAACCTATTACATGAGTTACTTAGACACTACACACGACGTATATAAAGAAGCTGCATTAACTCCTGATGTAGGGTTATGTTGTACAACAAATCCTATTTGGGAATTACCGGGTTTAAAAATTCCTAAAATAATGCAAGAGATGAATTACGGTTGTGGCTCTACAGTACACGCACGTGACTTATCTAACAATCCAAAAATGCTTTATGTTGGCGTTGGCGGAGGAATGGAGTTGTTACAGTTTTCGTACTTCAATCGTCAAAAAGGAGGTGTTATTGGCGTTGATGTTGTTGATGAAATGTTAGAAGCTTCTCGTAAAAACTTTAAAGTTGCTGAAGAACAAAACGATTGGTTTAAAAGTGATTTTGTAACCCTTGTAAAGGGAGATGCATTAAACTTAAATGTTGCAGATAACTCAATAGATGTTGCTGCACAAAACTGTTTATTCAATATTTTCAAAGCTGAAGATTTAAAAAAGGCTATCGAGGAAATGTATCGTGTATTAAAACCACATGGTAAATTAGTTATGAGCGACCCTACTTGCGAACAACCTATGAATGATACCTTACGTAATGACGAACGTTTACGTGCCCTTTGCTTAAGTGGAAGCTTACCAATTACTGAATATGTAAAAGCATTAACCGATGCTGGTTTTGGAACAATTGAGATTAGAGCCCGAAAGCCTTACCGTATATTAGACCCGAAAAACTACCCAACTGATGAATTAATATATATTGAATCAATAGAGGTTGCTGCAATTAAAGACCCAATGCCAGAAGACGGACCGTGTGTTTTTACAGGTAAAGCAGCTATTTACTATGGATCTGAAGATTATTTTGATGATAAACTCGGTCATATTTTATTAAAAAACCAACCTTTAGCAATCTGCGATAAAACTGCCGCAGCACTACAAGCATTAAATAGAGATGATATTTACTTCTCAGAATCTACTTTCCACTATGATGGTGGTGGATGTTGCTAATCCTCCAATGAACATAACTTTTTCTAAAAAGCTCCTTATCTTTTACTTTAAAAGATAAGGAGCTTTTTTATATATTTAATTGTAATCAACACATTACAAGTACGACTACAAAATTTAGAATATCTTATTTGATTAACTATGATATACATTCTTTTATTTTGCGCAGCTTGTTTTTTAGCCTATAGTAATGGCGCTAATGATAATTTTAAAGGAGTTGCTACTCTTTTTGGTAGCGGAACTACCAATTACAAAAAAGCAATCGGATGGGCTACTATAACAACTGCACTAGGATCTATCTCCGCTATTTTTTTAGCTGAAGAATTAGTGAAAAATTTCTCTGGAAAAGGACTAGTTCCAAATGAACTATTATTATTACCCACATTTGCTATCGCAATTGCAATAGGCGCTGCAATCACAGTTTTTACAGCTACAAAAATAGGAATGCCTATTTCAACAACTCATAGTTTAGTTGGCGCTTTATTTGGCAGTGGAGTTATGGCTGTTGGAAGTGCTTTTAATTTTGAAAAATTAGCCCATGTCTTTTTGATGCCATTAGTTGTAAGCCCGTTAATGGCTGCCGTGCTTAGTTTCATTGCTTACCTCTTATTCAAAGGAGTAAGAAAGAAGCTAAACGTCAATAAGGAAACCCATACAGAAATTTATTTAACTGAAACCCCTAATCATCACCGAATGGAAATGAATGTTACTCTTCTCTTAAAAGATAATACTACCATTCAACAAACGATCACAAACAATAACGCTGAAGTGTATATTGGAAGACTATTTGGTTTCTCTGCACAAAAAACATTAGACACCTTACATTATATCAGTGCAGGAATAGTCAGTTTTGCAAGAGGATTAAATGACACTCCTAAAATAGTAGGACTATTGTTAATTATCAACTCTTTAGATATTAAATGGAGTATGCTTGCTGTTGCCATTACAATGGCAATAGGTGGTTTATTAAACGCCAAAAAAGTAGGAATCACAATGAGTCAAAAAATAACTCCAATGAATTCAGGGCAAGGATTTACCGCAAACTTAATTACCGGACTACTTGTTACTACTGCCAGTATACATGGTATGCCGGTATCTACCACACATGTTTCTATCGGGGCAATATTCGGAATTGGAACTGTTACCAAAAAAGCCGATTATAAAATGATTGGAAAAATAGTACTGTCTTGGGCCTTAACCTTGCCAATAGCTGCGCTAATAAGTGCATTAGTTTACTTTATATTAACTCAATTTGTTTAAATTTATAACGATTATTTACCAGATGGCTTCTGAAATAAATACAGAATGACGTTAAAAATAGAATTATATGCAACATTCTCTATGCAAGTTCACGAGATATAAATTAATCAATATCCTTTTTCGTCCAAGGAATACCGACGGCTATCGGGACGGGGATAAAACCCACTGGTGGGATTCAAAATTTTACAACATGAGATTAAATTTTAAAATAATATCCTTATTTATTACATTATTATTTATCATTTCATGTGGTAGTACTCAGAAAATAGTTCCTGACAAATCAGCTACAAAAGAAGCTGCAGAAATAACTCCCGATACAATCTCGAAACCACATACAACTCCAATTATCATAACCGAAGAGACAAACGAAGGAATAAAAGAAGAAACACAGGCGATAGAAAACATTGAATTTTTTGATCATTCAATATTCAATAATTTATTATCAGAAAACATCTCAGAGAATGGAGATACAAATTATAAAGGCTTTATAAAAAACAAGTCCGAATTTGAAATTTATTTAACCAATTTATCAGAAAACCTACCTAAAGAAGATTGGTCAAAAGAAGACAAACTAGCCTATTGGATGAACACCTATAATGCTTTTACCATCAAATTAATCATAGACAACTACCCTACTAAAAGTATTAAAGACATTAAAAACGCATGGAATAGTCGTTTTTTTAAATTAGGTGAAAAGTGGTATAATTTAAATGACATTGAACATAAAATATTACGAAAAATGAATGACCCTAGAATTCATTTCGGAATCAATTGCGCTTCCTTTTCTTGTCCTCCATTATTGAATAGGGTGTTTACTGCTGCAACCGTTAATAATGATTTAGACTATTTAGCGCATCAATTTATAAATGACCCTAAAAGAAATGTCATTTCTGAAAACAGCATCCAAATCTCAAAGATCTTTCAATGGTTTTCAAAAGATTTTAAAACTGAAGGTTCATTAATTGATTACCTCAACAAATATTCAGATATTACCATTAAAAGTAACGCGAAAAAAAGTTTTAAAAAATACGATTGGAGTTTGAACGAAGTCCATAATGAGTATTAGGAATTAAATTTTGCATTCCTTGATTATGAATAAAACAATTTCCATTATCATACCTACTTTAAACGAAGCAGTAAACATAAAAAGTTTATTGCTTCATTTATTACATAATAGCACGACTAAAAACATTGCAGAAATTATTATTGTGGATTGCGGGAGTGATGATGGCACACAAGAGATCGTAAAAACATTCGTCACTTCGAGTGATTTCGAACAAAGAGAGGAATTGTATCGAGAAGTAAACGATATGGTATTCGATACAAAAATCTCTGCCGAAAATTTCACTCGAACTGACGTTATACTTTATATTTCAGAACGTGGTAGAGCCAAACAGATGAACCTAGGAGCACAAAAATCCGTTGGAAATATTCTATATTTCTTACATGCCGACTCTTTTCCTCCTGAAAACTATGATCGGCTTATACTAACGGAAGTTAAAAAAGGAAATCTAGCAGGTTGTTTTAGAATGAAATTTGATTGCAATCATTGGTGGTTACAATTAGCTGGATGGCTTACTCAATTTAAATGGCGAGCCTGCAGAGGAGGTGATCAGAGTCAGTTTATTACTAAAGAGCTATTCAACGAGCTCGGTAACTTCAATGAACAGTTCACTATTTATGAAGACAATGATTTAATTAATAAGCTATATGCTAAGAAACAATTTACAGTCATTCAAGAATGGATTACTACCTCAGCACGACGCTATCAAACCAATGGTGTTTGGAAATTGCAATATCATTTTTGGACTATCTATGTAAAAAAATGGTTTGGTGCATCGGCGAATGAATTACACTCTTATTATTTAAAACATATTAAAGAATAGTACTCAAATATGATTTCTATTTTTATTCAATATGCTTGATGCAAGCACACAACACATAAATCAACATACATTATTTTTATTTTGATCTATCCCTAAGGGAATTAAACCCACTGGTGGGGGCAAAATAAAACTTAAAGCTCTTCCATAATAAGTATCCGCTAATGACAATGATTACCATAGCCCACAGCCAATAAAACCCAAAAGTATGCTTCGCTATAGCCTGTGTGTCTGATATTTGAATCGCACCATTTCTTTCGAATTGTTTGGTAAATAAATAATCCAACTGAAGATACGTACTCAATACTGACTGTACCCCTAAAAATAAAATTGTTATTACTTCTAACCTTCTACTTTTAAACAAGGTTATTCCTATTAACACAGCTATATAACCACTCAACACAGCTACTCCCCAGAAAGACCTCACCCATAGTAATAAGGATAGCATCATTAGTGCAATTAATGCCCTAAGTACTATCATTGAACTTTTATGGTATTTAGCAGATGCGATAAGCACTCCTCCTGTAACAACAGGTCCTAGTAAGCCTCCAGCTGCAGTACATGCTTGCGCGATATTGTATGGAAGATAACTTCCTCTCATATTCAAATAGGCAACTCCTCCTCCATTTTCATATATTTCCAAATGTTCAAAAGTTCCGCCTACCATTAAAGCTGTTAAACCATGCCCCATTTCATGGAACCATGTACCTAATAATATAAAGGGATATTGCACCCAACCCAAATACGGAAGTTGCCATATCGCAATTACTACAATTGCAATGATGATAATGGTATAATCAAACTGTTTTTTCAATATCTATAATTTATATTTTTAAACAAAGTGCTTCATTGGAAAAGGAAATTCCTTCCCATCCTTTTTTCATAAAACTACGAATATTTTGATGATTCTCCCCTTTAGGATTTCCCAACACATGACTTCTGTAATAATCACCAAAACAATTTAGTGTTTCTTCCTTGTTTAATTTCTGAAGTTTTGCAAACGAAAATATTTTACACGACCCAGAATTTTGTCCTGCTTCATTTTTAATATTTCCATTAACAAAAGATGTTGGACTAAAAGTATAATACGCTTCAACAACATCCATTGTATTTTGAAAAATTATTTCGCTTGGAGTCTCTTTTATTTTTTGTATAAATGCTGTAATTGTCATTTTAATGATCTCAATTAATTGTGCTGTATATATTCGTCAAAGGTAAAAATATCGTTAATTATTTTTCTTATAAAACGCCCTAATTGTTTCTTCTGCAGGTTTGTTTTGAGGAGTAAATCTTGGGTTATCAATTCCCCCAACTTTTTCATAATCTATAAACCATTTCCATATAAAACCACCTGCAAACCAGTTTTCATACCAAAGTTCATCAAATAATACTTGGGTTGCAATTACTTGCCCTTGAAGATTTACCGAGGTTTTACTATAATCTACCTCCCACGGTTTTGCCGCTGCATAATCAACACTTCTATAACCAAACTCGGTAAACAATATTTTTTTTCCTAATGAATCCGAATGCTTTTTCATCAATATCTTATGCTTTTGCCACTTTCTCTTTAAAACAGACCCTTTTGGAGTTTTAGCTTCTGATAATGGAAAATAACCATCAATTCCTATATAGTCTAGTTCCCTCCAAAAAGACGTTTTCGGGTATTCATCCCAATTAGCTGCATAGGTAAGTTTTCCTTTATAAATCTCCTTTACTTGTTGTATTAAAGTGAGCCAGTATTGAGGCCTGTTTTTCACAAAAAGCTCTAATTCTGTTCCTATACAATATATAGCCACATTATTATCTTGTGCAACTTTTGCATAAGTCATAATAAAATTGGTATATGTTTTTTCTAAAGTCAACCAATCTGCATCATTTGTCATTTTAATTTTCCCAGTAAACTCCCCTCGTGACACCCATATTTGAGGCTTTAGCATTGTTTTAATATTACTTTTATGTAATGCTGTAATGTATTGTGTTACACCATCTACCCGTTCACCAAACCATTGTCGGTCACTATTAAAATTTATATTAGGTGATTGAAGATTTTTTGAGAAACCAAAAGGCATTACTGCTGCGTAATTTGCGTTTAAATTAACAACTGGAGTAATGTTTTTAGCAGTCACTTTTTCTCCAGAAGCGACAAAGGAAACCCCGTTTATTTTCTGTTCTGATTGACTAATCATTGAACAGGAAATAAAAAACAGAAATAGGAAACACAAATACATTTTTTGACAAACCTTACACATAGCCTTCTATTTAAAATAATTCTAAATTCATTTATAAAAATAAGTTTTTACCTTTAATATCGACTCACTTAAAATCAATATCTTTAGATTAATCTTTAAGGCATCAATATTTTTAAAATACTTTCACTTGCTAAAAACCTCGTGAAGTCAAACCCACTGGTGGGATCAATTTATTTTCTATGGAAGAACATATTGTAATTATAGGTAATGGTATTTCAGGAATAACCTGTGCCCGTCACATTAGAAAAAATAGTAATAAACGTATTACAGTTATTTCTGGTGAAACGGAGCATTTCTTTTCTCGTACTGCATTGATGTATGTATATATGGGGCATATGAAATTCGAACACACCCAACCTTATGAAAAATGGTTTTGGAAAAAAAATCGAATTGATTTAGTTCGTAAATATGTTTCCAGTATAAATACAGCAGCTAATGAAGTTATTTTTGAGGATAACACTACATTATCTTACGACAAATTAGTCATTGCAACAGGATCAAAACCCAATAAGTTCGGTTGGCCAGGACAAGATTTAAATGGTGTTACTGGAATGTACCACAAACAAGATTTAGAAAAAATTGAAGCTTATGCTCCTGACAATACCACATGTAAACGAGCTGTAATAATCGGCGGGGGATTGATAGGTATTGAATTAGCAGAAATGTTACACAGCAGAAATATACCTACTACATTTTTAGTTAGAGAAGATAGCTTTTGGAATATTGTATTACCAAAAGAAGAGTCAGCAATGATAAATCGTGAAATCACCGATAATCATATTGACTTGCGTTTAGGTATGAATTTAAAATCCATAAATGCTGATGAAAATGGCCAAGTAAAATCTATTACAATAGCAGAAACTGGCGAAGAAATTGAATGTAACCTTGTTGGACTAACTGCTGGTGTATCCCCAAATATCGATTTCATCAAATCATCAACTATTGAAACTGGTAGAGGCGTAAAAGTAAATCAATACTTAGAAACCAATATCCCAAACATTTATGCTATTGGAGATTGTGCTGAACAACACGAAGCCATTGACCAACGCAGGCCGATAGAAGCTGTTTGGTATACTGGGAGAATGATGGGAGAAGCTTTAGCACAAACACTATGTGGTAATCGCATTATGTATAAACCAGGTCATTGGTTTAACTCAGCTAAATTTTTTGACATCGAATATCAAACCTATGGATGGGTTTGGGCACAACCAAAAGATCATGAAGCACATTTCTATTGGGAACATGATGATGGAAAAAAATGCATTCACATTAATTATGATAAGAACACACATGAGTTTTTAGGAATAAACAATCTAGGAATACGCATGCGGCATGAGTTTTTTGATAAAATACTCACTAATAAAAAGTCCGTAGAACACGTATTAGAATATTTAGCTGATGCCAATTTTGATCCTGAATTTTACAAGCTACACGAAAAAGAGATTGTTGAAAAATTTAATAAAGAAAATGGAACTAACATTCAATTAAAGAAGAAAAGCTGGAAACGTATTTTCTCTAAAGCATAAACAGTAATTATGAAAAACATTCAAAATACAGGACTTGGTATATTCTTAATAGGATTAACGCTTTTTATATCACTTATCTTTTTAGGGAAATATGAACTTACACCTACTTTATTTGATCAAATAATCAAAGACAAAGAAATTAAAAGCGAGTTGTTTATTGATGAAATGAATATTAATGTGGTTGGAAAAGAATTCACCGATCCGTTTAGTTTTTCTTTAGCAATAAGAAATGCATTAAACAATGCAAACACTTCACATATTAAGAATAGAGAATACGGAAAAAAAATATGGAGTAAACCTCATGTTTTGAGTTATGACATCGCTAAAAAATCGGGCACTGGGCTTATTAAAGAAAATAAAGGACTGTTTTGGTGGTTGACCTTTGGGCTGGGTGTTATAGGAGCATTGCTTTTTATTATCCCTAATGTAATTACACTTGGACCAAAAGGAATAAAAAACAATGGTGTATTTTTAAATGCAGCAACAAATAGAGGCTGGATAGGTTGGTTTGTTTTTGTATTCTTGGTTTGTTTTTATCTACTGCTTTATTTTGCTCCCGATTATATTGTAAACTGGACCTATATAGTTGACCCAATTAGTGAAGCGCTTAGCGGAAACCCTGCTGGTCAATGGTTTTTGTATGGATTTTTATATTGTGTAGTAATGACGGTTATGGCGGTAAGAATGTATATTAAATACCGACATAACAAATACCAAATTTTACGAACTACTTCAGTATTATTTTTCCAAATCATATTTGCATTTTTAATTCCAGAAATTATGGTTCGTTTTCAAATGCCTTGGTATGATTTTAAAAATGCCTTTCCATTAGATTATGACTTTTTCTTTAAATGGAATTTAAAAGAATTAACAAATAGCGGTGGAATAGGATTGTTTATTTTGGTTTGGGGAATAGTATTAACCCTAATAATCGTGCCTTTAATGGTGTATTTCTTTGGGAAAAGATGGTACTGTTCATGGGTATGTGGTTGTGGTGGATTAGCAGAAACTTTAGGAGATCCATACAGACAATTATCTGACAAATCATTAAAAGCATGGAAATTTGAACGCTGGATAGTTCATGGGGTGTTGGTTTTTGCAATAGTAATGACAGTAATGACTTTATATACATTTTTCGCAGAAACAAGTAGTGTTCTAGGGATTAAAATAAGTACAATACAAAGTATTTACGGATTATTAATCGGATCAGTATTTGCTGGAGTTATAGGCACAGGATTCTATCCTATTTTCGGAAATCGTGTTTGGTGTAGGTTTGGTTGTCCGTTAGCAGCATACCTAGGAATTGTTCAACGATTTAAGTCACGCTTTAGAATTACGACTAATGGAGGGCAATGCATATCATGTGGCAACTGTTCTACCTATTGTGAGCAAGGAATTGATGTTAGGGCTTATGCTCAAAAAGGAGAGAATATAGTTCGTGCGAGTTGTGTAGGTTGTGGTATTTGTGCTGCAGTTTGTCCTCGTGGTGTTTTAAAACTAGAGAATGGACCAGAAGATGGGCGCATCAACCCAACAGATATACTATTAGGAAATGATATAGATTTAATGAAGTACCTAAAATAGTTTTTTTAGAATAAGTATTAATCAATTATTTATTATGTATATTGCTGATTATCAATTATATACAAATAATTAAAATGGAAAAAAAATATATTAGCATTTGTTCTATTCTTATATTATTACTAATCTCTTCATGCAGGCCTAGTTATATGCGTTGCCCTAAAAACAGGAGATGCGTAGCTACTCCTGTACAAAATAACAATCCGTTTGTAGCCCAAATAAATATCTCACAAAACAAGCAAGAAGCATTGTAATTTTTATATTTTTGTTGAAAATACTCCCCTAATAAATGTCAATAATAAAGGTAATTATCCCTGCTTACAACGAGCAGGATTCTATTGCAAATGTAGTAACCGAAATTCCTTCAGTAGTTTCTGAAATAATCGTTGTTAATAACAACTCTACCGACAATACTGTTGCTATTGCTGAAAAAGCGGGCGCAACAGTTTTAACAGAAACAAGAAAAGGATATGGATATGCCTGTTTAAAAGGGATGGAGTATATTTCATTACAGGGTAAAAAGCCCGATATTATTGTATTTTTAGATGGGGATTATAGTGACTACCCTGCTGAATTAACAAAAATAGTAGCTCCTATACTCACTAATGATATCGACTTGGTTATTGGTGCACGTGTACCCGAATTACGAGAGAAGGATTCCGTAACTCCACAACAAATATTTGGTAATTGGCTGGCTTGTTTTTTAATGAAATTATTTTTTAAATCAACCTTTACTGACCTCGGTCCGTTTAGAGCAATTAAATATGATAAACTACTAGCACTAAACATGTCCGACAAAACCTATGGCTGGACTGTGGAAATGCAACTTAAAGCCCTAAAACAACACTATTCATACGTCGAAGTTCCAGTGAATTATAAAAAAAGAATTGGAGTTTCAAAGGTGTCAGGTACAATAAAAGGTGCTATATTTGCAGGCGTTAAAATTTTAACTTGGATTTTTAAATACAGCTTCAAATAACAGTGGATAAAGCAATATTATACGGTTCTTATTTTATTATGACGATATACTCAATATCGTTAATAATCATTTTATTTTACGCATTAGCGCAATTAAACTTGCTTTTCAATTATTTGAAAGCAGAAAAGAACAAGAAACACGGGCCTCAATTTGATTTAGACAATCCGGATGAAGTCCCTTATATTACGATACAATTACCACTTTACAATGAGTTATATGTTGTTGAGCGATTATTGGATAACATAGCTTTAATTGAGTACCCAAAAGATAAATTAGAAATTCAGGTTTTAGACGATTCTACTGATGAGTCTGTTGTAAGTAATGCTGCACATATTAAAAGATTACAAGAAACTGGATTAGACATTTCTCATATCAGAAGAGAAAATAGAGAAGGTTTTAAAGCGGGTGCTTTAAAAGAAGGTCTGAAAATTGCAAAAGGAGAGTTCATTGCCATTTTTGATGCCG
Source organism: Kordia sp. (assembly GCA_002733415.1). Lineage (GTDB taxonomy): Bacteria > Bacteroidota > Bacteroidia > Flavobacteriales > Flavobacteriaceae. The sequence continues at coordinate 215,887 of NVVR01000001.1, read as the reverse complement.
ACTTCTTACCACAAAAAGACTGGTTAAAACTAACTGTTCCGCATTTTAAAGATGATAGAATAGGTGTTGTACAAACACGTTGGGGACATATAAACAGAGATTACTCACTACTTACTAAAATACAAGCATTTGCTTTAGATGCTCATTTTACTTTAGAGCAAGTGGGAAGAAATAGCAAAGGACATTTCATGAATTTTAACGGTACTGCTGGTTTATGGCGTAAAGAATGTATTTACGACGCTGGAAACTGGGAGGGTGATACCTTAACCGAAGATTTAGATTTAAGTTATAGAGCTCAATTAAAAAACTGGTCGTTTAAATATCTTGTTGATGTTGAAACTCCAGCAGAATTACCTGTAGTAATTAGTGCTGCACGTTCTCAACAATTCCGATGGAATAAAGGTGGCGCTGAAAACTTCCAGAAAATGTTTAAACGCGTAGTGAAATCGAAAGAGCTATCGTTTAAAACTAAGTTTCACGGAGTAATGCATTTACTAAACAGCACTATGTTTTTAAATGTGTTTGTGGTTGCTGTATTAAGCATTCCAATGTTATACATTAAAAACTACTACGGTCACTTCCGTGCGTATTTTATTGTAATGAGCTTCTTTGTAATGAGTACGTTGATTTTCTTTGTTTGCTATTGGTTTATGTATAAAAACCTCAACGGAAAAGGATTCAAAAGTTTCTTTAAGTACATTGGTCATTTTTTCTCTTTTTTCTCTATCGCAATGGGTTTTTCTTTACACAATTCACTTGCTGTACTAGAAGGACATAGAGGGAAGAAAAGTGAATTTGTTCGTACTCCAAAATTCAACATCAGTACTTTAAAAGATACTTGGAAAGACAATAAATACTTGAGTAAAAACATTTCAAAAAATGTTGTTATTGAAGGAATACTATTACTGTATTTCGTATTTGGATTAGCTAGTTCATATTTAGTTACCATATTCGTTGGCGCTAAAGAAGTAGATTTTGGTTTGGTTCCTTTCCACTTAATGTTAGTTGCTGGTTTTGGATTTGTATTTTTCAAATCGATAACGTCAAAAGTGTAATTTTAAAACTTCCTTTTTTTTAGAATTCTTCTTTAAGATTATTTTACTTAATTTTAGGTTAGTTATTTCATAGCATCTCGACTATTCAATAATTGTACTTAAAATCTATCAAAATGAGGTTAACAAAACAATTTTTCGCTCTAACTCTAATAATATTCACATTTACATCTTGCACAAACGCTCAAAACAAAGAGGTTCAAATAGAAACACACCAACTTACTGAGCAAATCTACATGCTAACTGGTCAAGGAGGTAATATTGGGTTATTTATTGGTAATGAAGGAGTTTTTATGATTGATGACCAATACGCTCCCTTAAGCCCTAAAATTTTAGCAGCGATTAACAAACTAACCGATAAACCTGTTTCCTATTTAATAAACACCCATTGGCATGGCGATCATACTGGCGGAAATGAAAACATGCAAAAAGTAGGTGCTACAATTATTGCTCATGAAAATGTCAGAAAACGAATGAACAAAGACAATATGCTACTGGGGAAAATTAAGCCTGCATCACCAAAAGGAGCTCTACCTGTTATTACTTTTACCGACGACATGATGTTTCATATTAACGGGGACGATGTTTTGGTTTCACATGTTCATAATGCACATACTGATGGAGATTCATTTGTTTACTTTTCAAAAAACAATGTCATTCATATGGGTGATTTATATTTCCAAGGAAAATTTCCTTTTATCGATTTAGATTCTGGCGGAAGTATTGATGGTTATATCAACGCTGTAAATAAAATACTAATGATTGCTAATGATACTACCAAGATAATCCCCGGACATAGAAACATCTCTAACAAAGCTGAATTAACAGTTTTCAAAAAAATGTTAGTTAGTATTAGAAGTTTGATACAATCAGAAATTGATAAAGGTAAAATGCTTGAAGAAGTAACCCATAATACTGAGCTAACTAAAGAATTTAATAGCGAATATGGTGGTTGGTTTATAACTGATGATGTATTTAGAGCAACTGTTTATAAAAGTTTAAATGCTAAATAGCGCATTCCTAAAAGCATACAAAAAACCTTTTCTAGCAATTATAGCATCCTTTTTAGGGTATTATTTTTTTAGTTATGAGTTAATAAGAGCTGACTTCAATAGTCTGTTAATCTGTTACACTGGGCTGTTTCTATTGTTTCTTTTTCTCACAAAAAAAGAACTAAACTGGAAATCACTCATTACTATAACTATATTATTTAGAGTTATTTTTTTAATTGCTACACCTAATCTATCACAGGATTTTTATCGTTTTATTTGGGATGGACGGATGCTACTAAATGGGTTTAATCCGTATTTGTATTTACCTGAAATATATCAAGCTCCTGACTACACTAGCCCTAACCAAGCAGCCGAATTAGTTGCTGGAATGGGAAATCTCAACGCAAGTCATTACAGTAATTACCCTCCTTTAAATCAATTGTGTTTTGCTATTGCAGCATTATTTGCTCATAAAAGTATCCTAGGAAGTATTGTAGCTATGAGGGTGTTAATTATACTTGCTGACATTGGCGTGTTGTATTTTGGAACGAAGCTCTTAAAAGCACTTCATTTAAACCCGAAAGCGATATTTCTTTATCTATTGAACCCGCTTATCATTATTGAACTTACAGGAAACCTACACTTTGAAGGAATCATGATATTCTTTTTGATATGGAGTTTGTATTTATTACAACAATACAAATGGAAAATAGCAGCTATTGTATTAGCCTGTTCCATTAGCTTAAAGTTATTACCATTACTTTTTTTGCCCTTGTTTTTTCAACAGTTCAAGCTAAAAAAGCTTATCCCTTTTTACGCTATAGTTGGAATAACATGCGTACTATTATTTACTCCGTTTATTTCAGAAAACTTAATTTCTAATTACTCCAAAACTATTGGTTTGTGGTTTGGGACTTTTGAATTTAATGGCAGTATCTATTTACTAATTCGAGAAATTGGATACCAAGTTAAAGGATACAACATTATCGGAATTGTTGGTAAAACAACTCCTTTAATAGTTGTTTTATTTATGCTATTCATTTCATTTTTCAGAAAAAACAAATCTACTCAACAACTGATTATTGCTTTATTATTTGGGTTGAGTTTTTATTTATTTACATCAAGCACCATTCACCCTTGGTATGTAGCAATGTTATTAGCGTTATCAATATTCACTAAATATCGTTTTCCGCTAGTTTGGAGTTTTACTATTGTACTCAGTTACTCCTTCTATAAAAATGAAGCATTTATAAATAACTATTGGCTGATTGCTATCGAGTATATATTCGTATTTGGGTTTATGATTTGGGAAGTGATATACTTTAAAAAGAAAAAACAGCTTGAACTAAATCAAACTGTTTTATAAATACGCGTGTAATTTTAACTCTAAGTCAACTTTTCGGAGTCAACACAAGAGATAGAATAAACCCACTGACAGGATTAAAATCCTTTATTCACAAGTACTTTGTATGTTTTTTTATTTGAACCATTAGATACAATTACAAAATAAGCCCCATTATATAAGGACGCTGTTTCAAAATTACAAATAGTACTTCCCATTTTAAGTATTTGTTCTGATATTAATTGCCCCACTACATTTACTAACTGCACTTTTAAATCAGGATGAGACACATCACTAATTTGAAGTGTAATTATTTCTGCCGTTGGATTAGGATACATTTTAATTATTCCATCATTTATAAAATAATCATCAGTGGCTAAAACATAATTTACGGCATCATTTGGTATTGAACTAACTGTCGTTGTAGTTACATTTCCGTAAAAAGCAGGACCAACAACATATGGATAAGTCGAGTTATGATTTACATCTACAGTAGCATAATATGCGTATGTTCCAGCTGGATATTCTGGTGTTATAGCAAAACGTCCATTATGTACATCTAAATAATAACCTTCTGCATGGGAAACAAAAATATAATCTTCTCTGAAATACCCGTCAACGTAAGTAGCACTTACATTTGGCCCGTTAGTCCTAGTTGTCGCTCCCGTTAATTCATAACCAGACTCAATTCTTACAATTCCTCCTGTACCATCTACATTAGCATATCCGTACGCTCCATAGATAGGAAAACCATCATAAGCAAAACCAATTAGTGGAGAGTGTGCATTCGTATCTATTACATATAATCCGTCAGCTGGATACGTATCACAAACATCTGATACTTCTACTAAATCCATATCAAAAGCACTAGGGTTTTGATGATGGTGATAATTCCCCATAGCAGGATGCGCTTTGTTACAATCAAACCCTTCCATCTCTGCAGGGATTGCATCTCTATTCCAATCCATTACAGCTGTTGGACCTCCTGGGCAAGGGGCATTTCCTGGGCCTCCACAAATATTATTAGTAGAAGGATTCCATGCTACTCCATCACGATAATCAAACAAGGCTACTCCGTTGATAAAAACCCCTATATTTCCAGGTGTAGTATCTGTTGAAGTTCCTGTATTTTGAGTAGGAACCAATGGCATTTTAAATATACTATTTTGAGCTGTTGCCAATGATGGGTTTCCATCTTGAAAAGGACCTGATATGTAAGCAGGGATTCCAGTTGCAGATACATATACCCAATCCGTATCATAATCTACCGATTGTACGTTTGCTAAATCTGAATCATCAGTTGGAGTAGAATTCCCAACCACCCAATGACGTCCTGTTATATTGGTAGTATTCTGCATCCATACCGTAATTGCAGGATTTGTTTGTGCAAAGACACTCACTGTCATCAATAATAATAAATTGTATAATAATTTTTTCATAATAATTTGTTTTAATTCAACGCCGCTAAAGTATTGTATACGGACTAGTTAAAAGACCGAATATATAAGTCCGGACATGTATTTATAACTAAATTTATGGCGTCAATAAAAGTACGCGAGATGTAAATTAATTAGCATTATTTTCCGTTTGAAATACCCCTAAGAAATAATATATATATATATATATAGGTAAAATCATCCTGCTTTTCGATATGCAGATGGCGTTAGGTTTGTCTGCTCTTTAAAAACTTGATTAAAGGTAGATTTTGAATTAAATCCAGACTCAAAACCGATCGCAACAATTGTGTATTTATTGTAGGTTTTATCTTTTAATAATTTACAAGCATGTGCTATTCTAAAATCATTCACATATTTGTAAAAATTTTTTTGATATGTCCTATTTATAAAAAATGACAACTCATTAGTAGAAACTTCCATTGCTTTAGAAACATCAGATAGCCGTAAATTTTCATTTAAAAAAGATTGTTCCCCGATCATGTACTCCTCCATTTTAATCTCCAAAGCATTAAAATTCTTTTCTTCCTTTTGAGGTATTACTTCATGTACTTCTTCTGCTTTAATTATTGATTTCTCCTCAGATAGTTTTTCTGAACATAATTCCGATAATACATTTTGTTGAAAACCAAAAGCGCTTAAAAAAAACAAAAAAAGCAAACTTGATAATGGTCCTAATTGTTTTACATATGGAATGGATTTTTCACTTCCCGGATAGGCTTTTTCTATAAAAGAAGTAATTGCTAAAAGCACGAAAAATACAGCTAACCACTGCAACCATTGAAGTGTTACCGAATAATTAATAACAGAATAAAATTCTTTTACTTTTAACTTACTTTTTCTTATTAACTGAATAATCAACACACTATAAAATATATTAGATAATGCTATACAAGTTGTTAAAAAATACTTTGGCAACTTTACCTTGTTAGATGCCTGAAATATTTGAGTTACAAAATCATTATCCCCAAAAGGGGCTGGTGGTGAAGCAACATTTATTAACAGAATACTAAACAATAAAAAAGGAATACTATGAAAAAATACTGCCTTTTTTTGTATTGTTTCACATAAAATTGATTTACAATAAAAGTAAAGTAACGGTCCTATTAAAAAGAAACTAGCTGCTGAAAATAGCATTCGTATAATAATCGTATCAAAACCAAAAGTAGCCCCCAAAAGAGTTCCTAGAAAAGGAATTGGAATAACTACAAATAGTAACCATAAATACTTTGGTGTATTTTTCTTTATACACAACAAAAACAGCACACTGAAAAAACAATGGCTTAATAAAGCTATAATGGTAGAAAATACTACAGAATTCACAATATTTATTTTTGAGTTATTAATGCTTTTGGAAATGAAAATCGTTTGTCAAACAAAAATTCTTTATCCGTCAAGGTTCTTAAAAAAACCAATAAATCTACTTTCTCTCTGTGACTTAACAGTATTGGATCTTTAAGCTCCTCTGACAGGGTTTTACTTTGTTGAATTCCATTAGTATAGTGTGTTATTACTTCTTGTAAGGTTTCAAATCTTCCATCATGCATGTATGGCTTGGTAAACTGTATATTTCGCAGTGTTGGCACTTTAAATTTCAACGAATCTTTTGGGTTTTGTGTAATTTTCATCCTCCCATAATCATTCAAAGTCGTATCCACTGCTAAGCCATTATTCTTAAATTTATTAGTCGAAAATAAGGGCTCCGTATGACAGGAAGCACAATTATTTCGAAATAATTTTAATCCATTTTTTTCTTGTGCTGTAAATTCTCCCCCTACTTCTTTTCTAATGTATTTATCATATTTAGAATTATAGGTATTCAACATTACTGTAAACTGTGTAAGCCCTAACAGTACTCTTTGTCCGGTGATGGTGCTATCTTGAAAAGCTTTATAAAACATCTTCTTATAAAAAGGAATTGTGTCTAGCTTTCTAACCACATTTTCTAAAGTCTCCCCCATTTCAACATCACTAGTTAATGGCGCCAATGCTTGAACTTCTAAATGATTAATTCCTCCATCCCACATAAAAGAATCAGACCATGCGCTATTCATAATCGCTAAGGAATTTCTCGTCCCTATTTTGCCTTCTATTCCATGACTTAAATCATGATCAATATGAGTAAACCCAGAAGCTTGTAAATGACAACTTGCACAAGAAATAGTATTATCTTTAGATAGTATTGGATCGTAAAACAAAGCTCTTCCTAATTGAAAACCTTCTTCTGTTACTGGTTTTTTAATAATGTCATATACTGGTTTCGGCCAATATTCAGGATAGGTAAAAATATTCTTCTTTACCTTTAAACCAATAAAAGACAACAGCAGTATTCCTCCAATAAAACAGGTGGCTTTTTTCATCATTTTATATAAAACATATTTACTGCTATATCAGCTAATTTTGAGGATTTCTTTCCAGGTATCATTACACTATGGTTTTCTTTTAAGTCTATTTCGTTTAAAAAAGTTGCTACATCAACAACTAGCGTAATTTCATTTTGATATTCTTTAATAGGAAAGCTTAGTACTCTTAATGTCGGATATGCTTTTTGAAAACCTCCGATATGAAAAATAAACTTATTTTTTCTAGTTGGACAACTAGGACTCACACCTTCTATTTTCATATTAATATAACCACTTTGCCAAGCCCAATACATTCCATTAGCTGAATCTAAATCTCCTGAAAGAGCTCCTGATTCACTTAAAACACCACTAACACCTAATGAAAACTGTATTATACTATCTTTTTTATTTAAAGGTCGTCGCAATGTTTTTAAAAGTTTTTTTTTATCAAATGCATCAACTAAAACAGCGTTGTTTATTATTTTTTGCTGGCTGTTTTTGGCTAAATCAAACTTAAAATCTGTTAAATAAAATCTTACTTTATTAAATTGTATTGAATCTCCTTTTTTAGATACATACCAATCGTCTTTTTGGAGCTTTTCCCCATTAAAAACAGGAGAAATTTTTATTTTAAAGTCTTCATTTAATTGTTGACTAAAGAGTAACATGTTAAAAAACATGAATAACCATAAGGGACCGATCACTTTTAAATTACCTTTCATTAATAACTAAAATTTACTTTTTTAAATTCAATCCTTCATAAGACTATACTATATTAAAAAGGTTTAATTTTGGTTAAATATTTTTTAAACCCACCAATGGGTTTAATTCCTCGTCCCGATAGCTATCGGAATGTCTCGAACGAAAAATGGTATTAGTTAATTCATTCCTCGTGTGCTTGCACCGAGAAAATTGATTCACAAGTAATATGAACGGTTATATAAAACATTTTTTTAATAAAAAAACAGTAAAACTCCCTTTGCTATTCATCGCATCATTATATGTGTTTGCAATGACTGTTTTCTATTTCAACCAAGAAAATTTCTATTTCCATCCCAAAACATTAGCAACCGATTATCAATATCAATTCGATGCTAAATTCGAAGAGATAAATATTCCTGTTGACCGAAAAAACACCTTAAACACGCTTCTTTTTAAAGCTAAAAACTCAAAAGGAATTATTTTATACTTACACGGAAATGCAGGTGATCTACATGACTGGGGAATGCGATCAAAACTATATACTGATAATAATTACGATATTTTATTTGTAGACTATAGAGGTTTTGGTAAAAACAAAAACCAACTTGAAAGTGAAGAAATACTACATAATGACATGCAACAAGTGTATGATTTATTAAAAACAAAATATCAAGAAAGCCACATTATCGTGTTAGGATTTTCAGTTGGCTCTGGATTAGCTGCTAACATTGCGGCAAATAACTCTCCCAAATTATTGGTTCTAGAAGCTCCATATTATTCATTTGAATCCTTAGTGAAAAAAATTGCGCCATTTGTACCTAAATTCTTGATTAGTTATAAAATACCTACTCACGAATATCTTAAAGAAGTGACCTGTCCTATCGCTATTTTTCACGGTAAGGACGATCAGCTAATTACTCCGGAAGGAAACTCAATACAACTACAGCAACTCTACCCGGATAATATTACGCTACATTTAATTGACAATTGCACTCATAATGGGATATACAGCAGCGTTACTTATTTTAAAAGACTTCAAAAACTTTTAAAATAAATAGATCCTTCGCTAAAAATAATATATTCGTTAAAAAGAGAAATATGAGAATTTTAAGTAATTAAAAAAATTAGTCATTTCGACCTTAGGAGAAATCACACAAGAAACTCAATTGCGATGTTTCTGACAATAAACTATAAAATAATGCGATTTTTCACTCTGCTACGCTTGGTTTAGAAATGACCTTTTCATAAAACCCATAACTTTTGGAGAAGAGCTAATAAATATGGGAAACTAATTTTTCACTTCTTTAATTTGCTTTATCAATTCAACATTTTGAAAATGATTAGCACTATAGGACATCACTAAAGTTCCTTTCAAGTTATCATTTGCGACAATAGCAAATAACTCTGTTTCATCTTCAGGATTAGTCATTCCTTCAAACCTAAATGTACTCACAATGGTAAGTTCTTCAGGCTGATATTCCTTTTTGGAATATAATGCCTTAATACTGTTTTCCTCTGCTTTAAAATCTTCAGTAAACCCTTCGGCCGTCAAAGCATTTATTGCTATTGATAATGAGTCAAAACTCCTTGTATCCATATATAAATATTTATTAACATTTAACTTCAATACATATATCTAAGTTAGTGATTTTAAGACAGATACGCAAGTTATATTCTGTTTTCAAACCAACAATATTACATAAGCTCACAGAGTTAAATAAGAAAGTCATTTAGGCAAGTACTAGGCGCATTAATTCACATGAAGAACCCACAAACAAAAAGCCTTTCAAAACTAATTTGAAAGGCTTTTTGTTATTTTAAAATACTAAGTAAATCTTACTTAAAATGCTTTAGGTTAATTAGTTCTTGCTCTGTAAGGTGTTTCCAGTGTCCTCTTGGAATATCCTTTTTAGTTAAATCACCTATCATTACACAATCAACTTTTATCAAGTCATAACCAAGGTGTTCAAAAATGATTCTTAACACTCCGTTCCCAGTATTTAAGATAGAAATACCTAATTCATTTTTAGGTGAATTGGTAATATAAGACGCTTCTACTACTGTTACTTTTTTACCCTCTATAAGAATACCATCTTGAATTTTTTTAAGATCCTCTGATTTTAAGTTTTTATCTAATTCAACATGAAATAAACGCTTTACTCCAGTTTTAGAGCCCGTAAATTTCTTAACCATATCATCATCATTGGTGAAAAACAATAACCCTGTTGAATTTCTTCCTAGTCTCCCGACAGGTTTAATTCTTGAACTGGTCGCATTAGCAACCAAATCCATTACTGTTCTACCTTTACTCTCACTTGTAGTAGTTGCAAAACCTTTAGGTTTATTTAAAAGTACGTAGGCTTTAGGTTCTGGATTTATTCTAGCTCCATCAAAACGAATATCATCATCTCTCTTTACTTTATACCCCATTTCTGAAACTACTTTCCCATTAACAGTAACACTACCAATAGAAATATGCATATCAGCCTCACGACGTGAACATATACCCGAATTTGCGATATATTTATTCAGACGAATTTCATCAGACAATCCTTTTTTTGCAGGAACCTCTTTAGTCTCCGTTTTCTTTACTGAAACTTTTGACTTCGATGCTCTTGATTTTGGGGCATTTGCCTTTTTATAAGAATCATTTGTATGCTTCTTCCTTCCAGTGTTCTTTCTTTCGCTTGACATGTGTACTAAATTTTGCGCAAAGGTATCGCATTTATTATATAATTATGCGTAATTTATTGCCTAATTCACCTAAACATGAAGACATTATATCGATTTTTGGTGATAATTATCATTTTTATTACTGCATGTAATACAACCGACGATAGAATTACTATCCCTTCAACAGATACTTCTAGCTTCAATTTGTTATGGTAAACGAAAATTACACCAACTTCTGGGGATAATATTCCTCAAAAAATTGTACTAGACAAACTTGGAAGAGGCTATTTCTATATAAAAACAAAAACCATAAATGGATCAAAAACATCCCTAAACATTGGCTAATATATGTACAAAGCTTTAGAATAGCAGTGGAACTTATTTTTGTTTTTTCAGTAGCAAAAGGAATATTACACAAGGAAGTGAGTATTGAAGGATACAACTATGATATGGTATTTGCTTTCACTACTCCGATAATAGGCTTGCTTATATTTAAACTAAAATTATTAGCTGAAAAATGGTTGGTTTATTGGAATTACCTCGGTTTAATAGTATTGGCTTCTGTAATATTTGTGTTTCTAACAACAACTTACCTACCTGAGTTATATGGCAGTTCAGTTCCGTTATTACCATTAGAAGCGCTAAAATACCCATATGTTTTAATCGCTGGTTTTTTAATGCCTTTAGCAGATTTATACACATCCTATCTATAGTTCAATTAAAACAGCGTTATTAACACTTGTAACTTGTTCAATATTAAATTAGGCTTAATTAAAACAATACTAAAAGCTCCGACAACAATAACAAACTTAAGTACATTGTGTAGTAATACATAATGTACTTTCTTACTCGCAATCCATAATTTTACAGTGTAAAACAACAGGACCATTGCCGTGAAATAAAAGTAATAATTCATTTTTCCTAATTCAAAATTAGTTGCTAAAACAACAGCCGTAATGAGTGTAAATACAATTAATGCTGTTAGAATTAACTTTGTGATTTTTACGCCATAAGCAACAGGTATCGTTTTGTAATTCAACGTTAAATCTCCTTTTATATTTTCTAAATCTTTCGTGATTTCACGCATGGATATAATTAAGGATAAAAACAATCCGTGAAAAAAAATTACTGTATCAAAATTTCTATAGTATACAAACACAATAAAGAATGGAGCAATGGCCAACGATGAAGCTATTAAGTTTCCTACAAAGGGATATTTCTTTAGCTTATGAGAATAAAACCATATCATAAAAATATAGGACGAGAAAAACAATACTGCCTTAAATGACACATAACTTGCTAAGATTACTGTCAGAAAATTGAGTACAAAATACCCAGATAACTTTGTATTTTGACTTACCAACCTATCCAACATAGATTTTCTAGGCCTATTGATTAAATCTTTTTCTGAATCGTAAAAATTATTAATAATGTATCCTGCAGCAATAACTAATGAACTTGCAAAAACTAAAGTGAATAATTTAGGGTCCAACAATACCTCTTTTAATGAAGTATCCTTTGCTAATATATAAATTGAAGATAAGTACTGCGCTAACGCAATAACTAAAATATTATACCCTCTAACTACAGAAAATAAACTGAATAGTTTTTTTAAAATCAGTTTGTATTTTCTTGAAAACATATTTTTAGCTTGTAATATCGCTTTGCAGTTAAAAAATTAGGGTTTTTACAAAGAAAACTTAGAGGTTTTAGACCATGGAGGAATCAATACTAAAAGTTGTAAACTACTTCTAGTTTATAATCTTTCAATACTTTTTGAGCTTTATCATAATCCTCCGTAAACCCTAGAATATAACCTCCACCTCCTGAACCACATAATTTTAAATAGTAATCGTTTGTTTCAATTCCTTGTTTCCAAAGTTTATGGAATTGTTCTGGAATCATTGGTTTAAAGTTATTTAAAACAACTTTAGACAATTGCTTTACATTTCCGAATAAAGAGCTGATATTTCCTTTCAAGAAGTCATCTACACAAGCATCAGTATGTTTGGTGAATTGTGTTTTTAACATCGTTCTAAATCCTTCTTGCTTCATGTTTTCCATAAAGATATTTACCATTGGTGCAGTTTCACCAACCATACCAGAGTCTAACAAGAATACAGCTCCTTTACCAGTAGTTTTCTGAGACGGTAATCCTGTAGGCTCAATATTATCTTTAGAATTAATTAAAATAGGCAGGCTTAAATAACTGTTTAACGGATCCAATCCTGAACTTTTCCCATGAAAAAACGATTCCATTTGAGCAAAAACTTCTTTTAATTGTAATAATTTTTCCCTAGTTAAATTCTCTAAAACTGTTATCCTATTCTGTGCATATTTATCATAAATAGAAGCTACTAATGCTCCTGAACTTCCTACCCCATATCCTTGAGGTATAGAAGAATCAAAGTACATTCCGTTTGAAACGTCATTTTGTAATGCCTCAATATCAAATGTTGCTAAACTATGCTTTGTTTCCTGTAAGTGCTGTAAGTAATTCGCTAATGCTTTTAAGTTTTTATTAGAAGATATAGCCTCATCAGAAGATGCGTCATCTAACTTTAAGGCTCCATTGTAAAAATTATACGGAATAGACAATCCTTTAGAATCTTTTATGATTCCATATTCACCAAATAATAATATTTTCGAATAAAATAGCGGTCCCCTCATCTTCTTTCAATTATGAATTAACAATGTACAAATATTAATTATTTTAACAGTCGTAATTGTTAATTACTCATTGTTAATTGCTAATTAATTTCGCTCCAAAGCCTACATTATCACAAATATAGTGTGCATTTTGGCAATAGCCAACTAATTGACTGTTAATGAAATCTAAAATTTGTTCCTTTTCATTTTCCGGATACAATAAATGCACGTTTGCTCCAGCATCTAAAGTAAAACATAAATGCAATCCAGAAGCTTCTCTAAATGCCCAAATTTTATTGATAATCTCCAAAGTGTTTGGTTTCATTAAAACAAAATAAGGTAAGCTAGTCATCATCATTGCGTGCAATGTTAATGCTTCACTTTCTACTATTTCAATGAATGATTTTAAATTACCTGTTTTAAATACTTGTATTAATTTAGATAAGTTATCATGCGCTTGTTTAAACCTGTTTTCTGCATACGGATGCTTGTGCATTAAGTTATGCCCAACAGTACTCGAAACTTGTTTCTCCCCTTTATCAACTAATAAAATGGTGTCTTGATAGTTTTTAAAATTCTCATGAACTTTGTGTGGGTATTTTACACCAAATAAATCGGAAGTCCCGTTAATATCTTTGTGAGTCCCCCAACAAACTAAATCGCCCTCTAAACTTCTACAAGCGCTCCCCGATCCTAAACGGGCTAAAAAAGATGCTTTTTTAATAAAATCCGCATCAGTTAAATTCGGATTCAATTCCTTTTCAATAGACATCACACATAATGCCAAGGCACTCATCCCAGAAGCTGAAGATGCAATACCCGAACTATGTGGAAATGTATTTGATGTTTCTATTTTAAATGCGTATTCCTTTATAAACGGAACATATTGCTCAATTCGCTTAAAGAAGGTCTTAATTTTTGGCTTAAAATCATCTTGTTTATTTCCTTCTAGAAAAACCTCAAACTGATATTCATCAGAAGGACCCGATAGTTTTTTATAAGATAAAGTCGTTATCGTTTTGCAGTTACTCAATGTAAAACTAATTGATGGATTTGCAGGAATCTGATTTTCTTTCTTTCCCCAATATTTCACTAAAGCAATGTTGCTTGGCGACTCCCAAGTAACATGTCCTTTTTCAATACTGTTTTCAGATGTTGTATATCTAAATGCTGTTGTTGGCATTGCGTAATTTTATTTTAAACAAAGATAGTTTTTCTTCGAGAACAACGTTTGTTATTTTTTTGCTAACATGTACGGATTTCTTTGACTAAACTACTTGATGAGATTTCTCCTATCGCCGAAATGACAAAAAAAACAATTAATCAAAACACATAAATAATGTTGTTTTTCTTGACTTCTTAAATTCTTAACTCCTGAATTATAACATTATTATTCCTCACTAATTGCCTTAGCAACTATGTACCCTCCGGTCCATGCGTTTTGAAAATTGAAACCACCAGTAATAGCATCAATATTCAAGACTTCTCCTGCAAAAAACAAATTTTTATGCAGTTTACTCTCAAAACGTTTGAAGTTAATCTCTTTTAAATCGATTCCTCCAGCAGTTACAAATTCTTCTTTAAAAGTGCTTTTTCCATCAACCTTAAAAATGGCATTAGTTAATTGACTAGCTAAATTCTCTAATTGAACTTTAGTTAACTCAGCCCAACGTGTAGTGTCTGATATTTTAGAGGCTTCAACTAGTTTACGCCACAAACGTTTAGGAACTTCAAACTGGTTGTATTTTACCACCAGATTTTTAGCCATTTCTTGCTTTAACTCTTTCAACTTATTCAAGCAATCACCTGTTGCTAATCCAATAAAATTAACGGATATATCAAATTTGTAATTTTTATCTGCTAAAGTTCTAGCTCCCCAAGCGGATAGCTTTAATATTGACGGCGCACTTAGTCCCCAATGGGTAACTAATAACGGACCAGAGCTTTCTAGATTTGTACTCAATACTTTTACTTCCACGTCTTGAGCAACTACTCCAGGAATATCGGTTAATCGATCGTCCTTTATATTAAATGTAAATAAAGAAGGAACAGGGTTAATAATATTATGCCCCTTAGATTTTATCAGCTTCCACAATTTAGGACTGCTACCAGCAGCAATTACTAACGATGTAACTGTAAATGCATCTGACTTAGTTGTCACTAACCACTTATCATTCTCTTTTTCAAAACCTACTAATGCTTGATTAGTCAATACATCAATTTTGTACTTTTTAACTTCCTCTTGAAAACAATCTATAATTGTCTGTGAAGAATCTGATGTAGGAAATACACGTCCATCTTCTTCTATTTTTAATTCAATACCTCGTTGATCAAACCATTCAAAAGTATCACCACAACAAAACTGATGAAACGGCCCCAACAACTCCTTTTCCCCTCTTGGATAATACTGAGTAAGTTCTTTAGGATCAAAACAAGCATGAGTAACATTACAACGCCCTCCCCCTGAAACTTTTACTTTTTGTAATACATCTTTACCACGTTCAAGTATGGCTATTTTAAAATCGGAACGGTGTTGTGCAGTATTAATAGCAGTAAAAAACCCAGCAGCTCCACCTCCTACTATTATAACATCATATTCATTTTGCATACCTATTTACTTTTTGAGATAGTTCCTATTAATCTAACTTCATAAATGAACACAAAAAAACCTTCAAGAAAGCTTGAAGGTTTTTTTGTTGTTATTGTTAACTGATTAGTTGAAATCAATTTTTGTACACGTTTCAGAATAAACATGTGTCAATACAACTTTAACAGCTTCATCAGAAGACTTTGCATTACCTAATTTACGTCCTGCATCTAATACATCACCATTTTCAGCCCATATATACGTTACATCATTTCCTTTAATGATACGCTTACCATTTCTAGTACTCACTCTGAATGATTGGTATTCTCTATCATACTCAACTCCTGCTGGATAATATGTTTCAGCATTAAAGAAAGAATTTCCTTTAGAGAACAAGTAACATACACAATTACCAATATCACTTCCTTCAGAAACTCTTACCGTATTGTTATGAATAATTTTCCATTCCCCTCTAACTAAAGAAGCTACTAAGTTCATTAGAATAGTCCCTTTTTCAGCAACTTTACCATCAATTTTTGATTCGAAATGTACTATTGCAGAAACAGTTCCAGCTCTTTCTTTTTGAGACTCATGAACTATATCACCAATTGTCATATGGAAGTTATAGTTTTTATTTTTTATATTACCTGCTAATTGTTCTGAAAACTGCTCAAAACTAATAGTGCTTCTTTTTACTATTCCAGAAAGCCCTACATAAGCAATATTGTTTTTATATCTATCATCAAACAATGATAATACATTGTTTACTTGTTTTGTTTCGCAAAGTGCATTTGAATTTGCGATATATGATTTCAATAATTTAGTTACTGGTTTTTCTTGTGAGAACCCTGTAAGGAATGACAACATTGCAACTGCCATTATTAATTTTAAAGCTGTAAGTTTTTTCATGTGATATGGTATTTAAAAAATGTAATTCTATATAATGTTCGCTAATATATAAAAAAGATAGTTATATGAACAATTGTGTGCGAACAAATACGCTAAGACAAGTACTGTGCCAAAAAAAAACCTTAAGGAATCTTATTTCACTTAAGGCTTTACTTGTACTCGAGGCGGGAATCGAACCCGCA
Organism: Kordia sp.; assembly: GCA_002733415.1. Taxonomy (GTDB): domain Bacteria; phylum Bacteroidota; class Bacteroidia; order Flavobacteriales; family Flavobacteriaceae. The sequence continues at coordinate 199,003 of NVVR01000001.1, read as the reverse complement.
CGACCGAAGTCACTGGATTTTGAATCCAGCGCGTCTACCAATTCCGCCACTCGAGCATTAATTTGCAGACTGCAAAAATATAAAAATAATTAATCCTACACTATTATTAATTTATAAAAGTTATGAATTAAAAAAGATCCAATTTTTATGACTTAATATTTAGCTATAAATCCTTATTTTTGCGCCACAATAATACAACTAAATAAAATACAATGTCTGAATCAACATTAGAACCAAAAATATTTGCTTGTTCACAAAGTAAAGATATTGCTGAAAAAATAGCAACATCATTTGGAACAAAGCTAGGAAACGTCATCAGATCAACTTACAGTGATGGTGAATTTCAACCTTCATTTGAGGAGTCTGTTAGAGGAAGAAGAGTATTCCTAATAGGATCTACCCATCCTTCTTCTGATAATTTAATGGAGTTACTAATGATGTTAGATGCTGCAAAAAGAGCATCTGCAAGACATATTACTGCGGTTTTACCATACTATGGTTGGGCAAGACAAGATAGAAAAGATAAACCTAGAGTTCCTATTACCGCGAAACTAGTAGCAAACTTATTAGAAACTGCTGGAGCTACTCGTATTATTACAATGGATTTACATGCTGATCAAATTCAAGCGTTTTTTGAAAAACCTGTAGACCACTTATACGCTTCTACTATTTTCTTACCATATGTAAAATCCTTAAATCTTGATAATTTAACAATAGCATCTCCAGATATGGGGGGATCAAAACGTGCTTACGCCTATGCAAAAGCATTAGGAAGTGATGTTGTTATTTGTTATAAGCAGCGTGAAAAAGCAAATGTTATTTCACATATGGAGTTAATTGGCGATGTAAAAGGTCAGAATGTAATTTTAGTTGATGACATGGTAGATACTGCCGGCACATTAACTAAAGCTGCTGATATGATGATTGAACGTGGAGCATTAAGTGTTCGTGCAATTTGTACACACGCGATCCTCTCCGGGAATGCATTTGAACGTATTGAAAATTCTAAATTAGAAGAGCTAATCGTAACAGACTCTATTCCTCATGAACGTACAAGCAGCAAAATTAAAGTAATCAGTTCAGCTGATTTATTTGCGGATGTGATGAAAAGTGTACATGAAAACAGATCTATTAGTGAAAAATTTATCATGTAACCAATATTGAGCTACAATTTACTATTCAAGTATTTTGCTATAGATAATAATTAACTTACATTTGCCGTCCCTTAAATTAAGGACATTAATAATCATTTAAATATACAAAATGAAATCAATTACAATCAACGGATCACAAAGAGAAAGCGTAGGTAAAGTTTCTACTAAAGCCTTACGTAATGCTGGAATGGTACCTTGCGTAGTATACGGAGGAGACAAAGCAGTGCATTTCTCAGCAGCAGAATTAGCATTTTCTAAATTAGTTTACACTCCTAACGCGCACACTGTTGTGATTGCTTTAGATAACGGAACTACTTTAAACGCTATATTACAAGACATTCAATTCCACCCAGTATCTGACAAAATCTTACACATAGATTTTTACCAGTTATTTGATGATAAAGAAGTTTCTATGAACATTCCTGTAAACATTATTGGAAGTGCTCCTGGTGTAATGGCAGGTGGGGTTTTAAGCCGTAACCAACGTAAATTAAGAGTAAGAGCTTTACCAGCTAACTTACCTGATTTTATCGAAGCTAATGTTTCTGAATTAAATATTGGAAGTAAACTAGTTGTTAGTGAATTCGCTAACGAAAACTACACATTCTTACAACCAGAAAACACTGTTGTTGCTCAAGTAAGAGTATCTAGAGCTGCAATGAAAGCTGCACAAGACGAAGCTAAAGCAGAAGCTAATTCTGACTCTCCAGCCGCAGAAGTTGCTGCAGAGTAATTTATAGCTCATAAAATTTTATTAAAAAGCATTCAACATTTGTTGAATGCTTTTTTTATTTTTACATAAAATTAATATGTGATATTAAACTCACAGTTGAATTAAAATAGATAGCATGTTTCAATGGCTCTTTAATATATTTAAACGAAAAGAAACGCTTTTATTAGAAGAAACAGATCGTATGAAAAAATTCTTAATTGTAGGTTTAGGAAATATTGGGAGTGAATATGAAAACACACGCCACAATATTGGCTTTAAAGTATTAGATCATTTTGCAAAAGAAGAAGCCTTAACTTTTGAAACACAAAAATTGGGTGCATTAACTACTTACAAAATTAAAGGACGAAGCTTTCTATTACTAAAGCCTTCTACATATATGAATTTGAGTGGCAAAGCAATTAAGTATTGGCTAACCAAAGAAAACATCCCTTTGGAAAACCTATTAGTCATCACTGATGACTTAAACTTACCCTTTGGATCCTTCCGTATTAAACTAAAAGGAAGTGATGGCGGACATAACGGACTAAAAGACACACAGCTACAATTACAAACTACTAAATACAATAGGTTTCGATTTGGCATAAGTGATGAATTTAGTAAAGGACGCCAGGTAGATTATGTTTTAGGAAACTGGACTACTGAAGAGAACGACAAGCTTTCTGAGCGTCTAGACAAATCTATTGAAATTATAAAATCATTTGGTCTTGGCGGCATGAACAACACCATGAATAGCTTTAATGGAAAATAGGTGTTATCACTAATAATTTTTTATCTTTATCACTTAATTTTTAGTGATAAAAAAGCACCCTAGAATTCTATTATGAAAACATTTCATTCTATTGAATCTTTTACTTCAAAAAACCCAACAGTATTAACTATTGGAACTTTTGACGGCATACATATTGGGCATAAAAAAATATTAGATCGACTTATTCACACCGCTAAAAATCAGCAGTTAGAATCATTAGTATTGACCTTTTTTCCCCACCCAAGAATGGTGTTGCAAAAAGACTCTAATATTAAATTAATTCACACAATTGATGAACGTGCCGATATCCTAAACAATTTAGGACTTGACAACCTCATTATCCAACCTTTTTCAAAAGAATTCTCTCGTCTTTCAGCAACAGAATTTGTACGTGATATCCTAGTACACCAACTTAATGTAAAACACATTATTGTTGGTTACGACCATCGGTTTGGACGTAACAGAACTGCTAATATTGACAACCTAAAAGAATTTGGAGAAATTTACGGTTTTACGGTTGAAGAGATCTCAGTCCAAGATATTAATACCGTATCAGTAAGCTCTACAAAAATAAGAAAAGCATTAGAAGAAGGCAACTTACAAACAGCAAACTCATACCTCGGTACTGAATTTCAATTAAGAGGAACTATTACCAGAGGAAAAGGAATTGGAAAAACAATACACTTCCCCACTGCAAATATTAGCATTGCTGAGGAATATAAAATGATTCCTAAAAACGGGGTCTATATTGCCAAAGCAACCGTAGATAATAGCACTTATTTAGGAATGATGAATATCGGCAATAACCCTACTGTTAACGGAACTGTGCAAAGTATTGAAATTCATTTATTTAATTTCAATAAGGATATTTATCATAAAGAAATTTCTGTATCCATTTTAAAACGAATTAGAGACGAGCAGAAATTTGATTCTATTGAAACACTACAATCTCAATTAAAAAAAGACAAAGAAGAAGCGTTAACTTATTTTGAAACTAATGAATAAGTTTTTATTCAAACAAATAGATAATTCATCTTTAATCGTATTTCGAATCATATTCGGACTCTTAATTTTTTTAGAATCCGTAGGAGCAATCTTTACTGGATGGGTAAAACGAACACTTATTGACCCAGAATTTACCTTTACCGTAATTGGCTTTGAATGGCTACAACCTTTACCAGGGAACGGGATGTATTTTTATTACCTGATCATGGGGATATGCGGTTTTTTTGTAATGATCGGTTACAAATACCGATGGAGTATAATTGGTTTCACATTACTCTGGACGGCAACGTATTTAATGCAAAAAGCCTCCTATAACAATCATTATTATTTGCTGATTTTAATTTCATTATTTATGTGTATTGTTCCAGCAAATAAATATTTATCTATTGACGCCAAGCTCAAACCAGAAATCACATCTTATAAAATGCCTAATTGGGCAAAATGGATTTTCATCGCTCAAATGGCACTAGTATACACCTATGGGGCTATTGCTAAACTATACCCTGACTGGCTAAACACCTCAGTCATAAAGCAATTAATGATGGCTAAAGAGCATTACTATGTTGTGGGCGATCTTTTACAACAAACCTGGGTGCATTATATTTTAGCTTATGGGGGAATTGCTTTTGACGGACTCATCATACCTTTATTGCTATTTAAACCCACTAGAAAACTAGCCTTTATCGCCGGGATTTTCTTTCACATGTTTAATGCAATCGTTTTTCAAGTAGGGATATTTCCGTTTTTATCCCTCGCATTTTGCTTATTCTTTTTTGAAGCAAAAACAATACATAACATCTTTTTAAAACGAAAACCTTATTATACTTCAGATGAAGTTATCATTCCAAAAACAGCATCGACACTTAAACCAATACTATTCATGTATTTCTGTATTCAATTATTCCTTCCAATTCGCCATTGGTTTATACCAGGTGATGTTTTACGTACCGAAGAAGGACATCGTTTAAGTTGGCGTATGATGTTACGTACAAAATCAGGACGCATCAGCTACAAAGTGATAGACAAAGAAACAGGAAAAACAACACTCATACCACATTACAAATTAGTTAGCCCAAAACAAGCTAGACTATTAGCAACCAAACCAGACGTTATATGGCAATTCATTCAACATTTAAAAAAGAAATACGAAACCGAAGGAAAGTCTGTTGAAATTTACGCCATAAATAGTAATATTAGTGTAAACGGCGGAAAATACACTCCGTTTATTGACCCGGGAATTGACCTTACCGCCGTTGAATGGAATACTTTTACCCATAGTAATTGGATTTTAGACCAAAGACCAGAATTAAAAACCCTGACTATCAAAAAGCGATGTGCTATAAAGCAATAAACTATACTACTCTTTTCAGGTTTAAATCAGATCAACTATAATTCTTGGGGAGAAACATATAAAAAACTTTACTTTGCTCTAATAAAACAGGGCTCCTGGACACATAATTAGATAAATATTTCCTTCCGAAAGGAATGCTTGATTATTTTTTATATCACTTCACATAAAACAGTAAACGAACGGGTACATTTTTTTTGAAGAAAAAAAAACAATATAAAACTAAAATAGGAGCATCAAAAGGATTTATACCTGAAATGACTATTGAAGATTTTCTACCTTGTAGAAATCCTGTATGATTACATATTAAACTTTGGAGTACCTAGTGAATTTGTGACTAATTTTATCAAGCCACATTATTATTAAAACCCTTTAATTTTAATTCCGTTCTAGTGGAGATATACAACCTAAACTTGAATATTATCTTTTAGCATTGTAATGAAGAGGCTTCATGATAAAAAACACGAAATTATAATTACGGATAACAGATCGGGTTATGTTAAAAATGGTGAATCAAAAGGTATTGGAACTAAACTAGCCTCTATTTTCGTAAGACAACTAAACGGCACCTTGGAGTTGCTTGAACAACAAGGTGCCGCTTATAAAATTGTTTTTGAAGAAATCGAACACACCTAGTGTAATTCAATGTTATTTTTATTAAAAAAGGAAATTGTTAAAGGCTAAACCCACTGGTAAATTAATGAGCTTGTAACCAGTTGTCTCCTTGTCCAACTTCAACATCTAATGGTACTAACATTTTAAAAGCGTTTTCCATTTCCGACTTTACCATGTTTTTCAGTTTATCTTCTTCGTTTTTAATAACATCAAAAACCAATTCATCATGTACTTGAAGCAACATTTTTGATTGGTAATTTTCTTTGTTTAAAATGGCATGAATATTAATCATAGCAATTTTAATAATATCTGCAGCACTTCCTTGTACTGGTGCGTTTACAGCATTTCGCTCATCAGCAGCACGCACAATTCCGTTTTGTGAGTTGATGTTTTTCAAGTACCTACGGCGTTGTGAAATGGTTTCTACATAACCGTTATCTCTTGCAAAATCCACTTGACTGGCCATGTATGCTTTTAGTTTCGGATAGGTTTTATAGTAGTTGTCAATTAATTCTTTTGCTTCTTTACGCGATATTTTTTGCTGTTGCGCTAGCGTAAAAGCACCTTGACCATAAATAATCCCGAAGTTAACGGCTTTAGCATTACCTCGCTGTTCACGAGTCACCTCTTCTAATGGAATGTCAAATACTTTAGCAGCAGTTGAAGCGTGGAAATCCTCTCCGTTAACAAAAGATTCAATCATGTTTTCGTCCTCGCTTAAAGCGGCTATAATTCGCAATTCAATTTGAGAATAATCTGCAGCAACAAGAATATGATTTTCATCTCTAGGTACAAATGCTTTACGAACTTGTCTACCACGTTCTGTACGAATAGGAATATTCTGTAAATTCGGATTATTAGAACTCAAACGCCCAGTAGCAGCTACTGCTTGATGGTAATCAGTATGAATTCTATTTGTTATTGCATTTACTTGTGTAGGCAATGCATCAACATAGGTGTTTTGCAGTTTGATTAAACTTCTCCAAGCTGAAATGTCTTGGATAATTTGATGTTCGTCAAGTTTGCTCAATACATCCTCTGAAGTAGAGTATTGACCAGTTTTAGTTTTCTTTGGTTTATCTACTAATTTTAAGTCTTCGAATAATACAATTCCTAATTGTCTAGGAGAAGCTAAGTTGAATTCTTTATCGGCAGTTTTATAAATTGCTGTTTCTAACTCCTTGATGTCCTTTGATAAATCGTCAGATAAACTCCCTAAGAAATTTACATCTAAATTGACACCTTCTAATTCCATTGCAGTAAGCACAGGAACCAATGGCATTTCAATTTCATCAAATAGCTTTTTAGTGTCAGTTTCAATCAGTTTCTCTTCAAATAGTTGTTTCAACTGAAAAGTTACATCAGCATCTTCAACCCCATATTCTGTTTGATCTTTTAAAGCAACAGTTCTGAATGATTTTTGATTTTTTCCTTTTTTACCAATTAAACTTTCAATTGGTATTGGCTGATAATTTAGGTACGTTTCTGAAAGCACATCCATGTTATGACGCATATCTGGATTTATAAGGTAATGTGCCAACATAGTATCAAACAACTTCCCTTTTACGGTGATGTTATATTTGTCTAATACCTTAGCGTCGTATTTAATATTGTGTGCAATTTTTTCAATCTGTTCCGCTTCAAAGAATGATCTTAACTCTTCAATTAATTCCTGTGTTTTTTCTTGATCTTCTGGAAACGGGATATAATACCCTTTGTGAGCTTCCCATGAAAATGATATTCCAACTAATTCAGCTTCAAAAGTATTTAAGCTAGTTGTTTCCGTATCAAAACAAACAGAGGTTTGTTTCATTAATTGTTGTAAGAATAATTTTCTTGCAAAGTCAGTGTCAATAAATTGATATACGTGAGGTGTGTTTTCTGCTGTTTTATAACCAGAAATAACCGTATTGTTTTCGTCAGAAGCGATGTTCCCTCCAAATAATGAAAACTGAGAATCATTTTGATTGCTAGCTTCTTTTTTCGTTGAAGCAGGTTTTTCTATATTTGTTTTTTCAGGAGTAGCTGTTGTTAAACCATAAATTTTTTCAAAAGTTGTTTGCAAACGCCTGAATTCTAACTCCTGGAATAATGAGGTAACATCTTCAGTATTTGGTTTAGAAACATAAAACTCTTTAGCATTAAAATTTACTGGGCAATCAAGTATAATAGTAGCAAGTTTTTTTGAAAGCAACCCAAGCTCCTTATTAGCCTCAATTTTTTCTTTCATTTTCCCTTTCAAATCGGCAGTATTGGCTAATAAATTTTCCATAGAACCATATTGCTTCAGGAATTTCTTAGCAGTTTTATCACCAACTCCAGGTAATCCAGGGATGTTATCTACAGCGTCTCCCATCATTCCTAAGTAATCAATAACTTGTTCCGGACGTTCCACTTCAAAACGAGCTTGAACTTCCGGGATTCCCCATATTTCAATACCATTCCCCATTCTTGCTGGACGGTACATAAATATATTTTCAGAAACCAATTGTGCAAAATCCTTATCAGGAGTAACCATGTAGGTTTTAAACCCTTCTTTTTCAGCTTGTTTCGCTAAAGTACCTATTAAATCATCTGCTTCAAATCCAGCAACTTCAATAATCGGAATATTCATTGCTTTTAGTATCTCTTGGATGATAGGTACAGCAATTTTAATAGCTTCAGGAGTTTCTTGCCTATTCGCTTTATATTCTGGAAAAAGCTCTCTTCGTAATGCACTTCCTTTTTTATCAAAACAAACTGCTAAGTATTCAGGTTTGTCCTTTCGGAGTATTTCAAATAACGAATTTGTAAAACCCATTATAGCAGAAACATCCATTCCTTTTGAAGTGATTCTTGGGTTTTTTATAAGGGCGTAATACCCACGAAATATCAATGCAAATGCATCTAATAAAAACACTCTTTTTTCTGCTGACATAATTGAAAAATTGAATTCTGAAAGGTAAAAATATAAAAATGAAATGAGCATTCAGATGTTAATTTTTATAGAATTAAAATCGGTAGGGATGTTAATTTAGTATTTTTGTTAAAATTCAAAAAAATATGTTAATGCTTATCGTTGGGTTATTGATCCGGTTAATAGTGTTTTTGTTTATAGAAATTTATGCTTTTCAAGCATTAAAAGTACTGACAAAGAAAAAAGTATATCATTGGATATGGATTGGAATATCGACACTAGTCTATCTTCTGTTTTTTGGTATTCTTTTAATAAACTCAGAATCAATAGGTCAAACTAAATGGCATCAATATGCATTTTCATTACTTCTAATATTTTTGTCACCAAAATTAATCCTATTAATAAGTATGTTTGGTGAGGATACATACCGAGTATTTGTAAAAGGGATTAGGATGATTGGGAATTCTGAAGTAAAATCTATTCCAGGACGAAGAAAATTTGTATCACAAATTGCTTTAGGTATCGCAGCAATTCCATTCGCTTCTTTTTTATATGGGGTTACTAAAGGAAAGTATAATTTTAAAGTATTGAAATATGAATTGGCTTTTGATGATCTACCAGAAGCTTTTAATGGGTTTACGATCACTCAAATTTCTGACATTCATTCAGGGAGTTTTACCGATAAATCAAAAGTTCAATATGCTTTAGATTTAGTAGCTGATCAAAAATCTGATTTATTATTGTTTACAGGTGATCTTGTAAATGATATGGCAACCGAAATGAATGACTTTATTGAAATGTTTTCTCAATTAAAAGCCCCATTTGGGCAGTATTCAGTTTTAGGAAATCATGATTATGGTGATTATGCTGAGTGGAAAGGCAGAGAGGATGATAAACGCAAGAATTTCGAAGCGATTAAAAGTATTCATTCCAAAATAGGATTTGAATTGTTACTGAATGAATCTCGTTTTATTGAAAAAGACAATCAGAAATTAGCATTGGTTGGAGTTGAAAATTGGAGTAAGGGGTATAGGGAATCTGGTGATTTAAACAAGGCATCTGCTTTAGTTGATCAGAAAGACTTTAAAGTTTTAATGAGTCACGACCCTACACATTGGGAGCATGAAGTAAAAGGAGATGATTTTAATTATCAGTTAACCTTGAGTGGTCATACACACGGGATGCAAACGGGAATTGAAATTCCTGGTTTTATTAAATGGAGTCCTGCTAGTTTTTTGTACAAGCAATGGGCGGGATTGTATGAAGAATTTGGGCGATACGTAAATGTAAATAGAGGTTTTGGATTTCATGTTTTAGCTGGAAGAGTAGGGATATGGCCAGAAATAACAGTTATTAAGTTGAAAAAGAGTGTGCCAATAGCTTAATTGTTTAAAGATATTCACTTTGTAGTTGTTAAGGGAACTTTCAGTTGGCAGTGTTAATTTTTATAGAATTAAAATAGCCGCGGATGGCAATTTAGTATCTTTGATAAAATTCAAAAAGTATGTCAAGGTTTTACGTTGCATTATTGATCATGTCAGTAGTGTTTTTGTTTATAGAAATTTACGCCTTCCAAGCATTAAAAGTACTGACAAAAGAAAAATTATACCGATGGATATGGGTAGGGATTTCGGTATTAATTTACGTGCCTTTTTTAGGAATGTTTTTGACTTATTCAAGAGAGAACGGCCAAACTAAAGGATTTCAATACGCATTCTCGTTATTATTAATGTTCTTATTGCCAAAAGTGATTCTTTTAGTAAGTATGTTTGGGGAGGATATATACCGAGTATTTATAAAAGGAATTAGAATGCTCAGTAATTCTGAAATAAAATCTATTCCAGGGCGACGAAAATTTATAGCCCAAATAGCATTAGGGATTGCTTCAATTCCGTTTGCTTCTTTTTTATATGGTGTTACTAAGGGGAAATATAATTTTAAGGTATTGAAATATGAATTAGCTTTTGACGATTTACCAGAAGCTTTTGACGGATTTACCATTACTCAAATATCAGATATTCATTCAGGAAGTTTTACCGATAAATCAAAAGTACAATATGCGGTAGATTTAGTTGCTAAACAAGAATCAGATTTGTTGTTATTTACCGGTGATATTGTAAATAATAAAGCAGCGGAAATGGATGAGTTCATTACGATGTTTTCAGAATTAAAAGCGCCTTTTGGAAAGTATTCAATTTTAGGAAATCATGATTATGGTGATTATGCTGAGTGGAAAACTAAAGCAGCAAAAAAAGCTAATTTTGAAGCAATTAAGAATATTCATTCAAAAATAGGATTTGAATTGTTGTTAAATGAATCTCGATTTATAGAAAAAGGCTATCAAAAACTAGCATTGGTTGGAGTTGAAAATTGGGGGAAAGGCTGGAAGCAAGCCGGGGATTTAAAAAAAGCATCTGCTTTAGTTGATCAGAAAGATTTCAAAGTACTAATGAGTCACGATCCTTCACACTGGGAACACCAAGTAAAAGAAAATGATTTTAATTACCAATTAACCTTGAGCGGTCATACACACGGATTGCAAATGGGAATTGAAATACCTGGGTTTATCAAATGGAGCCCTTCAAGCTTTATATACAAACAATGGGCTGGGTTATATGAGGAATTTGGAAGGTATGTAAATGTGAATAGAGGGTTTGGATTTCACGGTTTTTCTGGAAGAGTAGGAATATGGCCTGAGATTACTGTTATAAAATTGAAAAAGAGCATGAAAACAGCTTAATCCGTTAAAAATGTTAACTTTGTAGTAGTTAGAAATACTTTTTGAGTTGTTAAACCGATTAAATTTCAAGACGCAAGTAAGTAAATTTAATTAGGATTGCTTAAAAACTAAAATAATTTACTATGTCTAAATTTGGCGAATTAATTGATGTTTCTGTTCCGGTATTATTAGATTTCTACACCGAGTGGAATGAGCATTCTGTAGCAATGCATCCTGTTGTGCGTGAGGTAGCTGCAGCATTAGGTGACAAAGCAAAAGTAATTAAAATTGATGTAGATAAAAACGCACCGTTAGCAGAAGCACTTCGTGTTAAAGGCTTACCAACTTTAATGATTTACAAAGGAGGCGAAATGAAATGGCGTCAATCCGGTGAGCAAGATGCAGACACCTTAATAGGGTTGATTCAGGAATACCTGTAGTTACACACAGCGCTAACTTGGCAATGGTAATTGATACTTTACAACCTTAATAAACCAAGTTAATTTGTGGTTGTGAGTGAAGTTTTGCTTAATAGAGAGAATGATTGTGTCATCACTTCGAGTGAAATTACTTGGAATTCAATGGACAATAATTTTGTATCGAGAAGTTATTTTATAATTTCAAATAGATACCCTTTTTTACTAAAATATTCCAAGATTTTAGGTAGTACAAATTTTAATTTCCCTGAAGCTTTTATACTGTCATGAAAAACAAGAATGCTTCCTTCAGAGGTATTATTGATTACATTTTTTAAGCATTTTTCTTTTGTAATTGATCGATCAAAATCACCACTCAATACATCCCACATAATAATTTTATAGCCTTTTCCTAATAGTTTTTTAGCAACACTATTTTTAATTTTCCCGTAGGGTGGGCGGAAAAGGTTCTTGATTGGATATTGACGATTGACGATTGTTGAGTGAAGAATAGTTTTCTGATGTTTTTTGATTTCAGAATCTATAATTTGTTGTGCTTTATCAATGTTTTTAAGGTATGTTTTAGAAGTTTTTTTCCAACCATTTACATGATTGTGAGTATGATTCCCTATTGCGCTTCCGTTTTTTATGATCTCTTTAACAATATCTGGATGCGAAATCACATTTTTTCCGATACAGAAAAAAGTAGCTTTGGCATTGTGCTTTTTTAATTCAGATAATACCCAAGGAGTAATTTCGGGAGTAGGCCCATCATCAAAAGTTAAATAAATCACCTTTTCTTTTGTAGGGATATCCCAAGTTAGCTTAGGAAATACCTTCTTAATAATATATGGAGTTTTTGCAAAGTATAGCATATTTATAGAACTGTAATGAATTTATTTAAACATATTTACATTAACACAAATACTGATGTTTTCAAATAAAAAAACCCTTTGGAATTACTAAAGATGTTTTTGTGTATTAAAATAGCGTGTTCTTATTGAAGAATTATTTTCTTACTAAATACTCCTATTTTTGTTTGCAAGCGTACAATATATATTCCTTTGCTAAGTGATTCAGATAATTTAATTTTTTGAAGAGAACCATGTGCATTAAAAGAATTAGTTTTGACTAATTTCCCTGAAATATTATATAGCTCTAATGTGGTGTGGCCGTCTTGTAACCCATCAATTAGTATTGAGTTATTAACTGCATAAATTGCAGTGTTTTTAAAATTAGACTCATTTGTGCTAAGGGCAGCAACGAAGTTAACGGTAATATCATCTATTGCAAATTCGTCCCTACTACCACTTCCAGAAGAGTCATTTCCTGTCCACCTTAAGTACAGCGTTTCTCCATTATTAAGTGTCAATCCAGTTATGGTTGTGCTTTTATCATTTTGCACCCAAGCTGGCGATCCATCTGCAGCTTCTGGCGAAGTATGATCTAATGAAACTACATTAGTATAGGAACTATCATCTGTGCTATATGAGAAGTTTAGGCTATTCGCCCTACCTTGGTCATTGAGTATCCAAAGTTCATAGTCTACTTGTACTTCAGAAATCGGTGATCCAGAATTGTTGGTAACTTTTAAGGTAATTGTTCCTGGGGTAAAATCAGATCCAATTGGTTGAATACCCATTGCATAATCGAAGCCTGCTACTTCAAAAGCATAAAACCCTCCAGTAGTTACTCCTCCAGTAGAAGCACCTCTGGTATAATCAGCTCCTGGGCTAGTTCCTTCAAAAGCTAAATCCCCATTAGACAGACCAGTAGAAGCCCAAGCGCTACTATCTAGCTGACCTGTGCTGGGAGCAGGATCAAACCCTGTACCATCATATGCTCCATTATTAACTCCACTAATAGTACCGTCAAAGTCGATAGTGAAATTTGTAGAAAGTGAAGTGATGTTTAGTTGTCCCCAACTATTACTCACTGCTAAAAAACTTAAAGCAATTAAAAATAAATAAGAGTATTTTTTTTTCATAATCAAAAAAAAATGGTTAGCCTATTAAAGATAATAAAAAATCCTAATTAGTGATCACAGATTAGGATTAGGGTTTTTACTTAAAAATTAAAATGGATTATAATCCAGGTTTAGGCGGAGTAGGAAGTTTAATTGAATCCTGTTCGTCTTCTTCTGGCATAAAGAACGTTTCTAGCTTATCTAAATTAGTGTCAAATGTTTCTTTTTCTTTATTAAAAAAGATGCTGTCATCGTTTTTATGAACGATACGCAATAGCTTTTTATAATCAGTGATATCCATTAAAATTTGCTCAGCATACCCATACATTTGCTCCTCACTTAATTTACTTGCGGAATCTAAATTACGTTGTACTTTAGCTACTTCTAATAAGTATAAAGCTCTTGCTTCATTGTTCAATCCAGCCTTGTATAATCCGCCAATTAACCTGTCTAAGCTCAGTCCGTAATTTACATGATGCATTAAAGGTGTAAATGGCTTTATTGCGTTTAAGTAATATGGTATCTCTTCTTTTATAATACTAAGGTCTTTGTTTTCAATACCAGTAATTATAATAGTTTTATAGCGTTCTAAATCAGTAAGAATATCATCAGGAATAAGCAACTGTTCTTCAAGTGGTAATGTTTTGTAATAGTTTATATGATCCTTGTACATAAACCCTAAATCATTAAAAACTTTACGCGCTTTTTCAGGCTTGTTTATTCTGTAAAAACCATCTACAAAAGGTTCTACAAGCGTATAGAGTTTAAACTTGTTGACAGGCATTTTTTCCATCGCTAAATCCATTAAGTCTTCTGCTTTGTCAAATTTTTTCTCGTCAATTAATTTTTCCGATACACGTGCAATACTTGCTCTATAGCTAAATGCATTCGTTCTTGTTTCAACATCATGGTAAATGTCATCACTCCCAGAATTACCCCAGTCCCAAGCCATTATTTTCTTGTAAGCAGAATCCGTATCAATGAATCCCATGTCAAACGGATTATCCTTATCAATAGGCGAGTGAATTGGCACTAATTTGTACACAATACCATCATACTGTAAATAGTCTTTCAGCCAAATAAATTCTGCAGGATCATTACTTCCTCCAGAGAAATAAATAGGACGCTTCCAGTCATTATTTGCTAAAATGTCAAGCATTAACAAACGGTTTTTAGATAGCTGGTCATTTTTGATACGGAAGTACATATCAGAAACTATTTCTCCAGCATTTTTAGGAGAAACTATCTTGTTTTTTAATACTGCTGCTTTATCCACTGGAACACGAATATTTTTTGTTGGATAAGTATGGTATTTCTGACCACTTTGCATCTCTACCATTACTTCTTCTTTGTCTAAGGCAATGAAATCCATTAATCGTTTAATGGTAATGGTGTCTTTGGTACGCTCCTGAAAGATAATAGCATCTCTTGTTCCGTATCGATATTGCTTATGCGTTAATTGAGAAGGAATTGGATCGCTTTCATAGGCTTTCTTCTTCATTTGATCGATGTACCAATCGGTAGCCAACAAGCTTGTATTTATAACTCTTACGTCTCTACGATGTCCTTCAATTTCTTGTAAATACCATAGGGCAAACGTATCATTATCACCAATTGTAAATAAGATGGCATTTTCCTGACACGAATCTAAATAGGCTTTTGCCATAGATTGTGCAGTATATTTTCCTGATCTGTCATGATCGTCCCAGTTTTGGTTTGCTAACAATAAAGGCACTGCTAAAAGACAAACAACTATTACTAATGGGGCTGTAATTTTAGGCGTGATGAATTTCTTTAATCCTTCGTATAAGCTCAATACTCCAATTCCAATCCAGATGGCAAATACGTAGAATGATCCTACTACAGAGTAGTCACGTTCTCTTGGTTCAAACGGACGTACATTGGTGTACACTTGAATTGCTAAACCGGTAAATAAAAAGAAGACTAATAATACCCAAAAGAGTTTCAAGTCTTTTTTCATTACAAATAATAATCCGATGATTCCTAAGATAAATGGCAGGAAAAAGTAGGTATTACGTCCTTTGTTTTCTTTAATATCTTTCGGTAAGTTCTCTTGAGAAGTCCCAAGTAGTATAGAGTCAATAAAATTGATTCCGCTAATCCAATTACCATTGTTACTCATTTTCCATTGAATATCATCTTGTCTTCCAACAAAATTCCAAAGGAAATATCTAGCATACATGTCTCCCAATTGATATTGGAACATGAACTTGAAATTTTCAATTAATGATGGTTTTTTAACATTGGTGTATTGTCCGAATTTTTTAATAAACGCCAATTGATCTTCGGTGTCTATAACACCTAGTTTCACGTCATTATTGAATTCGGCTACTATTTGGCGCAATTCTTTTTTACCAAAAAACTCCGATTTAATAGTTAATTCAATATTCATAAACCCCAAATAACGCTCAGCATGTTCTGAACTCCACATTCTTGGTAAAACTGATAGATGATCTGGGCTTGAATTGTATGTTGCGTTTATGTAGTTGTTTACAATAACGTATTTCCCTAATTTTTCATCTTGCTCATACTTAGGTTTGTCGTTTTTGTACGGATCGTTTTCATCCACTCCTGCAAACTGATCTGTAAATTGAGGTCCGTATAAAAACGGATTAGAAGGGTATTGTTCCAAGTTGTAATAAGCAAGCAACTCTCTTGCATTTCCAGGTGCATTTTCATTTATTGTAGTTCCTGCATTAGCACGTATAGGTAACATGGTCCAAGAAGAGAATCCTATAAAAATAAAAAGTATACATAAAGTAATTGTATTTGCGTTTACATATCCGTTTTTGCGTGTAAAAGTTAATGCGTAGTAAAATGCAGCAATAATTAATAAGAATGCTATGATAGATCCTGAGTGGAATGGCAATCCTAACCCGTTAACCAGTGATACTTCCATCCATCCGAAGAAAGATAATGCATTTGGAAGTAACATTTTAAAAATGAATAACAATACTGCTATAGCAGCTATGTTTGCGATAATGAAGTTTTTAACGGTTACTGTTTTATAGTTCTTGAAAAAGTAGATTAATCCGATAGCCGGGATGGTTAATAATCCCATAAAATGAACTCCAAAAGAGAGTCCAATTACAAAAGCAATTATGACTAACCATTTATTCCCTCTTGGTTTGTCCATGTCTTCTTCCCATTTTAAACCAAGCCAGAATAGTAATGACATGATAAAAGTCGCCATGGCATATACTTCCGTTTCAACTGCATTAAACCAAAACGTGTCTGTAAAAGCGAAAGCTAACGACCCCACTAGGGCGCTTCCTAAAATTGCGATGGCTTTATTTTTCCCAAGGTCTTTAATGTCTTTAACTACGAGTTTACGAGAAATCATGCTAATTGTCCAAAACATAAACAAAATAGCAAAGGCACTAGAAACTACAGAAAGCATGTTTACCATTACGGCTATATTACTTGTGTTTCCAAAAGCAAACATAGCAAAAAAGGCTCCTAACATTTGAAAGAAAGGGGCTCCTGGTGGGTGACCAACGGCTAAGTTGGCTGAAGTAGAAATATACTCTCCAGCATCCCAGAAACTAGCGGTAGGTTCAACGCATAAACCATAGGTGATTAATGCAATAAAAAATACTGTCCAACCTAATATTTTATTCCATTTAAAAAAGTCTTTTACTGACATGTGTTTTTCTGTTTTGAAAATGGCTAAAGTACTAAAAATTATCCCTTAAAATATCTTAAAGAATTGCCAAATAATTAGATTGTATGTAGCTTTGTAATAGCGGATTATAAATACATTGAAATTAAATATTATTTTTTACTTGAAAATAGTTGTAGGAACCATTATTTCTTGTAAATTTGCACCCGCAATCACGCATTGTCCCATGGTGTAATGGTAGCACTTCAGTTTTTGGTACTGTCAGTCAAGGTTCGAATCCTTGTGGGATAACTTAAAAACCCTTTAAATCATTGATTTAAAGGGTTTTCTGTTTTTATTTCCTTTAGTCTGCACGACTATTGGTTATAACCCTCGATTTTCACTAAATATATAGAAGTTAACTCTTTGCTTTAACTCCTTTATCTAAAAAAAATAACTGAAATTATATTCTTGGTTAATTAATGTAACAGAACCTTAACTCCCAGTAATAGGACTTGAAAATATACCAATTGCTAATTCTACCCAAAGTAGCAAGAGCATCATTACGACTACAGCTACTATAATTTTAACCCTTGTATTCTTCACCATGTGAATTGCACATCAAATTAGAAAATCTTTAAAGCATGTAGCTTTAAAAGATCAAAAAAAATTACGAAGCATTTAAAATTAGCTTATATAGTATTAAATAAAGAAGTTTCGGAAGGGGCATTATTATCTTTGTGAGAAAAACGGAACGAGAAATACCCTTTATAATTGAAAGTTGAGAACGCAATTGGGAAGAATTACCTACTTATTTTAAACATACAACACCTATCATAAAAATTACACCACTAATATCATAGAATGTTTTCACAGAAGAGTGCATAAAGCAAATAAAAAGGCGAATTAACAAGCGATATGGCGCAATTGAAGCTTGTTTATTTAGTAAAAAAATATTGAGGAAAAATAGAAAAACCCTTCAACTAAATGGAGTCTGACTATTAAATAATTATATATTAAATTTAGAGATCGAGTAGTGTTAGATATAAATATGAAAATAAAACGTAACGATGCCGCTGAAAATCATTTTATAAACAGCAGACAGAGTTGAATTTACACTCCCGCCTTACCAGAATTTTTAATTTACATTCCTCTTTTCAACAAAAAATCGTTTCATTAACAAACTACACTCTTCCGCCATAACCCCTCCTTCAAACATTGTTTTGGGATGTAATTTTGTTCCCATTGCCACAAAACCTCTAGAAGTATCTTTTGCTCCAAAAACTACTTTGTCTATTTGTGACCAGTACAAAGCCCCCGCGCACATTTGACAAGGTTCCAAGGTGACATATAACGTACATTTTTTTAAATATTTACCCCCTAAAAAATCAGCCGCAGATGTGATCGCTTGCATTTCAGCATGTGCAGTAACATCATTTAATAATTCAGTTAAGTTATGTGCCCTTGCAATAACCCTATTATCAACAACTATGACTGCGCCTACAGGTATTTCGCCTTTTTCAAAAGCCATTTCAGCCTCTTGAAATGCTTTTTTCATAAAGTATTCATCCGAAAACAATTCTTCCATAGCAGTAAAAATACTACTTTTGTTTTATGTCAGACAATTTACTCTCAACAATATTTAATCCGATTGAATTAAGAAAACTTGACAAAAGTCAATTAATCATTATTGCAAAAGAGTTGCGTGACTTTATTATTGACATTGTTGCCATAAAAGAAGGCCACCTAGGAGCCAGTTTAGGAGTGGTAGAATTGACTATTGCATTACATTATATTTTTGATACTCCAAACGACTTATTAGTATGGGATGTAGGCCATCAAGCTTACGGGCATAAAATTTTAACAGAACGCAGAGAACAGTTTCATACCAACCGTCAATTAGGAGGTCTCTCGGGCTTTCCTAATAGAAAAGAAAGTGTTTACGATACATTTGGTGTTGGACATTCATCAACCTCTATATCGGCTGCTTTAGGAATGGCTATGGCATCAAACCTAAAAGGAGAAACTGAAAAACAACACATAGCAATAATTGGCGATGCCTCTATTGCAAGTGGAATGGCGTTTGAAGCCTTGAACCATGCAGGAGTTTCTAAGGCAAATTTGTTAGTGATATTAAACGATAATGCCATAGGAATTGATCCAAGTGTTGGCGCTTTAAAACAATATTTTACAGGGATTAAAAAAGGAAAAGCAAATCATCAACATAATATTTTTGAAGCTTTAAATTTTGAATATTCTGGCCCGGTTGACGGGCATGATTTTGACAAATTAATTTCAGAATTCAATAGATTAAAAAAAATAAAAGGTCCAAAATTTCTGCATGTAATCACTACTAAAGGAAAAGGCTTAAAACAAGCTGAGCAAGACCAGGTTAAATATCATGCTCCTGGAAAATTTGATGCTAAAACCGGTGAATTAAC
Source organism: Kordia sp. (assembly GCA_002733415.1). Lineage (GTDB taxonomy): Bacteria > Bacteroidota > Bacteroidia > Flavobacteriales > Flavobacteriaceae. The sequence continues at coordinate 179,340 of NVVR01000001.1, read as the reverse complement.
AAGTAAACCATCCGTTACTCAGCCTCCAAAATATCAAGATGTTTTTGGAGAAACCATCCTTGATTTAGCGCTTAAAAACGATAAAATTGTAGGGATAACCCCCGCGATGCCTACAGGAAGTTCCTTAAAAATAATGATGGATACACTACCAAAACGCGCAATTGACGTTGGTATAGCAGAACAACATGCAGTTACTTTAGCTGCCGGAATGGCTACCCAAGGAATGATCGTGTATTGTAATATTTATTCCACATTTTTACAACGTTCCTATGATCAAATAATTCATGACGTTGCGTTACAAAACTTACCTGTAATTTTCTGTTTAGATAGAGCAGGTTTAGTTGGCGAGGATGGCGCAACTCATCATGGAGTTTTTGATTTAGCGTATTTGAGATGTATTCCTAATTTGATTATTTTTTCTCCTAGAAATGAAGTTGAATTACGGAATATTCTTTACACCGCTCAATTAGGACTAGACAACCCTATTGCTATAAGATACCCTCGAGGGAGAGGCGTATTAATTGATTGGAAACAACCATACAAAAAAATCGAACTAGGAAAAGGTGAATGTATAAAAGAAGGTAGTGAAATTGCCATACTTAGCATTGGTCATATTGGAAATTACCTACAAGAAGTTTATCCTTATTTAACAAAAAAAGAAGTTGAAAAAGTTGCTCATTATGACATGCAATTTATAAAACCTTTAGATCAGAAATTATTGCATACCATTTTCAGCAAACATCAAACAATCATCACTATAGAAGATGGAACTATAGTTGGCGGATTCGGAAGTGCAATAACAGAATTCGCTGCATTACACAACTACAAAAACAACATACAGACTCTAGGTATTCCTGATCAATTTATCGAACATGGAACTGTAGCTGAATTGTATGATGTTGTGGGGATATCTCAAAAGCACATATTACGAATACTAAAAAAGCATATCGAAAGAATAAATTAGTAGTTTTTTTAATATAAATACAACAATTTTAAGCATAAAAAAAAGGAGCATCAATGATGCTCCTTTTAATTTTAACATTAAAATTTATTATTTTTTAATGATTTTAATTGTCTTGTTAAGTTTACCTGATGACAAGTTAACAAAATACATTCCTGAGCTTAAGCTTGTTAAATCCAACTTTGTTTCTCCATTAGAATATAATTGTAATGAAGTTTCATTAGTTAACTTTCCGTTAAGATCATATACCATAACCTTAGTATCTTTATAATCTACTGTAGATTTTACAAATACATTACCATTAGATATTGTTGGGTATATTACAACAGAATTATCTGCTATTGCTTCGTCGTTAATTGATAAAGGTGTGGCAGTAAATACTCCTGAAAACACTCCTCTACCATAAGTAGAAGCATAAACCGCATAATCATCTCTCATATCTAAATCAGTAACTTTAACATTACTCATTCCGTAAAAAGCTGAACGCCAAGTTGGACTAGCTGATGAAAAATCATTTGTATACCAAACACCTAATTCCGTACCAACAACAACTTCTTCAGTATTCAATGGATTTTGCAATATACATTTTACAGGCATATCAGGTAAGTTACCTTCTTTTGCCTGCCAAACAATATTAGCTGGATCAGCTTCATCTGCATTACTAGTATACCAAACACTTTCAACACCATAATTGTGCATTGTTACAAAAATATCTGCCTCGGTTGCACCAAATTCTACATCAGAAATACTACCGATAAAATTATCTGTACCAATACTTGTCCATGTTTGAGAGTTCCCATCTGCCCCATCTACTCTTAATAAATCTCCAAAATATGTTCCGATATATAATTTAGTAGACCCCGTTGTAAAAGGAGATACTTTAAATGCTGTAGGTGCTCCACCACTTTGAAGTAATGCATCAGTAAGTATCGTTTTGTTTACAGATCCAAAATTAGGTATTTTATATCTTCTAATCTGGTAAGTAGTACCATCAGTATAATTTGTATATAATATATTTAAATTAGAATCTAAATCTTGTTGGTTGATAAAATCACCTTTTGAACCACTTTCACTATTCACATTCCTTATAGAAGAACCATTAAGGTTTCTTTGGTTAATATTATCATTATATACATAATTTGATATATAGTAATTACCTGTGTCTTGATCATAATCCGTTGCTGCACCATCACCACCTTGAGTTTCAACTGAACTATTCATTCCTACAGATGCATTATTGAATGCTTGTGTTCCATTATCTTGTAATCCTCCTGCGAAATTATCTCCACCTGACGATGTTGGCGCGACACCTATACTGTAAAACTGCGACGTATTATATCCTGAATTCCTAGAACTTGTTGTAGTACCACTATTTGAAGAGTAATACACACCTCCATCATTCCCGAAAATCATTTTATTTGACGCTCCTGGAGCAAATACAATGGCATGCTGATCAGCATGTACTTCTTGCTGTGAAAAGCCACCATACCAGTGAGAAAATTGACTCCATGATGCTCCAGCGCTAGTTGACTTGAATAAATCAATACCTCCAACATATAAATTTTGATCATCAGTAGGGTCAACAGCAATTACTAAATCATAAAAAGATTGCCCTCTTGTAAAATCATCTGCTGCAATACCTCCATCAGAATCGCTCGGTAATGCCATGTTTGTTGTTGAAGTAAAACTATTAATTGTTTTTACCATCCCTAAATATGGTGCTTCATATGCTGTTCCTCCAGCATTTAGTGTTTGCACTGCTGCTAACACATATAAAGTACCTGCATTTGTAGCAGACGCCACTATTTGCACTCTATTACCATTGGTAATAGTATATTTATCTTCAAATGTAGTTCCTGCAGCATTAGTAGACGCTAATACCTTTCCACCACCTTCACTTGTAGTAGTTGTATTTGTAGTTCCTATCCATACTTTATTATCAGCTGCAATTGCGATATCATTAGGTGTGTACTCTTTCCCATTTGCAGTTAATGGCAATGTTAACTTGGTCCATGCACCACCAGCGTTTACTGATTTGTATAAACCATAACTATCTCCTCCAATATAAGCACCTGCATAATAATTAGCTCCTACTGCTGCATACACTTCTGAAGCACCTCCATTATCTCTAATAACAAGATCATTAATATGTTGTGCTCCTGGAACTAAATTTCCAGTATAATCACCTGTAGCTGGATTTAAAGCTCCATTAACTCCTCCTCCTAATTGAGCTACCAATGTATCACCATCAGACATTGATATCATTACTGAAGGTATTGTAATTAATGCATCAGTACCTCCCATTGCTACTGGTGTACCAGCAACGTTATTCATTACAATTGCACCAATTGCACCAGCGTCTTGTGCTGCTAAAACCTTAGAAACAAAAGTACACGACCCTCTTCTTATCAATGCTATTTTACCAGCCATTGCTCCACTATTAACAAAAGCTGTACAACCGTCGTCATTTGGTGCAGTACCATCATCAGCCAAGATAAAATCTGCTGTCATTACAGAAGTGATTTCTGAACCAAATGCAGTAGAAGGATAACATGGATAATCAGCAGCAATACCTGCTGGTGTATTTACAGTAATAACTGAAGCCGCCTGAAATGTAGTTGCTCCACTGATTCCTCCAAACACTTTTGCCCATGAAGCTCCACCGTCTGTAGACTTCCATATTCCGTTCCCATTTCCATCACCTCTAGTGTATGATTCACCCGTACCTAAATAAAAGATCATTGAATTATTTGGATCAGCAACGATACAAGAAATATTTAAATTTTCTGAAATAACTACTTGAGTCCATACTGAACTGCCATTAGAAATATTAATGTTTTTCCATAATCCTCCACTAACTCCTCCTGCAAAAACAGTTTCATTAGTAACATCATTAGGATCAAACATTACCGCTCTAGTTCTACCTCCAACGTTATTAGGCCCTCTTTCAACCCAATTATTGTCAGATGCATCACCAGAAACTCTAGCTTGAGCATGAGATTCATTTAGTAATTTTTTTATATCATATAAATTCTCAGGTGTTGGTCTTCCTAGTTGAGGGTTCATTGTTAACTCCCATTCTCTTTCTAAATATTTATTAGGGGGTAAACCTTGTGCTTTTCTCTCTTTTTTTGAAAGCTTAGACACTTCAGAAAACGGAGAGTTTTTCGCAAATTCCCTGTGTGAATTTTTCACAGTTACTATTGCATTATTTTCTTCTGTAGGAATCTCTTGCTTATTAAATGTTACATAACCTATAGCACTTAAACATAGTATCCCTACAATACTAAGTAATATTTTTTTCATAATAATTCTGGGTTTATTTTTTCAATTAGTCGAGCAATTTACACTTTTATAGTGTAAAAACAAATTATCCATAACAAAAAAAAATACAAGATATTGATTAATAGTTGATTATGGATTCGCCAACGTGTTATTTCTTATTAAGATATTCTTAATAAGAAATAATTAAACATATCCTAATATTATTTTGAAACTTTCATTCGTATATTTGATTACAATACATTCTTATATGAATATACTACACATAGATAGTAATCATCCTACTTTAATCAACCAACTAAACGATTTAGGTTTTTCTAATGACGAAGATTATACTTCATCAAAAGCAGCAATAGAACAAAAAATAGCATCCTATGATGGTATTGTAATTAGAAGCAGGTTTAAAATAGACCAACAATTTATCGATGCAGCAACAAATTTAAAATTCATCGCTCGTGTTGGTGCTGGATTGGAAAGTATTGATTGTGAATACGCCAAAAAAAAAGGAATCAAACTAATTGCTGCTCCAGAAGGAAACAGGAATGCAGTTGGAGAACATGCTTTAGGAATGCTACTCTCTTTATTTAATAAACTGAATAAAGCAGACAAAGAAATCAGGCAAGGGAAATGGCTTCGTGAAACAAATAGAGGCTTAGAGTTAGACGGGAAAACTGTTGGGTTAATTGGCTATGGAAACATGGGAGAATCCTTTGCTAAAAAACTAAGAGGCTTTGATGTTGAAGTAATATGTTATGATATAAAAACTAACGTTGGTGATGAAAATTGCAAACAAGTTAGCTTGAAAGAACTTCAAGAAAAAGCCGATGTATTAAGCTTACATACCCCTTTTAATACATTATCACATAACATGGTAAATGAGGCATTTATCAATAATTTCTCTAAGCCATTTTGGCTAATAAATACCGCTAGAGGCAATGCCGTTGTAACCAAAGATCTGACTAGTGCCTTACAGGAAGGGAAAATCCTTGGAGCTGGTTTAGACGTATTAGAATATGAAAAAGAATCCTTTGAAAACCTTTTTAAAAACGATACTGCATCGAATGCTCTCGATAGCAATCGGGACGAGATGCCAGAAGCGTTTCAATATTTAATAAATACTGACAATGTTTTATTATCGCCTCATGTTGCTGGCTGGACAGTAGAATCTAAAATAAAATTAGCGGAAACAATTGTAGCTAAAATTAAATCTGTTTTTGTTTCAAGTAATAACAATAAAGTTAATTCGTCAGAAACTACTCCTAAACGTGTCACAGGAATTGGTGGTGTTTTCTTTAAATCTGACGATCCAAAAGCGACTAAGGATTGGTACAAAGATCATTTAGGATTAAACACTGATGACTATGGATGCACTTTTAGATGGAAAGACAAACAAGGTAATGACGCTACCACACAATGGACCCCTTTCAAAAAAGACACTACATACTTTGAGCCAAGTAAAAAAGAGTTTATGATGAATTTTAGAGTTTATAACCTAAAAGAACTCTTAGCTACTTTAAAAGAAGAAGGTGTAACTATTGTTGGTGAAATTGAAGAATATAAATATGGGAAATTCGGTTGGATTTTAGATCCTGAAGGGAATAAAATTGAATTATGGGAGCCAATTGATGAAGCTTTTAAATAAATTATAGTCCACAAATATCACTATTAAATACTCATTCGATTATCAGTATATAAAACCGATTACTCACAATATCAATAGCTTTTTTTTTAGTAAATTAGCATAACATAAAAAACAGAACCAATATGGAAATAGTCGATGAAAGTGGTAATGCAATACTACATCATAGCAATCAAGAAAGTAAACGAGTAGTTGCTGGGATAATAGGAATTTTTATAGGTTTCTTGGGAATTCATAAATTTATTCTTGGATATACTAAGGAAGGCATCACCATGTTACTTGTTTCAGTTTTAACTTGTGGAATTGGTGCAGTTGTCATGAAAATAATTGCTATCATTGAAGGTATTACTTATTTAACTAAGTCAGATGAGGAGTTTATTGAAACATACCAAACCAATCATAAAGGTTGGTTTTAAAAATAAAAAACTCATACTTAACTGCATGAGTTTTTTATTTCAATTTATTATCGTAATATTGCAATATAACGATCACTTATTATGGGCATAACTAAATCACAAATTTTCACAAACGCACAAAATGAACTATCTGTCATATTCAAAGTATTAGGGCATCCTGCTCGGATTGCTATACTACAATACATAAGTAATCAGCAATCATGTATTTGTAATGATCTAGTTGAGGAAATTGGCTTAGCCCAAGCAACGATTTCACAACATTTAAAAGAACTTAAGAAACTAGACCTTATTCAAGGTGAAGTTGAGGGGAAAAAATTATGCTATTGTATAAACATCAAACAATGGAATAACGTTAAAAAACAATTGGATTCCTTTTTCAATACTACTAAACAAAACTGCTGCTAGAATAATTCAAAACAAAACTATCATGAACACTCAAAAATTTTTAAACTTACTACAAAACAATCCAAACAAAAGCTTATTGTTTGAATACGCTCCTAACCTATTAGTAGGCGCAAATTATCATATTACTGAAGTAAAACACATTGCTGTAGATTCTGTAGATTGTGGAGCACAAACTGACTCATGGAAAGAAACCATAATTCAGTTATGGGAAAGCCCTTCTGAATTAGGAAAAACTGAATTTATGTCGGCATATAAAGCATTAGCAATACTAAATAAAGTAGGTAAAATGAAAACCTATGTTGCAGATGCTGAAGTGAAAATAGAATACGGAAATGCAACATTTCATGCAACTCAATTATTTGTTGACGATTTTGATGTTAGAGGCGCTAATTTAATTATTAAATTGAGTATCACTAAAACCGATTGTAAAGCAAAAGAGTTATGCGGGCTTCCCGAAGAACCAAAGCAAGAACAATCATGTTGTCCGCCTAGTTCTGGCTGTTGCTAAGCCACCAGTGGCTATAATTATTAAATAAAAAACAATGAAAAACATATTAGTCCTTTGTACAGGAAACTCTTGCCGTAGTCAAATGGCTCATGGATACTTAAATCATTATTTTAAGGGAAAAGCTACTATTTTTAGTGCTGGAATTGAAACGCATGGAGTAAACCCAGAAGCAATTGCCATAATGAGTGAGGATGGAATTGACATTTCCCAACATACTTCAAACTCAGTAACGGAGTATAATACTGTAGAATTTGATTACATTATTACTGTTTGTGATCATGCAAACGAAAACTGCCCATTTATACCAAGTAAAAATGCGATCCGATTACACCATAACTTTTTTGACCCATCAAAAATTGAGGGTACTATAAAAGATACTCATGCAGCTTTTGAGAAAGCTAGAAATGAAATAAAAAGATATTGCAAGGAGTTTAATGAATCGTATTTACAGTAAGCTATCAACTATTTTGGAAGTGCATTAAAAACAAGAACAAGTAAGAAAATTAGCGCAATAAAAAACCGCCTTTGACGAGGTTTTTTATTGCGCTAATTTTCTTACTTGTTTATCCATTTCTATTACAAATATCAATCTGCAGGGTTAGCTAAAATCACTCTTCTATTAGTTGATAATCTATCGTTCCTCTAGATTTGTTTATTTGGTATAACTTAATTTCATCCTACTTAGGATAAAGTAGTTTATAGCTATAACCAAATGGTGTTATTTTCCATTTATTGTCTTCTAATTTCCGTTATTCTCCATAAACTTACGTTCTAATTCTGCTTGAAACTCTTCCATAACAGGACGCATAGTACTTTCTGGAATATCGGCGATTTTAATATACATCAAACCATCAACCGCATTATTAAACAAAGGATCTACATTAAATGCAATTACCTTGGCATTTTGTTTGATGTATTTTTTTAGTAGCACTGGTATTCTTAATCCCGGCTCTAACTCATCAATAATCCGATCGAACTTATTTAAATCAGATTTGGTTTCATCAAACACAAAGTCCTTATCAGCATCTTTCAATTGTACTTTAAATTCTTTCTTAGGTCGTATATATTGTGCTACGTATGGGTCGTAATAATGTGATTTCATAAACTCAATCATTAATGATTTTGAGAATGTTGAAAACTGATTGCTAATACTTACTCCTCCAATCAAATATTTATGTTCCGGAAAACGAAGCGTTGTATGCATAATACCTCTCCATAATAAAAACAAAGGCATTGGTTTTTGTTGATACTCTTTAATAATAAATGCGCGTCCCATTTCAATAGACTCACTCATCATACCATACAACTCTGGTTCAAATCGGAATAAATCTTGTAGATAAAATCCATCTATTCCGTATTTAGCAAAAATCTTAGACCCTAAGCCCATCCTATAAGCTCCAGCTATTTTTTTTGCGACATTATCCCATAAAAACAAATGATGATAATAACTATCACATGAGTCTAAATCAACAGCTTTATTTGTTCCTTCACCTATCTCTCTAAAAGTAATTTCTCTAAGCCTCCCTAATTCTTTTAAAATGTTAGGGATTTTATCTGCCGAAACTAAAAACACTTCGTAGTTCTTACTCTCTAATAACCTACAATCGTATCCTCTTAGGTTTTCTACCTCCTGCTCTATTAACTCAGCACTTACTGATGTCGCAATTTTTTTAGGCACTGAAACTGGTGACATTGTTTTTTTAATGGTAGATGTTGCTACATCCTTTAATGAAATAGTATCTTTCTCATAAGGATTAGCTAACATATAAGTCTTCTTTCTTATAAACTCAGTAAAATTAGTTAAATCAGTATACTCTTTTTGATCCTTTACTAATATTGGTTTCCCTATACGAATTTTCACAACCCTATTTCTTTGACTCAATACTTCGGAAGGCAATTTAGCCGATCGCAAGGTATCACTCAAATTAGACAATTGATAAAACAAACTACTGTTTTTAGCGTGGAAGTAAATAGGCAGTATTGGCACTTGTGCTCTTTGAATTAATTTCATTGCGGCAGGTTCCCATGCTTTATCAAGCACTAAATCACCTTCTTTTATTGTAGAAACTTCTCCTGCGGGAAAAATACCTAAAGGAGCCCCTGACCTTAAATGAAATATTGCTCGTTTAAATCCTCCTAAGCTAGATTTTATGTCTTTTCTACCTTCAAAAGGATTAACAGGCATCATATATGGCTTCATTGGTGCAATTCTATGCAATAAAAAGTTAGCGATAATTTTAAAATCTTTTCGCTGTTCTAAAATTATTTTTAACAACAACGCTCCGTCTATCCCACCTAAAGGATGGTTTGAAACCGTTACAAAAGCACCTTCTTTTGGTATTCTTTTCAAGTCCTCTTCAGGAATTTCATATTTTATTTCAAGATCATTTAGCAAAGATGTTAAAAATGCAACATCCTTCAAGTGTTTACTTTGGTTGTATACTTCATTTAAACGATCAATTTTTAAAATTTTCATCAAGCACCAACCAATAAAAGTTCCTATAAATCCAAATTTATCTAGGTTTATTGCTTTGGCTAATTCTTTTGATGTTACTAATCCCATTTTTTATTGACTAAGTATCAAATGTAGTCAAAATAAAGATTCTTGTGTCCCTAATTACTCGTGATTAACTGAACTGTATTATCTTTTTCTTGTTTTAGCAGCACCTCTTTCCCTTTTACTATTTTTTCAAATGCTTCCGGGTTATTGTGTCTTATAGTGTATAACGACACATTTTCACTACATGAAACTTTAAACTTTGAGCGTAATATTTGAAGTAACGCTTCAATGTTTTTATAAGTATCATCTACACATACTGAAAAGCTAATTGCAGAATTTTGAATTACATCTACTTTAAGTTTATACTGATGTAGTAAGGCAAATATTTCGCTGATATTTTCTTCTACAATAAATGAGAAATCTAAGGAAGATAATGAAATTAATATTTGATTTTTCTTTACTATAAAACACGGAACAAAAGGCTCTAACTGCTTCCCCTTACTTACACAAGTTCCTTTATCTAAAGGATTTAAAAACGATTTTACATATAACGGAATTTCCTTACGTTGTAAGGGTTGTAAAGTTTTAGGGTGAATTACTGACGCACCATAAAAAGCTAATTCTATCGCTTCTTCGTAAGATATTTGATGTAACAATTGTGTTTCATTAAAGTGCCTAGGATCCGCATTTAAAACACCAGGGACATCCTTCCAAATAGTTACATTATTTGCATTTAAGCAATACGCTAATATTGCGGCAGTATAATCACTCCCTTCCCTACCTAAAGTAGTAGTGAAATTATTTTCATCAGACCCCAAAAAGCCCTGAGTTATATATAGTGATGATTTTTTAATATGATTGGTAACATTTTGCTTTGTAAGTTCCCAATTTACTTTTGCATCACGATAAGAGTTGTCAGTTTTAATTACTGATCTAATGTCTAACCAGTTACTCTTAATACCTATTTCATTTAAATAAGTCGCAATTATAGCTGTTGAAATCAATTCCCCATAACCTACTACTTGATCGTATACAAAACTATAATTAGGCGATTTATTCCAGTTTAAAAAACCAGTTAACTCATTAAATAAATCCGTTACAGTTTTATAGATTAAGTGCTGTTTATTCGGAAATAATTCAAATAAAACTTCTTCATGACAAGCAATTATATTTTGAATTATTTCTTGCAACTTGGTTTTTTCTTCAAAGTACGCCTCTACTACTAACTCTAATTTATTAGTAGTTTTACCCATTGCGGAAACAACCACTAGGGTATCCTGATAACCAACTTCCTGTAGTAATTTCGCTACATTTCTTACCCCTTCAGCATTTTTAACTGAAGCTCCACCAAACTTAAATACTTGCATACTTAATAATTATTTATTCCTTTTTCATCTAGTTGCACAACCAACCAATCATTAAAAACTGTAGCTCCAACACTTTTATAAAAATCTATTGCTGGTGTATTCCAATCCAATACATTCCACTCTACTCTTTTTAAATTAGCTGCTTTAGCTTTTTCTACTACTGCATTTAATAGTGCTTTCCCTACTCCCTTTCCTCTTTGATTTTTAGTTACCATCAAATCTTCTAAATGAATCGTTTTCCCTTTCCAAGTAGAATATCGATTATAATACAATGCAATTCCTACAATAGTACTTTGAGCTTCTGCTACCAAACAACTAAATAATTTATTTTCGTAGTCATTTATTAAATCAGCAACAGTAACTTCTACTGCATTAGGCTCTTTTTCAAAATCCGCCAATTCCTTAATTAATTTCAAAACAGCCGACATATCGTCTGATTTTGCCATTCGTATTTTATAAGGCATCTTATAATTTGTTATTAATTTAACGCAAAGTTATATTTATAACTTTTACTGTCCTAATCAACCCGTTATATTTAACAAAAAATAAAGAACAACTCGATCAGCTAACTAAAGTACTATTTTTTGTTAGTTTTCTATTGCTTAGTCTATTAATATGTTACTCATAAAAACAAATAATTTATGTAATTTTGCAATAAATAAGACACACGACTACTTATGACAAATAAACACAAAACATTAGGTGAATTTATTATCGAAAACCAACAGAGTTTTCAATATTCATCTGGTGAACTTGCAAGATTAATAAATTCAATCAGACTTGCTGCAAAAGTTGTCAACCATGAAATCAGAAAAGCTGGATTGGTAGATATTACCGGAGCTGCTGGTGAAATTAATGTTCAAGGTGAGGCACAGCAAAAGCTTGATGTCTATGCAAATGATATTTTTAAAGAAACTTTAATCAACAGGGAAATTGTTTGTGGAATTGCTTCGGAAGAAGAAGATGATTTTGTGATAGTTGAGGGAAGTAATAAAAAGAATGAAAACAACTATGTGTTAATGATGGATCCATTGGATGGTTCGTCTAACATTGACGTAAATGTTTCTGTGGGAACAATTTTCTCTATTTACAGAAGATTAACCCCTACAGGTACTCCAGTTACCATAGACGATTTCTTACAACCTGGAAGAAACCAAGTTGCCGCTGGTTATGTTGCATACGGAACCTCTACTATGATGGTTTTCACAACTGGTGACGGTGTTAATGGATTTACATTAAACCCCGCTATAGGTACTTTTTACTTGTCCCACCCAAACATGAAAATTAAGGAAACAGGTAAGATATACTCAATAAGTGAAGGCTATTATGCACACTTTGGAAAAGGAATGCAAGCATACCTAAACTACTGTAAAGAAGAAGAAGGTGATAGACCATATACAGCAAGATACATTGGTTCTTTAGTTGCTGATTTTCATAGAAACTTGTTAAAAGGGGGAATTTATATTTACCCAAGAAGTAAAACGGCACCAAACGGAAAACTTCGTTTATTGTACGAATGTAATCCTATGGCCTTTATTGCTGAACAAGCAGGTGGAAAAGCTAGTGATGGATTTACAAGAGTTATGGACATAGTCCCTACAGAATTACACCAACGTATTCCTTTTCATACAGGAAGTAAACAAATGGTTATAAAGTCTGAAGAGTTTATGGCAAAATATAAATAAACAACTTCACATATATAATAAAAAACCACGCTATAAAGCCTATCGTGTGGGCACATCTCTAAAGAGTGTCCAACCTTGCATAATTGCAGTGATTTTTTGTAAACCTATCCAAAAGGTTGAGGCGTCAGGTTTTCGTTGAGAAACGATAACTTTTCCATCCGCCTAATCTTGAAACAGCCCATATATATCGTTTTAAATCAGACGATTTCTATGGGTTTTTCATTTTTTGAGTTTGTCCTTCTAATCATTAAATTTGGCTTTCTAAACAATCTATTTCTTCTTGCAAAAAGCACCTTCTGGGCTCTGTTTCTTCTTTTAAAGAATAAGCGAGACCGTTGCATGGAGTTGTATAATTTTGAGATATTTCGTATCTTTTCTATATGGAATTAGTACAACAGGCAACCTTGGCAGATAGCATCTGCGATACACGTTCACGTAAAATCAAGCAGACCTTTTTCAATCAAATGAATACACTTTTAGACTGGCAACCTATACTATTCATTTTAAAAAAGCACTATACCAAAGGGAAAAGTGCCACAGGCAAGCCCAGTTATAGTGGGTTATTACTTTTTAAGATGAGTTTATTACAAACGTGGTACGGATTAAGTGATTATGAAGTAGAAGACCGCGTTAATGACAGTATTTCATTCAGTTACTTTTGTGGATTACCCATAGACAGTGTCGCTCCAGACCACAGTACTTTATCACGTTTTAGAAGTATCATGACTAAAGTAGAAGCATATGAGCCATTATTTAAAGAGATAAATAGACAATTAGAATCACATAAAATCATAGTAAAAACGGGAGCTATAATAGATGCAAGTGTTATAGATACACCTTTAAAACCCAAAGGAAAAACCAATTATAAAGTAACTCAAGATAGAGAAGATGAACAAGAAGTTGAAGTTACTAAAGAGTTTTCAGATAGCGTAGATAAAGAAGCAGCATGGATAAAAAAAGGAGGCAAATATCGATTTGGCTATAAAAAGCATCATGTAACCGACAATGAAGGTTTGGTTCTAGGAGTCTTAACAACAAAAGCAAGTACTAATGAAATAGCAAATTTGACAGAGGTCCTTGACACAGCTGATTTACCAAAAGATATCCCCTTAAAAGCAGACAAAGGCTATCAATCAAAGAAAAACACAGAGATCTTAAAAAAACGAAACTTAAAAAATCATATTCTAAAAAAAGCTTATAAAAACAAACCCTTGACATATTGGGAAAAGAAATTTAATAAACTCATAGGGAAAACAAGATTTAAAGTAGAACGCACTTTTGGAGGGATAAAACGATGGTTTTCTGGAGGGACAGCCAGATACAGAGGACTCAAAAAAATGCATACTCAAAATATGATGGAAGCAATATGTTACAATTTATATCGAAGTCCAGGGATAATTGCGTCTAATTCTAAAATTTAAGAGAAAATGAGCTTTAAAAACAAGCATATACACTCTAAAAACAATAAAAAAACTAAAAATAATTGATTTTTAAACTGAAAAATTAAAATTTAGAATATTACTCATTTAGATTCTTCTTTTGCAACGGTCTCTAAGCGGTCTTCATTATAAAGAGCTTCTTTTTTCAAAATCCTAAAAACCTCTTCAATTACCCATTTGCAAATATACCATTCTATACAAAGTTGTACTGTTTCTGTATCTGGAACCTCTTTTGTAATTAGTAACCTCCAGTGTATTGGTTTTTTTAATGTTACCTCAAACTTCTTTGGGTTCAATAGCATAAAGCTACGTTTTTTTGAATATTTTTAGAAGTATACTGATTAGTAGTAATTGAGACCGTTACACGGGGTTTTCAAAAAAAGGGTGAAATTACTTTTTGAACCAATAAAACATCTTACTAAAAAAGCGTAAAGAATCACTTCAATACTTGTAAGGAAAAATATATATTTAAATGTATTCCCTTAATTTAGTCTATCTCTTCAAAAACAATTCTATATACTGTCCCTGATTCTTTCAATAATTCAATAGTCCCATCTAATTGCTTCACAAAAATATGGATCAATTTATTTCCTAACCCTGATTGTCTGGCGACAACACTGCCTATCCCATCATCACCAATGAGCATTTCAAATGCATTGTTTTTTAGCTGCTTTATATGAATTTTTATTTCCCCTTCTAAAAGATCTATAAAAGCATGTTTTAATGAATTTGTTATTATTTCATTTATAATCAACCCTAAAGGAACTAATGTTCGCATTTCAAAATGTACATCTTCAATTTGTATATTTTGTCTAATTTTTTTTCCAACTGAATAAGTCTCAATCAAATCTGCTATCAATAAAGATATGTATTCTTTAACATCTACGTGTTTTAAGTCGTCTGAATTGTACATTTTTTCGTGCAACAGTGCCATTGACACCACTCTTTTCTGAGCCTTTTCAAAAATTGCTAATACATTTTTATCTTTAATTTCACGAGATTGAAACCTTAATAAACTATTTACTACCTGTAAATTATTTTTCACTCTATGATGGATTTCTTGCAGCATTGCTGTTTTTTCATCATTTTTCAAACTAATTTCTTCCTTTTGTTTTTTAAGTAGCTTATATATTTTCTTTTTCTTTTTATTCCATTTCAAATTAAAAGCAACAAATAACAAGGTTACTAATAGCGCTATGGAAATTAATATAATTGTTAGTCTGTTTTTGTTAATTCGGAGTTCTTGAATTTCCTTATCCTTTTTAAGTGATTCATTTTGTATAGATAGTACTTTTATTTCTTGCTCCTTCTTATTGATGTCATATTTGGCTTTTTGCTTTAAAATACTTTCATGAATAGATTTACTTTTAATACTATCTTGCATTATAATAAATAATTTTTGAGCTTCATAAGCTAGGCTCCAATTATTTCCCTTTTCATAAATGTGAGTTAAAATCATCGCTGCTGCTTTAATTTCAGCAGGAAAACCTAATTTCTTGGCTAGGCTCAAACTTTTTAGAGCATTTTTTTTGGCTTCATTAATATCATTTTTGGCTAAAAAATATTTTGCCAATACATTTAGGGTGTGAATTTGACCTTCTACTTCATTTATGGAATTAAGAATATCTAAGGATTCATTAAGAAGTAAAAGTACTTTATCATGGTTATTATTTCTTAAATGAAAGGCCCCTAGGTTTCTTAAGCAGCTCGCAATTCCAGATGCATTCTTAATTTCCTTATTAAGTAACAGACTCTTTTGATAATATTCTATACACTTTGCTTTATCCCCTTCTTTTTCATAAATAGAAGCCAAATGCACTAATGTAATTCCCATCGCCTTTTTATTATTAATTTCTTGGTGCATCCCTAAGCTTCTCTCAAAATACTCCTTGGCTGTTTTATAGTTTTCTTGTTTCTGATAAATTGTTGCAACATTATTTAATACTACAGCTATTCCTTTCTTATCACTTACAGATTCTAAAATATTGAGGCAGTTTAAATAATTTTCTAGTGCTTTATTTATATCGCCCAAACTTCGATAAATTATGGCAATATTGTTTATTGTATAGGCTACTCCTTTTCTATTTCCTACCTCTTCTTTAAGAGCCAAACTTTTTTGATAATACTCTAAGGCTTCAGGAATTTTACCAATATCTTTATAAATAGTTCCTATATTATTTAGAACATTTCCCTGACCATGTTTATCATCTATTCTTTTCAAAATAGCCAAACTCTCAAAATATATTTTTAGAGCCCTATTATACTTTGCTTTACTCCGTAATGAAACCCCTAGATTATTTAAACTAAGTGCTTTTAAGTTTATGTAAAGGCTTATTTCTTGTTTTGTTAATGATATACTGTTTATTCTTTGACTAGAAAAATTATAGAGCCAATTGTTATATTGTGACCATATTTCATCATTTGCCAGGTAGGCTACCAAGTTATTAATGGTTTTGGCTTTAACAGTATCTAATTTAGTTGTATGAAAAACTTGTAAAGATGAATCAATAAGCTTTTTTTCGTAAGAAGAAAGTTTATTAATCTCTAAACTATCAATTAAGTAATGTTTTTTATCTGCAAAGTTTTGAGCATACAATTGTACCCAAAAAAAGAGCATAAAGCTTAGAAGTATAGTATTCTGAAAATTCTTTTTCATTTAGCAACTATATTGAAACATCTCCGTTGTTTGTTTTTATATTTCATTATCTACTTTAAATTTTAACTGGTAAAAAGCTCCTTCTTTATCTAATAATTTAATCGTTCCATTTAATTGCCTAGAAAAAATATTGATGAGTTTTGTTCCTAACCCAGAGCTTTCGTTTAAAGGGTGAAAGCCAACACCATCATCACCAATAATCATTTCAAAATCTTCTTCATTATTTTTTTTCAATTCTAAGGTGATATTCCCCTGTTGCTTATTTACAAAGGCATGTTTTAATGAGTTGGTAATAACTTCATTAACAATTAAACTTAAAGGCAGTAAAGTTTCAATACTAAACTCTTCATCTAAAATATTTAGTTTAATATTTATCTCTTTTTCTAAACCATAACTATCAATGATATCGGAAATTAATCCTGACAAATGATTTTTCACATTAATTACTTTCAAATTTTCTGTGCTATACATGTTTTCATGTAGCTTTGCCATTGACAAAACTCTACGTTGCGTATTCTTAAACATCTCTAGAACTTTACTATCCTTTACTTCTCTTGCCTGAAGTCTTAACAAACTATTAACTACTTGTAAATTATTTTTAACTCTGTGATGTATTTCCTTCATCATCACCTGTTTTTCTTCATTTTGCTGCCTTAACAACTTTGAAACCTGTTTGTTTTTATTTAAAACTCTTTTAGTAAATAACGCTATTATAGAAATAAGTAATATCCCCAATATGGCTATGCCTAAAAAAACTCTATTATTCCTAAGAGTTAACCTTTGCAAATCATTTTTGGTTGATAATAGTTCAACTTCTTTCTCTTTTTGATCAAGATCAAAAGTTGTTTGCTTAATAATTATTGATTCTTCAATTTTATCATTCTGAATACTATCTCTTAGCTTGGTGTAAAACTGTTCCATATTAAAAGCTTCTTTCCAATTTTGTTCACCTTGATATGCATCCCGTAATAACTTAGTTGCTTTAACCTGGCTCTCTAATGCATTTTCTTTTTTTGCTATATCCAATGCTTCTTCCCCTGCTTTTTTAGCCTGTAGAAAGTCTTTTTGTTTTACATAAACATTCCCTAAATAAATTAAAGAAATAGCAACCCCTTTATAATCATTATGACTGCGTTCTAATGAAAGACTTTTATTAAAATACTGTATTGCTTTATGGTATTGTTTTTTTCTAAAATATACTTCCCCAAATAAATCGTAGGTAATCCCTATTCCGTAGCTTTCTTTTGACAAGACTCTTACTTTCAGGCTCTTTTCTAATAAAACTAATGCAGAGTCTAACTCTTTTCTATCTGATAATATTTGACCTAAATTAGTTAAGGCCATGGCAACACAACGATGATTATCATATTTCTCGCATAGGTATAATGACTTTTTATAAAAGTATTCTGCCTTTTTATAGTTTCTGACATCGTGATATAATGACCCTAAATTATTGTAAGCTTCAGGCAGTAAAACACTATCCTTTATTTGCTCTTGTATTGCAATACAATCATGATAAAAATTAAGTGCTTCAACATAGTTTCCCGCTTCATGAGTTATGATTGCCTTATTGTTAATTGTAGCCGCCAAATAACTAAATAACATCCTATTTTTATTATTAAATTTATTGGCTTTTAACGTAACTCCAGATAGTTTGTTGGTAAGGTATTCATTCATCCATCTGTTATACTTTGTCCATACTTTTTCATCCCACGAGAGCTCAATAATATCATTTATATACTTTAACTTAAGTGAATCTTCGTTTGTTTTATGGTATTTAGTTAAGGCTGAACTAATAATTCCTTTATCATCTTCTGATAATTTATTTAACTCTAAACTATCAATTAAGTAATACTTTTTATCAGCATATGTTTGTCCTAATAACTGAAATGAACATAAAAAAATAGCACTCATTATTAAGTAGCAAAACAAATTGTATTTACGACTTACTCTATGCATTTTTTTTAAATATTAATTTATATACGGTCCCTGATTGGTCCATTTTTTCCATTACTCCATTTAGCTGTCTGGTAAAGATATGAATAAGCTTAGTCCCTAATCCTTCAAGTATTTCTGATAGTATATAACCCACTCCGTTATCAGCGACTATTAACTCATATTCCCCTGATGCTAACTCTCTTAAAGATACAGAAATCTCACCATTATTTTGATTCACAAAAGCATATTTTAATGAGTTGGTAATCAATTCGTTTACAATTAAACTTAATGGTGTTAACATTTCCATTCCAAGATCAATTTTATGAATATCAATCTTCAAATTGATATCTTTTCCTATAGCGTAACTTTTAACAAGGTTTTTTATTAATGATTTAAAATATTCCGGCACATCTATCCCTTCAATATCATCGTCTTGTTGCATTTTCTCATGCAATAAAGCCATAGATAATATTCGTTGTTGCGTTTCCTTAAACATATCAACTACCTCATTATCCTTTATTTTTGAAGATTGAAGTCTTAATAAACTAATTACCATTTGTAAATTGTTTTTTATTCTATGATGTATTTCTTTAATAACAGCTTTTTTTTCTTCGTTCTGTTTTTCAAAATATTCATTTCTCTCTTTTAATTTAACTTGCTTAACACTTATGCGAAAAATAACATACGCTATACCAAATAAAAAAAGCGCGTTGATAACATAAAACCACCATGTTTTCCAATAAGGAGGCTTTATAAGCAAATTAATAACGGTATTATTTTCATTCCAAGAACCATTATGGTTAGCTCCTTTTACTTTAAAAGAGTATTTCCCTGGTGGTAACTTGGGATACCTAATATTTGTATTACTTCCTATTTCAACCCAATCTTTGTCAAAATTTTCCAATTGAATTTTATAACTATTTTTAGACGATTTGTTATAACTCAATGCAGAAAATTCAAATTTTAAATGACTCTGGTCATGTTTTAAAATTATTTTTTCTGTTTCAGTAACTACTCTTTCTTTTCCATTAACTAATACGGAGGTTATTACAACATTTGGAATAGTGTTGTTTTTAAATATCGTTGAAGGGTAAAATGAATTTATACCGCTTGGGCCTCCAAAAAACAGTTCCCCGTCCTTTGCTTTAAAATATGCTCCAGAATTAAATTCATTACTTTGTAACCCTTCTTCATCAGTATAGTTTTCGAATAATTTTGTTTTAAAATTTAATTTACTCAATCCCATGTTTGTACTCATCCATAAATTTTCATTTTCATCAGGAAGTATGGAATATACATACTCGTTGGCCAAACCATTTTCAATATGGTATTCTTCAATTTCATACCCATCAGTTAAATTTAACTTACTTCCTTTTGGAATAATACATGCAAGTCCATCACCCCATTTTCCAAACCAAATATTCCCGTCTTTTGTGCTATTAATTGCCCAAACACTTTTATAATCACTTGTCGAATTTGTTTTTATAAAACAACCTTTTTCTTCCTCAGGCAAGAAAAAATTTATCCCACTATTTGTCCCAACCCAAAGTCTATCTTTTTTATCCATATAAACAACATGAGTCCAGTTGTTGTTTTCTTTTCCTTTCCCAGAAGGTAAATTATACCGCTTCTTTTGTTTTGTTTCTGGGTTATATTTAACAATCCCTTTATTTGTTGAAATCCATAAATCCCCATTTTTCCCCTTACAAATTTTACCAGGTCTTGCTTTATCTGGAAGTGATATTCTACTGTAAGTCAAGTTAATTTTATTGAACTTATATAAACCGCTTCTTTTACTAATTAGTAAATTATCCTTATCAAGTTCAAAAATTTCCGTAATTGAAGTGTTGTTAAATTTTGAATTTTCTTCAGTTATATTTGAAATATGTATGTAATCGTATTTTTTTTCTCTCTCTGACCATGTTAACTTATTTAGTCCGTAAGATGTTCCAACCCATACTTGCCCTTCTTGATCTTTAAGGATACTCCACGTTAAATTTTGCCTACCGCTTTCTGAAGTACTTTGGTCCGCTCTATGAGTTTTAAACTTAAGCTGCCCTATGTCATGCTTATAAATTCCGTTTGATGAACTCATCCATAACACCCCTGTTTTATCAATAAACTCCGGATTCATTTTGTAGTTGTGCTTTAACAGAGGATAATTGGTTATAATATCAACATTAACTAGCGTATCACTTCCATTTGGCAAATAATAGATTCCGTTTAAATACCCAATAAATAAATTATTATTACTATCAATGGTTATTCCCATTAGCATATCAACATAAGTCTGATTAGTTTGGTGTAAATTTTTAATTTTATGAAATGTATACTTGTTATGACCTACATCAACGGTCTTATTTAACTTACACAAGCCATTTCTTGTAGCAAACCAAATAACCTTGTTTAAATCCTCCTTAACACTCTCCACACGATTATGACAGATTGTAGTAATATCATTTTCATCATATGTGTAGTTATATATTTCTTCTATCTTATTTTCAGAATTATATAACATTAAAAAAACTCCTTTACTGAAAGTGCTTACCCATAAACGATTACTCGAATCTTGAAAAACTGCTGTTATATCACTCTCATCAATTATACTTTTTAGTTTATGATTGGACCAATTTTTATTGAGCCGTTTTTGTTTCCTCTCAAACAAATACAACCCTTTCCTGCTCCCTATCCACAGCCTTTGATTACTATCTTCAAAAATATTTGTGCCGTTAAAACTTCGTTTCTCTTTAGTTAATGTATCTATTACCCCAAAATTTTCGAAGCTTTTTGTTTTCCGATTAAACTGACTTACCCCTTTATCAGTAGCCACCCATAACTTATGTTTTTTATCCTCATATATCGCAAAAACATTATTCCCTATAAGATTACTTGTTTTGTTATTGTATGTTTTAAAACGATACCCATCGTACCTACTTAGTCCTTCCCCAGTAGCCGACCATATATAACCAACATGATCTTGTAACAAATCCAAAACTTGATTTCTTGGTAATCCAGATTCCGTATTTAAGTGCTCGAATCGCATCATTTTGGACTGACTAAACCCTAATTGAGATCCTGTAATAAATAACCAAATAAAAAATATGCGTTGGGTGTGCTTCATTTTAATAACATTTTTTTTCTTAAAAAACAATTTTATAAACAGTTCCTGGAAAATCTGATTTTTCGATTACTCCTTTTAATTGTTTCGTAAATATCTGGACTAGTTTACTCCCCAAACCTTTTGGTTTTTCAGAAGGCATAAATCCAACACCATCATCTGTAACTATTAGCTCATATTTTTTATTTTGAATTTCTTTTAATGAAACAGAAATCTGACCATTTTTTTGACCTACAAAAGCATACTTAAGGGAGTTGGTAATTAGTTCACTTATAATTAACCCTAAAGGGGTTAAAACTGCTATTTTTATCGGTATTCGTGATATATCAATATCAAGTTTAATCTTTTTACCTACTGCGTAATTTTTTACTAAATCTTCAATTAACAAGGTAATATGATCCTTAACATCAATGTGTTTTAAATCCTCCGATCTGTACAGTTTTTCATGAAGCATAGCCATTGATAGCACTCTTTTTTGAGCGGTCTCAAACATACCTAATATTTTTTTATCTTCAATACCACGAGATTGATATCTGAGTAAACTATTTACTACCTGCAAATTGTTTTTTACTCTATGATGAATCTCTTTAAGCATAATTGTTTTCTCTGCATTTTTTCTACTGATATCTTCTTTTTGCTTTTTAAGCAACTTAAAAATTACTTTCTTTTTTTTATTTCCCTTTAACACTAATATTATTAAAATCACCACTAAACCTAGAGCCGTAGCTATCATTATTATTGAAATTCTGTTTCTGTATAATCTCAGTTCTTGTACTTCATTTTGGGAAGATAGCAGTTTAACTTCTTGTTCACTTTTACTAAGTTGTAATTCTTTTTTTTCTAAATCGTATTTTGCTTGTTGCTTTATTGTATTTTGTTCTGTTTTTTCATTTCGGACACTATCTCGCATCTCAATAAATAATTGTTGCATCATAAACGCCTCCTTCCAATTACCTTCATTTTGATAAACTTTCTTAAGCACTTCTGAAGCATCACGAATCCTCAAAGGGTACCCTAACTCTTTAGCTAATCGCATACTTTTATTTGCATAGCTTTTAGCTTTCATAACATTATTTTGTATTAAATAAATGTTCGAAACACTATTTAACGAAGTCGCTATTTCCTTTTTATTTTTTATTTCTTCGCTTATTTTCAAACTCTTCTGATAGTATTCTAAAGCCTCTGGATAACTCCCTTTTGCCTTATAAACATCTCCAATATTCCTTAAAGAATATAACAAGCCATGTTTATCCGTTACTTCACTACTAATATTTAAGCTTCTTTCATAATACTCTAAAGCATTTGAATAATTTCCTTCAGTGGTATATAACAACCCAATATTGTTTAGTATAATTGCAGTCATTCTTTTATCTTCTATAGCTACATTTAAAGCTAAACTTTTCAGGTAAAACTCTAATGCTTTCTTGTTCTCCCCTTGATCAATATATATTACTGCTATATTATTTAAAGATGCCGAAATACCCCTATCATCGTTTAATTTTTCTTTTATTTTTAAACTTTTAAGATTATATGCTAGCGCCTTAGCAATATCACCATGATCATAATATACCTGAGCAATATTATTTTGTGAATTTGCTATTCCTTTTTTATCTCCTATCCCTTTTTTTATTTTTATACTTTTAAGATAATATTCTAAAGCTTTTAATGACTCTCCAGTAGTCAAATGTATGTAACCAATATTATTTAAAGTAACAGCTATTTCTTTTTTATAACCAGCCTCCTTCATTATTAGTAAACTTTCCTCATAATATTTCAAAGCCATACTATAGTTTCCGATATTATTATAGTAAACTCCTTTGTTATTCAAACATTCGCCAAAGGCTTTGAGGAGTGTTTTTTTTAATGTGATATCAATGTTTTTATTCTCAACTATTTCTAATTTAGCCTTAATAAAATCATACAGCCATTCATTATATTTTGGCCAAATATTATCATCCAACGATTCCTCTACAATAATATTAATTGCTTGAATTTTAAGCGTGTCATTTTTTGCTTTATGGAATAATTCGAGTGATGAATTAAATAATTTTATTTCTTTAGAAGAAACTTTTTCAAGATTTAAACTATCAATTAGGTAGTAGTTTTTATCTGCGAATCCCTGCCCTTGTAGTTGTTAAACTAACAAATACAAAAGAAAGAATATTATATACTTGATATTTATTTTTTCTTTTTTCATGAAAATATTAGTCTATTTTTTCAAAAACCAATTTATAAACTGTACCTGTTGAATTTAACTTCTCAATTGTACCATTCAATTGTTTAGTAAATATTTGAATTAATTTTCTCCCTAGTCCAGTAGATTCTTTTTCTTGTATAAATCCAATTCCATCATCACCTATAATTAATTCATAGTTTTTATGAGATATTTGTTTTAACGACACTGTAATTGTACCTTCATTTTTGCTTTTAAACGCATATTTTAAAGAGTTCGTAATTACCTCATTAACAATCAATCCTAAAGGCACTAAAGTTTGTAAACCTATGTTTACTTCTTCAATAGTAACATCTAATCTGATTTTTTTTCCAACTACATAGCTACTTACTAAATCAGTTATCAATAACGAGATATGATCCTTAACATCAATATGTTGTAAATCATCTGAGCGATACATTTTTTCATGAAGCAAAGCCATAGAAACCACTCTGCTTTGAGCTTCCTTAAACATATTAACTACTTTTTCATCCTCTATTTCTCGGGATTGTAACTTCAATAAACTATTCACTACTTGTAAATTATTTTTTACACGATGATGAATTTCCTTTAACATTGCCTTTTTTTCTTCATTCTTTTTTGAAATTGCTTCTTTTTGTTTTTCAAGTAATTGATTTATTACCTTTTTCTTCTTGTATCTGCTATAGGTAACCACTATTAATATTAATGCTAATCCAAAAGCGGTAGAAAATGCCGTAATTAATATCTGGTTTCTATTTAATTTTAATTCTTGAATTTCATTTTGAGAAGAAAGAAGCTTAATTTCTTGTTCTTTCTTTTCTATATCATATTTGGCTTGCTGCCTCATTACATCTTTTTCGGTTTCTTTATTTCTTATACTGTCAAGCATAGTGGTATACAGCTCCTGCATTCTTAGAGCTTCTTTCCATTTTTTTTCCTTTTTATAAATCTTATTCAATATTTCTGCATTATCTCTTATTCTAGAAGGAAACCCTAATTCCTGAGCCATTTTCATTCCCCTTAAAGCATAATGTTTTGCCTTTATAATATTGCCTTTTATTAAATAAATATTTCCAATATAATTTAGGGCTACGCAAGCATCATCTTTAAAACCTGATTCATTCCATATTTTTAAACTTTTTTGGTAATGCTCTAAAGCCTTGTCTATTTCGCCTTTTTCCTGATACACAAACCCAATATTATTCAAGGAATTGGCTATCCCTCCTTTGTTCCCTATTTCTTCCCTTATCTTTAAACTTTTATAATAGAATTCTAATGCTTTTATGAAATTTCCTTGAATTTTATAAAGATTACCTATGCTATGTAAAGAGTGAGAAATCCCGTTTTTATCCCCAATTTCTTTTCTTAATTTCAAGCTTTTTTTAAAATACTCAAGTGCTTTTATTGAATCTCCCTGGTTATCATACAAAATACCAATGTTATTTAACGTAGTGGAAATTCCTTTTGTGTAACCAATTTCTTCAGTAATTTTAAGGCTCATAAAATTGTACTCCAAGGCCCGTGTTAAATCTCCCTTTTTAAAGTACCAAGCAGATAAATTATGAGTTGTAGAAGCAATACCCATCTTATATTTTATTTTTCTGCTTAATTGCAACCCTTTATTGTAGTATTCAAATGCTTTAGTTATTTTTCCTTGATCTGAACTTGCAAGTCCCATATTATTTAACGCATCTATCTGTGCTTTTAAGAAATATACTATAACAGGGTCTTGTCTATTCTTACTTGAAGAACTCTTGAGTGTTTTGAGTTTATTTACAGCTAAGGAGTACATTAATTGATTGTACCTTGGCCAAGTTTTTTCATCCCAAAGGTTTTCAACCATTAAATCAATTGCATCTAACTTTAGTGTATCATTAGTAGCATTATGATATAATATCAGAGAAGAATTTATTGTTTTTTTATCTCCTTCCGATAATTCATTAAGGTTTAAACTATCTATTAAATAGTAGTTTTTATCCGCATAAATTTGACCGCTAGATGTAATCGTAAAGAAAAACAGGGCTATTATAAATAACCATTTATCAAAGTAATATGTGTTTTCCTTTTTCATTTATTTTAGTCTATTTTTTCAAAAACCAATTTATAAAACGTCCCCTCTTTTTTTAATTTTTCAATTTTACCGTTTAATTGCTTTGTAAATATGTGTATTAATTTTGTACCCAAAGCGCTTGACTCATGTTTCTCATTAAAACCTACCCCATCATCTCCAACTATTAATTCATATTTTCTACCTTCGAGGTGTTTTAATGAAGTGTAAATTGTCCCTTTACTTTTAGTCTCAAATGCGTATTTTAAGGAATTGGTAATCATTTCAATAATCATTAGTCCTAAAGGCGTTAATGTACTAATTCCCATTTTAATATCTTTTACATTAATTTCTAAGTCAATATTTTTATCTACTGCATAACTATTTATAAGGTTTTCGATTAATGATTTAAGATGCTCATGAATATCAATATATTTTAAATCATCTGAGCCATACATTCGTTCATGCAACATCGCCATTGAGAGCACTCTTTTTCTAGCATCATTAAACATCCCTACTATTCGCTCATCATCTACCTCGCGTGATTGTAAACTTAATAAGCTATTAACTACTTGCAAATTATTTTTTACACGGTGATGTATTTCTTTTAGCATGATGTTTTTTTCTTCATTTTTCTGATATAATACCCGCTTTTCTGTTTTTAATTTAATTTGATTTAGTCGAAACATAAATATCATTAAACCCATACCTAACACCATAAATCCACAAAAAATATAAAACCAAATTGTTCTCCAAAAAGGTGGAGGGATTATAATTTTAAGCTGTTTTTCTTTTGTACTCCACACGCCGTCATTGTTCGTTCCTTTTAATTTTAATATATATTTTCCAGGGTTAAGGTTTGTAAAAGTAATATGCTTGCGTGTTCCTATATAATTCCACTCTTTATCAAAGCCTTCTAATTTATATGCGCATTGATTGTTTTCTGAATTGGTAAATTCTAAAGCAGCAATTTCAAAAGAAAACACATTGTCTTTAAAATTCAGGTTTAACGTGTCTACTTCATTAATATCCTTATTTATCACTCCTCCAATAGAAGGAATAACCACATTATTTAACATTCTAAATTCTGTTATGGCTACTTTTGGAGACACGGTATTTTCTTGAATTTTTTCTGGGTAAAAAGCGGTTACTCCATTTATTCCTCCAAACATAAACTCTCCCGATTTACTCTTATAAAACGCGCCCATGTTAAATTCGTTGCCTTGTAATCCGTCACTATCTAAATAGTTTTTTATTTCTTTAGTTTCTCTATTAAATTTAGCCAATCCTTTATTAGTGCTTACCCATAAGTTTTTATTTTCATCTTCTAACATTCCGTAAGTTACATCATTCAAAAAACCATCTTTTTTGGCATAAACCCTTGTTTTTAATTCTAATACACCAGAATCTTTTAACTTATACTCTAAAATTTCTACCAATCCACTTTCTGTCCCTAGCCAAAAAGAGCCATCAGTGTCCTGATGAACACTATAAATATAATTACTTCTTAATCCGTTATTTCCCCCCACAGAGTTGTCTAACTTGTATACTTTATCTGTTTTTAAATCAATTACATTCAATCCGTTTTCATAAGCCACCCATAAACGTTGTTCAATTACATCTTCTGTGAGATAATTTACCCAACCTGTTAACATTTCCGAACTTTTTGTTAGAGTGCCTTTAAAATGTTTTATGGTTTTATCCTTTAAATTGTAAAAATAAACTCCTTTTCGCCAAGTACCTATCCACAAGTTCCCTTTTGATTCTTTAAAAACCACCGAGTTAACTAAATCTTGCTGGGAGAGGTTTTCATGTTCAAAAACATCAAAAGTATCTGATTCTCTATTGTACTTTAGCATACCTCCACCTCCTACAGAAAACCAAACATCGCCATGTAAATCCTCACTTATATTATACACTTGAGTTCCTATAAAGCCCGATTTATCGCCTTCTGTACCTGAATAATAAGTATAGGTTTTATTTTTTTTATTTAGCTTATATAACCCGTAACCATATGTACCTATCCATAAATTTTGATATCCATCTTCACATAAGCTAAAAATAGGATCTGGCTCTACAAAGTTTAGCTCTTTAAAATCTGTTTTAAAATGATTGAAATTAAGGTCCAATGCTCCTTTATTAACACCTCCCAATACTGTCCCAACCCATAATACATTTGATTTGTCAATAAAAATATCATGAATATTGTTAGAGCTTAATCGAGGTGATTTGATAGATCGTTTTGAGTAGTGCTTTACTAAATAATCATCCTTTGTTTTATATTCTATTTTAAACAAGCCTTCCCCCCTGGTTCCTGTCCAGATAAAACCATCATTGTCTATTGAAATTGCGCTTATGAAAACATTATTAATCTTTTTATTTTCTTTAGAAACGATGTTCGTTAACGATTTTTCTTTTGTATTAAAAACATACACTCCAAGGTTTGTTCCCATCCATAAATCATTATTAGCTCCTGCTACTATTGCATTTTGAGAAAAGCTTATTTCTTTTTTAATTTTAAATATTTTCAGAATCACTTCTTCTTTATATTGATAAATTTTCTTATTATTAATAAGCCAAACTAATCCATTTTTATCTTGAATTATTTGCCTTATTTTAGTAATGCTTTTGGTGTTTATCGTTATTTCTTTTAATTCATCATTTTTCATTAAAAACACCCCTGAATTTGTACCTATCCAAATTCTATCTTCATTATCTATTAAAAAAACATCTATATAATCTCCTTTTAAAATGTTCGTATTTGAATTGAGCAAATACGCAGAGATTTCATTTGTTTTTCTATCAAACCTATTCAATCCTTTTTTAGAACCGAACCAAAAAACTCCTTTAGAATCCTCATCTATAAACTTAACTTCTTTATTTATAATATTAGTCTCATCCTTAAAACTATCGCTAAACAATTTAAATTTATATCCATCATATTTATTTAAACCATCTTCAGTACCAAACCAAAAAAAGCCTCTTGAATCTTGAAAAATTTTAAAAATAGTGTTTTGAGACAACCCATCTTTAGAGGACAGGTTAGTGAAATTAATATTATCATACTGAGCATGGGTAAACATATAACACAACAGTATTACTGTTATTAAAAAATAGTGTGTTTTATTATATGTTTTTCTAATTTCCATATTTTAAAAACTAATTTTATACCCTGTTCCAGGCTGGTTCAATTTTTCAATTGTTCCGTTAAGTTGTCTGATAAATGATTGTATCAATTTTGAGCCTAATCCAGTTGATATTACATCAAGTTTATACCCTATTCCATCATCACCTATCATTAGTTCATGGGCACCTCTTAGCTTATTAAGTTTCACTGTAATCAATCCTTTTTCTCGTCCCTTAAAAGCATATTTTAAGGAATTCGTTATTATTTCGTTTATTATTAAACTCAAAGGCATCATGATTTGAGCATCAATAAAAATGGCTTCAATATCTAAATCTAAATCTATAGGAATATCCACTGAGTAATTCTTAACTATCTCTTCAACTAACATAGTAATATGTTCTTTGGTATTGAGCCTTTCTAAATCACCTGACTGGTACATTTTTTCATGTAACTTCGCCATTGATAGCACTCTGCTTTGAGTTTCTTTAAACATATCAACAATGTTTTGATCTTCCATTTTTCTAGATTGCATTCGCAATAAACTATTAACCACTTGTAAATTGTTTTTTACACGATGATGTATTTCTTGAAGCATAGTTTTTTTTGCTTCATTTTTCTCGCTTATTTCAGCTTTCTGTTTTTCCAACAACTTATTTATAAGTTGTTTCTTCTTATACCCTCTAAAAGAAACAAATGCGGTCACTAAAGCCAATAATAATGCTATAGATATTAATATTATTGAATATTTATTTCTAGCAAGTTTTAAGTCTTGTATTTCATTTTTGGCAGATAATAATTTTATTTCTTGCTCTTTCTTTTCTAAATCATATTTTGATTGCTGCCTTATTAAACTTTTTCCTATTTCATTATTCTGTATACTATCTTTCATTTTAAAATAAAGCTTTTGCATATCAAATGCTTGCTGCCAATTATTTTCTTTTTGATACATAGTCGATAATACTTGAGAAGTGTATGAAATTTGCACAGGATCACCATTATTTATTGCCAATTCTATTGCTCTTTCTCCATATAGTTTGGCTTTAGCTAATGCTCCTTTTTTAAAATAAACACGAGAAATATTTGTTAAAGTTCTTATAATACCGGATTGATAATCATTCTCTTCTAAAACTACTAGGCTTTCTAACAAATAAATTAAACTTTCAGCTAACTCACCTTCTTTTTCATAAAGACCCGCTAATAGGCTGAGTGAGTTAGCAACACCTACAGTGTTATTTAGTTTACTGTATGTCTCCAAACTTTCATTATAATAAAACTTTGCTTTAACCGCATCACCTTGTCTACTGTGTAAAAGCCCTAGGTTACTTAAAAAAAGACCATTATTAACACTCCCAATTAATTTTGAAACAATTCGAGATTTTTCTGTAAATTCCAAGGCTTTTTTTATATCATTTTGCAAAGCATAAGAATTACCTATATTATTATATGATTCCGCCAAACCAAAGCTATCTTTTATACGCTCACGTATGTTTAAACTTTTATAATAATATGCTAATCCTGTTGACAACTTACCTTCTGAATTATGAATAACTCCAATATTATTTAATGAGTTTGAATAGTATTTTAATAGTATTTTTTTTTTTGAGTTTAAACTTTTACTGATAGTTATTGGGAGTGGCTCACTTAATTCCTGTTTGGTAAAATTATACATCCAACGGTTGTATTTATGCCATACATCATCATTCCAGGAATCTTCTACAATTGTATTAATTGCCTGCAATTTGAGCTCTAAATTGTTCGTATTATGAAACTTAGTTAGTGAAGAATGTATTATATATTTTTCGTTTACTACCAAGTTATCAATTTCTAGACTGTCAACTAAATAATAACTTTTATTGGCATAATTTTGCGAAAACACCCCATTAACTGAAAGTATATATACTAGAAATAATAAATAATATGAGCTATGTTTTTTTTTCAATTTCAAACTGGTTTTAAATATTTGAAAACACTAGTTTATAGGTTGTCCCGCTACCCATAATTTTTTCTATACTTCCATCTAACTGCCTTGTAAAAGAAGCTATTAACCTGAATCCAAGTCCTTTAATAATTGGATTTGAAACAAAACCAATTCCATCATCACTAATGATCAGTTCATTTATATCACTTACCTTATTAAATTTTACCGTAATTAAACCTTCTTCTCTCCCTTCAAAAGCATATTTTAATGAGTTTGTAATTATTTCGTTAATAATTAAACTTAAAGGCATCATTGTTTGTGAATCAATAAAGAGCTCTTCAATATCCAAGTCTAATTCAATTTCTTTTCCTACAGTATAATTTTGCACTATTTCTTTAACTAGCATAGTGATGTAATGTTTAGCATTTAATCGTTGTAAATCACCCGACTGATACATCTTTTCATGTAACTTAGCCATGGACATCACTCTACTTTGAGTTTCTTTAAAAGCCCCGATTACCTCCTTATCGGTGGATTTACTTGACTGCATTCGCAGCAAACTATTAACTACTTGTAAGTTGTTTTTTACTCTATGGTGTATTTCTTGAAGCATGATTTTTTTAGCTTCGTTTTTCCTGCTTATTTCTGCCTTTTGACGCTCCAAGAGTCTGTTTATATATAACTTTTTTTTATAGCCTTTAAAGGCTATAAAAGCTAATATTAACGCAGAAAACAACGCTAATGATATTAAGAGTATTGACTTTCTATTTTTATTAATTCGCAACTCCTGCACTTCATTTTTAACAGACAACAATGTGATTTCTTGTTGTTTTTTATCGAGCTCATATTTTGCAGCTTGTTCTATTAAGCTATTTTTAATTTCATTATTCTGGATACTATCTCTCATTTTAACATGAAGTATTTCCATTTGAAATGCTTTTTCCCAATTATTCCTTTTTTGATAAATAATTGATAATTTTTCTGAAACTAAAGATATTCGCTCAGGAGTACCTTCACTTTTCGCTAATTTTAAAGCTCTTTCTCCATAGCGCATAGCTTTAATAGTTTGCCCTTTTTTTAAATACACATCAGCTACATCCGTTAATGTAGCTATTACACCATCCTGATGCCCATTTTCCTCTACTACTTCTAAATTTTTAAACAAGTAGTCTAGACTTTTATCCAACTCCCCTTCTGATTTATAAAATCCAGCTATCAAGCCCAGTGAATGTGCTACACCAACAGCATCATTACGTTTTTTATGCGCCGCTAAACTTTTCTTAAAAAGAAGCATTGCTTTAACCTTATTACCTTGCTTTCCATACAATACACCCATATTACTAAGCCCAGTACCTATGTCATCACTATGCATTAATTTTGAAATTTTTACCGATTTTTTCGCAAACTCTAATGCTTTTACAATATTCTCTTGAATAGCATATATCGCTCCAATATTGTTATATGTTTCCGACAAGCCTAAACTATCATTAATGACCTCTCTTATCGTTAAACTTTTATAATAATAACTCAGCGCTTTAGTTAAATTGCCTTTATCATGATATACAAATCCTATATTATTTAATGAATTTGAATAGTATTTTAAAAATATTTTTCCTCTTGGATTAATATTTACACTGTCAGTAATTGGAATAACCCCTTCTAACATCTCATTGGTATACCGATACATCCATTGATTGTATTTAGGCCATACATTTGCATCCCATGAGTTCTCTATAATTGTATTTATAGCTGCTAATTTTTGCGATTCTGTATTAGCTTTGTGATAGTCTACTAACGACTTTTTAAGCATTTCTTTTTCATTAACAACTAGGTTATTTAAATCTAAACTATCAACTAAATAATAGTTTTTATCTGCATAATTTTGTGCCTGTGAAGAAAAAAACAGCACAAGAATAAATAAAAAAAAGAAAATATGTTTAGCTTTAAACATAATTATAAAGCAATTTTATTGTACTTAAAGATACACTTTTTAAACCAAAAACACTAATAGTCAGCTGGTTACCCCTACGTCTAATATTATCATCTCAATTAGCTATAAATACCTAAAATAATTTTATTTAACTATTAAATGTTATTGTTACTGATGTGCCGTTATTAGTGTTGTGGTGAATTGTCCCGGAAATTTGCTTTGTGAAAGACTTTATTAATTTTGTTCCTAGGCCTTTATTTTCTTTTTCACGGTCATACCCAATACCATTATCAGCAATGTAAAGTTCATTTTTGGTAGCATTTAATTGTTTTAACTTAACTGTAATTATTGGGTGTTCCTGACTGTTAAATGCGTATTTTAATGAGTTCGTAATTACTTCATTAATAATTAAACTCAATGGCATCATTATTTTAGAATCCAAAAGCACTTCTCCAATATCTAATTTTAATAATACCTTTTTATCAACTGTATAATTTTCAACAATATCCTTAACCAAATGACTAATGTAGCCTTTAGAGTTTAAATTTTTAAAATCACCTGAATCGTACATTTTTTCATGTAACTTCGCCATTGACACAACTCTACTTTGCGTCTCTTTAAATGCAATTTTAATGTCTTTATCTTCAGTTTTACTAGCTTGCATCCGTAATAAACTATTAACAACTTGTAAGTTGTTTTTTATTCTATGATGAATTTCTTGAAGTATTGTTTTTTTAGTGTCATTTTCTCTTTCCAACAACTCATTAATTAACTGTTTCTTTTTATTACTTTTTCGATAGTCTAAAACTAGAATAGAAACAAAGGCTAAAGCGATAGAGATTAAAATCATGGCTATTTTATTTCCCTCTAAACGATCTTCCTGAATTTTATTTTTGAAGGATAAAAAATCTATTTTCTGTTGTTGACTACTTAAGTCATATTTTGTTTGTGCTTCAGTTATTTTCCTTTGAACCTCAATACTTTTTACACGGTCACGCATTTTTACATGTAATTTTTGAAACTCAAAAGCTTTCTCCCACAATTTCTCTCGCTCATATATTGACGATAAGATCAAAGAAGAATTCATTACTATCTCCTCATTTCCCGATTCCTTTGCTAAAGAGATTGCCTCTAAAGCACTTTTCTTTGCTTTATTTATTAGGTTTTGCTTAAAATAAATTGTCCCAATACGATTTAAAGAAATTGCGATACCCTCATTATCCTTTTCATCTTCAAAAATAACTAAGCTTTTTGTGTAAAAATTCAATGCTGTTCTAAGCTCACCTTCATCTTCATGAATTTCACCTATCAACCCTAAAGTAACCCCGTACCCCTTATTGTCGTTTAGTTCCTTTTTTATTATTAAGCTTCTTTTATAACACTGTAATGCTTCTTCTGTTTTGCCTGTTTTTTTATACAGTATTCCTATATTACTTAACACAACAGCCATTAAATCATTATCGTCAACTTTCTCAGCTATAGCTTTAGCCTTTTCATAATTCTCTAAGGATTTTTCAGAATTACCTAATGTACTATAAACCGACCCTATATTATTATATGCCTCTGAAGTCCCAATATTATCCTTTACATGCTCCCTTATTTCTAATGACATAAAATAATATTCTAATGCTTTAGGTAAATCCCCTATTTCACTTTGTATTATTCCAAAGTTATTGACTGCATTTGCATAATATAAAAGTAGCTTTTTATCTAGGAGTGATAATTCTCTTTGATAATAAGTATCTGTTAAATTTCCGAGCTCTTTCTTTGTAAAACGATATACCCATGCATTGTATCTGGGCCAGATTTTATTATCCCATGAATTCTCTACAAGATGACTAATTGCCTTTAATTTTAAGGTATCCTGCAATGATGAATGGTATTCTTTTAAAGAAGATTTTAATAAGATCTTTTCTTTAGAACTTATTGAAGATAAATCCAAACTATCCAATAAATAATATTTTTCATCAACATACTCTTGCGCATTTAAGCTTAAAAATAAGCATAGAAAAACAATAGATATTACCCAGTTTTTAGAATACATTAATATTGGGAGTGTTTAGTGCTAATAAAAATACGTTATTTTTCGCGTATTTCCTAAAAGATAAGAGTTTACACTCAAGACTCTTTATGCCATTTGATCTTTTATACCATAACAAATCCGAAGCAATCCCGTCACACAAAAACTTCCCTTTTGCAGTAGTGAATAGTTTTGGAATTTGGACAGTTGAGTGCTACTCTGTTTCGCTTGTAATCATCAACAACCCTTGATCAATATGTTTCTGAGCCATTTTTAATATGAGATACAGATGCTACATTAAAATCATCTGAAAAATTTAGATTAATAATCTTAATCCGTTCTATTTCACTAAACATTATTCTTTTATGAAATTGAGCTAAAGAAAATGCCATTAATTCTAAAGTTTCATAAACGATCATTATCCTATTTCATGAAACAAAATTTCATATACTGTCCCATCTTCTACTTTTTTTATAATTTTCCCATCTAGCTGCTTTACAAGTAACGGTATTAACTTAGCGCCCAACCCTTTTGAATTTGGATTTTCTTTAAATCCAACTCCATTGTCCTCTATAATAAGCTGATATTCATCTGAATTCAAATTAAGCAATCTCACTTTTATTTCACCTTCATCACGGTCATGAAAGGCATATTTTAATGAGTTTGTAATAATTTCATTTATAATTAAACCTAGAGGAACTAAGGTTTTCATTCCTAAATTAAATTCTTCAATATCAATAGTCAGGGATATTTTTTTATTTACAGAATAACTTTTCACTAAACCTTCAATCAATAAAGAAAAATGCTCCTTTATATTTACATAACTCAAATCCTTTGCATTGTATAGTTTTTCATGTAATAAAGCCATGGAATGTATTCTTTTTTGAGTTTCCTTAAACAAACTCACCACCTGATCATCATCAATTTTAGAAGCTTGCAAACTCAATAGGCTATTAACTACTTGCAAGTTATTTTTTACACGATGATGAATTTCTTGCATCATGAGTATTTTCTCTTCATTTTGTTTTCTAAAAAATTGCTCTTTGGACTTTAACTGTATTTGATTGATTCGAACTTTGATAAATAAAAAAACTACTAATACGAGCATTAGAAAGCTTACTACATAAAACCACCAAGTTCCCCAAAAAGGAGGTGAAACTATTATTGGAATCGCCAATTGTTTATCGCTCCATACCCCATCTCCATTTGTTCCTTTTACTCTAAACACATAATTTCCTGGCTTCAAATTTGTATAGGAAACATACCTTCTGTTTCCTGCATAAATCCATTTGTTATTGAATCCTTCTAATTTATATGCATATTGATTTCGTTCAGGAACACTAAAATCCAATGCAGCAAACTCAAAAGAAATAAAATCATCCGAATGATTTAATACTATTTTATCAATAGTAATTTGTTGCGCTTTATCAAAAATTTTAAATGAAGTTAATACAATTGGAGGCATAAAACTTTCATCCATTATGGATTCAGGATAAAAAGAATTTAACCCATCTATACCTCCAAAAAAAAGCTCCCCATCAGTACTTTTATAAAAAGAATTGGTATTAAATTCATTGCTTTGCAAGCCATGGTCAACCGTATAATTTTTAAATGTTTTAAGCGATACATTAAACATCGATAAACCTTTATTGGTACTCAACCACAAATTTTCATTTTTATCTTCTAAAATACCATAAACTACATTATTCGGCAAACCATCAGCAACCGTGTAACTGGTGAATGTTTCCGTTTTCCTATCCATTAAATTTAACCCTCTTCCATTTGTAGCTACCCATAATCTATTTTTTGAATCCTCATAAATAGACCGAATACTACTATGGCTTATGCTTTTTTTATTTAACGGGTCATGCTGGTACTTTTTAAACTGTTTTGTTTGAATATTAAACTGGTATAATGCTAAATTAGAAGCAATCCATAATGTTCCTGAATTATCTTTATATAAATAATTATAAATTTCATTTACCGATTCTAACGCATTGTATTCATCATTCGATTTAAAAACAATTATTTTCTCTGTTTTTTTATGGTACTGTATTATTCCTACTCGAGTTCCTAAGTACAAATACCCATCCTCGTTATCTAGTATTGAAAACACTTCATTAATGGGGAGTGTAATTTTTATAAATTCTTCCGTATCTTTTTTAAACTCATATAATCCTACTCCTTCATTTCCTATCCATAAAATATTTTCATCAGACATGTCCTGAGTTATGGCATATACATTTCCTAAACCATTGTTATCAGAATAATGTGTGAAATTATTTTTTGCTAAATCGTATTTATTTAACCCCCCATAAGTTCCTATCCAAAGAATATTATCCTGATCTTTATATATTTCCCTAATGCTATTATGATTTATACTATTTGAATTATTTGGATTATTTTTAATGGTTTTAAATTTCTGTTTGTTTAAATTCAATTTATTAACCCCTCCTCCAAAAGTTCCTATCCACAACAAATTATTAGTTCCACTATATACAGAATAAACTGTATTGTAGCTTAGGCTATTAACCTCATTTGAGCTATTTACATAATGAATAACCCTATCCATATTTTTATCGATTTTTATAACTCCATTCCCCCAAGTCCCCATCCAAATACCTCCCTCTTCACCCTCAGTCATAATTCCTACATGATCACTAGAAACCTCTTTACCTAATACAGATGTATCATATTGAATAAACTCATTTGTACTATATAAATATTTACTAATACCTCCATTGTAACTAGCTATCCAGACATCTGAATTACTATCAAGATATAATGATGTGATTTTATTGCTTTTTAGCGCTACTGATCCTTTAAAATATTGTTTAATAGCTCCTGTAGTTTTATCCAAAACATTCAATCCATTAAATGTCCCTACCCATATATTACCTGTTGTGTCCTCTGTCATACAGACAACAGTATTATCGGTTAAATCACTATTCTGGGTAGTATATAATTGAAATTCTTCTGTAGCTATTGTAAATTTATTTAAACCCTTAGCAGTAGCAATCCATAATTCATCGTCACTGTCGATATAAATTGCTCTGATAATATTACTCGCTATAGTATTTTTATCATTTTTAAGATGACTGTATCGTGTAAATTGTTGCGTTTTTTTATCAAATTTATTCAAACCTCTGTTTGTTCCTATCCAGATATTACCTTCTTGATCTTCTGCTAATGCAGTTATTTTATTACTTGAAATAGAATTTGAATCTGTAAAACTATTTTTATAATACTCAAATTCATACCCATTGTATTTGTTTAATCCATCATGAGTTCCGAACCACATAAAACCTTCTTCATCTTGCAATATTGCATGTACAGTACTTTGTGATAAACCTTCATTTATTGATATTCTTTGTAATTTATTTTGAGCTAATGTATAATTTTGACATAGGAATAGCGTACTTAAAATAAATAAGCAATATTTCATCCTTTTTTTCATTAATGTTTATTTGGTTGTATCACCTAAATTTAATCAATATTTGCCCTAACGCCTATTAATTTCTTCTAAAAAAAACACAATAACAAATAATTACACGCACTATTTTATTACACCATAAATAAATCCGAAGCAATACCATCGCATAAAAACTTCCCCCTTGCAGTAGTAAATAGCTTTTGAATTTGAACAGTTGAGTCCTGCCCTGTTTCGCTTGTAATCATCAATAACCCTTGATCAATATGTTTCTGAGCCATTTTTTTAATATGAATTTCGTAAAGTGTTCCAAAATCATTGCTGACTTTATTTAATGAAACCCCATAAATAGTTCGTAACCCCGTCATTACATACTCATTATAACGATCATCTATAGAAAGAGTTTCACGCTCAATTGGCAGTGTATTTTTTTCTATTGAATTAATGTATTTAGTATTGTTAGCCACATTCCAACTGCGTTGTGTGCCATTAAACGAATGTGCTGAAGGACCAACTCCCAAATAAGGTTTCCCTAACCAATAAGAAGTATTGTGTTTAGAGAAATAGTTGGGTTTCCCCAAATTAGAAAGCTCATAATGCACAAACCCATTCTTTTCAAGTGTATTTACTAAAATTTGAAAATGTTCATGGGCAACAGCGTCTTTTGGAGCATCAATTTTCCCCTTTGCAATAAAACTCGCTAAAGCCGTTTTTGGCTCAACTGTTAAAGCATAACTGGAAATATGCTTTATACCAAATGAGAGTGCTTTTTCAATATTAGCAGTCCATTTTTCATTACTCATATTAGGGACGCCATATATTAAATCGATCGTAATATTATCAAAGTAGCGAGTAGCCTCTGACAAACAATTTTCAGCTTCCTTTGAATTATGAGCACGATTCATCATTACTAAATCATCTTCAAAAAAAGATTGAATCCCTATGCTTAATCGGTTTATACCAATTGAACGGTATTGTTCAAAAAGAGTTGTTGTTTGTATTTCGTCCCGATTACCATTGGGAGCGCTCAATGTGACATTCTGAGCAGCTATTAGGTCATCTGGGTTTGCTTCTATAGTCACTTCTGGGTTTTTGATTACGGTAAAATTCTTATAAATAGCATCAATCAAAAATCGCAATTCATCTATCGATAACAAGGAAGGTGTTCCTCCTCCGAAATAAATAGTTTCTATCGGGATATTTATTTCATCTTTTCGTAATTCCAGTTCTAAAGCAATGGCTTGTACTAATTCATCCTTTTTCTTTAATGATGTTGAAAAATGAAAGTCACAATAGTGACATGCTTGTTTGCAAAAAGGAATATGAAGGTAAATTCCGCTCATTTTTAGTATTCAGGTTACAGTATACAATAGGCAGCTTATCATTCGCCTAAGTAACTTTATTTTATTTTATTTCACTATTAAACCAATAACAATTAAATCAATATTTTCGGAATAAAAGTCTTACATCTTTGTTCTTGTTTCTTAATTCTGTCAAGTTAATAATGTATCTCAACATTAAGACACTTTTTAGTCTTTTGGGAATTTAAATTTCTTAGCATTTGCAATGTGTAAAAAATGATTCTCGCAATGCCACGCATAAATACATAGGTTTTCTTTTAAGGTTACAACCTCATCTCCATCTGGATGAATAAATGTTCTGTTAAATTGTTCCGTTGTTAAACTGTTTAATAAAAACACCCAACGCTTATGTATCGATTGTAATAACTGAATACTTTCGGATACATCATACAACAATGTGTCAGGCAATTCAGCCCATGCAGTTTCATCATAAGGCCTTATGATAGGGTTCTCTTCCGTTAATGCCAATTTAAATCTGATATAACTATTCATGTGGCTATCAATACAATGATTTAACACTTGTTTGATATTCCAACCTCCAGCACGGTAATGATACCTTATAGTTTGTTGATTTGTTAAGCCCGTTAATTCGGTTTCAATTTTTTTTGGAAACAACGCAATAGTCTTAATCCAAATTTCAATCTGTTCTTGTGTGATTTTTTCAGGAATATGTAACTTCCCTGCTGGGTATTTTAATTGTTCGATGTCTTGCATAGCGGTTATTTCTTAACTCGATTAGCGTTTTGACTTACAAAACTTTCCCAGCTACCATAACTCTTTGTTCCTACAATTTTTCCTGAGTTAAAATGATGGCAAACCGCAGCTGCCAAACCATCGGTAGCATCTAAGTTTTTAGGTAATGTCTTTAAATTCAAAAGGCTTTTCAGCATTGCTGCTACTTGTTCCTTACTCGCGTTTCCATTCCCTGTAATCGCCATTTTTATTTTTTTAGGAGCATATTCTGTCACAGAAATTTCTCGCGATAA
This sequence comes from Kordia sp., assembly GCA_002733415.1. Taxonomy (GTDB): domain Bacteria; phylum Bacteroidota; class Bacteroidia; order Flavobacteriales; family Flavobacteriaceae. The sequence continues at coordinate 138,413 of NVVR01000001.1, read as the reverse complement.
TCCTGCCGCCATTGCTACTCCTTGTGCTCTCCCTAATTTCAACATGGATTGTACATTCACTCCAAAAAATGGTGCTTCCAGTGCCATTTCATCTGGATGGTAGGTGTCTATCAACTCCATTGTACGTTCGAAAATTAGTTTTAGCTTGGTATAAGGGTCTTTATATTTCTGCAATAAGAGTTCGTTCATTTGCAGAAATTCCATTTTTTTATCTACTACTTTAATAAGCCCAAAGCCCATTATTGTAGTTCCAGGATCAACTCCTAATATGATTTTTTCTTTAGCCACTATACTCATTTATGTGTTTAGAATTTTAGAAAAGAAACCCCACTGGTTGGTTACATTTCTGGTTCATCACAGAAGTAACAATCTGAATTAATCGAAATACTTACTCCGAAAGTTAAATTAGCCATTGACGAATTTATTTTATCGGCTAAAACAGATCCTTCATAATTTATTTTTTGCCCCATATTAAATATATTAGACGCATCAACAAATATCGATACTCTGTCGGTAACTCCATAATGAACAGCCACACCCGCTATTACATTAAAATTACTACTTTTATTGTTAATATAAGGTTCACTTAGTGGTTTAAGGAATGACATTCCTGGTCCGGCATGTAAAAACACACCAATGCGTTCCGGTAAACGCATTTGTAAATCGTATAAATGATCCCAAACATTATAATATGCTTGCAAATTCACTCTAGTGAAATTGGCTTTGAATTCTGGAGAATCGCCACCTTCACCGTAACGATTAAATCCTAAGTCTAATTTTACTCCTAATTTCTTTTTAAACATATAACGAAGTCCTGCATCAACAGTTAATCCGTTAACTGGTTTTGCTTCATATATAGTCCCAAAATCGTCTGAAGGTTTATTAAAACCTACTCCTAAATCAATAGTTAAGGTTTGAGCTGTTATTAAATTTGAAAGGAATACAAAGAATAATACGATACTAAATCTGTTCATCTGTTTAAATTTTATAATTTGCGGTTTGTATGTTATAAAATACTATTCTCGATACAATTTTTCAACAAAAATCACTCGAATTGACGTATTTTGATTTTTCGATTGAACTCGAAGCAAATTACACCAAATTAAATGACTTCTCGACTGCGCTCGAAGTGACGATGTTAAGAATCTTGTATCGAAATCAAGTATTTTGATTTCATTGTAATTGTTATTTACAAACTTACTAAAAACTAATGACCAAGCACAATAGTATGCACACTTTACGTATTCGCCTAAAGCAAATTGCTTTTATAGCGATAAAGTTCGCTATCGTTTTTGGTGCTGGTTTTTTTATTTGTCAAAAGCTACTGGATAATGATACTTTAGATTTTGAATATTTTCTACAATTGCTACATGACAATAAAGTGATTACTCCTACCAATATTGCTATACTCATTGCATTTAGCTTGCTGAATTGGAGTTTAGAAAGTTTAAAGTGGAAAACCCTTGTAAATGAAATTAAGTCGATTCCTTTTACAGAAGCAATCAAACAATCACTTAGTTCATTAACCACATCAATCATTACCCCCAACAGAATTGGAGAGTACGGAGCTAAAGCTATGTATTATCCTAAAACATATCGGAAAAAAATCCTCGGATTAAACTTAGTAGGTAACTTTACACAACTTGGTGCAACATTTATTTTCGGTAGTATCGGTTTATGGTATGTTATTGATACGTATAGTATGCCTGTTTTTTACCCTAAAGCTATCCGGTTTGGTGTTTTAGTGATTGTTTTTTTGTTTTTTTTCTTCACCTATTCATCTCGTAAAAAATACACCATAAAAGGATATTCCTCTTCGAAATTAAGTAGGTTTTTCAAAAACCTACACCGACGAACGATAGTAACCACAGGGTGTTTGTCCCTATTAAAATATGTCGTTTTTGCACATCAATTTTATTTTTTAATTTGGTTGTTTGCTATTGACATTACATACCTTAAAGCAATGGCTTTTATTACCAGTATGTACTTGTTAGTTTCGGTTATACCAACTATTTTCATTTTAGATATTATCGTTAAAGGCAGTATTGCGGTATGGTTGTTTAGTTTTGTAGGTGCTAATGAATTTGTTGTATTAGCAATTACTACTTTAATGTGGCTATTCAATTTTGCTTTTCCAGCAACAATAGGAAGTTATTTTGTATTAAATTTTAAATTGAACCAGGAGTAATATCAAATGAAATTCAAAATAACTGATGTCAATAGTTTCTTTTTCGATTTTTCTTCGTTAAAAAAGTATACCGTAGCTAAGGCTATGCTTTATTTTTTTGCCTTGATAAATCAAAAAATAATTAAATTCACAACCAATCATTTTAATCTTAATTTGATATAATATGCTATTCATTTTTTACATATTTGGACTACTAATTTGTTTGTACATAGTACTAATTTTGCTATTCACTATTGGGTTTGACAAGTTAAAACCAATAACGAACAATCATGACTACACTACTCCGTTTTCAGTTATTATCCCTTTCAGAAATGAAGCCGAAAACTTACCAGATTTATTAAATTCCATTGCCGAAATTGAATACCATAAATCATTATATGAAATTATTTTAGTTGATGATGAATCAACTGATAATTCGCTAGAAATCATTAATCAGTTTTGTGTTAACAATCCAACTATTGATCTAAAAACAATTAAAAACCTAAGACAGTCCAACTCTCCTAAAAAAGATGCTATTAGTACGGCTATTTCTAGTGCAAAACATAATTGGATTCTTGCTACTGATGCTGATTGCATACTTCCTAAAACATGGCTTTCTAGTTTCAGTGCTAGTATTTGTGAGAATAATCCTAATATGCTCGTTGCTCCAGTGGGTTTTAAAAGCAATAGTTCCTTTTTACATCAGTTTCAACTTATTGATTTTTTGAGTATGCAAGGAGCTACCATTGGTGGTTTTGGAATCCAGCAACCCTTTATGGCTAACGGCGCTAACCTTGCATATAAAAAAGAGTTGTTTTTAAAGCTAAACGGATTTAAAGACAATGATTTTATTGCCAGTGGTGATGATGTTTTTTTATTAGAAAACTTTGTAGCGCATGATAAATCAAAGGTTTTATTTTTAAAAGACATTAAAGCCTTGGTAACTACTTACCCCACTAAAAACTGGAGTGAACTGGTTCAACAACGCAAACGTTGGGCTGCCAAAGCAACTCATTTCAAAAGCAACTTTGCAAAGGGTATTGGAGTCATCGTATTCTTTACAAATATTGGAATTGGAGTAGTCATAATTATCGGTATAATTAGCCCTGTTTTCTTACTACTTATAGTCCCTAAATTTGCAATTGACACGTTCCTTATTTTTAAAACTGCTCATTTATATCAAAATAGAATCAATTCTTTATCGTTTTTAAAAACGCTACTGTTTTACCCATTTTTCACTGTGTACATTGCAGTATCAAGTTTATTAAGTCCGTTTGTATGGAAAGACAGGCTTTTTAATAAATAGACTGCACATTCAATTCAAATTAACTTATTTTTACACCCTAATTTAAATCTCATTTTATGGATTGGATTTATATCCTTGATATTGTAGGAACATTAGTATTCGCTATTAGTGGTATCCTCACAGCGATTGATAGTAAATTTGATGTCGTAGGCGCAAGTATTATCGGTATGGTAACCGCTGTTGGTGGAGGAACTCTCAGAGATATTTTAATTGGTCAAACTCCCGTTGGATGGATGACTGACTTAAATTACTTGTGGACAATCATTGCCGCTTTACTGCTTTCTTATTTATTCAAAAAAAGGATTTTAAAACTCCGAAAAAGCATGTTCTTTTTTGATACAATTGGTATTGGTCTTTTTACTATTTTAGGCTTACAAAAAACGCTTTCAGTGGGGCTTGAGCCTCCTATCGCAATTCTGATGGGAATTGTTTCAGCTGTATTTGGAGGGATTATTCGTGATGTTTTAACCAATGAAGTCCCATTAATATTCCGAAAAGAAATTTATGCTTCAGCATGTTTAGCTGGTGGATTAGTCTTTTTAGTATTAGAACAAATTTCAGGCATATCAACGCTAAATATGCTGATTTCGATGCTAACAGTTGTTGTTATTAGATACCTTTCTGTTCGTAATAATTGGTCATTGAAATCGCCTGTTCGTTAATAACACTATTTGCCTGCTAAAAACACTTTATTACATTTTTATTTTTTATTTTTATCAAAATTACTCAACTCGAGGTTTAACTATAATATCATCACCATGAATAAAATCATTATAACATTCCTTTTTACACTATTTTTAAGCAGCTCTTCTTTTGCTCAAATGACACATACCATTGATGGAAAATCATATGAACTAACAGAAGAAATTACTGGTAAAGCATCTTTGTTTTATGTGATAGTCGATGGAGAATATCGTTATTTTATCAAAAAAGATAATTCTCTTACAGAACTGACAAATACAAAGGATGAAAACGGAAAATACCAAAATGAATACAAAGGAATATTAAGTATTCTTACTGCAGATGCTGGAATAGACATCTCCAAAATTAACCTTACCCTTGGAAGCTTAAGGACATATATTGATAATTATAACAAAGCTTCTGATATAGATTACAGATTACAAGCTGAACGACCTGTTACTAAAGCTAGATTGGGAGTATTTGGAGGGATGTCAAACAACCCGTTTGTTACGAACCCGAACAATACATTTGTTCCTGTTTTTGGAGCGGAAGGTGAAGTATATGATGAAAAACGATCAAGACATTCATTAGGATTAACTTTTAAACAAAGTTTGAAAGCTGATGATTTCAAATATTCTTCTAGTCAATTTGGGTTCTTTTATAGATTTAGAGTAATCAACAAAGAGTCTTTTTCAATATATCCACAAGCTACCTTTGCTACTTATACTTTTTCTAAATCAGAAAGAACAGATACTGTTGGAGCTACAACTACTGTCACAAAAAGTTCAGGTTCAGCTTTAGATGCTCCTATCATTTTAGGACTGGGTGCTGACATTAAATTAGGAAACGGTTACATCACCTTGTCCGCTAATGAATTATTTGCTTTAATTAATTTTGACAATCAAGGGAATACTCCTTTAGATTTACGTTTAGGGTACAAGTTTAACATGTAACTAATCTTCTCGATACATTTTTTTAACAAAAACTACTCGAATTGACGATTTATAAATGTTTTTAAAACATCAAACCCTGCTTTCAGTTCATTTTTTTTTGAACAAAAAAGCAAGTGCTACAAATAAAATGACGGTTTCAGGAATTTTCCTAAAATCGTCTTTTTGTTTATGTCTATCAACAATTGTAGTTGCTGCAGTTTGGTATTGGTATTATGAAGGGAATTCTATTAAATGGTTTGCTTTGAGCGGTATGCTAACTGCCATTGTAATTAGTGTTATTATTTCAGTACGACATCATTTGACGTCGTTTATAGTGTACAAGTACACCAATAATACCCAAACTATCCGTTTCAAGCAGTTGTTGTAACGCTAATTACTTTTTTAGTGATGATTATCCTGTACAAAACAAAATTGATCATACTTACCAAACAATTAAAAAGCACCTTCATTATTGTATCTACCACTATATTTACAGTATACATCATTACATGGATTCTTAGTTTTTTCGGTATTAACACTAGTTATACCTGGAGAGATAATTAGTTTGCTTTGCCATTTAATGTGTTCGCGGCATTAACTGCGCATTTTTATTATTAATATACATTGATTTTATAGACCGTAAACGAAATAAAGCTCCAAAAAAGTAGTGAATGGTTAGCGACTTGGGGCTTATTAGTCACATTAATTTGGTTATACATTGAAGTATTGCGCTTAATGAGACGATTGACTATTCGCTAGGTCACCAGTGACATTAATTATCTGTAACCTTAGCCACAACTCGTATTGGAATAATAAAATGTGTTTTTACAGGAACTAACTCTCCTGACTGGATTTTCTTTAAGGCTGGTTGTACTTCTGGCAATTGATCAATACTTTGTTGTACTAGTTGTTCTATCTGAGGGATGTTTTCTTTTAAAATGGCATCAATTGTAAATGAGATAATAGTTACTTTTCCGCTATCAGAAATTTCAATAGCTACCTGAAAAGTAGTGTCCAACTCATTTTCTAGCACCAGCTTGTTTTCAAATAATGAGTTGCCAATATAGGTGCTTAAAGACGTTATAAAACAATATTTTTCTGCGGTTAAGTCATGATCTAGTTGCTCACAGTCTTTATTAAATATAGGGTATTTATCAATAGTAGAAGTGTCTAGTGAATCTAGTCGCTCTTGAATTAACTCATCTGTAGCATGAATTTTTTGCTTCTCGAAATAATTACAAGAGCAAAATAACAATATACATATAACAGAAATAGCTTTCTTCAAATCAAGACTCTAAAGTGGAAAAGTACAAAAATATTGTAATATACACTAACTACAATCAACATCTTCACAATCCCCTTCTGTGTCAATTTGAAGGGTAACATGCTTGATATTTTCATGTGTTAATTTATGCGTAATTACTTTTTTAAGTTTTTGAATTTTAGCCATACTCATTTCAGGATCTATGACTACATGAGCTGTTAATGCATTCATTTTTGTACTCAATGCCCAAATATGAATATGGTGTACATCCAATACATCATTAACATTCCTTATCATTGCTTCTATTTTATTAAAATCAATCCCTTTTGGAATCCCGTCTAGAGTTAATTTTAAGCTTTCCTTAAACAACCCCCAAGTGGTTAATAAAATCACAACTCCTATGACCAAACTAATTATTGGATCAACAACATTCCAGTTGGTATAATAAATAACAATCCCTGATATTACTACTCCTACGGATACTAAAGCATCAACCATTAAGTGTAAAAACGCACCTTTTACATTAATATCATCTTTTTGTCCTTTATAAAATAAATACGCAGAAACTGTATTAATTAACACCCCTATTAAAGCAGTAATTATGATCACTTTACCAGCAACTTCCGGAGGAGAATTAAACCGCTCTACAGCTTCTTTTACAATAGTAAATACGACAAAAAGCAATAATACAGCATTGATCATTGAAGCTAAAATTGATGCTTTTTTATACCCGTAACTATATAATTTCGTTGCGGCCTTTTGTGCTAATCGCATTCCGATAAGTGAGATTATTAAACTTGCTACATCACTTAAATTATGTGTTGCATCAGCAATTAAAGCCAATGAGTTATTTGCAAAACCTACTATAAATTCAATAGCAGTAAAAACAGCATTTAAAAAAATACCGATATAAAAAGCACTATTAATACTTTTTAAGTTACTTGGACCATGGTCATGTCCTTCATGTGAATCTCCCATATGTATATTAATTTCTGAAATAATACCCTCGGTACAAGCACACGAGGTATGAATTAACAGTAACAGTTGTAGTTCAAGGCATACCGATAGCTATCGGGACGGGGAATTAAACCCACTGGTGGGATTAAATATACAAATTTATAATCCTTTCAAAAACTTATAAATAGCATTCCAGTCATTCGTTTCTAATGCAATATGTTTATCCAACTCCTCTCTTTTTATGGTTATTTCATTAGTCCCTAGATGCGTTTTATCATTGATAAAAATCCCTTTACCTCCAAAGTTTTTCGCTAATTCCATATCGGTTAATCGATCACCTATCATAAACGAGTTTTCCAAATCATAGTTGTCAGAAAAATAAGACGTCAATAAACCTGTATTTGGTTTACGTGTTTGAGCGTTGTCCTTTGGGAAGGTTTTATCAATGTAAATTTCCTTAAAAGTTACTCCTTCATTTTTAAAGGTGTCGATAACAAAGTTTTGAACAGGCCAAAATGTATCTTCCGGAAAATAAGAAGTCCCCAAGCCATCTTGGTTGGTAATCATTACCAATTCAAAATCTAGTTTTTTAGCTATTTTATGTAAAGAAACTATTGATTTTGGATAGAATACTAACTTATTAAAAGAATCGATTTTTTCGTCGGTAGTTTCTTTAATTATTGTTCCGTCCCTATCTATAAATAATATTTTTTGTTTCATGGAATGATTTTATAAATACTAAAGATAATTCGTTTTGTATCGATAACTAAATTTCAACCCTGAAAAAACTATTCTCAATACTATTTTCTAGCGAAAACCACTCGAATTGACACTTTTTATTTTTATTGACAGCTGTTCTATAATCACTTCTGAACCTCTTGCGTATTACTTCCTAAATGTATTAGTTCTTTAAAATGACTTATTCTCGCGCTTACAACTTCATCATTTCTTTTATTTCTACCTTCAAATTTCATTTTATAATTTTCATATAACTCCAATTTACTTTCATTGGTTTTATAATAATTATCAGCGCTAATTGCATGTTCAAATTTAGCTTTGTAGTTACCCATATTCTCCAATATAGCTTTCTGAAACATTTTTATTGCCTTTCCATATTGCTCTTGCTCTTTATGCCATATTCCTAAGTTGTAATACTCTGCATCAATTTTCACGTCATTTAAAACCATTGCTTTTATTAAATGAAAATATGACTCGGAATATGACTCCATTCCCATATATGCTAATCCAATTTGCGTATGATAATCTCCATTAGTTTTATCCTCGTGGATTGCTTTTTCATAAAACGAAATTGCTTCATCATATTTCATTAGCATATGATTTGCCAATCCTAACCTATAGAGTATAAACTTATTATACGGATCAATAATATATAATTTAGTAAAATATGTAATCGCTTTTTTATACTGTTGCTGATTAAAGCTAGCTTGTGCTTTATAGTTTATTAACATTTCATTTTCAGGGTAATGCTGTAACCCGATAGCATTGTATTTTTCAAAAGAAACCCAGCTCCTTTTTTTTAAGAAATGTTTGCATAATTGCTTGATGCTTTTTAGATGATATGGATCTAAAGCAATAGCTTTTCTGAATGATTCAATATACCTTTTATCTTTGGCTTGCAGTTGAACCAATCCTAATTGGTATCGAAAATTCGGATTCTTTTTATCCTTTGCTATCAGTTTTTTAAAATAATCAAATGCCTTTTCAGAGGCTTTAATTTTATAATATAATTTCCCTAATTCGTACTGCGTAATTAATTGTGTGCTATCTTTTAAAACAATATTTTCATAATACGGTATCGCTTTTCTATGCGCTCCTAAGCCAATATATGCTCTCGCTATTTTTGTTTGGGTATATAAACTGTTATCTACATCCTTTTCATAAAACGAAATGGCTTTGCTATAATTCCCTAATTGAAACAAACTATCCCCAACAATTAAAGCCGAAGTCTGAGCTTCGGCTTTAATGATTATTACTCCTATAAATAATAGTGTTATTTTTTTCATTTATTGAATATCAAAAATAACTGGTATTGAATACGCTACAGTAACTGCTTTTCCGTTATGCATACCAGGTTTTAAAACTGGCAATGTATTTATTACACGCTCAGCTTCTATTGCTAGAGCTTTGTATGGAGCACGAGCTTTCACCTGTTTTAGTTGACCGTATTCATCAACCTTAAACCCTATAAATATTTTTTGCTTCCCTACTAAATTAAGTGTTTTAGCTATGTCAGTATTGAAATTTTTATTGATGTGCGTAGCTATTCCTATACTAAAACATTTTTTTAATTCTTCCGAAGTTGCATTTTCATCACAGCCCGGGTAAATTGGCACTTTATCTATAACTGTAAACGGAACTTCTGCTTGACCTGAATAATCGTTATCCACTTCTTCAAAGACATCTTTAGTATGCTCCTTTATTAAACGATTATTACTCGTCAATACTAACAGTGTTTTTAATGCTTCTTGTTCCTCCTTTGTCATTTCACCATTTGCAGCTATGGACTCTTTTAGTATTTCAATATTATCCAACACACTCGTATTTCTATCTGGACTCTCTACTCCTGGTTGCTCACATGAAGTAAACAATAGCATTCCCGCAATAACTGGTGCGACAACTAAATACTTTAATCTTGATTTTTTACTTGATTTTTGTTTTGTTAACATAATAATTCGTTTTTTGATTAATGATGATGAATAAAATTGATTGACTACTGAAAACTGTGCGATGTTAAACGTCTTCGCTAACAAGTTTTCGTAATAGTTTTGTTGGTGTTTTGAAGCGCTTTTATCGGCGATGAACTCGTGTACTTCAGTTATTCTTTTTTGATAAATGTATACTAAGGGATTAAACCAAAATACAATTCGTAATAACTCAAACCACAATAGATCTATGGTATGCTTCTCCTTTACATGAACTTTTTCATGAGTTAAAATACTTTCTTTCTGTGTGTTTTCTATTTTATCTCCTAAAAAAATACTCTTTAAAAAAGAAAATGCCTCTTCTGAATTCTTGAGCGTTACAATTGAGTATCCTTTTTTCTGTACAGAATTACTCGTTAATTTGAACTTCCATATTTTAAATAATTTAAATAACAATACTCCTGTAAAAACAACTATTCCTGCATACCAAATCCATACAATTGAAAATACTGATTGGGTGTTCATTACAACTATTTCTAAATCAGTCCCCCCAATTGAATCTACTCGTTTGGTTTCTCCTAATATTATAGCCGGAAGACTAATTATAAACTCACTTGGTATTACTTTTGAAAATGATTTTAGTTTTATGAATGGTATTATTAGTGAAACTATTGACATAATTAATAAATAGGCTCTATTCCAATTAAAAAAAGTTTCTTTTCTTAATAACAATTCATAAACCACTAAAAAACACAGCTGAAAAACGACTACTTGTACTATGATTGTTTCCATGGTTTTATTTTTTTGAATTCAATTCTTTCAATATCGCTTCTAAATCACTTACTGAAATATCATTGCTCTTGGTGAAATAAGACACCATACTTTTAAAAGACCCTTGAAAATAGCCCTCAACCAATTTCTTAGCTGATTGTTTGCTGTAAGTATCTTTAGCTACTAACGGAAAATAAATGTATCCTTTACCTTGTTGTTTGTGATTAACAAACTCCTTCGTTTCTAATATTCTTATAATTGTAGATACGGTATTATATGCTGGTTTAGGCTCCGGAAGTAATGCAATAATTTCTTTTACCGATGCTTCATTTAAACTCCATAAATGTTGCATTACTTCTTCTTCTGCTCTTGTTAATTGCTTCATCATATGCCTGCGTAGGCAGGTATCTTTTAATTAGTAAATTGATTTCGGAAATCATTCCTCATCACCCAGTCAAGCTGAGTGGAAACCCTAGCCTTCTCTCCAAAGGAGAAGTAACCTTTTTAACTTTAAACTAAAAACTTAGTTATACAAATGTAACTAAAAAATTAGTTTAAACTAATTTTTTAGTTTAAACATTGTAACAAAAAGAGGAAACAAACGTCATATAACCAAACAAAAACATGGATATAGTCTTAATCATAATAGGTTTCATACTAATCATTGGGGGAATAATAGGCAGTTTTATACCTATCCTTCCAGGACCAATTACTAGTTGGTTTGGTTTACTATTTTTATATTTAACTGATGCAGTACCCATGAGTTATACCGTATTAGGAATTACTTTAATAATAGCGCTTGCTATTTTTATATTTGATTATATTATTCCCGCTATGGGAGCAAAACGGTTTGGAGGCTCTAGGTATGGAGTTATTGGAACTACCGTTGGATTATTGATTGGTCTATTCTTTTTTCCTCCTTTTGGAATTATAATAGGTGCTTTTCTAGGGGCATTAGCTGGTGAGCTACTAAATGGTACAAAATCGGACTTGGCTGTAAAAGCAGCTTTTGGATCCTTATTAGGGTTGCTAACTTCAGTATTTATAAAATTTACAGTAGCAAGTTGCTTTGCAGTTCTGTTTGTTTGGAAGTTTTTTAAACATGCTAGTGACTTATATTAATTAGCTCCCTCGGTGTAAGCATCAGAGGTATGGATTAACTAATTGTAATTTTTAGGACAGGATATCCCGTTAGCTATCGGGACAGGGATTAAAGCCCACTGGCGGGATTAACAATAGTCTTTTTAAAATCTAACTTTAATAGTAACCCTCTTAAGAATATCCAAACTACAAAGGCCAACCAAATACCATACAACATCATCCCGAAGTAATCTGCAATAAATAGAACTGGGATAAACCCTAAAAATGTTGTCATTAATAATAAGTTTCGAAGGGTTTTCATTTTCCCCATACCTTTATACATTCCGTCATAAATAAAAGCAACTGCACATAAAGGTTGCATTGCTATAGCAATCCAAAAGGTGTTGTAAAATTGCTCTCGTACGAGTTCATTATTAGAATACAACCTCCCTATTGGGTAATAAAAAGTCCCTAGAAGAACTAATAATAGCAGCCCTACTACTAATCCGTATTTGGTCAGTTTTTTTCGTAGTACAATTAAATTTTCTATATCATTAGCACCATATAATTTTCCGGAAATCATATTTCCAGCACTTGCATATCCATCAATTACAAAAGCGCAAATAAACCAAATATTCACAGCTATTGTGTAAGCGTTAAGATAAACTACACCATAACTTGCAGCGAAATAACTTGATAAATTTAACGCGATATTTAAAGCCAATGTTCTCACAAAAAGATTCAAAATCATGACCATTAAATTCTTCACTTCTTTATTAAAAGGAAGAGTGAATTTAATATGTACTGACGTTTTTTTAACAAGATAATAAAAAGCCAATACCAACATTATTCCTTGTGAAATTACACTTGCATAAGCCGCTCCTTTTAATCCTAATGGAGGAATGTATCCTTCAATACCAAACACCAAAATTACATCTAACACTAGATTAAAAACCAATCCTGTTAAAGCAATTAACATTGGATAGTACGAATTTTGTAAACCCCTAAATGTCCCCATTATAGCAAAAGTGATTAGTATCATCGGGAAACCAATTGCCCTGATTTGATAATAATCTTCACAATAATCCAACACCAATCCTTTCGCGTTATATAAGCTGAATATCTCTCTTGCAAACGGAAAAGTTACCCCGAGTATAAATACACTAATCCCTATAATAATCAATATTGCTTGAATAGGTAAATTCTTCACCTCTTCTAACTTCCCTGCGCCTACATATTGCGATACAATAGAAGATATTGCACTTCTACTCTGCCCTAACATCCATATTAAAGCATTTAAAAATACTGAGACTAACCCTACAGCTGCCGCAGCTTCTGCACTATGGTTTGGTAAATTACCTATAATTGCCAAATCCGTTGCGGAAATTATTGGCTCAGCGATTCCTGCAATTAATGCTGGGATCGCTAACTTATTAATGCCTTTAAAACTTAAATCTACTTTCAATTAATGATAAATAACTGCCTTGATACAAACATACTAGGCATGAGTTAAAAAAAATTATAGGTCAGAAGATAGCTCACTTATCAGTATCGTCATACTGAACTGATTTAAGTATCTCATACCCTCTGTGTGACCCTAAAATAAATTCAGGCTACGATAGTGTTTAGCTTCATATATATTTAGGCTTGTAAATAACTTCTGAGTTCTAACTATTGTTTAATAAAACAATACTCCAAAACTAACTCCACTTGTGGATTAAAATACAAGTTCATAACAATGAAATGGGTGTTCACTCTGTTTAGGAAAATATACGTCTCCTAACTTTTGGTATCCCCTTTTCTGATAAAATGCATTATTACGGGTATTCACACTAAAGGTGTCTAACCGAACTGATAAAAAATAATTCTCTTTAGCATATGCTTCTGCGAAGTCCATTAATTTTTGCGCTAACCCCTTTCCTTGTGAATTAGGATGTATTGCCAAACGATGGATATACATATTTTTAGTATTAGGGGTTAACCATACTACTGCTTTATATTCTTCATCTATTAGCTCAGAAATAACAACTGATCCAATAATATTTCCATCATCTTTTAATACCCAAAGCTGGCCTATTTCAATATCTTTTTCAAAAGCCTCATACGAGGGATAATCTTCATTCCATTGATAAATACCATCTGCTATCATTGCTTGAGCACAAGCTTTAGTAACTATAAGTAATTCAGGAATATCTTCCTTGGTTGGTTTTGTAATTGTCATTTATTTACTGAAGTTTATGATTTTATTTACTGCTATTTCTAAATCATCAGGAAGTGAATCATTTTCCCAAGGATGGCTTGCCCCAAATACATGGTTTGCATTTTCAACAGCAAACAACTCACTTTTCACGTTCCAGTTATGCAATGCTTCTGCTTCTTGAAATTTTACTGTTTCATCAGTTGTTCCGTGAAGAATTAAGTGCGGTATCCTTATTTTTTTTGTTGCTGTAGAAATTGTCAAACGAGCTTCATTTTCCATGAAATTATCATAAAATTGAATAAAGTGTGGCATTTGTTGTTTCGTTCTTGCATTCTCCACATAGGCAACACCTTCTTTTTTCCAATACGCTAATTGATCACCTGTAGGAAATCTCGACTTATAATCGGAAGCTCCTGCCAAAGTAATTAGTTTAGTAACTCGATCATCTTCTGAAGCTTTTATGGTTACAATTCCTCCTCCTCTGGAATGGCCAACCAAAATAATATCTTGTAAATTCAGTTCAGCTGAATACTTGTTTTCAGGGTTTGTAACCCATGATATTACATTCCCAAGGTCTTCCAACTCCTTTGTAAAGTTATTCTCTGCAAAAGCGTTTAAATCCGGAAAATCGATTGGTTGTTCTATCGTCCCTCCGTTATGAGAGAAATTAAATTTTAGAAAGAAAAAATTTTCATTTGCTATATGTGAAGCCATCACATTCCAACATCCCCAATCTTTAAATCCCTTGTATCCATGACAAAAAATTAATATTGGTTTTTGTTTCCCGTTATTATTGAATGAAACATCTAACAGTATTGGTTTTTTATTTTCTCTATGGAGAACACTAGTTTCTTTTATCATATTAAACTTCTTTTTCCGTAAAGTCGATATTAATGTTACATATTTCATGAACCAATTGATGTAATTCTATTAGAAAATCATCGAAAGTTTCTTGAGTAATTACCGTATCTTTTTTTGCTCCACGACCAGTTTTATCTTTTTTAGCAAATTTTAAAAAACCAGCGCTTAAGTTTTTAAAAGATATAATTCCTGCTTCCAAAGGTTTTGTAAATTGTTTCTGAGATTGGATCATGTATGCGTACATTAATATCTGAAACGGTTTGCTATATTTTGTATAATCAGTAGTAATGTCTTCCCAATTAACTATTTCTACTTTGCTTTGATCTACCTTTCCTGTTTTGTAATCAATAATTCTAATGGTTCCATCAACTTCATCAATTCTATCTACTTTTCCTGCTATAAATATTGGAAACTCTAATCCAGGAACTTTAATTTCTGTACGTAAATCTGATTCTATATGTCGAATAATAACTTCATTACTTTCTATTATCAATTTTAATTCCTGCTTTAGGAAATTAGCTACGTAACGTTTAGCAATATTAAAAATAATTAAGTTTTTACCTTTGGTGATATCGCCCTTTTTAAATTCTAATTGAAACTGTTTACTTACTTCTCCATCAATATTTTGTTGCATGAATTTGATTGCTTCTTTAGTAAGAATTTGATTTTCTAGAGGCTTATAAAAATTCTCTAATGTATTATGAACAATAGTCCCTAGTGTATTAGCCGCAACTGTTTCTTCTACGGCGTCCTCTTCATAAATTCGCAATACTTTCTGCTGATAAAAATCTATTGGATTTCTAACATATTGTGTTAATGCAGAAGGGGAGAAACCTTTAGCCGCAATTTCTTTTAAACGCTCCAGAACCTTTTCATCCTTTTGAATCACTTGTAATTCTTGAGTAGTAGATGGAATTTTAGGGGAACTAGTATAGTAATTTATCGTATGATTTTCAGATACCAATGATTCTAATTGTAATAGAAACCTGCTTTTTTCTCCTGCATTCAACCCGTCTGGCTCTGTATTATAAATTAAACTGATATTTTCTGCACGTTGTAATAATCGGAAAAAGTGATATGCATACACAGCATCCTTTTCATAATATGTTGGCAGCTTAAATGCTATTTTTAAATCAAATGGAATGAATGAATTATGACTTTTACCAGAAGGCAATATTCCTTCATTTACTGAAGTTAAAATCACTCGTTTAAAATCCAGTACACGAGATTCAAGCATTCCCATAATTTGTAAGCCATGAACTGGTTCTCCTTTAAAATCTAACGTATCAATACTTAAGATTTCTTTATAAATTTGATAAAACTCTTCTAAACTTTTAATCGACTTATATTTTTCCTGAAGTACACCCAACACATTAAACACTTCGTTGAAACGATATAAGTACTCCAAGTCCAGTTGATTCGTTGAGGGATCATCTACTTGCCGCTTTAATTCTAAAATAACTGCTTTAAAAACAACTATACAGTCAACTGTCGTTTTTTTACTAAGAGATACTATTTGTTTTAAAAAGAAATTATCAGGGAGCAACTCAATTATTTCCTGCTTAGTAATACTAATTATATTGTAATGTTGAATGTGGTAAATTAGTGTATTAACATCTTCACGATTAAGTAATAACCTGGTGTAATTATTATTTAAAAAAGTGAGTAGTTTTTTATAATAGAACCGATCACTCGATTGTTTGTAATACAACTGAAAGATACTATCAAAAAAAGAAACAAGCGGAATATCTTTTAACGACATCCCCATGGTTATATTAATGTCCGTTACATTTTTAGGTAATGAATTTAATAAGGGCAACAACAAGCTTTCATCACCTAAAACAACAGCAGTTTCTTTTAACTCCAAAGCCGAAAGTTTACTTAGTAACTCTCCAACTTTTTTTACTTGACCTATATTTTTGGGTAAAGCTACTACATCAATATTTTTCTTAGATGAAAACTCATTGGATACAATTGAGAAATTGGTGTTATCATAATAATTCCACTCTTTATTGTACTTCCTTAAAAAGTGACTGGCACTATTTGTTTTTGATTCAAAAAATAATTGATCCGTATCAAAAAGTACAGTTGCTCTATCCTGCTGTAATAACTCTTGAAATATTATTTCTTCAGAGGTATTTAATGCATTAAACCCAAGAAAATAATGATGTGCTTGATTGCTTTGGATATAATGCTCTATATGATCAGAAGCTTCTCGGTACACTAACCCTTGATATCCTACTCCGTTTTGTAATAATTCCGATTGTAGCTTATCATAATACTGATAAGAATTTCTCCAAAAATCTAAGTAATTTTTAATAAGTGTTGTTGGCTCCTCACTTGGCGACCAATTCTCAATTTGTTTGATATTGGATAGATTTGAAAAAAAATCTTTTGCATCAATACCGTATCTATCAATTTCATTAAAATCATGCAAGAGTATTTGTCCCCATTTAGAAAACGATTCGAAGGATTCTTTTAACTCATCTGGTATAATTGATCCGTATATATTGTAAAAAGTAAAAAGCGTCTCTAAATTACTACATGTAGTTAATCCTGAAACATCTTCTATAAACTCTTCAATACTGATGATTTTAGGTAGAAAAAAAGTAGCTTGATAGTATTTTGAAAATTCTTTTTTTAAAAACACTCCCGCTCTTTTACTTGGCAACACAAAAACAGATTCACTTATCGCACTACTATCTGCTCCTATTTTCACTAAACACTTGCTTATAAAACTTTGCATATAATAATCAGCTATTTTAAGTAAACACAAGGTATTGATTTTATTCTACTATACATAGAACGGCATAAGCTATTGATAATAATTTCACCTATGGGTATAAAAAAAGTGCCTCGATAACGAGGCACTTTTAAAATATATTTGAGAATTAAATTACTTTGCTAATTTAACCTCTACTCTTCTGTTATTTGCTCTACCAGCTCTAGTTTTGTTAGAGTCAATTGGATTAGCTTCACCAAATCCTGTTGCAGTTAACCTGTCAGCTTTAATTCCGTTAGCAATAAACCAGTCTCTTACAGCATTTACTCTGTTTTCAGATAACTTTTGGTTATTTTTTGCAGAACCAGCACTATCAGTATGACCACCTAAGTCAAACTTAGCTGATGGGTATTCTTTAAAGATTGTGTTCATAGCTGTTAAAGCTGAAAATGCTTGTTCTTTAAAAGAAGCTTTACCTGAATCAAATAAGATTGTTTTAGCGTAAGCATTTAATTTAGCAATAACTACTTCAGTAGCTTCTGGACAACCGTTGTTAGCTACAGTTCCTGCAACATCAACACATTGATCATCTTTATCTAAAACTGAATCACCATCAGTATCAGGCCAAGGGCATCCGTTGTTAGCAGCTGGACCAGCTACTTGAGGACAACCATCTTTAGCATCAGCAATACCATCAGCATCAGCATCAGGACAACCGTTTAATTCTTTTAAACCAACTACATCAACACATTCGTCTTGAGGATCAGCAACACCGTCACCGTCAGTATCAGCACATCCGTTGAATTCTACAGTTCCAGGAACGTCAGGACAAGCATCTTTTGAATCTTCAATACCATCTCCGTCAGCATCAGGACACCCATTGAATTCTTTTAATCCAAAAACATCTGGACAAGCGTCATCTTTATCATATATCCCATCACCGTCAACATCAGAACCTCCAAAAGCGAAAGTTAACCCTAAAGTATTTTGGAAGTAGTTAGCATTTTCTAACTCTTCAGCAAAATTGTTTTTGTAAACTGATTGTACTTTTAAAGCAACATTTTCTCTTACCCAAAAGTTAATACCTAAACCTCCACCAGCTACTAAACCAGATTCGTTTAAACTACTATTCATATCAATCCAATTGTAACCAGCATTCGCTCTTACATAAGGATCTAACCAACTCATACCATTCCATAAAGTGTTTAAGTGATAATTCACACCTAAATCTAGACCCATATAACTTCCATCAATGTCATCAGGACTAATTAACAACTTAACATCATCTTTATCATAACTATGATTCCCGTACTGAGTTAATTTATTAAATGTACCTGTAAGATCTAAACTTACACCACTTCCCATATATTTTGCAACTGTTAATTGAGAAATTGCAGGAGCCATATTCCATTGGTCTTCTACATTAAAAAACTCTAAGAATAATTTTGCTTCTTGCCCAGCATTTCCAACTTGACCATCATTACCAGCAGCTAAAAAGTTAATTGCGTTAACTCCAACAGTAACAGCCCATGGATTGTCTTCAGTTTGTGCATTAGCGCTAAACCCTAATATCAAGGCGCATGCAACTAATAATTTGCTAAATTGTTTCATATTTAATAAATTTAATTTTAAGTGTTAATCAAAGCAAATGTAATATCTATAAAGTTATTAACAAAAAATTAAGTAATTATTTTTCTTTTTTTAGTTAACAACACAATAATAAATAACCTTTTTAAATAATATTTAACTTATTTGCTACTTTTGCAAACGCTGCAATAGCCTTGTCTAAATGCTCTTTTTTATGTGCTGCCGATAACTGCACACGTATCCTAGCTTTATCTTTAGGCACTACCGGGTAAAAGAATCCTATTACATAAATACCCTCTTCTAATAACATATCCGCCATTGTTTGAGACAATTTCGCATCATACAACATCACTGGAACAATAGCAGAATCACCATCGACTATATCTAGGCCAGCTGCTTTCATTCCTTTTTTAAAGTAATTCGTGTTCCACTCTAATTTATCCCTTAAAGTTGTATCTGTATCTAACATTTCAAAAACTTTAATTGACGCACCTACAATTGCTGGTGCTAGAGAATTTGAGAATAAATATGGACGAGAACGTTGGCGTAATATCTCAATAATTTCTTTTTTACCCGTTGTATATCCTCCCATAGCCCCACCTAAAGCTTTACCAAGAGTACCCGTTATAATGTCTATTCTATCTAAAACACCTTTTGCCTCTAAAGTTCCACGACCAGTTTCACCTATAAACCCTGCAGAATGACATTCATCAATCATTACCAAAGCATCATACTTATCAGCTAAATCACATATTTTATCTAAGGGGGCAACAATACCATCCATTGAGAAAACACCATCAGTAACTATAATTTTAAATCGAGCACCATTTTCATTTGCCGCAATTAATTGCTTCTCTAAGTCAGCCATATCACTATTTTTATAACGATATCTTGCTGCTTTACACAAACGAACCCCATCAATAATAGAAGCATGATTTAATGAATCAGAAATAATAGCATCTTCTTTTCCTAATAACGGCTCAAATACCCCACCATTGGCATCAAAAGCTGCAGCATATAATATGGTATCTTCCGTTCCGTAAAAATTAGCTATTTTTTGTTCTAGTGTTTTATGAATATCTTGAGTACCACAAATAAAACGTACTGACGACATTCCAAAACCATGAGTATCCATAGCATCTTTTGCTGCTTGAATTACATCTGGGTGTGATGACAATCCTAAATAATTGTTCGCACAGAAGTTAATTACTTCTTCTCCTGTAGAAATTTTAATAACAGCATCTTGAGCTGAAGTTATGATACGTTCTTTTTTATATAATCCGTTATCTTTTATCTCTTGAATTTCTTGAGCTAAGTGTGCTTTAATTTTTCCGTACATGTACTTTACTTTTAAATGGGTTTTATACTAAACACCTCTTAAAGCTCAAAACCACTATATTAATCGTTCCTTTTTTAACTTATTTATCGCTTAAAAACATGACCATAATTATAATATGCTTCTATTTTTAAACTCAACTAAATCAAAAACAACTAAATTTACTTATGAGTCTTTTGAAGTTTAATAGGTATCACAAATGTAATTATTTTACAGATATCAACTAACTTCTCTAATTTTTATTTTGTCATCTAAATAGACCAATAATTTCTTATCAACCTCATATCCCATATCTAACAATACTGATGCGTAACTATTCACTTGGGCTTCATGTTTTAAATCAAAAGAACCCGTTTTATAATCAATTACCGTTGCTTTTTTTTCTTTAAAAACAATTCTATCAGGAATAAGTGTTTTACCATCTTTTGTTAAAATTGCTCTTTCATTAAAAACCATTAAATCATCATTGAAATAAACTGACACTTCTGAATTCTCTATTAGATTCGTCAATACTGGTTTTAGTGATTCCTCTTGTTCGGTAGTTATGACGCCATTTATAACTAGCTCTTGAAAGACGATATCTACATCCCTTTTATATTTTATTTTTGATAATATTAAATGTATTAAATTTCCTTTTTCAATGGCACCTCCCTGCTCTGAGTTCCATAAAAAACCTGCCTTTGCAAGTATTGCTAAGTTATGGTCTAACCTAGATGAAGAAGTAAACAATAATTCCTTTTCTTCTTTTATTTCAGTTTTAATAGATAATTTTAACATTTCTCCAAACTCATAACCATCAACATCTTCTTTCCATTTTCCTATTTGTTTCAAAAAGCCAATAAAGAACCCTGAGAATAAATTGTCATTCTCTTCTCCTGTTTTTTTGTTAATCGCCTTTTTAGAAATCACATACAATTGTTCTTTTGGTCGTGTTAATGCAACATATAGTAGATTAATATTATCTAACTCTAATTGCGCTCTTCTTTCTTTCCATAAACGCTCACCAATTTCTCCATAGCTTTCAATCTCTTTATTGAAATGTAAATACGCTTCTGAAAAACCATTATATTCTTCGGAATTAATAGGATACCATGTTTTTGAATCTTGCTCCTTGTATATATCCAATTCAGCGAATGGGAAAATAATTACAGGGAATTCTAAGCCTTTGGATTTATGAATAGTCATTAAGGTTATGGCATTTGCCCCCTCTGGCGCAACAATACTTAGTTTATCTTTTTTCAGCTCCCAGTACTCTAAAAAACCTTGAATACCTGTTTGTTTTTTTTGACTAAACGATAGCACTTCATCTAAGAAATATTGCACATAAGCATCAGAGCCATTCACTAAAGAAAAGGCACGTATTATCTGTTCTACTAACTCGTAGAAAGGAAGGGTTTGAATAGCCTCATAATCAAACTGTATTTGGTGCGAAATTGCCAATTCCTTAAATATATCTAAAGGAGGTAATTGTAATAGCTCAATATAAAATTCATGTTCACTACTTACAACTTCTAACTTTGCATATAAATAATTCAAAAACTCCATTTTAGAGTTCTTGTTTTCTGGATACAATAAATAAGTTAAAAATGAAATGATAAACCTAACCTCCTTAGATTTATTTACCAATAATGTTTCTGAAGAAATAATAGATATTCCTTTTTCAGTTAAAAAATCAGCAATTGCAATTCCGTCTTTCTTTTTTCTGGTAACAATACAAACATCAGCCTTCACAAAACCTTGTTCTAATACGTTTTCTATTGTTTCTAAAACTTTTTCTTGGTACAAAACAGTAGCATCCTCTTCTAAAACATCTTCTACAAAAGACACTTTTACAAAACCTCCTTTTTTGTTATTCTGTTTTTGATTATTCCCTATTCTATATAACTCTTGATGTGTTTCATTCTGAAATTTATGTGACAAAAAACTAAAAAAGTTATTATTGAACTCGACTACCTCGCTATAACTCCTATAATTTGTATCCAGATTTTCTATGCTTTTTTCGATATAAAAGGGATTTTTATCCTCATACAAATCTATAAACTGCTCTGGTTTACCGCCTCTCCAACGATAAATGGCCTGTTTAGCATCGCCAACAATCAACAATGAATGTTGCTCGTTTAGTTTAGGCTCGGTCACTAATGCATTTTCAGTTAACGGAATTAAATTCTGCCATTGCATTTGAGACGTATCTTGAAACTCATCAATAAAATAATTCTGATAACGCTCCCCAATACGCTCATATATAAATGGAGCTGGCTGCCCCTTAATTTCATTTGAAATTATTTTGTTAAACTCTGATATCAATAAAATGTTTTGCTCTTCCTTTATACTTTGCAGCTCATTATTTACCACATTTAATACTGATAACGGCACTATGCTTTTTAGGAAGTTCTTTAAAAATGAAACTTCACTAAATAACGTTTTGGTACTTAGAAACACTGAGCTAATATTTGATTCCATTTCATCAATCGAATCTGCTACCGCTCCTGATACCCGTTTCGGATATAAAGTTTCACCATTTAACAATTTAGTTTGCCAAACCAATCCGTATTTAATTGAAAAATCCTCCTTTGCCAGTTTCGAAAAATAACCAAAAATTGATTTTATATCGTTTTCTGAAATACCCTTACTTTCAAAGTCATTTAATATTCCTTTCGATTGACTAGCTATTTCATTTTTCGCATGGGTTAATTTATTTTCAAGTGTTTCTTTTAACTTATCAAAATCTTCTAAAGATTTATCTTTTAATTTTGAAACATGCTCTACTTCATTCTCGTTCAACAATAATCGTGAAACCCTATATAAATCTAGAGCTATATCCCAACTTTTATCATCGTCAGCTTTATGCAACGCAAAGTCGATTAATAATTTCGTTAGCCTTTTATCTTCCCCTACTTTCATTAATACATTTGCAATCGCTTCCTGTAAAACATCTTCTGTATCTAATGCAACTTCAAAATTTTGAGGCAATTTTAAATCATATGCAAAAGTCCTGATAATTCTATGGGTAAACGTATCAATAGTTACAATATCAAAAGCGGCGTAGTTATTTAAAATAGCGTCTTGAACTCTAATTGCTTTTTTATGCAACTGCATTGTATCCAATTCTAACTCATTCGCAATAACTGAAAACATTTGATGCTGATCCTTTAAGTTTTCGGGAACAGTTAACAATAATATTTCTGGATCGGCAAACGCCTTAAGGTTTTCAAGGATACGCCCTTTCATTTCAGCTACTGCTTTATTTGTAAAGGTAACCGCTAAAATGCTCTTGTATTTATCAATTTTATGAGATGAAAAAAGCGTTTTTAAATATTCCTTGACTAAGGTAAATGTTTTCCCTGAACCTGCTGAAGCATTATAAACTGTAAAAGAATTTGTATTCATTAAACTCACTTTTTAAGCATTACAATATACAAACTAAATGACGTAAGTAGTACTGAACTACCTTAACAAATTATAAAATTTTCAACACAACACTAGCAACATAGAGGTGGATAAAACCTATTGGTGGGATTAATTATTTGATTTAATAATAACTTCCTTTTAGTTTTTGTAAATTTGGATTGAATTTGTTTAAAACAACTAATTAAAAAAACATACTATGGCTTTTGAATTACCAAAATTAGGATATGCATACGATGCATTAGAACCAAATATTGATGCTAGAACAATGGAAATTCACCATTCAAAGCACCATAACGGATATACCTCAAAATTAAACGCAGCAGTTAAAGGAACTGATTTGGAAGGAAAATCTATTGAAGGTATTCTTGCCAATTTAGACATGAATAATGGTGCTGTACGTAACAACGGAGGTGGATTTTACAACCACTCTTTATTCTGGTCAGTAATGAACCCAGAAGGAAAAGGATATTTATCTGGCGATTTAAAAGATGCTATCATTGCTGAATTTGGTTCTGTAGATGCTTTTAAAGAAGCCTTCTCAAAAGCAGCAGCTACTCAATTCGGATCTGGATGGGCATGGTTATGTGTACACAAAGGAGGAAAGATAAGTGTTTGCTCAACACCTAACCAAGACAACCCGTTAATGCCAGGTGTAACTTGCGGAGGGACTCCAATTTTAGGATTAGATGTTTGGGAACATGCATATTACTTAAACTACCAAAACAGACGTCCTGACTATATTAATGCATTCTTTAATATAATTAACTGGAATGAAGTCGAAAGACGCTACGCAGAAAGTAAATAAAGGGCTACTAAAACTTCTTTCAAAAAAATAGGGATGCAATTAATTGCATCCCTATTTTTTTGAAATTTATTCCAATAAAAAAGGCAAGAATTAACTTGCCTTTTTTGCCCCAAATCTACCATGAACTTAACCTACTTATGTTATGGTGACACTAATATATAAACTTATGTTAACCCAACACAATAATTCAGTCAGACTACTATAATACTCGTTAAAGTGTAATATTTCGATGTGAAACACCGATATTTGTGGTAAAATCGCTTTTACTACTCCCCCTTCCGGTTTCGTGAGCTAAAGTTTATTTCAAATAAAAAAGGCAAGAATTAACTTGCCTTTTTTGCCCCAAATCTACCATGAACTTAACCTACTTATGTTATGGTGATACTAATATATAAACTTATATTAACCCATCACAGTAATTCAGTCAGACTACCACAACTATCGTTTAAGTGTGTTATTTAGATGTGAAATACTGATGATCTGTGGTAAAACGCTTTTACTACTTCCCTCCGGTTTCGTGAGCTAAAGTTTATTTCAAATAAAAAAGGCAAGAATTAACTTGCCTTTTTTGCCCCAAATCTACCATGAACTTAACCTACTCATGTTATGGTAGCACCAATATATAAACTTATGTTTAGATATTGAAATATATTAGCCGAACTACAATTACACTTGTTAAAGTATTCTTTTACAGACCCTTAATACGCTCTTTCTTTATTCCCTTCAAAGAAATTAATAAAAGCTCTATTCACTACTCTATGTCCTCCTGGAGTAGGATAATCTCCTGTAAAATACCAATCACCAAGGTGCTTAGGACAGGCTTTGTGCAAGTTCTCTACTGTTTGATAAATAATTTCCACTTCAGCGTTTAGCCCTTCTGAACTTAATAGTTCTGCTATTTTATTTGAAATTTCATCATCGGTATATAATCCGTATAAATCTTTTACAAAATTTTGGACTTCAGTATCTAGCAACCCTACTTGAGCAATACACTTATCGTATGTTTCTTTTATTAAATGATATTTATTGTCATCTTTCAACAATGCTAACATTGCTCTAAAAGCAACCAATCCTTCTAAGTTAGCCATGTCAATTCCATAGCAATCTGGATAACGGATTTGTGGGGCAGAAGAAACAACAACTATCTTTTTAGGATTCAAACGATCCATCATAGTTAAAATACTCTTTTGTAATGTTGTTCCACGAACAATAGAATCGTCTATGATTACTAAATTATCCGTTGGCCTAACAGAACCATAAGTAATATCATATATATGTGCTACCAAATCATCCCTACTATCATCGTCCGTAATAAAGGTTCTTAGCTTTGCGTCTTTTATCGCGATTTTTTCAGTTCGCAATCTTTTCCCTATAATTTCTTTTATCTTTTCTGGAGTTTGATTTTCTTTTTGAAGTAATAATCGTTCTTTCTGTTCATTTAAAAACAACTCCCCTTCTTTAACCATTCCGTAATAAGAAACTTCTGCAGTATTAGGGATGAACGAAAACACTGAGTTTTCAATATCATTTCCAATAGACTTCATTATCTGTGGAAACAACAATCTTCCTAATTTCTTACGTTCTTTATAAATTTCTTGATCACTACCGCGTGAGAAATAAATACGTTCAAAAGAACAAGCCTTCTTTTCTAATGGGGCTAATATTTGTTGAATTTTTGTTTCTCCACTTTTCTTAACTATAATTGCTTTTCCTGGGTCAAGCTCAACTACATCTTCAAAAGCAACATTAAATACCGTTTGAATAACTGGACGCTCAGAAGCTACAACAACAATCTCATCATCTTGGTAATAATACGCTGGACGTATTCCTGCTGGATCACGCAATACAAAAGCATCACCATGACCTAACATCCCCGCCATAGCATAACCACCATCCCATTTTTTAGCCGATTTTTTTAAAATCTTAGCGATGTTTAATCGATCCGCAATAACTGAGGATGCCTCTACCTTAGACAAGCCTTCCTTTTTGGCTTCTTTATATAATCTCTCTACTTGTTTATCTAAAAAGTGACCAATCTTTTCCATTACAGTAACCGTGTCCGCTTCTGCTTTTGGATGTTGTCCGATATTTACTAAATCCTGAAATAACTGACTAACATTGGTCATGTTAAAGTTCCCAGCAACAATTAAATTTCTATGCATCCAACTATTTTGTCTTAAAAAAGGATGAACACTTTCTACGCTATTTACACCAAAAGTACCATAACGCACATGTCCTAAAAGCACTTCTCCGATATAAGGAACTTCTGCTTTTAGTCTTTTAACATCATCACTTAATGACGGGTCAGATTTTAATGCTGAATTAATTCTATCGTTAATTTGAGCAAAAACATCTTGAATAGGTAATTGTTTGTTAGAACGCACACGACTTATATAGCGTTGTCCAGGCTCCATATCCAATTTAATACTTGCAAAACCAGCACCGTCTTGACCTCGATTGTGCTGTTTTTCCATCATCAAGTACATTTTATTTACACCATAAAATGCTGTTCCGTATTTTTCTTTGTAATACTCTAATGGTTTTTTTAATCTAATTAGTGCAATACCACATTCGTGTTTTAAAGCGTCGCTCATTGTTGTTGTGTTGTTGTACTTAAGTACGGATTATTGTGTTGTTATAGTCGATGTTTTTAGCGCATACATACAACGTATAATACTATTATTTTAAATATCGAACCCCTACAAGGGATTAAAAAAAACGCACTGAAATTCAGCGCGTTTGTATCTTATAATTCTATATCAAATTGT
This sequence comes from Kordia sp., assembly GCA_002733415.1. Lineage (GTDB taxonomy): Bacteria > Bacteroidota > Bacteroidia > Flavobacteriales > Flavobacteriaceae. The sequence continues at coordinate 110,905 of NVVR01000001.1, read as the reverse complement.
GTCAGCTCTTTAAATTGCTTTAGGCGACTGGACACTTCATCTTTCGACAAGGACGCCATTCGTTCTGTTCCAAACTTCTCTACACAGAAAGAAGCTAGATTAGATCCATGGATAATTGCATTTTTCATGTTTTTAAATGAAATATTTCCTGTACTAGCGATATGACCTGTAAACCCTCCAGCAAAAGTATCTCCTGCTCCTGTAGGGTCAAAAACATCTTCTAAAGGTAATGCTGGCGCAAAAAAGGCGTTATCCTCATGAAACAATAAAGCTCCGTGCTCCCCTTTTTTAATCACTACATACTTTGGCCCCATAGCTGCGATTACTCTTGCTGCCTTTACTAAAGAATATTCTCCAGATAACTGACGTGCTTCTTCATCATTAATTGTAATCACATCTACTTTAGTAATTACTTGTTTTAATTCAGCTAATGCACAATCCATCCAAAAATTCATAGTATCTAATACTACTAATTTTGGCTTTTTTGTCATTTGCTCAAGCACTCCTAACTGTACTAGAGGATGTAAATTCCCTAACATTACAACATCTGCATCTTTATATGCTTCCGGAACAACCGGATTAAAGTTTTCTAATACATTTAATTGCGTGTCTAAGGTGTCACGAGAATTCATATCATTATGATATTTCCCTGACCAGAAAAAAGTTTTCCCACCCTTAACAGTTTCTAACCCCGTTAAGTCAATATTTCTAGCAGAAAGAATATCCAAATATTCTTGTGGAAAATCATCTCCAACAACAGAAACAATTGCGCTATTAACATTATTAAAATTAGAAGCAGAGAGCCCTATATAAGTAGCCGCGCCACCTAAAATTTTATCTGTTTTTCCGAAAGGTGTTTCAATTGCATCAAAAGCAACCGTACCTACAATTAAAAGTTTGTTCATCAAATGCCTATTAAATTTCTGCAAAATTACGGAAATTTATTTTCTATAACACAATACTATAAAATGAAAAGTAGCCAACTACTATAAATTAGTTCGCTAATTGTTCTTTTAGACGCTTAAATGTATTAAAAGGAGCCTTTACTAACATTGAGTTCACAATAAATACCGGTAACGAACCTCCTGGATCACCATACATTTGCTGCGTAACTTTTATTCCTAATTTAGTTTTCTCTAATAACCAAAACCCTGAAAAATTAACTACTCTTATTACTCCACTTTTTTCTAGCATTTTTTTAGGAGTAGATATAATACTTATTTTAGTCAATGAACTACTTATTTCATCAATCTTTAACGTCGAAATATGATCTCTGTTCTTAGCCGGCCAAGGCAAATCATTATACATATAAATAAGGTATTCATTATCTGATATTTTCTCTAACAAATTACTTTTGGTCGTTTTGTAATTCCAGTCTTTCAAATGCTCGCCATCTATAATTTTACTCACTATCGATTTTAGAGAAGTTTTTATTAATGTTGTAGCTTTATACTCTTTAATAGAAGAAACACTTACAGTCCTTGTAAACACTTGAATACCTAAAGCTTCTTTTTCTAACTCCCATTCAGATTGAGAATAGCTATAAAAAAAGCAACTAAACAATAGTATTAAAAAATAAAATTTCGTTGTTTTTATTTTCATATTTGAGAATTAAACTACACTTAAGAAAAAACTAGTGGTTAAAGTAACTTTTGATTGTCCGTTTTTACGTATTCAACATCAACAAGTAATCCGATTTTTTTTGAGGATTCAACAGCTAAATAATCACATCTATCATTTTGTTTATGGTTATTATGCCCTTTAATCCATTGAAAACTTACATTTTGTATTCTATATATTTTCAAAAAACGCTTCCATAAATCTGGGTTCTTTTTACCTTTATACCCTTTTTTCTCCCATCCAAAAACCCATTTTTTTTCTACGGAATCAACTACATACTTAGAATCCGTAAATACTTTAACTGCTGTGTTCTCATTTTTCAACTGCTCCAGCGCTACTATTACAGCCAATAACTCCATTCTGTTATTCGTGGTTTTTTCATAGCCTTGAGAAAGCTCTTTTCTATATGGTTTACCCACCCATTCCATCACTACACCATATCCTCCAGGACCTGGATTACCTCGAGAAGAACCATCAGTATATATGTGTACAGTATTATTCACTTTTTTTAGTTTTAAGCTATTTCACAGAAGCACACAAAGTACCACAAAAATTCGCAACCTTTATTTTAGTTCGACTTCAATTCCAGTTTCAGTTTAGCAATTGTTCAATTACAAGCGGAAAATGTTTTTGTTCTAAAAGATGAATCTTTGCCGCTACATCCTCAAAAGTATCAATACTATCTACCTTAGTATTTGCTTGAAAAATGATATTGCCCTCATCATAATGTTCATTTACATAATGAATAGTTATACCTGATTCTTTATCATTATTAGCAACTACAGCTTTATGAACATTAGCCCCATACATTCCTTTCCCTCCATATTTAGGCAATAACGCGGGATGAACATTAATGATTTTATTAGCAAAAGCTGAAATTATATCTTCTGGAAATTTTAATAAAAAACCAGCTAATACTATTAAATCAGGTTTTAAATCAAGCATTAGATTATAAATGATATTACTTTCATGCAAATCATTTCTACTAAAACTACTATTACTAACCCCCAGTTTTTCAGCCTTTTCCAAAACTTTGGCATCTTTCTTGTTACTTAGAACTTGAATAACCTTGGCTAAACCATTACCTTGGAAGTGTTTAATAATATTTTCCGCATTCGTTCCGGAACCAGATGCAAAAATCACAATACGTTTCATATTTTTAGAGCTACATGTGTTATTTCAAGACAAAAAAAAGAATAAATATTCACAATTGGAAGCTAAAAACCAGTAACTTCACAAAAATTATAAAAAAATAACTTACATTTTTCGTGTAAATTGTGGTTTTAGAGTAAAGTTTTTTACTTTTGCCTCCAAACAAATTTAAAAATTAAAGATTATGTCAGATATTGCATCAAAAGTAAAAGCGATCATAGTAGACAAATTAGGTGTTGATGAAAACGAAGTTGTTATCGAAGCAAGTTTCACAAACGACTTAGGAGCAGATTCATTAGATACTGTTGAATTAATTATGGAATTCGAAAAAGAATTTGACATTCAAATTCCAGATGATCAAGCAGAAAACATTGCTACTGTAGGTCAAGCTATTACTTACATAGAAGGAGCTAAATAAGAAGTTAAGAAGTATTTATATATGAAATTAAAGCGAGTTGTAGTTACAGGCCTTGGAGCACTTACTCCAATAGGGAACAATATTCAAGAGTATTGGGATGCATTGGTGAGTGGTAAAAGTGGCGCTGGCCCTATTACTCGCTTTGATGCTTCTAATTTCAAAACAAAGTTTGCTTGCGAACTTAAAAATTTTGAAGTCACAGACTTTATGAGTCGTAAAGACGCTAGAAAACTAGATCTTTATGCACAGTATGCTATGGTTGCCTCTGATGAAGCAATTATAGATTCTGGGCTAGACTTAGAAAAAATAAACAAAGACAGAGTTGGAGTAATTTGGGGCGCTGGAATTGGCGGAATTGATACTTTTCAAAGAGAAGTGACAAATTTTGCTACCGGAAATGGAACACCTCGTTTCAATCCTTTTTTCATTCCTAAAATGATTGCTGATATTGCTCCTGGGCACATCTCAATTAAATACGGGTTTAGAGGACCAAACTTTACAACTGTATCTGCCTGCGCATCTTCAGCTAACGCTATGATAGACGCCATGAACTATATTAAGCTTGGAAAAGCTGACATTATTGTTTCTGGAGGTTCTGAAGCAGCTGCTACTGAAGCTGGTATAGGAGGTTTTAATGCAATGCATGCTTTATCTACAAGAAATGACGACCCTCAATCTGCATCAAGACCATTTGACGCAAATAGAGACGGATTTGTTTTAGGCGAAGGAGCAGGAGCATTAATTCTAGAAGAATATGAACATGCAATTGCAAGAGGCGCTAAAATTTACGCTGAACTTGCTGGAGGTGGTTTATCTGCCGATGCACATCATATGACTGCACCACATCCGGAAGGACTAGGAGCAATACTTGTTATGAAAAACTGTATTGAAGATGCAGGATTATCAACAACAGACGTTGATGCCATCAATATGCATGGTACTTCAACACCATTAGGTGATATTGCAGAATCAAAAGCAATTATAAGTGTTTTTGGTGACCACGCGTACAACCTAAATATCAATTCAACAAAATCTATGACAGGTCACCTATTAGGTGCCGCTGGTGCAATTGAAGCTATCGCTTCCATATTAGCCATGAAGCACGGAATAATTCCTCCTACAATAAATCATGAAACTCATGATGAAAACATAGACAACAAATTGAACTTAACACTTAACAAAGCTCAGAAAAGAGAACTTAATGTAGTGATGAGTAACACATTTGGATTCGGTGGACATAATGCATGTGTACTGTTTAAAAAATTAGACTAAAACAACCGAAACCCACTAGTGGGCTTCAGATTCTATTTATAATAATTATTGCGTTTTTAGAATGAAAAATAATATTGTTATTCACACTTCTCATACTTGTACTGAGAACTTGATTAACATCTAGATTAATAAACTATGTTAAATTTACTTGTTTTTATTAATTCAAAGATTACATGTGACAATTGAAAAACAATAGATATAAACACATGAAGCGTATTATTCAAAAAATATTCAATTCCCGAACTTCTACTAATGAAGACGGGAATTTTTTTGTTCAAGTTTCTAAAATAATTGGATATAAACCAATAAAAATCACTCATTTTGAAGAGGCTTTCACCCATCGATCTTCTAACAAAAAGGACAACAAAGGAAACACTATTAGCTACGAAAGACTAGAGTTTTTAGGCGATGCTATGTTGAGCTCTATTATAGCCGAATACTTATTCAATAAAGTTCCCCACGGAAATGAAGGATACCTTACTAAAATGCGCTCAAAAATCGTAAGTAGAGAACATTTAAATGAATTAGGAAAAGACTTAGAACTACTCAGCCTAGTAAATAGTAAAATGAGTAAAGTTAATTTTGGCGACAACATTCATGGTAATGTATTTGAAGCATTAGTAGGCGCAATATTTCTAGACAAAGGATACAAAGGTGCTGAAAAATTTATTTATGACAGCGTTATTGTACCTTATGTTGATATTGAAAGACTTGAAGGTAAAGTTATCAGTTACAAAAGCTTACTTATTGAATGGTGTCAGAAAGAAAAAAAGGTTTTCAAATACCTTGTTTATGACGATACAGGAAACGATAATATTAAACATTTTGCAGTTAAATTACGCATTGACAACAAGGTAATCGCCAAAGGAAGAGCCACCTCTAAAAAGAAAGCAGAAGAGAAAGCGTCTAAACGCGCTTTCTTTGCTCTACAAGATAAAATTAAAAGAGAGTAACCTTTATCAAAGTCACTCTCCACACAAGTAATACTCTAAAATAAACCCGTAGTTTTTTCTATAACTACAAGAATCCTAACTTCTCTCTTACTCTCTTTAAAACTTCTTTAGCTGTATTTGACGCTTTATCAGCCCCAACAGACAATGCTTTATCTATTTCCGAAAGATTATCCATATAATAATTATACAAAGCTCTTTCCTTAGTGAATTTTTCAATTAGCACTTCAAAAAACGCTTGTTTTGCATGTCCATACCCATAACCCCCACCTTCATAATTTGCTCGCATCTCATTAATTTGCCCCTCAGTTGCAACTAATTTATACAAGGCAAATAAATTACACGTATCTGGATTTTTAGAATCCTCCAAAGGAGTACTATCTGTTGCAATTTTCATTACTTGTTTACGTAATTGTTTATCCGGAAGAAATAAATTAATAATATTCCCTTTACTCTTACTCATTTTCACCCCATCGGTTCCAGGAACATACATAGTGTCTTCTTGAACTTTAGCCTGAGGCAATACGAAAGTTTCACCCAATTTCGCATGAAAACGAGAAGCTACGTCTCTAGTCATCTCTAGATGCTGCATTTGATCTTTCCCAACTGGAACAACCTCCGCGTCATACAACAAAATATCTGCAGCCATTAACATCGGATACGTAAATAACCCACCATTAACATCATCAAGACTATCTGCCTTATCTTTAAATGAATGTGCTAATTCCAACCTTTTAAACGGAAAAAAGCAATTTAAATACCAAGAAAGCTCTGTTACTTGAGGAATATCACTTTGCCTATAAAACACAGTTTTATCAACATCTAATCCAAAAGCCAACCATACAGCAGCTGTAGAATACGTGTTTTCTCTTAACACCTTAGCGTCTTTAATTTGTGTTAATGAATGCATGTCTGCAATAAACAAATACGCTTCATTAACGGGATTATTCGACATTTCTATTGCCGGAATAATCGCCCCTAATAAATTACCTAAATGTGGTGTTCCTGTACTTTGCACTCCTGTCAATACTCTTGCCATAACTCTCTTCGAAAAAATTTAGGTAAATTTATTGAAAGCATCAGTCATAAAAAAGTTATTTTTGAAACTTAAGTCTTTTTATTTTGAAAATATTCACCTACATCGGAAGATCCGCTTATAGAATATGGTTTTACTTACTCATAGTAACCCCTATACTCGTTATGTTTCCTTTTCTTCTAATTACATCTTCAAGCGATAAATTATATCCGTATTTCTTTAAGTTAGCACGAATTTGGGCTAAAATAATTTTATTCGGAATGGGATTCAGAGTAAAACTAAAAAAAGAAAGCGAAATAGTTTTTGGAAAAAGCTACATGTTTGTAGCCAACCACACATCAATGACCGATATTATGCTAATGTTGGCTATAGAAAAAAATCCGTTTGTATTTGTCGGAAAAAAAGAATTAGCCAAAATACCGTTGTTTGGATTTTTCTACAAACGTACCTGTATATTAGTTGACAGAAACAGCTCACAAAGTAAAAAAGAAGTTTTTAACAGCGCACAACAAAGATTAAACTCCGGAATAAGCATTTGTATATTCCCAGAAGGAGGAGTGTTTGACGAATGTGATTTGGTTTGCGAGTTTAAAACTGGAGCTTTCCGACTTGCATTAGAACATCAAATTCCAATAATTCCAATGACTTTTGTAGACAACTTTAAACGACTACCTTATGATTTTTTAACTGGAGGCTCTCCTGGGGAAATGCGCGTAACCATCCACAAACCTATACTTACTAAAGGTTTAGATATTTCTTTAAAAAATGAATTAAAAAATCAAACCAGAGCGCTTATTTATGACGAGTTAAAAAGACACACCCCCTGAATATACCCTCTTTAAAAAAACCAAAAGCGCTCTTAGGAATAAGAACGCTTTTTCGTTTAACATAAATATTTATGTTAACATTAACTAACTTAAAACTTAAAACTAAACCCAGTATAAACCCCTAAAATATAAGGATTAAAATTCCCTGAATCATTACTAAATGCATTCAACTGATATTTAAACGTTGGTTCAAAATTAAAATTAAACGCTTTTGAAATGTTATAATTAAAACCAAGTCCAATATTTGTACTATAGCTTATTTTATTCAAATTATTCGCCTCTCCTATATGAGTTTCAATACCATTAGTTTCCGTATAAATACCGTTTTCATTTAAGAAAAAAGTACTTACTCCAGCTATCACATTAATTTTCATTTTTTTTTCTGAAATTTTGTAACTTAATTCCACAGGAACCTCTATATACCCTAATCGTTGATTTAAACTGGAGTCATATAACAATGAATATGAAGATGGTATCTGGGAAATAGAATAACCACTTGAACCAGACAAATTAAGAGATGAAGCTTCAGATGTAAGAGTTATATTTTTAAGCCCCCTCCCATCAACCGGAGCCTCTGCAAAAGGATAAATAGCTACGTCTTGGGTATTATACCCTAGCTTAATTTTATTAACTCCTGTCCGGATTGTAAGTTTTTTATTTATTGCATAGCCCACACCTATACCATAACTCATATTAATTTTACCTTTTTTCTTATTACCAGATAACTCACTATCAATTGGAGAACCAGAACTTAATGTGTTGTAATATACCGGAGCAATATTTGGTGCTATTTTCCATTTACTAAAAGCAACTTCATTATCATCTATATTATCCTCATTCTTTTGAATTTCTTCTAATTCAGCAACTGCTTCATCGATTGTTTTCTCAACTGTAGCCCCCACCTCTTCTTCCTTACATTCCTCATCTATAACAACCTCTTCGACTAAGCTAATCCTATCTAGACTATTTTCCATTTCAGATTTGACTAAAATTGTATCATCACTAAAATTTACTACATTGTCTTCTACAATATCATTTGAATTATCTTTTAAATTACCCGTAAACTCTCTTTCTTCAATATTGGAACTAGTAATAGGTGTAAACTTTTTTATTGCATTAGTTTGCTCAATCACATTGTTTTTCGCATTATTTTCACTTAAAAAACCAGAAGCACTTCTTGAACTATCTTGGTTATTTAACTTTTCATTAAACACAACTTTAGTATTACCTTCAGCAACAGCAACAACTCCCTCCCCTTTTACTACATCATACCTATATTTATTAGACGCAAACATTTTATTGTTTCCATTAACCATTTCACCCGAACTATTTTGCACTAAACTTGGTTTCTGTATTAACTCGCTCTTATTTAGTAATAAAATATTACTGTTTATTTCGTTAGAACCTCTATTTGCTAATTTTGATTTCACTGCCGCAGAAGTGACCTCACTTTTGATTTTAAATGATTCATTACTTAAACCATCCTTTTGGGTTTTCAAATACATTACCCCCATATTAGCATTACTTTGATTCACTTTTAATTTTGAATCAATAATTTTTTCAGTACTCTTATTTACAAATAACGCTTCTTCCTTTCCTGCAGAAACAAACTTATCATTGCTAATTGAATTTTGATTTTCCGGAGTAACAACAACTGCCTCAACACTTTCATTTGCAGGCAAAAACAACATACTCAACCCTACAAAAAACACTAAAGTAGCCACTGCACAACTAAACATCACCCATACAGGAATTCTTCTTTTATTGGAATTCCTCTCATTCAATTTAGATTGAATATTCCCCCAAACTGCATCATTTGGAGTTGCTTCAAAATCTTTGAACTGCTCTTGAAACAATCGGTCTATATTTTTTTTATTACCCATTATTAAAGGGTTTTTGTAATTTTAAATTCATTTTTTTCAATTTTATCTTTTAAGATATTTCTTGCTCTTGACAAGTTAGACTTAGATGTTCCTACGGATATATTTAGCATTTCAGCAATTTCTTTATGTGAAAAACCATCCAAAACATATAAATTGAACACCAATCTATATTTATCTGGCAACTCTTGAATAATAGACAACAGAAACTCTAGCGACACATGATCTACCTCTATTTCTACCACCTCTTCTAAAAAATCATCATCCTTTATTACATCTAACACACTTGCTTTTCTGTAACGTTGTAACGCAGTATTTATCACAATTCGCTTCATCCATCCTTCAAAAGATCCCTTGCCATTATACTGTTTTATTTTACTTAAAATAGTCACAAAAGCATCTTGCAAATTATCTTCCGACTCTGCATAACTTTTGGAATATTTCAAGCAAAGGGTAAATAACTTTTTAGCATACAAACTATACAGCTCCCCCTGAGCTTTTCTATTATTCTTTTTACATTTTACAATGAGCAATTCTAGACTCATAAAAACTATAGGTTTTTTTAACAGGCTCTATTTCGTTTTTTCACCTAATTAGCCAGAAGTAAAACAGCCTCTTTATTTCAATAAAAATACAACTAAACAATTCAACTTAATAAGAGAACATAAATTCATTTCACCTTAACCACTATTTAATCAGATGCTTAAAGTTACAAAAGGTTGCGTATAAAACTAAAAAAACCTGGCTATACCAGGTTTTTATTTTTTAAGAAGTATGAATTCTATTTATTTTTCTGCTATTGCAATAACAATTTTCTCTTCCAATTCCTCCATTAGTTCTGGATTATCTTTAAGTAAATTCTTTACCGCATCTCTACCCTGACCTAACTTAGTCTCACCATAACTAAACCATGACCCACTCTTTTTAACGATATTAAACTCAACACCTAAGTCAACAATTTCACCAACTTTAGATATCCCTCCTCCATACATAATATCAAATTCTGCCATTTGAAAAGGTGGAGCTACTTTATTTTTTACAACTTTAACTCTTGTTTTATTTCCAATAACAATCCCGTCACTATTTTTTATTTGTGTAGACCTTCTAATATCTAATCGTACAGAAGCATAAAACTTTAAGGCATTACCACCAGTAGTAGTTTCTGGATTTCCAAATACCACACCAATCTTTTCTCTCAATTGGTTAATAAAAATTACCGTACAATTTGTTTTGCTAATCGCCGCTGTAAGCTTTCTTAATGCTTGTGACATTAAACGTGCATGAAGTCCCATTTTAGAATCTCCCATTTCACCTTCAATTTCACTTTTTGGCGTCAATGCAGCAACTGAGTCAATAACAATAATATCGATAGCTCCAGAACGAATTAAATTTTCAGTAATCTCTAATCCTTGCTCACCATAATCAGGTTGAGATATAATTAAATTATCAACATCAATCCCTAATTTTTCAGCATAAAAACGGTCAAAAGCATGTTCTGCATCAATAAAAGCTGCAATCCCACCATTTTTCTGAGCCTCAGCAATTGCATGTAAAGTCAATGTAGTTTTACCAGATGATTCAGGACCATAAATTTCAATTACCCTCCCTCTTGGCAAACCACCTACTCCTAAAGCTAAATCTAAACCTAAAGAACCTGTAGAAATAACCTCCATTTCTTCAACCGCTTTATCCCCGAGTTTCATTACAGCTCCTTTACCATATGTCTTATCTAATTTATCTAAAGTAAGTTTTAATGCCTTTAATTTCGCTTCTTTTTCTGAACTCATAAATCCCGTTTTATATTAACTTTTTGCTAAAGTACAGTTTCTTTTTACTACATACAATCATAAATTTTTCAACTTATTAACAAGCTGATTTTTAGGGGAAATATATTTTTGACGCAACCTTTTTCAAAAGTCGGCATCTATTAATAAAGCGACATACGCATTACAAGAATAAATGAGATTTTTAAGAATACAAATTAATACAAACACACACGGTTTTACAATTGCGACTTCGATAGTTTGCAATTGCAAGCTAGACGGCGGCTAATTTTCGTTACTTTTTAATACAAATGATTTTCGAGAAAACACTTCGGAAAAGTTATCATTAGATTAAAAATTTAGTAACGAATTAGCCCACAAAAAGCTTCTGTTTAAAACAGGAGCTTTTTGTATTTTAACGCTTTAGTTACAAGCCTTCAGAATAAAAAATGTATATTTACCGTTACTATTTTTTTTAACGAATTTACGCCTCTTGGGGCTCTATATATATTATGGCTTGTAATAATTGTGGTACCGGAACTAACGGTATACCAAAAGGTTGCAAAAGCAATGGAACATGTGCTTCTGACAGCTGCAACAAACTCACCGTTTTTGACTGGTTGTCAAACATGACATTACCTAGTGGACAAGAACCGTTTAACTGTGTTGAAGTACGTTATAAAAACGGAAGGAAACACTATTATAAAAATACAGAAAATTTAACTTTATCAACTGGAGATATTGTCGCTACGGAAGGTTCTCCAGGACATGACATCGGAATGGTTACTTTAACAGGAGAATTGGTTAAAGTGCAAATGAAGAAGAAGAAAGTGAAAATTGATAGTGAAGATGTAAAAAAAATATACCGTAAAGCTTCACAAAAAGATATTGATATTTGGACTAAAGCTAGAGAAAGAGAAGAGCCAATGAAGGTTCGTGCTAGACAATTAGCTATTGAGTTGAAATTAAAAATGAAGATCTCTGATATTGAATTTCAAGGAGACGCTTCAAAAGCAACATTTTATTACACTGCGGAAGAACGCGTAGATTTCAGACAACTCATTAAAGAATTCGCTAAAGAATTTAGTACTCGAATAGAAATGCGTCAAATTGGTTTTCGTCAAGAAGCCGCTAGACTTGGAGGTATTGGATCATGCGGAAGAGAGCTTTGTTGCTCTACATGGTTAACGGATTTCAGATCAGTAAGCACTTCTGCCGCTCGTTACCAACAATTATCATTGAATCCACAAAAATTAGCTGGACAATGTGGTAAATTAAAGTGTTGTTTGAACTATGAATTAGATTCATACCTAGATGCTTTAAAACATTTTCCCGATAAAAATGTAAAATTAAAGACTAAAAAAGGAAATGCCGTTTCTCAAAAAACTGATATTTTCAAAGGAATGATTTGGTATGCTTATGAAGGAGAATGGACTAATTGGTTTATGATTACTACCAAGGATGCCAATGAAATCATTGCTCAAAATAAAAAAGGAAATATTGTTGACAATTTGGAAGATTACGCTTCTGAATTAATTGAAGAAGTAACTGTTGAATTTGAAAATGTTGTTGGTCAGGATAGTTTAACTCGTTTTGACAAACCAAAACAAAAGAAAAGCCGTAAGCCACACCAAAAGAAGAATCCTCAAAACAGGACTGACAATAAGGAAAAGCCTAATAAGAAAAGAGAGCATTCCAATAAGCCACAAAACAAACGTCGCCCTCAAAAAAGAACCGACGAAAAAACTACTGAAAATAAACCTGCAGGTCAGCAAAATAGGAATAAAAAACCGACACACAAACCAAAGGCTCAAAATGGAGATGCTTCAAAAAAGCCGCAACACAAACCGAGACCAAGACCTCAAAATAAAAATAATAACAATACAAAAAAAGACGATTCACCTCAAAAAGATGCGTAATTACCTAGTCCTTTTAGTTGCTATTATTAGTCTTACAGCTTGTGATTCAAAACACGTGCTTGACGAATACAAAACTATTCCAAATACATGGAATAGGGATGCTATTATTGACTTTAATTTTAAAGCTCCAGATACTGTTGCTGCATATGATTTATTTATAAATGTGCGCAATAACAGTAGCTATGAATTTAGCAACTTATTTTTGATTGTAAAGATAACTTCTCCTAGTAATAACAAGGTTATTGATACCTTAGAGTATGAAATGACTACTCCCAGAGGAGAGTGGCTGGGTACTGGGTTTTCTGAAATAAAAGAAAATAAGTTATGGTACAAAGAGCAATTTCATTTTAAGGAAGAAGGTGAGTATAACGTTAATATCACACATGCTATTAGAAAAAACGGAGCTACCAAAGGTGTTTCCGAATTAAAAGGCGTCACTGAGGTAGGATTTAGAATAGAGAAAAACACAAACGAGAAAAAAGCATTATAACATGGCTAAAAAAGTGCAAAAAAAAGCAGTGCAAAAAAAAACTAATGGATTCGGCAAATTCATCAAGTGGTTTTGGTTGTTATTTGTATTCGCTCTAATATGTCTAGCCACCCCTTTCGTATTAGCTTCTATGGGAGCATTAGGGGAAATGCCTGATCATACCATTTTAGAAAATCCAAAAACAGATTTAGCTTCAGAAATTGTTAGTGCTGATCATAAAACTCTTGGGAAATTTTATTTAAATGACAACAGAACCCCTGTTACCTATGAAGATTTGTCAAAACATTTAGTTGACAATCTAGTTGCTACAGAGGACGAACGTTTCTATAAGCATTCTGGAATTGATTTCAGAAGAACCATCACTGCTATCATTCAATTAGGGCAAAAAGGAGGAGGAAGTACCATCACTCAACAAGTCGCACGATTGTTATTTCATCAAAAAGAAGGAAGAGGGAATGTGATAAACAGGATGCAGCAAAAATTTAAAGAATATGTTATTGCAACCCGTTTGGAACGTCAATACACCAAGCAGGAAATCATAGCGATGTACTATAATATCTATGATTTTGGAAATAATGGTGATGGTATTCGTTCAGCTACTCGAATCTATTTCGGAAAAGAACCAAAAGACATCAACCAAGAAGAAGCCGCTGTATTAGTCGGAATGTTTAAAAATTCTTCTTTATACAACCCTATCACAAACCCTGTTGGAGTTAGGAATCGTAGAAATGTTGTTTATAAACAGATGAATAGAAACGATCTGATCACTGAACAACAAAAAGATTCTCTTCAGAAGCTGCCTTTAAAATTAAATTTCACACCTGAACATCATAACGCAGGTATGGCCACATATTTTAGGAGCCATTTAAGAAACGAGATGAAAACATGGATTAAGGATAATCCCAAAAACAAAGAAGGAGACAGGTACAGTTTATACAACGACGGTTTAAAAATATATGTAACGATTGATTCTCGTATGCAGGCATTTGCTGAGACTGCAATGAAAAAGCACATGAAAAACTTACAAGGAGAGTTTGACACACAAAACAAGAAAAACAAAACGACTCCCTTTAGAAACCTCGACAAAAAAGAAATTGAGAAATTGCTTAAAACTGCAATGAGAAGATCAGAGCGCTTTAGAGTGTACACTAAAGAAATGGGTAAATCCAAAGCTGAAGCTTATGCATCTTTCAACGTAAAAAAGAAAATGAGAATCTTCTCTTGGAACGGAGAAATAGATACTATCATGACTCCTAGAGATTCTATGTTATATTACAAGAAATTTTTACATGCAGGTTTATTATCGATAGAGCCTCAAACTGGTTATGTAAAAGCATGGGTCGGAGGGATAAACCATAAATACTTTAAATACGATCACGCAAAACAAGGAAAACGCCAAGTAGGATCTACATTTAAGCCTTTTGTGTATGCTACCGCTATTGATCAGTTAAAATATTCTCCATGTGATACTATATCTGATTCCTATTACTGTATTCCCGAAGGTAGACATGGTAATCTAAAAGATTGGTGCCCAAAAAATTCTAACGGAAAATACTCCGGAATGGTTTCATTAAAATCAGCCTTAGCTAAATCAATAAATACGATATCTGCAAAACTGATAAATAAAGTGGGACCTAAAAACGTAATACAGATGGCTCATAATTTAGGAATAACAAGTGAAATACCTGAAGTCCCTTCTATCTGTTTAGGAACTACTGATTTAAGCTTGTATGAAATGGTAAATTCCTACAGCACCCTAGCGAACATGGGCCAATATGTAAAACCAATTATTATTTCAAGAATTGAAGATAAAAATGGTAGCATTCTATATCAAAATGTTCCTGAAACGAAAGATGTTTTAAGTGAAGAGTCTGCTTATGTAACTGTAAAAGTAATGGAAGGAGTAACTCGATATGGCTCTGGAGCAAGATTAAGGTCTAGAAAAAACACTTGGAGTAATGCGTATAGAAAAGGGATAATTACAGGACACCCGTATGAATTTACAAATGATATTGCAGGAAAAACAGGAACTACTCAAAACAATTCTGATGGTTGGTTTATGGGCATGGTGCCTAACTTAGTAACTGGTGTTTGGGTAGGGGCTGAAGACAGAGCTGTCCATTTTAAATCCATTGAATATGGCCAAGGAGCCACAATGGCATTACCTATTTGGGCACAATACATGAAAAGTTGTTACACCAATCAAGATTTAAATATTTCTCATGAATCATTTAAAGAACCTGAGAATTTAAGCATAGAAGTAGATTGTGAAAAATGGGCTCAAGAAAATGAAGATAATTTAAACGACAACTCTGACTTTTAGAATTAAGATTTCTTTGAATAAAAAATAATAATTTTAACTCATACCTTATATACTTGTGTTGAGGTAGTAGATTACAATAGCATGATTAAAAAAACAGTACAAAACGTAGAAGAAGCCCTAACAGGAATAAAAGACGGTATGACGTTAATGTTAGGTGGTTTCGGACTTTGTGGAATTCCTGAGAATAGTATTTCAGAATTGGTTAAAAAAAACGTAAAAGGAATCACTTGTATTTCTAATAATGCTGGAGTTGATGACTTCGGATTAGGATTGTTATTACAAGGGAAACAAATAAAGAAAATGATTTCTTCATATGTAGGAGAGAACGATGAATTTGAACGCCAAATGCTTTCTGGTGAGTTAGATGTTGAATTGACACCTCAAGGAACTTTAGCAGAGAAATGTAGAGCTGCACAAGCTGGGTTCCCTGCATTTTTCACTCCTGCTGGTTACGGAACTGAAGTAGCTGAAGGAAAAGAAACAAGAGAATTCAACGGAAAAATGTATGTTCTAGAAGAAGCTTTTAAAGCTGACTTTGCTATTGTAAAAGCATGGAAAGGTGATACTGCTGGGAATTTAATTTTTAAAGGTACTGCTCGTAATTTTAACCCTTGCATGTGTGGAGCTGCAAAAATTACAATTGCAGAAGTTGAGGAATTGGTTCCTGCCGGTGAATTAGACCCTAATCAAGTTCATGTGCCAGGAATATTCGTACAGCGAATTTTTCAAGGAAAAAACTATGAGAAAAGGATTGAGCAACGAACTGTGCGATCTCGCAATTAATTTAATTAATTTAACAATGAAAAATTTAGTTGTAGAAAAATCAATTGAAGTTGCGTTGTTGATTATTAAATATTGTGAAGAATTAGAAAAAAGTAAAAAATACGTTATATCAAAACAATTATTAAAATCTGGAACTAGTATCGGGGCTAATATTCATGAAGCTCAGAACGCAGAAAGTAGAGCAGATTTTATTCATAAAGTTAAGATAGCGGCAAAAGAACTAGAGGAAACTAAATATTGGCTAACTCTATGTGAAAAATCTTATAATTATCCGACTAATTTGATTCTAAAGGAACAAATAAATCAACTAGGGTTAATTATATATAAAATTTTAAGCACGAGTATCAAAAATAAAAATTGATACCTTGTTTAACTAACTAATTGATACATTAATAAAATGTTAGATAAAACTGGAATAGCAAAACGTATTGCTAAAGAATTAAAAGACGGGTATTTTGTAAATCTTGGAATTGGAATACCAACTTTGGTCGCTAACTATATCCCAACAGGTATTGAAGTAGAATTTCAAAGTGAAAATGGCGTTCTAGGAATGGGACCTTTCCCTTTTGAAGGTGATGAAGATGCTGACATCATTAACGCGGGGAAACAAACTATAACAACACTAAAAGGCGCTAGTTTTTTTGACTCCGTAACAAGTTTCGCTATGATTCGTGGTCAACATGTTGACCTTACTATATTAGGAGCCATGGAAGTTTCTGAAAATGGTGATATTGCCAACTGGAAAATTCCAGGGAAAATGGTAAAAGGTATGGGAGGAGCAATGGAT
Organism: Kordia sp.; assembly: GCA_002733415.1. Classification (GTDB taxonomy): domain Bacteria; phylum Bacteroidota; class Bacteroidia; order Flavobacteriales; family Flavobacteriaceae. Next base: position 93,685 of record NVVR01000001.1, on the reverse strand, counting down.
TTAGTTGCTTCTGCTGAAAATATTATTGTTGCAATGATGCATACAAACAAACGTGGTGAATCAAAATTATTAAAAAACTGTTCTTTACCATTAACAGGGGTAGGATGTGTTAAAAAAATTGTAACCAACCTTGCTGTTTTAGAAGTAACTAACAAAGGATTTAAACTATTAGAAAGAGCTCCTGGTGTTTCTGTAGAAGATATTCAAAAAGCAACCGAAGGAACTTTACTAATTGAAGGTGATATTCCGGAAATGACATTAAATTAATCCACCAGTGGAACCTTACTAACAACTACCGAAAGGCATTGCTCATTTAGAGCATATTTACCTTAATAAAATAAAAATATTTTGACTTTATTATATTTCCTCTCCCTTTGGGAGAGGATTAAAGTTTACACTCAACTTGATTGGCTGGTGAGGGACTAAATACCTTTCGGAATTGCATTAATCAATGATTGTGTATATTCCGTTTTTGGATTGGCATAAATACTATCTGCCTCGCCAATCTCTTCTATTCCACCTTTATTCATCACAACCAATTGATCACTCATGTATTTTACAACTGCTAAATCATGAGAAATAAAGATGTAACTGAACCCGAACCTCTCTTTAAGCTCGTTTAACAAATTCAATACTTGAGCCTGTACTGAAATATCTAATGCGGATACAGATTCATCACATATGATCAGCTTCGGATTCACAGCTATAGTTCGCGCTATTCCAATACGTTGTCGTTGACCACCTGAAAACTCATGTGGATAGCGATAAAAATGTTCTTCTAATAAACCTACACGTTCTAATAATTCAATTGTTTTCGCTTTCCGCTCTTTATCATTTTTATATAATTTATGAACCTTCATGGGTTCCATAATTGCTTTCCCAACAGGTATTCTTGGATTTAATGACGAGTATGGATCTTGAAATATTAATTGAATTTCTTTTCTGAGTAAACGTAATTCTGATTTTGATATTTTTGTAATATCTGTTCCTTTATAGAATATTTGACCTGAAGTAGCTTTCTCTAATTGTAAAATAGCATTCCCTAATGTAGATTTCCCACAACCTGACTCACCAACAAGCCCTAAGGTTTCCCCTTCATATAAATTAAAGCTTACGTTATTTACCGCTTTAAAATAAGTATCTCTGGTAAACAGCAATCCTTTAGTTATATATTCCTTATCAATATTAACCACCTTTAATAGTGGCTCAGAATTGTATATTTTTTTATGATTGTTAACCCTGTCAGCTGATGTAATAAATTCATCTGAAATTGTATCATTTAAATAATCTTGAATTGTAGGTAATACTTTTAAACGCTCATTAACGGATGGCCTGGAATTAATTAATGCTTTTGTATAGTCATTTTCGGGATTTTTAAAAACTTTATCTACACTTCCGCTTTCAACAACTTTACCTTTATACATCACCACAACATTATCACTAATTTCCGAAATCAATGCCAAATCATGAGAAATAAAGATGATACTCATTTTAGTTTCTTGTTGAATAGACTTTAATAAGGCAATAATTTCCTTTTGAACAGTTACATCTAATGCAGTAGTCGGCTCGTCAGCAATCAATACATCAGGTTTACATGCAATAGCCATAGCTATCATAACACGCTGTTTTTGACCTCCAGAAATTTGATGTGGATACTTATCATACATTACGGCTGGGTCAGGAAGCTTTACTTTTTCAAATAACGACAATACTTCTAATCGAGCTTCTTTTTTAGTGAGATTTAAATGACGGACCAATACTTCTGCAACTTGTTTTCCACATATAAGTGATGGATTCAATGAAGTCATCGGTTCCTGAAAAATCATTGCAATTTTATTCCCCCGAAGTTCTTGAAAATCTGAATTAGAATATTTTAATAAATCATTATCTAAATACTTAATTTCCCCTGAAATAAACTTTGTCTGTTTTTTAGGGAGTAACCCTAAAATAGCAAGCGATGAAACTGATTTCCCAGAACCTGACTCACCTACTATTCCTAAAATTTCGTTTTTTTTCAATTCATAAGAGACATCAAACAGCACTTGATTACTCTCATTATAGGACTCAAAAGCGATTGATAAATTATTAACTTCTAAAATAGTATCATTCATAAATTAAATATACAACCTAAATCATTATTAGTACTAGCTAATCAAACAAAAAAAGCGCCCCATTATGGGGCGCTTTTACTATTAAGAAATATTTATTAATTTTTAATAACCCTCTTTACAGATGTATTAATTGTGTCTTCAATTTTCAAAAAATAAGAACCCTCAGCAAGACTACTAATATTAACTATTAACTTATTAGAAGAAAAAGTAGCAGCATTTACTGCAATTATCCTACCTCTTAAATCAATTATAGAAACTGTTGCTTTGCTCAAATCAGTATTACTGGTAATAATTACTTTATCAGATGATGGATTTGGATACATAACCAGCCCTTCAAACTCATTATCATTTAGAGAAAGTGGATTTACAACACCTTCAATAACAAAATTATCAATTATCACCCCTTCTTCTGCATATGCATCATCAGACAAATACACAAATCTAAACAACATATTACTTTCAGACGACCCTATACTATCAAAAGCACCTAACGCAAAACTATAATTATGCATTGTACCATGCGTTCCACCTCCTGAATGCGAACTTGCATCAGCAGCTTCACCAGTCCATTGAGCTCCTATACAATTAAAACAATCATTCCCATCTGGAACTCTATTGCTATTATACCAATTTGTATCTGTAGAAGCTCCTAAAGTCGACCAATTCACCCCTCCATCTTTAGAATACTCCATATACAAGATATCCCAGTTTTCTTCTATATCAAAAGCCATATCAAACTTAACAAACGTGTTTTCCAATAATGACAAATCATAACATTGCGATACTAAATATGCTTTAGTTTTATCGCCATGTTTTCCAGATAACTTTGTCCCATAAACATTAGAGTTCCCAGCTACAGCAGCACTCAAAGTAGTTCCAGAAGCAGCTCCTCTTTCCCACATACTAGTAGTAGTTCCATCATCATAAGCTACTAAAACATCCGTAGTTACAGTAAACGTATTTACTACATTCTCAGTTCCTGAATCATTAATTAAAACTAAGGACGATTTTGTATTATTTTCTGGCCTTCCATCACTTGTAGTTGTTGTATTGACGTTTAAAATATGCGCCCCTCTAATTAAACCTGTTACAACTAACGGATGAGTAGTTTCAGCACATACTGCTAAATTCCCTGTCCAAGTATCATTAGTAGGTGTCCCCCCATCAATATCAAATGTAATATCGACACTAGTTAAAGGACTAGAACCTCCATTTTGTATTTTAATTTCAGGAGAAAAAGCAACACCACAATCAACACTTGTTTTTTCTGTTACAGTCTGTAATGCGACATCAACAGCAGCTGCTGAATATTCCTCTCCTACATTTACGGCATACCATGCATTCGTAACCGAAATAACTTCTGGACTACTTGCACAATACAACGAACTTGCAACAGCAATAGATGCGTTTCTAGCATCTAAATAAGTGGAATTAGCAGTTAAATAATCTCTTTCAGTAAAATATGCTATTTCTGTAGATTTTACCATCCCTATCCCAGTAACATTATATGTATCAGGAGAAGGCGCATTATTTGTTCCTGATTTCCCAGCGGTTAAAATATAAAACCAATGATTTAAGACTCCACTATTATTATGTACACCGCAATTATCATTCCCTTGAGTAGGGATACAAACTCCCTCATCTCCAGTTGTAGTCCAACTTGTCCCTAAATATGTATCAGGATTACCTCTTGACAATGGATTACTCATTGATCGTAAAGGATTAAAAGCTAAGTCCTCCCCTATTTTCCATACATCATCCACCGGAGTACCAGTTAAAGCACCAGTTCTACCATAATGCTCAATACAAGCTCCCCATATATCAGAAAACCCTTCATTCATCCCCCCAGATTGATTTTGATACGCTAAATTAGCTGTATACGTACATATCGCATGTCCTATTTCATGCCCACAGACATCCAAAGAAGTTAATATATCAAAACCATTACCATCACCATAAGTCATTGCACTTCCATTCCAAAAAGCGTTGTCATAACCTGCTCCAGTACCATCATCATCATAATGAACATAACTATTAATTACCGCATTAGCATCATCATAACTATTCCTGCCGAAAATATTTTTCCAAAAATCAAAAGTTACTTCAGCTCCCCAATGCGCATCTAAAGCTCCATTATCTTTCGCTGCGTTATTATGTTCTCCTGAAGTCCAATTGTTATCATTATCTATAAAGTTTGTTGTTTGATATGTATTCGTGGTTTGGCAATTATATGTATTAATTCCATTCCCTCTAGACGCATCTCTCAAAACATAATTACCTCCTGAAAAAGTTGTTTCTACTGGCCTAGATCCACTATAACGAGTCGCAGCAGTTCCAGATGCCATGAAAATAGCTTCTTCCAACTTATCAGCATATTGTTTCATTTCATTATTAGACACTAACCTGTTTGCATGTTTTATGATTGGATTCTCATATAACACATGCCCTGTATGTGCATTGACATACACTTCATTTCTTTTTATAGGCTTTGTAGCATAAATATCAAACTTATATGCCAAATACACTTCTCCTGTACTTACATTTGGAAAAACAATTAGCTCTCCTGTAGGTTTTATGTAATCCATTATCCTTGCTTGGTCGGCATCTTCCCACAAGTAACGCTCCGCATTGATGTAATTTTTAGCGTGATTAAAAGCAGTTTCCTTACTCATTGTCGGTACTACACTTATTCCTTTTGTGTCATATAATTCACCATTTACAGTAGATACATTATTATTTTTAGAATGTGTAATTAACATTCCAAACTCTACTTTTACTCCATTATAAAATTGTTGGTATCGTTGGTGTAAAACTCCATTTTTATCTACACTACTTCTATAAGGCGTAAAACTATTATTACCTTGTAATATATATTCTCTTTTAAAAGAGTTTATTGCACTTCCTGGCGATGTTATTGTGCTGAAATTTAATGTTTTTTGACGGGCTGCATTTTCTGCTAACTTGTTCTGTGCACTAATACTTAACGATAGTAAAAAGGCAAAAACAACAATGTAGGTTTTTTTCATTCTGGTTAGGTTTTATATTAATTTTAGGTTTAAAGTCCCCTAAAGTAAGTTATTTTTTTCTTTTCCACAAAAAAACCTACTCACTACATAGGGTATTAGTTATCATTACATCAATCCTTTACACAGATAATTTCATTTTCCATTAATAACTTTTCTCTCTTAAACTTTAAAAACACTTGCGCTATAGCAATAGTATCTTTTTCACAATAATTCACTATTCTATCAATATTACTCTGTTTATAATAGACTTCGGCTACCTGACTCCCGTCGATATCATCTTTAGGAGAGGGGATACCAAGAATACTTGTCAATAATTTTAAAGAGGTATAATGTTTATAATCTCCGAATTTCCATAATTCCATCGTGTCCAAATGTGGGATTTCCCATGGTTTTTTACCGAATAAATTCAATGCATTTGGTATTTCTACCCCGTGAATAACCATTCGTCTAGCGATAAACGGAAAATCAAACTCTTTTCCATTATGCGCACAAAGCAAATGATGCGGTTTAAAAAAATGTATATTTAGTAGCTCTTTAAAATCTAATAACAATTTTTGCTCATCACCTGAAAAAGAAGTTATTCTAAAACTTCTGCTAGATTTATCAATAACAAAATAACCTACGGAAATACAGATAATTTTACCAAACTCAGCCCAAATCCCAGCTCTATTGTAAAACTCCTCCGGTGAGAACTCTTCTTTTCTTTTATATTTAGTTTTCTGTGCCCAAAGTTCTTTACAATTTTCCGCTAGACCATTAAAATTTTCATGCTCAGGGACCGTTTCAATATCAAGGAATAAAATATTTTCTAACTTAATTTTTTCAAGCATATTACTCTTAATTAGTTTTTCTTAACTTCATTTTTTCTTTGTAATAGCTTTTTTGGGAAATATAAATGGTTTTTACAACCTCAGCGAATACCACACCTGATTCACTAGTAATATTAACTTGTTTTTCAAAATCTATTTCTTTTTGAGTAAAAACGTCTTCCTTTATTTGATTGATTTCACCTTCAGAGAAAGTAAACTTCGCAAATGTATTTTCTCTTGCTGGCCTTTTGTATTTTATTTCAGCTGCTTTATCCCAAACCACATAATCATCTCCTAAAATATTCATTAGTTGAATCATATAAATTGGATCGGTTGCAGAAAACATACTGCCTCCGAAAATGGCCCCTACGTAATTTCTATTTTTATAATTTAAAGGAATTTTGACAAGTACTTCATGTAAATCATTAGAAACAAACACAATCCTTCCAACTGATCTTCTATACATTGGAGATATATTAAAACCGTGTTTAAACAGTGCTGCTTCAGAAAAGAATCGTTTTAAAAACTCAAATGCAATTTTATACATAAATTTAAAGATACGGATAATCAATCAATATCCTTAATACAATTAAACTAGATATATGTTAACTATTATTATTTCTTATTCAATGCAAAATCTTAGATGATCTAATCCACAGGCGGATTAAAACAATGATTGCTGTTTGCATCCTTGTTCATGCTCTAACAACCACTTTTTCCGCCACAACCCTCCTGCGTACCCAGTAAGAGATCCGTCAGAACCTACGACTCTATGACATGGTAGAACGATCCAAAATGGGTTTTTCCCATTTGCTGTAGCCACTGCTCTAATTGCTTTTTCATCACCTAACAAACGTGCTTGTTTTAAATAGGTTGTCGTCTTTCCATAAGTAATTTCATTTAAAGACTTCCACACCCTTTTCTGAAAGTCCGTCCCTATATAATCTAATTGAAAATCAAATCCTTTTCTATCTCCTTTAAAGTACTCTTCTAACTGAGCAACACAGCTTTGCAATACTACTGGAACACTCTCAGAAATTGTAAGCTCATCATCTAAAATAGAAACCTGTGACACTCCTAATTCACTCCCTTTTATTTTACAAATTCCTATTGGAGTTTTTATATAAACAACCGCAATACTTTTACTCATCATCGATAATTCCTAAACGTTTTGCACGATCTTCCCAATTTTTTCTGGCTAATTGTTGCATATCAGCATCGGCATCACTCTCGTCCATTATCTCTAGCCCTAATAAGGTTTCAATCACATCTTCCATAGTCACCAATCCACTCACCGATCCGTATTCATCTACTACTAAAGCAATATGTTCTTTCTCTTGAATTAATTTTTCAAAAAGGTTTGGAATAGGCACGTTTCTACCAATTACTAATAACTTCCGTTTTAAATCCGCTAGCTGTTTTTGATCCTTGTCTTCAGCTAAATCTTCATAGATATCATCTTTTAAAACATACCCTGTAATATTATCTGGATTATCCTTATAAATAGGTATACGTGAAAAACGTAGTTTTTTATTCGTCTCAAAAAAAGCTTTAATATTCGTTGCTTCTTCTGCTATTTTCATGACACTGCGTGGCGTCATAATATCTTTAGCGCAAATAGATTTAAAGTTTAATAAGTTCTTGATAATTTTAGATTCCGATTCCTCAAACACTCCTTCTTCTTTAGCGATATCAGCCATAACTGAAAAGTCTTCTCTACTTAGTACACTTTCTCCATGAGCTCCTTTACCGAATAGTTTTGTAAATAATTGTAACACCCAAATGATTCCAGTCCATTTAAAAAACAGAATCATTCCACTTAAAATCATCACTGTAATAGGAACTAATTTTTTCCAATAAGTAGCTCCGATAGTCTTTGGAATAATTTCAGAAGCAACTAAAATCAAAATCGTCATTATGGCAGAAACAAGAAATACCCCGTTACCAGCATCATTAAATACCGATTTTGCTTCAGTACCCACCATAATTGCTCCAACAGTGTGCGCTACAGTATTTAAAGTAAGAATTGCTATTAAAGGCTTATCAACATCCTTTTTCATTTCTTCTAACTGCCTTGAAAACCCTCTTCCTTCTTTCTTGTTTACACTAATAAATGTTGGCGTAACACTTAACAATACCGCTTCTAGTATAGAACATATAAAAGAAATAACTATTGATAAAACAGCATATGTAATAAGTAATGTCATGTATTTATATATAAAAAGTTAAAAATCAGAGAACTCCTCAATTAGAGTCTTGACTATTTTAATAAAATTAGTTGTGGCAATGAAAGTAAAGTTATGAATTTTACTCAACCTTACTAGTAGGTTATGATATTAACTTTACAATATCCTTTGCAAAATAGCTCGCTATAATATCCGCACCAGCGCGTTTAAAAGCCATAGTGCTTTCCATCATGGTTTGATCGTGATTCAACCAACCTTTTTCAGCAGCAGCTTTTATCATTGCATATTCTCCACTCACCTGATATACAGCAACTGGAACATCAAATTCATTTTTCACTTCTCGAACAATATCTAAATACGGCATTCCTGGTTTCACCATTACAATATCCGCACCTTCATCAATATCCATTTCTGTTTCACGAAGCGCTTCAAAGCGATTGGCATAATCCATTTGATAGGTTTTCTTATCACCAAAACCCGGTGCAGAATCTAAAGCATCTCTAAATGGCCCGTAAAAAGCAGAGGCATATTTAGCTGAATAACTCATTATTCCGACATCAATCATTCCTTCATCTTCTAAGGCCTCACGTATTACTCCAATACGACCATCCATCATATCACTAGGCGCAACAAAATCAGCACCTGCTTCTGCATGTGAAACGGCTATTTCTGCTAACAATTCCGAAGTTTCATCATTTAAAATAATTCCATCCTCAACAATTCCATCATGCCCATGAGAGGAATACGGATCCAAGGCCACGTCCGTCATAACTAACATATCAGGACAAGCGTCTTTTACGGTTTGAATAGCACGCTGCATTAATCCCTTTTCATTTAAGGCTTCTGTACCAGCATTATCTTTTAATTTATTCGGAACCTTTACAAACAACAAAACAGATTTCAATCCCATTGCCCAGAGTGCTTTTACCTCCATATACAACAGATCTAAACTGAAACGATAATAGTCAGGCATTGAAGCTATTTCCTCCTTCACTCCCATTCCTTCCACCACAAATAGCGGTACTAGAAAATCATTTGGAGTAATATTATTTTCTCGTACTAATGCTCTTATTGCTTCATTAGTTCTTAATCGTCTGTTTCTTCTAAGTGGATACATTTTTTAGGTCTTAGGTGTTAGGTAAATTTCTTCTTTTTATGAATTTATTAAAAATACTCGACTATTTTAAATTTGCTATAAATTTTTCTACATTAAATTCCACATCATCTTCTCCTACTTGATCAAATGGATTTTCTAAATGCATTTGAATATTATCCAAACTCACTAAAATCACACTGAATAATATCGGCATAGCGTAAGTTAAATAAACAGAATATTCTTTTGCAGCTTCAGCAAAGTACGGTCCGTAAATAATTGGCAAAACAATGATGAATATCTGGCTATAAGTACGTAATGTTCGTGGCGTTCTATATTGATAAATGTGTTTTATTTTTTCAAAAGAAACCATCATTTTACTTAAAAACTGATTTGCTCTTGATGCTTCACCAGAAGGCAATCCAAGTCCTCGCAATTTTTTAATAAACATGGATAATTCATCAAAACTTTCATAAATACCAATTTCATTTTGAGGTAAATTATCGAGTGGCTCAGTAAATGAGCTTCTACAGGATCCTAATAAGTGTATTAAATGTTTCTTGACTTCTTCCTGAATTTCATCAGACGTTTCCGGCAACCAATGTTTCACTGCAAAAAACAATGCTCTACCATACGCCTTAATGTTTCCGTACTGATCTAAAGCTACTTCTCGGCGTTTATAGGCTCCTCCTATAGAAAATACTATGGGAAATATAATTGCGGTAGAAATTAACGTTAGTGGGAAATCAGCAGTGATATTATAGTAGTTACACAAATAGGTAGACAACACAGATAAAACCAATACAATAAATGTTTTGTAATTGATAATGAGTCCTATTCTTTTTACTGATTTTAACATGTTTTTATTTCTTATGTATTCTATCAAATAAATTTTCTAACACTTTTGGCGCCCCAAAACGATATCCGAAGTATAACTGGAAGTAGGTATTTGAATCTTCCACCTTTGTTTCTTGATTTTTATTATAGGACACTCCGTTTACATTAAACTGCATTCCTGTAAATATTTTATCAGAATTATACCCCATATTTAAACGCCCTTCAAAAATGAAATTTGTGTATGTTGCTTTATTTTCTTGAAATACTCCTGAAGTATCCTCAATTTTATTTTTCGCAAACTTCACCCCAAAACCAGGCGACAATCCTAATGAAGCAAAGAAATTTTGTTCTGATCCAAACACAAAATTATGGATATAACCAGCAGTAACATTTAAATCAATATTACTTTCACCTAAAGAAATAAATTCATTTTTCGGATTACTTAATTCAGAATAATAGTAGGACATACTTGGCACAAAACTTCCCGCACTTTTTAGTTGTTTCTGGTTTTGCATTAGTAAGGCTTTAAATGAAAAATTCTTATTCCAAACAAAAGAAGTTTTTCCACCAAAACGTTTAATAGTTAAGCTTTTTAACTGAATATATGGATCGGTATTTTTTATCCAATTGGCATCGAAATCGGCAGTGTTTTCAACATAGAACCCTTGAATTTTATTATACTCAAACTCTTGAATGAAACGTTTTATAAATAGGCGTAATTTAATTGAATTAATATCCGATTCTCCTTTTAACTTTTCATCCTCATTATTATTCAAGAAGTTTGGAGAAAACCCAACAGTAAGTCCTATAAATTTGTAATGCACTGAAGCAGCTAATCGTACTGATTCATTAGGTTTTAAATCGAATTTTTCATTGGTTACACTGTTCGTTATTTTATAAGAGAAGCTTTTAGTATCTATACCTAATTTCGCATTTATATTATGAGAAAAATCTTGCACGTACTCGCTTTCTTGAGCATTACAAAACACTACAAAAAACAAAATAAATAGCACTAAAATTACTCTTTGCATAATATCATTTATTTAAGCCATTCTTTAGGATTTTGCAACACTTTCACTAATCGTTCCTCTTCGCTTCCTTCTACAGGGATATGATTATAATGCCATTGTACTTTAGGTGGTAAACTCATTAAAATACTTTCTATCCGTCCGTTAGTCTTTAAGCCAAATAAAGTTCCTTTGTCATGTACTAAATTAAACTCTACATAACGCCCTCTTCGTATTTCTTGCCAATTTTTATTTTCTTCTGAATATTCTTGATTTTTTCTACGTTCCAAAATAGGCACATAACTATCTAGAAAGCTATTTCCAATTTCAGCTACAAAATCAAATTGATCTTGCATTGTAAGTGTAGCTGTTTTTTTTAAATAATCGAAAAACAATCCGCCAATTCCTCTTCCTTCATTTCTATGTGCATTGTAAAAATAAGCATCGCACCTCTTTTTATACATCGGATAAAACGAAGTATCATGTTTATCACAAGCATCTTTACATACTTGATGAAAATGAATTGCGTCGGCATCAAATAAATAATACGGGGTTAAATCTTGTCCACCACCGAACCATTGTGTAACAATATTACCTGAACCATCATACATTTCAAAATAACGCCAATTGGCGTGTACCGTCGGTGCAAATGGATTATTAGGATGTAGTACCAAGCTCAAACCACAAGCAAAAAAATTGGAGTCCGAAACACCAAAGTTTTTTTGCATAGCCTCAGGAAGCTTCCCATGAACAGCAGAAATATTTACCCCTCCTTTTTCAAAAACATTTCCGTTTTCGATTACACGAGTTCTTCCTCCACCTCCTTCTGGTCTGTCCCATAAATCTTCTTGAAAAACAGCTTTACCATCAATATCTTCTAATTTCTTACAAATAGTATCTTGTAATTGATGTATGTATGCTTGAAATTGTTCTTTCATTATTTCTATTTATTCTTTAGGAACCTCATCATCAAAACAGCTCCTTATGAGAACCTGAAACATGTTCAGGTTGACAGTTTCGTTTATAGCCGCGATTTTTTATTGATGTACTCTTTTTACAGTTTCTTTTGTTGCCGAAACAACAGATAATGGCAATACTAAAATTATTCCTAATACAGGAATCATTAACAATAGCATAAACACAATTCCATTTCCTATTGCAATTCCTTTATGTTGCTTCACAAAAGTAATACTGTCTTTATAATTATAGTGTCGTTCTAAGGTGTAGTCCATATTTCCAAAACCGGCATAATAGGCTTGTATCAAAAATATCAATCCCGTAAAAACAATTCCTATAACTGGTATTAAACTTAAAAAAAATAATGGAATGATGAATAAAATCTCCTTAAATAAATTTCTTGCATTAATTTTTATAGCTCTTGCAAGCGTAATAGAAAATTTAGCATCTGTATGTACATCTCCTAAATAATACTTTTCTATCGCTTCAGAAACTGGACTCATAAATGGCGCTGAAAATGCCATAACTACATGTCGGTAAATAACTAATCCGAACACAATAATTATTGTTCCTCCAATAAAATTACTTATTGTTGAAACAATATCTTTTCCCCAATCAAATGTCCACAAACTTGTAATCTGATCACCAATAATAGCTGATAAAAAATACGCCGAAACAAAAACTAGTATCGCAGTTACTACGCTAATCAATATAGGAATAGCAAAATACTTCCAGAGCTTGAGTTTATTTAACAACTCAAACGCAGAAAAATACGCCTGTATCCCTTCTAAAATATTCTTAAGCATTGTACTCCTTAACAGCATCAATAAATGCCTTAGCATTATCTAAAGGAATATTAGGTAATATTCCATGACCTAAGTTTACAATGTACTTATCTTTCCCAAACTCATTAATCATTTGAGTTACCATTTTTTTAATTTCTGCTGGTGGTGAGAATAAACGTGTAGGATCAAAATTACCTTGTAAAGTTATATTTCCTCCTGTTAAATAACGTGCGTTTTTAGCAGAAATAGTCCAATCAACCCCTAAAGCAGATGCGTTAGACTTTGACATTTCATCTAGAGCAAACCAACATCCTTTTCCGAAAGCTATTACTGGAGCATCATCTTTTAAGGCTTCAATAATTTGGTTAATGTATTTCCAAGAGAACTCTTGATAATCTACTGGAGACAACATTCCTCCCCATGAATCAAATATTTGTACTGCATCTACTCCTGCAGCAACTTTTGCTTTTAAATAAGCAATTGTAGTATCGGTGATTTTTTGTAATAATGTATGCGCTGCTACTGGATTCGTAAAACAAAACTCCTTTGCTTTATCGAAGTTTTTACTTCCTTGTCCTTGTACACAGTAACATAGAATTGTCCAAGGGGAACCTGCAAAACCAATTAATGGAACCTCATTATTTAATTTCTCTTTAGTAGCTTTAATTCCTTCCATAACATATCCTAATGCATCATTCACATCTGGAACAATTACATTATTTACGTCGTTTAAATTACGAATAGGATTTGGTAAATAAGGTCCGAAATCTGGTTTCATTTCAACCTCAATATTCATTGCTTGAGGAATAACCAATATGTCCGAAAACAATATTGCAGCATCCATACCGTATCTTCGGATAGGTTGAACTGTTATTTCTGATGCTAATTCTGGTATTTGACAACGGGTGAAAAAATCGTATTTTTTCTTTAACTCCATGAACTCTGGCAAATATCTACCTGCTTGACGCATCATCCAAACTGGTGGTCTATCTACTGTTTCTCCTTTTAAAGCTCTTAAAAATAAATCGTTTTTTATCATCATATATAGTTGCTAATTATCAAGAAATTGTGTCCACAAAGATACCTTAATTGCTTTTGCTAACAAGACTAATATCTGCTAATTTTTTACCCTACAATAAGATTACTCATAATAACTACTTATTAGTTTAATAGTTTAATAGTTTAGCTCCTTGAGCCATTTTATTTTACTAAAATTAGATTCAATTCTGGTCATGAAATAACTTTTAAAACAAAAAGGAAATCTCTTAAAAATGAAACCTTTAAAAATGTATATTTGTTAACGTATTATGTTTTTAGACAATCAAGTTGTTCTCGATATAATTTTCTGAGGAAAATCACTCGAACTGACGTTTTCGGATAACAAAAAGCACATCATGCTGAACTTGTTTCAGTATCTCATTCGATTGATTTTTTTAAAGAGAGCGTCCTCACTGACATGAGACCCTGAAATAAATTCAAGGTGAAGAAATACTGAAAATTTGGCAATAGCAACAATAAAACCTACCGGTGGGTTAAAACAAAATTTACATTTATGAGCACAATAGATATCGTTATAGGAGCATTATTAGTTTTTGGACTGGTTCGCGGTTTTATGAAAGGGTTATTTGTAGAAGTCGCTTCTATTATTGCATTAATAGCGGGTGTTTATGGAGCGATTCATTTTTCGCACTATGTAGCGACTAAACTAGACGAAAGTGTTGACTGGGATCAGAACTATATTAATGTAGTTGCTTTTGCCGCTACTTTTTTTGTGATAATTGTAATTGTTTCTTTGGCTGGAAAAGCGTTTACCAAATTAGCAGACTTTGCCTCTCTAGGTATTTTAAATAAACTATTAGGTGGCGTTTTTGGAGCGCTAAAATTCGGACTGATTGCAAGTGTTGTGCTAATTATATTCTCTCACGCCAATAGCACTATTGAATTTATCCAACCTGAAAAACTAGAAAACTCTGTGCTGTACAAACCTGTAAAAGGGTTGGCTACCATGATTTTCCCTGACATCATTAAGCAAGAAGAGGAATTAAGAGAAGAGTTGATTGGGAGCTAATTCAATAAGTTATAAATAAGAAGCACTAATTCATTCTCTCCATGAATGTATTCATAAAGAATATTTTAATCGCTTTTAGTTTAATAATTCTTAATTCATGTTCTGAATTAAACACTAGAATTGACCTTTTAGAAAACGATTTTAAAATTGATATTCCTGAATGTTACACTTCAGTAACTGACTCATCAACATCTGATTGGCAAGACTTCACTATAAGCTTAAAATTCAAGTTTGATGACATTTGTTTTGAGCAATTAATCACTGAACTTGAAAGCAATCATGACTATTTATTAACTAAAGAAAGCAACAACTTAATCTATCGTAAAATTATTAATGAATATGAAACTGCTACACTTTCTGTAAACCTAACTGAGAAATCATTAGAATACTTATTCATTCATCTGTAAAGAATCATTTCACCAATAACACCTACTCCACCACAGTAATACTACCGCCCAACACTGTTTTAGTATCCGCAAGTTTTGGGTTCCCGTAAATTTTAATTACTCCACCAGCTTTCACTTTAGCCTTAGCAATTTCTGTAGCATATATTTTAGCAGAACCTCCTGTACTTACTGAAACTTTTGTTTGTTCTGTAATACACTCTTTAGCCTTATATATTCCTCCTGAATTTACAACCACATCTTGATTTTTAGCTTTTCCTGAAAGTGTAATAATACTTCCGGAAACTACTCTTGAATTTACTCTTTTAGCATCCACTTCAAGTCGGATAATTGCTCCTTCTTGCGCTTTTATTTCCAAATCTATTTCTTTAATTACTTCATCTGA
This sequence comes from Kordia sp., assembly GCA_002733415.1. Classification (GTDB taxonomy): domain Bacteria; phylum Bacteroidota; class Bacteroidia; order Flavobacteriales; family Flavobacteriaceae. The sequence goes on along the minus strand of NVVR01000001.1, from coordinate 78,017 downwards.
AAAAATAAAAGAACCTTCGTTTGCATCTATCAAGTTCAATTCTTTATAAAACAGCACTATTTTGGTTTCATACAAAGTTGAAACTTTTGGTATGTTAAATTTTATTTTCAATAAACCATTCTTATTTACAATTTCAACATCATATTTATGTACACCAGAAATAACTACTTTGTTACTACTCGATTTTACCAACTCTACAGACAAACCATCAAACGTCTTTAACTGACTGAACTCTCCTAAATCTTTTTCTATATTTTGAGAAAACGCAACTATTGAAAATAGTGCTACAAATGTGAATATTAACTGTTTCATAATATGAATGTTTTTATTACCTTTTAACGAATATACTTCTTGATTTATTACAAATAGCATGCCTTTATTTCTTCAATTTAAAACAAATTGATTGCCCGTAATTAGTAATCTATAAGTAGATCAACCTGAACTTATCTCAGGTTCTTATTATTAACGCTTTATATTGTCTGTATGATGAGGTTCCGAAATAAATTCGGAATGACACTTAAAATATAATTATGACACAAAACGGACATTTATAACCTCTTAATATCTTTTGAGATAATCCACCCAACAGACCCGTTGGTGAGTTTTATTTTTGTCCACCCTTCAAAATCTTCAAACACACTCACTTTTGTTCCTTCGTGTAATTGAAATGCTTCATCACTATTGAATTTAGGTTCTGATTTTACTTGAGATTCTTTCGCAAAAACAATGGCATATTTTTCATTAATCGTAGTAGCTTCTTGTTGATACGCGAAAGCAACTAAAAGTACTGATAAAAATAAACTAAACAGGGAGGCGATAAAGAAAGAGCGCTTTCTGTTTGTGAATTTTGACTGACGATACCCAACAAACGATACTATAAAAAACATCATAAATACGACCCCTAAAATAGCCCAAGTATCAAACGATAACATGTTTACTATAGATGAAAACATTTTTGAAAACCCTGTAGTTGGTATCATATCAATTTTATCAATTCGCATATTATTTGCAAATGTTAAATTTGTAAGCACATCTTCATTAGCAGCGTCTAACTGCAATGCTTTTTCATAATAATAAACACTTTCTGCAAGTTGATTTAATTTATAATGCGCATTCCCTAAATTAAAATACAGCGATACTGAATGATTCTTTGTACTCAATAATTGCTGATATACTTGTACAGCCTCATTGTATTTTTCACTATTGTATAATCCGTTTGCTTTTTCAAAAAGCTGTTCGTTTTGAGCGTACCCAAAACTTGTGATCAATAGTAGTATGTATATAAGGTATTTCATAAGGTATTACTTCTTAATTTTAACTTCAAAAATCAGCATTGTTCATTCGATACTCTTAAATCACAAGGCTTTATCAATTTCTGAAATTACACGTACTGCATTATCATAATCTTGCTGCATTGCATCACTACTTATTGGTGTAAAACGTGCTAAATCACAAGACTCTATTAAGCTTACAAAGTTTATAGTTGTATCAGCGTTAATTTTATTTTCTTTAAATACAGTTGTAATTTTCTCTTTACTGAATTCGGTCGCTTCAATTTGTAATTTTGCTTTTAAATAATTGTGTAATGATTTATGTAACGACTCATAAAAAGCATCCTTATTATTTAAGTTTTTCTTCGCTTCTGACAAAAATTTCTTCGCTAACTTATCAGCTTTTTTAATTTTATTTCCTTTAACATCGTTTGCTATTAACTTTTTCTTCTTCTGAAACAACAATACTCCAGGAATCACTAATAACGGCAATAATAACAAGTTCCAAAACAATGTAGACTTGAAGAACTGCGTAGCATGTGTAGGTACTAAATTTGAACTGATATGGAACGATCGGAATTGATCATTCTCCCCCACAACTTTCTGATGAATAGCACTTGTATTGTTTGATTGATTTACAGCATTAGTATTTGTAGGACCTGTCAACACCTCAATAATATGCTCTATAGAGCTCAGTGTATGATAGCTAGCTGTTTTAGGATTAAAGTAACTAAACTCCAATTTTGATACTGGGTAATTACCTTTATACTGTGGTACAATAGTATAAGTATCACTTATAGCACCACCCATTCCCGCTAAATTAGTTCTGACGTTTTCTTTGTGCTCAGGTTCATAGACCTCCAATGAACTTGGTACAACCAATTTTGGTAATTCAAATAATTTTAAATTCCCTCGTCCGCGTACTTTTACTGTAGCTTGTAATGACTCTCCTGATTTTAATGCCGTTTTAGTAGCTGTTACATCAAACTCAAATTCTCCAACTGCACCAGTAAAACTTGCTGGTTTTCCTGCCTCTGGGAGTTGTTTTACATTTATAATTCTATTACCCGCGGCAACCTTCTGGTGTACTGCCTGATACTGTCTACCTCCAAAGAAATCTCTTCTGTTAGTTGGCACATTTACAATAACATCTAAGGTCAACGGTTCTATTGCTAATTTCCCTGTTTTCTGAGGCAACAATACTGACTTACGTACTACTACAAATTTATAATCTTGCCCTTTATAAGTACCTTGTTCAATTTTGAATTGCTTGATGTCAATATTCTGACTCCAAAAATCAGCAAACTTCGGGTTGTCAATAGGATTAAAATTACTCACATTTACTGATGGCCCTACATACAATTTATACTTAATTGTAATGGCTTCATTTAAATAAGGAGACGTGTTAGATATTTCCGCGACTAAATGAATATTCTCCTGAGCAACATAATCTGGATCATTCGGATCTTTTGGTTTGGCTATGGCAGCAACAATCTCTACAGTTACAGGAATTGTTTTATAAATTTCGTCTTCTATTTCAATTTTCGCTTGCTTAATAGTGAACTTCCCCCTTTTTATAGGGGATAAAATATAGGTATAAGTTTTTGAAAAAGAACGTTTCCCGTTAATCCATGAATGACTAACCGATTGACTCGGCCCTCCTACTACAGTAAAACCTGAAAAAGCTGGTGGAGAGAAATTATCCCCTTCACTATTCATTATAAAATCTACACGAAGTCTTTCATTAATCCCTAACTTTTTCTTGCTCACTTTTGTAGTAAAGGCTACCTGAGCTGAGAGCAATTGGGCAACCAAAAGCAATAAAAATAATATATGTGTTTTTAATTTCATCTACGTTTTAGTTTAAGAGTTTAAAAGTTGATGAGTTTAGTTTTTCTTTAAAAACTTAAAACTGCAAACCTAAAAACTGGTACTCTAATTAACATTTCCCCTCATCCTAACCTTTTCTTCAAAGAGAAGATCCATTTTAATTTATTTCTCTTCAATATTAAAGAAAATATCCTTAATAAAATTAACAATTGTCAATCTAAAATCATGAATCGATATTACCAATCTTTTTCATTTTTAATAGGAACCCCTTTCTGTTTATTAGCATTCATTTTTTCCTGTAATTTCTTTTCCTGGTTATTCATTGCTTCTAACAAACTCTGCACTTGTTGAGGAGACAACTGTCCTTTTTTAGGCTGAGGCTTTTCTTGTTTTTTAGTATCAGACTGATCTTGTTTTTTATCATTCTGTTTATCCTTTTTTTCTTCGCCCTTCCCCTTATCGTCCTCTTTTTTATCCTTTTTATCTTTATCGCCTTTGTCGTCCTTATCTTTCTTTTCGTCCTCTTTTCCCTTATCGTCTTTCTTATCAGAGTCCTTGTCATTTTTATCCTTGTTGTTCTTCTTCTCTTTATTATCCTTTTTGTCTTTATTCTTGTCCTTGTTTTTTTCGTCTTCCTTATCTTTCTCTTCTTTCTTTTTTTTAGCGAATGCTAAATTATAACGAGACTCATTGTCCTTAGGATTATTACGCAAAGCATTTTTATATGCTTCTATGGCATTGTCATATTTTTTTTGCTGCATAAAACTATTTCCCATATTATGAAATGCCTTATGTTTTCCCGATTTCGTTTCTGCTACTTGTTGAGCCTGTTCATAGCGTACTAATGCTTCGTTAGTCTTCTTGTTTTTAAAGTATGCATTTCCTAAATTATATTTAGAAACTGAATTTGTAGGGTTTTCAGAAATAGCATTTCGGTATTCTGCTTCTGCATTTACAAAATTATTCTCCTGTAATTCCCTATTTCCTTGATAAATATATTTTTCATCTTGAGACTTCAATCTTTCTTGCGAAAAAGCCAAACAACCTATCAATGCAAATATGTAAAGTAAATTTTTCATTTTTTAAATATTATTCGAGGTTATTACCATATTCAACACCTCATACTGCCTTTCTTCTCAAAGAGAAGGAACTTATTTATTTTCATTAAATAGATTCAATTGCTTGATCCATTTTGTTTTCTTTTCTGACACTAATACATCTATGAACAAGAAGAATAATCCGAGCCCTAAAAACCATTGAAACTGATGGTCAAAATCAGTATATTGTTTTGTTTCAAACTCCTTTTTATCCATAGCCAACAGTCTCTTTTTAACCTCATCTACTACTTGCTGGGTATTCGATCCGTTTAAATAAAATCCGTTAGTAGTTGTAGCTATTTCTCTTAAAACAGTTTCGTTTAATTTGGTGATTACTGTTTCTCCATGCTGATCTTTCTTGTAACTCTCAATTATTCCATTGCGTTTAATTGGTATTGGACCACCTTCAGGTTTACCAACTCCAATTGTGAAAATTTTAATTCCTTTTTCAGCTGCTAAACTAGCCGCCGAAACCGCATTATCACTATGATCTTCCCCGTCAGAAATAATCACTAAAATTCTATTAGTCTGCTCTTCATCATTAAAATACGTTGTTGCCATTTCAATAGCTTCAGATATCGCTGTCCCTTGAGAAGATAACATATCCGTGTTCATATTTTGTAAAAACATTTTAGCAGCAGCATAATCCGTAGTAATAGGCAATTGCGGATATGCCTGTCCAGCATAAGCAATAATCCCTATCCTATCACTTGCTAAATTATTGATGATTTGTGTCACCAATTGCTTTGATTTCTCAATCCTATTTGGCGCAATGTCTTCAGCCAACATACTTTTAGAAACATCCACAGCAAATACAATGTCTACTCCCTCTCGTTTTACAGTTTCTAATTTCGTTCCGAATTTAGGGTTTACCAATCCTATTGCAAAACAAGCTATTGCTAAAGACCATAACACCACTTTAAAAACTAATTTAAATACTGATTTTTCCGGTGTTAATCTTTGTAACAAACGATGGTCAGCAAATTGCTTTTGTTTCTTTTTTCGCCAAATAGAAAGCATCAGAAATGCAACTACCAATACTGGTATTGCTATTAATACATAAAAATATATTTTCTCCTCTAACTCAAACATTTTTAATGCCCGTGTAAACGGGTAACTTTTTATTGTTTATACTTTAAGAATAATATTTCTTTTTTAAGAAAACATTTCCCCTCATCCTTATCTTCTCCCTCTAGCTAACGAACTATCCTTTTATTAGAATTTTATTAGTGACATACTCATCAATAAGACTATTTACATTTCCTGGTATATCATCATTCTCTATCCATGTGTGTAAATGCCCTAAATAGTCCATCCCTAAATAATTTGCACTTTGCACAAAAGGCATTTCAAAACCTTCAAAAACGGTTGCATCGGATCCGCAACTCACAATTCCCATTTGCTTCCCTCTTAACAATCTTCCAAACTCCTTTTCATGGAATAGGAAATCTGAAATTCTATCTAAAAACACCTTTAACATTCCACTCATGGTATACCAATAAATCGGTGTAGCAAATAGAATTATATCATATTTTTTAGCTATATTTTTAAACAGTAAATTAAAATCATCATTCTTATTTTTAAACTCATAATCAAAATGATTGATTTCTTTTTGACTTAAATCAATTACATCAAATTGAGTTTTTGACTTTATAGCATTCACAATTTTAGAAGTATTCCCATTACTTCTTGCACTCGCTTGTATGATTACTCCTTTTTTCAACTTCTAAATAAAACTTCTAAATACAGTAAATCGCAACAATAGCTCAAACAAAAACAATCCTAAACCAAGCAATGCAAAAAACCGGAATTTTTCATCATAATTATAAAATTTGAATTCTTCTACTTCCGTTTTCTCTAGCTTGTTTATTTCTGCGTAAATCTCTTGAAGCTTCTTATTATTAGTCGCTCTAAAATATTTACCGCTTGTTGCCTTAGCAATCTCTTTTAATAACTTTTCATCAATTTCAACTTTCACCCTGTCAAACACAAAGCTTCCATTAGGTCTTAACGCTACTGGAGACAATGCTGTCCCATTAGTCCCTAAACCAATAGTGTATACTTTAATCCCGAAGTTCAATGCTAATTCACTTGCTATTTTAGGGTCTATTGTACCTGAGTTATTCACCCCGTCCGTCAATAAAATAATTACTTTACTTTTTGCTTTACTATCTTTCAATCTATTCACAGAAGTTGCTAATCCCATCCCAATGGCTGTACCTCCAGAAACCCTACTATCATACTTCACCTCACTTAAAGAACCTAATACAATACTTTTATCACTGGTGATTGGAGTTTTGGTATAACTCTCCCCTGCATATAATACCAAGCCTATTCTATCACTCGGACGCCCTTTGATAAACTTAGCCGCTACTTTTTTTAAGGCATCTAATCTGTTTGGCTTTAAATCTTTCGCCAACATACTTGCAGAAATATCAATTGCCATAACAATGTCAATCCCTTTATTAGTCTTTGTTCTTGAAGATATATCAACTGTTCGTGGTCTTGCTAAAGCTACAATTATAGCCGACATTACTAACAATCTTAACAGCAACAACAACGGCTTTAACTTTGGCAGTAATGAGTTGTCTTGAAATCCTTTCAAACTACTCATTTGCAAGGTTGCTACTTGTTCTTTTCGTTTAAAAACATACCATATTATCGCTAATGGTAAAAGAGCAAATAACCAAAAGTATTCCGGATTTACATATTCATAGTTCCAAAACATTATTCTTCAGTTTTTTTAAGTTCAGCAGAATCCATTACTTTCTTTACAATTTTTGCAGCGTAATTATCATCTTTTTGATAGAACACTATTATTTGTTGCAATGCATTACCCTGTTGAAAAGTTATGATTTCATAATTAGTAGCTTGTACACCACCAGTTACTGGGTTTTTAATATTTAATGACCCAAATGCCTTCATTCCACTTAATCCATTTCCTGAATATTCTTCTTGCTTTACAATTAAGTCAGTTGCTCCTTGCTGTGCTAATCGTTGTAGCGTCATTTCATTCACTTGCTCTAAATCGATTTTCTGCTCTTCTTCCTCATTTTCGGAGTCGCTATTCATTTGACTTAAAGCATCTTGAGCAGTTTCTGGAATTTGTGTAGTATTTAATACCAATGCAAAATTACCCGTCATACTTCCGTACCCAAAACTTTGTGTATTCATCGCTTCTAATTGTTCGTTAGAAACACGTTTCAATACTTTCGGAGTAGTAACTACTATTGCAGGATCACCATAAGCACTACGAATCCATTTCCCTTCTAACAACTCTTTTGTTGGATGTCCAAAAACTTCATCTTTCAATTCAGAGAATCCGTATTTAACACCTAAGCCTATTACAGTAAGTATAATCAATGCTACACCTGTAACTGAAGCGTAGATAAACTTTTTACGTTTCTTTTTACGTTCTTGTGCTATTCTATATTGCTCATTCAGTAACAAGTCCTCTTCAGTTGGTTCTGGAATTGCTTGTTTTGTTTCATGAAGCATTTTTTCAATCGTATTTCTATCTACTCTTGCCGTCCCTTCATCTGGTTGTGACTTAGCAAACTTTACCAAATCTGAAGTTTTTAATACAACATTCAGTTCTGCTATCGCTTCTTTAGATATTGGTAGTTTTCCAGAATCTCTTAATAACTCTAATTGCTCAATTAATTCATCAGAAGTACTTTCTAATGCATTGTCATATACCTTTTCATCTAAATATTTTTTCAATACATCCGTCAATTCAGAATAGTATTTTTTGTATTCATTAGCTGCTAATAGTCCTTTGCTATCTAGTTGTGCTAAATGTTGTATTGCTTCTTCAAAAGGAGCTAATTTGTTTTCTTCTTCTCTTTCTGCTTTTGTTTTTCTAAAGAATAAAAAATATAACAATATCCCTAACAACAACAATCCAATTACAACATAAGCGATCCACATTGGAAATTCCTCAGATGGCTTGTCTATTTCAATGACAGGTTTTATGTCAAATAGTTTTTGTTTGCTCGTATCTACAACAACATCTCTCACTTCTACCAATAAGGAATCTGTAATAAATATCTTGCTATTAATGATTATTTTTTGCTGAGGAATGGTATAATGACCAGAATCAAATTGTGTTAATCCATACTCTTTATTCAGAATATATTTCGATTTATTTCTAAGCGTATCTATTTTATAAGATGCTATGACTTCTAACAAACCTAACGATTTCGCTTCTGGAAAAACCACTAAATCAATAGTATCTACTTCTACTGATAATGTCAGTTTTAATTCTTCTCCAATTAGAATTGAAGCAGTATCAATAGCTACTTTTATTTGTTGAGCGGTAGATACGTTTGCAAAAAAAACAAAGAACAAAGAGCAAAGAACAAAGAACAACTGTCTTTTTTCTCTTCTCTCTTCCCTCTTCTCTTTTATTAAATATTTTTTATTCATTATCAACTTTACTTTTTACTGAACACTGCCAACTGAATACTGTTCTCTTATCCTCTATTTTTAAAATAGCCCAATAATTTTTTTACGTAATCCTCATCTACACGAGTACACAAAGCTCCCGAGCCACTTTTTTTAAATGATTCTTCAAAATAAGCAGCTTTTTCTTTATAAAACGCAGCATAATTAGTTCTCACTTTTTTAGAAGCAGTGTTAATTACTTGTACCTGACCTGTCTCTTCATCTTTCATCTGAACCAATCCTAAATTAGGAATTGTTTCTTCTTGTTTATCATAAATTCTAATACCCGTTATATCGTGTTTTTTACCAACTATCTTGAGTGTTTGATCATAATCATCAGCAACAAAATCCGATAGCACAAATGTTATGGCTTTCTTTTTCATTACACTTGATAAATATTTAAAAGCAGCTCCAATATCTGTTTTCTTACTTTTCGGTTTAAACTCTATCAACTCTCTGATAATTCGTAATACGTGTGAACGTCCCTTTTTGGGAGGAATAAACAACTCTATTGCATCAGAAAATAATATCAAACCAATTTTATCATTGTTCTGCATTGCTGAAAAGGCCAATGTTGCAGATATTTCTGTAGCCATTTCATCCTTAAATTGATTTTGAGTGCCAAAAAACTTCGACCCAGAAACATCAACCATTAACATCATAGTCAGCTCTCTTTCTTCCTCAAAAACCTTAATATGTGGCTCATTACAACGTGCTGTAACATTCCAATCAATTGCCCGAACATCATCGCCATATTGATATTTACGTACTTCAGAAAAAGTCATACCACGCCCTTTAAAGGTAGAATGATATTCTCCTCCAAAAACATGGTCGCTTAACCGCCGAGTTTTAATCTCGATTTTACGAACTTTTTTTAGTAACTCTTTTGTATCCATAAGCCCTCCTAAATCCTCCCGAAGGGAGGACTTTCCCCACCATTGGGTATTAAGTTTCTCGAGGTATTTCTCGAATAAAAATACTATTATTAATTGCTATCTTGTTTTTTACAAACCCATCTAATTTCCCCTTTGGGGAATCAAAAGGGGCTTATGGCACTTCTATTTGATTTACAATTTTAGTAATGATTTGTTCTGAAGTAATATTCTCTGCCTCAGCCTCATAAGTAAGCCCTATTCTATGACGCAACACATCAGTTACCATCGCACGAACATCTTCCGGAATTACATACCCTCTACGCTTGATGAATGCATAACATTTTGCCGCCATAGCTAAATTAATACTTCCACGAGGAGATGCTCCAAAACTAATTAATGGTTTTAAATCAGCTAAACCATATTTTTCTGGATAACGAGTAGCAAAAATAATGTCTAGAATATATTTTTCAATTTTCTCATCCATATACACTTCACGAACCGCTACTTGTGCTTTTTTAATTTGATCTACCGAGACCACCTCGTTTACTTGAGCATAACTCCCCCTAAGATTGTCACGCATGATTTGTTGTTCGTCTTCTAACTTAGGGTAATCAATTACCACCTTAAGCATGAATCTATCCATTTGCGCTTCTGGCAATGGATATGTTCCTTCTTGTTCCACTGGATTCTGTGTAGCCATGACCAAAAAGGGTCTATCTAACATGAATGTAGTATCGCCGATAGTAACTTGTTTTTCCTGCATCGCTTCCAATAAAGCTGATTGTACTTTTGCTGGTGCACGGTTAATCTCATCTGCTAATACAAAATTTGCAAAAACAGGCCCTTTCTTTATTGTAAATTCGTTTTCCTTAATATTATATATCATTGTTCCAACAACATCGGCTGGCAATAAATCTGGCGTAAATTGAATTCTACTAAAACTTCCTTTTACCGCTTTGGACAATGTATTTATTGCAAGGGTTTTTGCTAATCCAGGAACTCCTTCTAATAAAATATGTCCTTGACCTAATAAGCCAATTAACAATCGTTCTATCATGTACTTTTGCCCAACGATGACTTTACTCATTTCCATAACAAGTAAATCTACAAATGCACTCTCTTTTTCTATTTTTTCGTTAATCGATTTGATATCGATAATCGCAGTTTGTCCTTCCATTTATTTAAAAATTTAATCCTGTGAAAATACTATTCGTAATTGAAACGTGCAAATTGAATATTTTACTTCAATATCCTTGTTAAAAATTGGTTAAAAATGAATAACTTTAAGAAAACTTAGCATTTTAACTGTAAAAAAACAATAGTTGACACTCATATTTGAATGATTAATAAACGACTCCTTATAAAACGATTGCTTACTTATAATGATGAGAATAGTTTTTACGACAAAAAACGTCAGTTAAACCTACATTCAAAAGAAGGCAAAGGAAAATTTTTAAAACATATTTGCGCCTTAACAAACGCAAACCCATACAACAATTCTTATATTGTAGTTGGTGTTGAGGATGAAAACAATGTACTCACTGGTGTTGATTTTTTCGATGATAGCAAAATTCAAAATTTGATAAATGCTTATCTACATAATCCTCCTTCTATTTTATATGAAAACATTCCTTTTCCTAAACTAGCAAAAAACAAAGTTATAGGCTTAGTAACCATAAAACACAAGGAAGCACTTAGTATATCCTCTTTTAGGAAAACGATTTATAAATACTACAGAAACTTCACCTATAAGAGAATTGGCAGTAACTCAGCCTTAATGATTACAGATTTCAACCTAAAAGACACCAATTCACAAATTGTAGCTGACATTGAAAAAAGCGCTAAAAACAACATTAAACACACTTTAGACGCTGTCTTTGATTTTACAAAAAACCACAAAAACAGAACAGCCGAGTACATAGTATTCAAAGAGCAATTTGTACTCTGTTGGTCAGGTATTAAAAAAGAAGTTGAAAGCACTACTTACTACTCAAGAGTTTCTATTGAAATGGTCACTGAGCAAGTTAAGTTATTTTATTCTGCCTTAGACGAGGTAGACATACACTACAATAAAAACTCCTTTATCATTACTGAATATATCACATTAGGGATTCATAATGATTTAAAACGTTTTCCACTGGAAAAAAAAATTATTCACTTTTCCGATAATGGCAACTACAAAATAGCTTCTGAACTTATTTTTACTCCTCCTTTATATGATAAGAAAACCTTGTTTCACATCTATAATTCCAATACTATATTATTAGATAAAGTAAATAAAGACACTCTTTTAAATGAGCAAGAAAAAAATGATGTTTTAAATCTACCTGCATCTTATTTGATACTAAAGCTAAATGGATTTAAAGATGCTAAGCAAAAATTAAACAGTGTGAAGTGGTATTTCAAAAACCATTCAGAGGAATTATATCAAGAATACAAAGAGGTGCTACGAGTTTTACGTAAAGTAAAATACCAGTAATAAATAAAGGCTCGATATTAATCGAGCCTTTATTTATATTTTCTATATCGTTTTTCTACTAATCTAAGTAATATACATATCCAAAGTTCAACCAAACATTCCAGTCGTTAAACTTATCAGATGGTGCATTGTGATCTAAACCATCAGCAAAATCAGTAAAATAATATTGCCATCTTAAGTCAATCATTAAATCGGATAGTGGTGTTAGTTTATAACGTGTACCTATACTCCATACTAGAGACCAAGAAGAAAACCCTTCATTGGTAGCAGAGTCTTCTAAAAATATAACATTGTTAACTGTGGCTGGATTATTAGGATCAACGAACTCAGTTTGAGCAACCTCTGCTGTAGTCAACTCACTTAAGTCTTGTGCTGCTTTTGGAGAGAAGCTATTATAATGAGCTCCTAAACTAACAAATGGAGCAAACGTATACCCTCCAGCTGAAAAATCACGAATACTATACGGGAAATATTCTAATTGAGATCCTAAATCAAATACATTCGCTTGACCAGACATTCCTCTTAATCTTCTTGCTGTAGCTGAATTTTTACTTGGAACCACCCATTCACCAAAATGCTCTAATGCAGTTTTATTGTATGAAATTTCATTTCTCAGTTTAAAATGATCATTAAAAAACGAATCTTTTGTATAACAGTTACAATCTGCCCTATAAGCAAAGTTAATATAGTGGATTATTCCTACTCCAAACCCAGTATTTCCTGCGTTTGTTTCAAAGTCTTTTCTAACTCCATAATCAGATTGAAAAGCTACAGGACCTGTGATAGCCCCTATTTCGTGTGAAAACCCTAATTGTGCCATCAGAGTTTGAACTGAAAAACCAATTAACATTAACAATAAAAGATTCTTTTTAACCATGTTCCTTATCTTATTACTTTAAAAAACAAATATATAAAAACTGTATTAACAAAAAAATTAAATACCACTATGTTTAAAAAAAGCACTAAATATTATCTAATTATATTCTTCTTAATATGAATATCTGTATATTTGCGGCACTTTTAAATCTTTTTACATTAAGAATTAATTATATTATAATGAAAGATAGTATTAAAAACTTTATCAACATTGTTGAAAAAAGAAATCCTAACGAACCAGAATTTATACAAGCTGTAACTGAAGTTGCAGAAACAGTAATTCCTTTTATTGAGAAAAACCCTCAATACGACCAAGGAAAATTATTGGAACGAATGACAGAGCCTGAAAGAGTGTTGTTATTCCGTGTACCTTGGGTAGATGATAGTGGAGAAGTACAACTAAATAAAGGATATAGAATTGAAATGAACTCAGCAATTGGACCTTACAAAGGAGGATTGCGTTTTCATCCATCAGTAAACTTAAGCATTTTGAAGTTCTTGGCTTTTGAGCAAGTTTTCAAAAACAGTTTAACGACATTACCTATGGGTGGTGGAAAAGGAGGAGCTGATTTCAATCCTAAAGGAAAAACTGATGCTGAAGTAATGCGTTTTTGTCAAAGCTTCATGACAGAATTATCAAGACATATCGGGCCTAATACAGATATACCCGCTGGTGATATTGGTGTTGGAGGAAGAGAAATCGGATACATGTTCGGACAATACAAAAGATTACGTAATGAGTTTACTGGTGTATTAACTGGTAAAGGAATGTCTTTTGGAGGTTCGTTAATTAGACCTGAAGCTACAGGTTATGGTGATGTATACTTTGCACAAAGTATGCTAGCTACAAGAGGAGATTCTTTTGAAGGTAAAGTCGTTGCTATTTCAGGCGCTGGAAATGTTGCTCAATACGCTACAGAGAAAGTTACTGAATTAGGAGGTAAAGTTGTTACGTTATCTGACTCTTCAGGGTACATTTATGATGCCGACGGAATTGATGCTGACAAATTAGCTTTTGTAATGGAATTGAAAAACGAAAAACGTGGAAGAATCAACGAATATGTTGAAAAGTACCCTTCTGCTAAATTTTTCAAAGGAGAAAGACCTTGGTCAGTTAAATGTGACGTAGCTCTACCATGTGCTACTCAAAACGAATTAAACGGCGAAGAAGCTAAAACATTAGTTGCTAACGGATGTATTTGTGTTGCTGAAGGAGCTAACATGCCTACTACACCAGAAGCAATAGAAGTTTTACAAAAAGCTAAAATATTATTTGCACCTGGTAAAGCAAGTAACGCTGGTGGTGTTGCTACTTCTGGATTAGAAATGTCACAAAATTCTTTACGTTTTAACTGGACTAGAGAAGAAGTTGATGCTAAATTAAAAAATATCATGAAAGATATTCACGAATCTTGCGTGAAATATGGTACGCAAGAAGATGGATATATCGATTATGTTAAAGGAGCCAACGTAGCAGGTTTTGTTAAAGTTGCTGATGCAATGATGGCACAAGGTATCGTTTAAAAACCTTTTTGAAATATTTAAAAAAAGCCTTCTTTATGAAGGCTTTTTTTATGAACATACATAAGATTTCGTTCTACTTCACGTTAAAATGAATATATTTGAACTATTGTTTTTATAAAACCTATCAGATGAACTTTAAGCTTCTATACCTATCTCTCTTTTTTAGCACTCTAATTTTTGCACAAGATTATTCTGGGCAATGGGAAGGGCATTACTCATACTTGAACATTACAGGTATAGCACATGATCAGAACAACATATTAGCATCTGCCGAAAATGCAATTTTTAAATATAATCCAACCACACAAGAGACTAGTAACACCTCAACAATACATGGGTTAACAGGTGAAACAATATCTTACTATTACTTTAGTGAAATATATGACACTTCCGTTATTGGGTATGAAAATGGATTAGTTGAAATTGTTACTCCTGATAACGTAATTACTTTGGTAGATATTTTAAATAAACCGAGTATCCCACCCAATGTAAAAAGAATAAACCATATTTATGAATTTAACGGATTAGTATACTTATCATGCGATTTTGGAATTAGCACCTATAGCTTGGACAACTTAGAATTTGAAGACAGTTATTTCATCGGAAATACTGGCGGGCAAATTTCTGTAAAACAAACAACCGTAAAAGATCAATACATATATGCCGCAACCACAGAAGGAATAAAAAGAGCCCTGCATGCCAATCCTAATATTATAGATTTTGCGTTATGGGAAACAATCCCTACAGCAACTACCAACTGGAAGAATCTAACTACTTTCAACGATACAATTTACGCAATTGATTCAACTAATAAAATATATGAATTCAATGGAGCAACATTTAACCCTTCATTGTTTACATTCTCAGAAGTTCTAGATCAAAGAGTTAGTGACAATAAAATGATTATCACTACAGCAAATGACGTTTACATCTATGACACTCCTTTCAACAACATCCTTACCATTAATAACCAACTAGAATATGGTTCTGATTTTACAGTTTCTACAATTGGCAACAATTACATTTTTGTAGGAACTAAAAGCAACGGAATATTAAGTTTCAATATATCAGACGGAAGTTTAAACCAACAAATAAAACCTAATGGACCTACTGAAAACAATGCTTTCTCTATTACTGCAGCCAACAATGAAATCTGGGTTGTATATGGTACACATTCCGAATCTGGAAACCCATACCCTTTAGTCCGCAAAGGATTTAGTCATAATAAAAATGACAACTGGATAAACACACCCTATAGTAGTGTACTAACAGCTGAAAACTTAATAAATGTCTCTATAAACCCATTCAATCAAAATCAGGTTTTTATAAGCTCTTTTTTTTCTGGGCTATTAGAAGTTAACAATAATGTTCCTACGACACTATTTGATGAAACTAATACAAATAATGGGTTGGAGCTTTCTGGATTAACTATCAGAACTGGAAAGTCTACATTTGATAAAAATGGTAAACTTTGGTTTACAACAGTCAAACTTGATAATGGATTAAGGTGTTATGATGTTAACAACAACATTTGGAGTGGAATTAGCCTGAATGCCGTTATTTCCAACCCAGCAACTGATGAAAATAGCCTTGGTGATATTGAAATTGATGAAAACAATGTGAAATGGGTTGGCTCTAGACTAAATGGTGTTATTGGAGTTTCAGATAATAACGGCTCCACAATTGTTAAAAATATTAATGCAATAAACGGAAACTTACCCTCAAGGGTAGTAAAAGCTTTGGCTATTGATCATGATAATAATTTATGGATTGGAACCAAACAAGGCTTACGTGTTTTGTATAATACCGCTGGATTTTTCTCAACTGCTAATCCTCAAGCAGAATCGATTATCATTCTAGAAGAAGGCATTCCTAAAGAATTAATGTTCGGACAACTTATAACCGATATAAAAGTTGACGGATCAAACAACAAGTGGGTTTCTACATTTGATGCAGGTGTGTTTCTTTTTTCATCTGATGGTCAAAACACTATTTACCATTTTACAAAAGACAACTCCCCTCTTCCTTCAAATGGAATTACCGATATGGCTATTGATCATGCTTCTAGTAAAATTTATTTCGCCACAGAAAAAGGGATGGTTTCTTTTAATACAAACCCCACAACTAGCGCTACTGATTTAGAAAACGTAGTTATACAACCAAACCCTGTTAGACCAAACTATAATGGAAATATTATTATTAAAGGCTTAGTAGATGGCGCAAACATAAAAATTACAGATATTTCCGGTAATTTAGTAGATGAAAACACCGTTATCGGAGGTACTTACGAATGGAATCAAACCGCATTTGGAAAACATAAAGTAGCCTCTGGAGTTTACATTGTTATGGTAACAACTAAAGACGGAGAAGAAACTACTATTGAAAAAATAATGATTGTTAGGTAATACTTTTTCTATTAGAATTCCACCAGCGGATTTAATTTCCCATCTTGATAGCTATCGGAATGCTCTTCGGCTGAAAAATAGTATAGTTAAACTCATACCTTGACCTACTTCGAGATCATTGATTTCAAACACAAAACAATATAATGCTACTTAACACAAATGCAATTGTATTATCGGCCTTAAAGTATAAAGACAGCTCATTAATTGTCTCTTGTTATACAAGAGAATTAGGTGTGCAATCCTATATTTTACATCATATTTTTAAAGCAAAAAAAGGAAAATTAAACTCAGCCTACTTTCAATTATTAACGCAATTGGAAATTCAAACCAATTACAAACCAAATCAATCTTTACATAAAATAACTGAAGTAAAACTACATCATACATATACCAGCCTACACACCAATGTTTACAAAAGTTCCGTATCAATATTTATGGCTGAAGTACTGCAAAATGTTTTAAAAGAAGAAGAAAAAAACACCGAATTATACCATTTTTTAGAGGCCTCTTTACTTTGGTATGATTTAAATGACTTTAATGCAAATTTCCACTTAGCATTTCTTTTAAAACTATCACAATACCTAGGCATTCACCCTGACCCAAACACCTTACATTTAAATTTTTTCAGACATGATATGGATAATCAAAAAATTTATGTTTTAAAAAACTTATTAGGCATACATTTTGACGACTTAAATACTATTAAAATAAACGCTCAAATACGACAAGATATTTTAAGTGAAATCTTACACTATTTTAGTGTACATTTGGGCGCTTTTAAAAAGCCAAAATCTTTAAAAATACTACACGATATTTTCAACTAAAATGAAAAATTTACTTCCCTATATATTACTCTTTCTCATCAGTATCAGTTATGCTCAAGAAATAACTTTTAAGGACATTGATACTGATGAACTTATCACTAACGTAGCTATTTATAATAAAGACACCTCTAAAAGCACCGTATCTGACCTTGATGGAAAAGCTTTAATTAACAATTTTAATGATCAAGAAATTGTCTATTTTTCACATATTAGCTATAGAGACATTTCAATTTTAAAATCAAAAATTAAAGCAATTGTTTATCTTGAAAATGAATCTGATGAATTGTCTGAGGTAACCTTATCCGTATCAAAATCAAAGGTTAAAAAATCAAGAGTTGCTGAAAAAATAGAGGTTTTAACAAAAAAAGACATTCAACTACTTGCTCCACAAACTACTGCCGATTTACTAGCTGCCACTCCGGGATTAAGAGTTCAAAAATCTCAAGGGGGCGGAGGAAGTCCTGTAATAAGAGGTTTTGAGGCGAATAGAGTGTTGTTGGTAATGGACAATGTTAGAATGAATAATGCTATTTACCGTTCTGGTCATTTACAAAACGCTATAACGGTTGACCCACAGTCCTTAGACAGAACGGAAGTCATTTTTGGCCCTTCATCTGTTATTTATGGTAGTGATGCGCTAGGAGGAATCGTTCATTTTTATACCAGAACACCTAAAATAAATAACAATACTATATTTTCAGGAAGCTCTAATACCCGTTACTCATCTGCTAATACCGAATTTACTCAAAGTTTCAGCGGAGAATTTAGTTTAAAAAAGTGGGCATCCTATACCGCTTTTTCTGTTGCTAGTTTTGGAGATCTTAAAATGGGGAAAAACAGAACTCATGGTTATGACCAATGGGGATTAGTCCCTTACTATTCTGATAATAACAATCAAGTATTTAACGATACTCCTATAATCAATGATAAACCGCATATTCAAAAAAACAGCGGTTACAATCAGTTTGATATCCTACAGAAAATCAACATTGAAACAACCGATACTAGCAATCTAATTTTAAACTTTCAATTATCAGAATCTACTAACATTCCTCGTTTTGATAAACTTACTGAATTAAAAAGTGGCTCTTTAAAATTTGCTGAATGGTACTATGGTCCACAAAAAAGACTTTTCTTTTCGCCACAATATCAATTCAGCCCAAACTACAAATGGCTAAACTCTGGTACAGTAACAGCTGCTTACCAAAATGTGAAAGAATCACGCATTAAAAGAAAGTACGGAAAACTAGAACGCACACATCAAGAAGAGAGTGTTGATGTATTCAGTTTAAATACCGATTTTAAAGTCTCTTTATCAAAAAATAGAGACCTATCCTATGGTGCTGAATTTACCCATAATGATGTAAATTCAAATTCGTATGGCGAGCTATTGTCAGTAAGCGGAAATCAAATTACAGGAGTGAGTGGAAACACTATAGTTCAATCAAGATACCCTGACGGAGGAAGCACCTACACTACTCTTGCTGGATACCTAAACTACAGGCAAGATGTCAATACCAAAATGACCTTAAACACTGGTGGACGATACACCTACACAAAATTAAAAGCAACGTTTATTGACCAAACCTACGTAGTATTACCAGAAACAAAACTAGCACTTGACAACTCCTCATTTACAGCAAATATCGGATTAACATTCAGACCTTCAAAATTGACTCGCTTTAATGCAGTTGTTTCTTCTGGTTTTCGATCACCAAATATTGATGATGTAGGTAAAATTCGTGAAAAAAGCGGACTACTTACTGTCCCTAACGTAAACCTTAGACCGGAATATGCCTATAATGGTGAGTTAGGTATTACGAAGTTCTTTAAAAACAAACGCAATCAAGTTTCTGTTAATGGTTTTTACACATTATTGGATAAGTATATTTCGAGAACAAATTTTGTTGTAGCAAACGACAACTCTACTACTGACATAAACACTGTTATGTACGACGGAGAAGAAGTAACTACAATTGCAAATGTAAATGGAGGCACTGCTTATATTTTTGGAGGGACATTAGACGCTAGTTTTACCCCAATAAAAAACATCACACTTAAAGGAAACATTACTTACACTAAAGGAAAAACAAACGATACCGACAGCTATTTACCTTCAATATCACCGTTGTTTAGTAGTATTGGAATTGCTTATCAGAAAAGCAAAATTGACGCAGGATTAAACTGGAAGTATACTGCAAAAAAGAACGCAGATGAATATAGCCCTGGAGGAGAGGATAACTTAAGTCAGAGTCCACTTATTGATCCTGACACAACCATAGCTGATGATGAGTATTATATAGGAACACCATCATGGAATATCCTTAATGCAGCATTTGGCTTTCAAGTAAACAAAACACTTAAGTTACAATTAGGGTTAGATAATATTTTTGATGTTCATTACAAGGAATTTGCTTCAGGAATAAGTTCCTCAGGAAGGAACTTTAAAGTCAGTATGAATCTTAAGTTTTAAATACAAACTCAACTTAAACATAACTACTTCAATTAAGGCTTATTTAAGTCGTTTTAATCGTACCTTTAAATATGTTTGCACTTGTAGATTGCAATAATTTTTACGCTTCCTGTGAACGTGTTTTTCAACCGAAATTCAGGAATACTCCCATTGCTATTTTATCCAATAATGATGGTTGTGTTATTGCGCGTAGTGACGAAGCTAAAAAATTAGGCCTCCCTATGGGAGCTCCAGCATTTAAGTACAAACAGTTTTTTAAAGAACATAATATTCAGGTATTTTCATCTAACTATCCGCTTTATGGGGATATGAGTAGTAGAGTCATGAGTATTTTAAAACAATTCTCTCCTGATGTAGAAATATATAGTATTGATGAAGCTTTTCTAGAACTAAATATTATTGAAAACAGTAATTTGAATACACTCGGACATGAAATGCGTAATCGTATTCTACAATGGACTGGTCTACCTACCTGCGTAGGAATAGCTCCAACTAAAGCTCTCACCAAAGTAGCTAATAAGATAGCTCGAAAATTCCCAAAAGAAACCGAGGGCATCTTTGTAATTGATTCAGATGAGAAAAGAATAAAAGCTCTTAAATGGACTAAAATAAAGGATGTTTGGGGTATTGGTAGTCAGTTAGAAAAACGATTAACACAACAAAACGTACATACAGCCTATGATTTCACACAACTTTCTGACGCTTGGGTAAAAAGTAGTTTTTCTATCACTGAACTCCATTTAAAAAAAGACTTAGAAGGAATTGTAACTTTAGCTTTAGAAGATGATCATCCTATAAAAAAAACCATCGCTACAACACGTAGTTTTGAGAATACCTATACCGATATTAATGACATTAAAGAACGAGTTGCCACATTTGCCAATAGCTGTGCTGAAAAATTAAGAAAACAGAACTCTAATTGCAATATGCTTATAGTTTTATTACAAGGCAGTAGGTTTGAAAAAAATGCACAACCCTATAAAAATAGCATTACCGTAATTTTACCCCATTGCACTAATTCTTCACTTACTATCGTCAAGTATGCGACTAAAGCTATTGAAACACTTTACAAAAAAGACATCAAATACAAACGAGCTGGCGTAATAGTAACAGGGCTAGTTCCCGCTGAAAATCATCAACTAGATATGTTTACTAGTGAAAATCCAAAGCACCAGCCTTTAATGAAAGCTATTGATGACCTTAATAAAAAGTACGGTGATCATAAACTAAAACTAGCTAATCAAGACTTAGATAAAACTTGGAAAATGCGCCAAGAGCATTTGTCAAAACACTACACTACCCAGTTTAATGAAATTCTTATTATAAAATAAGTGCTAGCTTCCTCTCCTTGGCGAAAGGGTAAATGGTGAAGCTATTTTTTGTTTAAAACAGACCTCATTCTAATTAAATTAAAAGAAGTACCTTTATACGATGATAACCGAAGCACTTACATTTTTCACACCTGATACTCAAGAGAGTGAAGGCGCATTTTTTTTCGATACTGGAATATCATGTGGTTTCCCTTCTCCTGCTGATGATTTCAAACAAGAACGCATTTCATTAGATAGGGAATTAATTAAAAACAAAGAAGCTACTTTTTTTGCACGTGTAAGTGGGCAATCAATGATTGGCGCAGGTTTAGACGACAATGATTTATTGGTTATTGATAGAAGTATTGCGCCTACAAATAATAAAATTGCAGTGTGTTTTTTAGATGGTGAGTTTACAGTAAAACGATTGCGTGTAGAAAATGATGCTGTTTGGTTACAACCTGAAAACCCTGATTACCAACCTATACAAATTACTTCAGAAAATAATTTTATCATCTGGGGTATTGTAACTAATGTAATTAAAAAACTATAACTGTTACCACTCACAAAAAGGGCTTATACTCAATTGTGAATTGTAATATTTGTTTTCTCCGGTAACCTCAACTCCTAACCAGTTTGGTTTTTCAAAGGCTTCATTTTCTGAATTCAATTCAATTTCGGCAATAACTAATCCTTCATTACTTCCAAAAAACTCATCTATTTCATAAATATGAGCATTACTTTTTACTTCATATCTAACTTTATCAATAATTCCTTTTCGGCACAATTTCAATAACCCTTCTGCCTCTTCTAAATCAATTTCTTTTTCCCATTCAAAACGAGAAGTTCCACTAGTATTCGACTTCCCTTTAATAGTTAAAAACCCTTGATTACCTTTTATACGTACACGAACTGTGCGCTCAGGATCTGTACTCAAAAACCCTTGTGTTATACGGGTGCTTTTATAAGATCTTACTTTGTACTCATCTGAAGCCACTAAAAACTTACGCTCTATTTCTATCATATTTATCTTCTATAAAAAGGAAATCTACTCATTAATCAATTGATTATCATGACTTTTACTCAACATCAATAGCGCAATAATGGCCCCAAAAGTAGCATACAACATGTCTGATTGAGTGTCCCAAACATAGCCTTGAGTTCCCAAAAAAGAATAGCCACCATCACCCGTAGCCAATGAAACACCCCATTCAATAAATTCATAGGTAACACTAATTGCCATGGCAATACACACCACAATAAAATTCAACCAGGTTTTTCCGTTAATAACATTTTTACGAAGTAATAACTCTCTCGCAATCATTGCTGGAACAAACCCTTGTGCAAAATGCCCTACTTTATCATAATTATTTCTTGATTGATGAAACACCTCTTGAATCCAATCAAATAACGGCACCTCTGCATAGGTATAATGCCCACCGATAACCAAAATCACGCAATGAACAAATATCAAAACGTAAATCAACTTTGTAAACCGAAAATTTTTATACGTGAAGAGTAAAACCAAAACACCAATAATTACTGGTAATACTTCTAAAAACCAAGTAAAGTATTCAAACGGTTTTATAGCCGACCAAATAAACAATAGCATTAGCAAAAAAAGGAGTGTCTTTAAAAAGTTCATTCTGTTTTAATTCAAAGATTGAAAAATTGAATGATTAAACGAAATTTTAATGTTGTATTTTTGAGAAAAGGTATTCTATCTTTTAATACTTCAATTATTTAATTTAAAAAATGCCTTTTAATTTCCCGCTTAGAAAAATTATTCATGTAGATATGGATGCATTTTATGCCTCTGTAGAACAACTGGATAATCCTGAGTTAAAAGGAAAACCTGTCGCTGTAGGAGGCGGAGGAAAAAGAGGAGTTGTAAGCGCTGCAAGCTATGAAGCAAGAGTATTTGGCGTACGAAGTGCTATTAGTGGCACAGTAGCAAGAAAACGCTGTCCAGAACTCATTTTTGTAAAACCTAGGTTTGACCGATATAAAGAAATTTCCAAGCAAATACGAAAAATTTTTTATGAGTATACTGACTTAGTAGAACCCCTATCACTAGACGAAGCTTATTTGGATGTTACCGAAAATAAGAAAGGAGTTTTAAGCGCTTCTTTACTCGCCGAAGAAATTAGAGAACGTATTTTTCAAAAAACGGGTTTAACGGCATCTGCAGGAATATCAATTAATAAATTTATTGCAAAAGTTGCCAGTGATTACAATAAACCTAACGGGCAAAAAACTGTAAACCCAGAAGAAGTTATTCCTTTTTTAGAAGGGTTGGACATTCGTAAATTTTATGGTGTAGGAAAAGTTACCGCTGAAAAAATGTACCAACTAGGAATTTTTGAAGGGCATGATTTAAAACACAAAACCGTTGAATATTTAACTACTCATTTTGGAAAATCAGGCGCCTATTATTACAATGTAGTTAGAGGGATTCATTTAAGTGAAGTAAAACCCAATAGAATACAAAAATCTATCGCAGCAGAACGAACATTTTTCGACAATATTACCTCCGAAATATATATGCTTGAAAAACTAGAGCATATTGCTGAAGAATTAGAAAAGCGCTTAAAGCGCAGTAAAATTTCTGGAAAAACAATCACTTTAAAAATAAAGTATAGCGATTTTACACAACAAACAAGAAGCAAAACAATACAATATTTCATTTCGGACAAACATTTAATTCTAGAAACTGCTAAAAAATTATTGTTTCAAGAAAAACCGAAAAACTCCGTACGATTGTTAGGAATTTCTCTTGGAAACTTAAATAACGTTGCTAAAAAAGAAACCGAAAAAATTCAAAAAAGTGTTTCAGTTCAATTAAAATTCGAGTTCTAAATCAATATGTGGAATCTCCACATGTTTAAGGTCAAAAAACTATTTTAACACTTCAATCTCTAATCATATATTTTTTTTATTACTCGTTATTCTGTATTTTAGAGAGCGTTAAATACTTATTCATTATGAAATTAAAATATAGAAGTTTTATCATCCTAATTACCATATTAGTTATTAACCTGAAAGGATATTCACAAGAAGAAATCATAACAACTACTGAACAAATAGAAATTTCGGAAAATCATTTACTCTATAATACTAACTGGAAACTTGTGAAAATGGAACCTGCTTTTTCCGATAAGATTGATTTGACTTTGAACTTTGACAAGGCAACAGAGCAATTAAAAGTCACCAAGCTGATAACCTCAGCCCCTGTTTTAAAAGGTACCGAGCTAATCACTAGAAAAAATGAGTCGATAAATTTTTACCATTGGAAATATGCTATTAAAAGCGCCGAATATGAAGGAGATAATGTAAAAAGTGTCATTTATGACTATGCTGCTTTTGAATTAAAAACTGAAAGATATATGTTTAAAATTGATAGTTTAAATGAAACTTCTTTGGTCTTAACCGTAGTTCAAGCTCCTGTTGCTGTATTTGGAAACTCCATTTTTAATGTAGACAAAATATATTTTACAAAGTAATATTTTTATAGTAGATTCCCAAAACGGATAAAACTTAAAAAGCTCCAATTTTTAAACCAGAGCCTTTTAAACCTAAAAAAACTATTATTAACCTATTTACTAATTATGAACTTTTTAGACTTTGTTTGATCAATTCCATTTGAAAATTTCAGTATATATATTCCTTCTGAAAAGCCCGATACATCTATTTTTATTTCATTATTGGTGAATGAATCAGGATCTGCCTTTTGTTTGCTGATTCTTTTTCCGCTAAAATCATAAATATCAATTGAAGAATCTGTAGCTTTCTCTCCAGTAAAATATACATATACCTCTTCATGCGCGACAGTTGGGTATACTTCAAACTTAGTGCTATTTTGCATGTTTTCTGCTGTGCCTAAAACAGCGTCTTGGTATACTTGATTTCCTGCCAACCATGTAAACACTACTTTAGTGGCTCCAATTTGCGTATTTGGGATGGTGAAAATATCCCTATCAACCATAATTAAATCAGCATATTTACCTACTTCTAAGCTTCCTGTTTTATCTTCCTGACGCATAACATAAGCTCCGTTAATTGTATATGCTTTTACTGCTGTAGCTACATTTGGCAAATTTTGAGGGGCTCTTGTTAATGAATTTTGAATTCCCACAAAAGGACTAGCACTACTTACATCCCAATCACTACTTAAAGTAACTTTAGCTCCTGCATCATAAATAGATTTTACGGGTACTAAATTATCAGATCGTGTTACTCCTATAAAATTATCATTATCATGCCAATGATTTGGATTGGTAAAATCTCCTGTTACTTGCATATCAACAGTAACATTTAAACTTGAAAACCTTAGGTAATCTGTAGTTTTTACAACTTCTAAATGCGTAACTCTATGTCGTGCACCAATATCTCCATTTGTTGCTCTTGCTGTAGCAATAGCATCTAAGCTTTCTGTAATTCCTCTATCACCAATTGCATGAATATGAAAGTCGAACCCTTTAGTTTCTAAAGCCGTTATTAGGTTTGTCATCCTTGAAGCATCTATATAATTTAATCCTTTTGAAAATGGAAACCCTAGAGTAGTCAATATCCCGGCTTCGTAATCATCGTGCATTGCTGCTGTTGCATTGATTAAGATCCCATCTGAATATAATTTAATCTGACGTATTTTTAGCATATCATCTCCAGCATCATACAATGCTTCAATAGCTGGTATTTGAGTTGCATCATTATCATCTGGATAAATCCAAGGTGCTAAAGCAACCCTACAAGTCAATAAATTATTCGCTTTAATTTGTTGCCAAGTTTGAATATAATTTTGTTTCCAATAGGTACGACCTTCACAAATAGAAGTAATTCCATTTTTAGCTAACAATGGTAATCCGTAATATACCAAGCCTTCATAGTTATTCGTTTGTAGCGTTCCGTTAGTTACTAAGGCCACACTTATTGCTACATCACCTGCATTATCCAATAAAATTCCATCTACATCAGTAACGGTCCCCCATTTAGATTTTACAATATGCCCTCCAACTGGATCTGGAGTACTATCCGTAATTCCCAAAACATTTAATCCTGCAGTATTTATCCACATAGAATGAGAGGTTTCTTCCATAAATAACGCTGGAGTAGTTGGGTATACCTCATCTAGTATCAAACGAGGAGCTCTTGTAGCATTTAATAGCGTATATATTGAATGTCCCCATCCTAAAACCCAACCGTTAGCATTAGGAGTACTCCCACATGCTTGTATAATAGCTTTGTAATTTTCGGGATTTGTTTCAGCACTACTCAAACTACAACTCGACCCATTAGTAGAACTTGCTTCTAACGGATGCATATGTACATCATGCATTCCTGGAAGTATTAACCTCCCTCCAGCATCTTTAACAGTAGTTCCTGCTCCTAAATAAACATTAACCCCGGCATCAGTACCGGTATAAATTATAAGTCCATCTTTAATTGCTAAAGCTTGAACAAATGTATCTGAAGCATCAGCAGTATATATTTTTGCGCTTTTAATAATGGTATCGGCAATTTGAGCATTTGATGACATTAGCATTGTCAGCATTACAGTAAGTATTAAAATGTTTTTCATAACAATTGAATTTTATTAATATGCCGCTAAAGTATATACGTTGTATAACTTGAAAAACAATTTTCCACCAAAGCCATTATTTTAGGGTTAAAAAACTAGTTTTTAGCCTGTAGCTAAAAACTAGCACTGTGTTCCCAAAAAAGCGCTTTTCAATCCTATTGCTTATATTTAAAAGATAAAATCAATATTTTTGAGTACAATACGATTCTAAATGATAAAGGTTAAATCAATTTACCACGTCCTCTTTTGGGTATTTATATTCTTCTTTGTACTTGATTACTTAGAAACTGAATACAAACTAGCAGAAGCAATCTCTTTTACTTTAATTGAGTGTACTATTTATGCTTTTATTTTTTACATCAATTTATATGTACTTATCCCTAAATTACTAGAGACAAAAGGGAAATTAACATATGGATTGGGGCTTTTAGGTCTCCTAATTTTCATTTCGGTTCCTTTTTACTATTCAGAATTAGGCCATTATTTAATAAGTGAAGATGATGTGAGGAACTTTTTTTCCTTTTCGTTGAACTATATTCTTTTTGTTGTTATATCATATTTGCATTGGTATTTCACACTTTTTCAACAAGAACATAAACAACGATTGTCATTACAAAATGAAAAACTACAAGCGGAATTACTTATGCTTAAATCGCAAGTGAGTCCACATTTTTTATTCAACTCATTGAATAATATTTATTCATTAAGTCTGGCTAAACATGATAATGCTCCGTTAATGATTGAAAAATTATCGGATATTTTACGGTATATTATTTATGAAGGGAAAAGTAAATTTGTGCCTTTAGAACGAGAAGTAACTCTTCTAAATAACTATGTTGATTTGCAATTAATGAAAAAATTAAAAGCAGCAAAAAACATTTCAATAACTACAAAAGGAGTATTGGCTAAGCATAAATTAGCTCCATTAATTTTGATTAACATTATTGAAAACTGTTTTAAACATAGTGATGTAGTTTATAATGACAATGCACATATATCGATTGACTTAAATGTTGAAAAAGATATAGTAACCTTTGAAGCTACCAATTCTCATCAACAAATAAGCAACCAAAAAGGAGTTGGTTTACAAAATATAGGACAACAATTACAACACTACTACCCAGATAATCATCAGTTGAATATTGAAAATAATAATGGTATCTTTAAACTAACACTAACTATTAATTTATAACAATTGAAAACCTACAATTGCATTATAGTTGACGATGAAACGCTTGCGTAAGAATTAATAGAAGCGCACTTAGCAAAAATCCCTAACGTTTATATTGTTGCCAAATGCCATACGGCAATGGAAGCTATGAGCGTGATTAACAACACCATAATTGACATTATGTTTTTGGATATTGAAATGCCTGACATCACTGGTATTGGCTTTTTAAAATCATTAGGCAACCCACCGCTAACCATTTTAACAACGGCGTATTCTGAATATGCTTTAGAAAGCTACGAATTAAACGTTATTGATTATTTATTAAAACCAATACGATTTGACCGTTTTTTCAAAGCTATTGGAAAAGTACTCTCTCTTTTAAAAGACACCGATAGTGCTGTAATAGTTAAAAACAATACTGTTAAAGAAGAATACATTTTTGTAAAATCAGATTATAAAGCCCTCAAAATTTCTTTCAATGAACTTATTTATGTTGAAAGCATGCAAAAATATGTGAAATTTCATCTAAAAGATAAAATGATCATGTCTTTAATGAGTTTAACCGCACTAGCTGAAATATTACCTTCTTCTAAATTTTTCAGGTGCCAAAAGTCATTTATTGTCAACCTTACAAAAATTGATGGCATTGACGGAAATCTATTGCTCATGAATAACGGAGCAAAAGTTTCACTAAGTAAAAACTTAAAAGCTGAATTAATTAAGTTAATAGATAAGAATAATTTACTTTAAATAGCTTGTTCAAGACACTAATTGAGCCCACTCTGTCCAAGAACCGTCGTAAATTGCTTTTTTATTTTCTAACACTAATTCACTAGCAAGTAAAACGATACAAGCTGTTAATCCCGAACCACAACTAAAAACTAATGATATATTTTTAACCTCAAAACTATTAAACAAGGTCAATAACTCTTTTTTTGATTTGAACTTCCCATTTTCTAATACGTCTTGAAAAGGAATGTTTATTGAATTAGGAATATTCCCCCTTCTCAGTCCTTTTCTAGACTCAGGAATAAGTCCGTTAAACCTATCTGCCGAACGTGCATCAATTACTAATGCTCTTTGACTTTTTAAGTTTTTCTTTATGAATTCAAAATCCCTTACTTGTCCTTCCTGAAAGTCTGTCGCGAATGAGCCTTTCAAAAATTGATGTTTTCTACAAGATTCTGTTGCCCCCCCTTGCACAACCCAGTCAGGAAGACCCCCATCAAGAACTGAAATATTATCGAATCCCATCACCTTAAACATCCACCAGACTCTTGGACTAGAATAGACTCCTAAATTGTCATAAACAACCAATTTACTTGTTTTATTTATCCCTAAATTCTTGCATTCTATTTCAAATGCTTCTGGACTTAAAAGTGTATTTGTATAACAACTGCTTGTATCACTGAAATTATTTTTAATATCAAACTTCCTAGCATTAGCTATTTGAATAGTATCTAAATTAGTTTTAAATCCTGCTTTATTTTCCTTCTGACTTGCATCAAGAATTATTAAATCAGGATCGGATATATTACCCATTAACCAATCAGAGGACACCAGCGTTTCTACCATGTATTTAAAATTATTCTATCACAGAAACTCTTAAAGTATTCACCATACCCTTTTTAACAATAGGCATGGCAGCTAAATTGATTAAGTAATCTCCTTTTTCTACAAATCCACGGTCGTGTGCAATTTGATTTACATCCTCTACAGTATCATCCGTACTTACAAACTTATCATAATAAATTCCTTTAACTCCCCATAATAAACTCAATCGAGAAAGGATGTTTTTATTAGAAGTAAATGCTAAAATATGTGCATTCGGTCTCCACGCGGAAATTTGAAATGCAGTATATCCTGAATTTGTTAAAGTACAAATTGCTTTCGCATCAATTTCATCAGCCATATGAGCTGCATGATAACAAATAGATTTCGTAATATAACGTGCTGTTTTAACATGTGGCGGAAGTTCAGGAACTGTAATTAATGGTGAATTTTCAACACTATTAATAATTCTTGTCATCGTTTCAATAACTTCTACCGGGTATTTTCCTACAGATGTTTCCCCAGATAACATAACAGCATCGGCCCCATCCATTACAGAATTGGCAACATCATTAACCTCTGCTCTAGTTGGCGTTAAACTTGTAATCATAGTCTCCATCATTTGGGTAGCTATAATTACTGGAATTCTTGCTTTTTTAGCTCTTAGTACTAATTGTTTCTGAATTAATGGCACTTCTTCGGCCGGAATTTCAACACCTAAATCTCCTCTCGCAACCATTAATCCATCGCAAAAACCAATTATTCTATCTATGTTTTTTACCGCTTCTGGCTTTTCTATTTTTGCTATAATCGGTATTTTATATGCTGAATGCTTACTTATTAAATCCTGTAACAATTCTAAATCATCTGCATCTCTAACAAATGAAAGCGCAATCCAATCAACTTTTTGTTCAATAGCAAAAACTGCATCTTTAAGATCTTTTTCAGTCAATGCTGGAAGTGATATTGCTGTATTTGGTAGGTTTACTCCCTTTTTAGAGTTTAAGGCTCCACCTTGAATAACAATAGCTTCAACCTCATCCTTACCATTAGTATTCTTTACTTCAAAAATAAGCTTTCCATCATCTAATAAAATACGTTCCCCAGCTTTTACATCTTCAGGGAATTTTTCGTAATTCATAAAAACCTTATTCGAGTCACCGATAAACGGCTCACCAGTACAAAATTTTATTACATCTCCATCATTTACAATTACATCATCTTTCATTACACCAACACGAAGTTTAGGTCCTTGTAAATCTCCTAAAATTGCCGTATTATATTTATGCTTTTCACTTAAATCCCTGATAATCTGTATACACTTCTTTACATTATCATAATCAGCATGAGAAAAGTTTATTCTAAAAACATCCACACCTGCTTTAATCATTTGGTGAATCGTTTCTTCATCAGAACTTGCAGGACCTAGGGTTGCTACTATTTTTGTTTTCTTCATCTGTACTATTAGTAAAAAATTAAATTATTTTTCGATTTCAATGTTGGCACATCTATTACAAATGTTGTGATAATTTGTGGAATAGTATTCATTTTTGAAATCAAATTTTGAGTATTATACGTGTTGTGTTCAATCTTAACAAGGTAATCAACCTTTTTATATTCTGGTAATAAATATACCCGGTTACTTTTTGCTTCAAAAAACAAGGTGCTTTGTTCTTCTAAAGTATCCGCTTGTTCTTGAACGCCTTTATTAGCGACTAAATTCCATAAGGATTTATTTTTCTCATCATTGAACTCGTAAAAATCGAAATCTTGAATTAACTCAGATTTCTTAAACTGAATATCAAAGGTAAGATTCATAAAATAAGCTAAATGATACGATTCTAATGTAGTATGAATCGCTAATAACTCAAAGTCATCATCTAAAAAATCATCAAAATCTAGCTTAAAAGTCCTCATAATCAATTTATGCGATTCATGTATAATTGCTAAAGATAAAATATGATTATTAATCTATTGTTACATCTCTGTTAATTCTTTCTATTTATTGATAAACATTAGGATACCAAGTCTATTTTAAAAGATTTTATTATCTTGTAGACAATCAATTTAAATTTTAATAAATGGGCATTTTTGACGAAATAAAAAAGAAGTTAAGTCACGAATTTATAGATATTATTGAATGGCTTGACAGCTCCAATGACACTATAGTTCATAGGTTTGAACGTTACCAAAATGAAATTAAAAACGAAGCTCAATTAATTGTTCGTGAAGGACAAATAGCTGTTTTTATTAATGAAGGCCAATTAGCCGATGTCTTTAATCCAGGGACTTACACTTTAAACACTCAAAACTTACCTCTGCTCGCTACTTTAAAAGGGTGGAAATATGGATTTAATAGTCCGTTTAAAGCAGAAGTATACTTTGTAAGTTCTCGATTATTCACCGATGAAAAATGGGGTACTAAAAATCCTGTAACCCTAAACGATGATCGTTTTGGTTTTGTTGAAGTACGTGCTTTTGGTACCTATGCATTCAAAATTAATGACGCAGGAAAATTTATTACCGATATTGTTGGTACTGATAATCACTTTACTAGTTTCGAAATTAATGAGCACCTAAAAAGCTTAATTTCTACTCGATTTACTGATATTATTGGAGAAGCAAACCTTCCTATTGAATTGTATGCCGCCAATACCAATGAGTTATCAGAAACTTGTTTAGAGGTAATGAATCCTGAGTTTGACTCTGTAGGGATCTCATTAGAGAAATTCTTCATCGAAAATGTATCGATGCCTGAAAAATTGAAAAAAGAAATTTTTGAATATAGCAGACTTAATAAAATAAACCTAGACAAGTTAACGAAATTCAAGGCAGCAAAAGCTATGGAAATTGCTGCAGCTAACGAATCAGGAGCTGCTGGAGCAGGGATAGGAATGGGAATGGGCTTTGCCATGGCGCAACAAATGGGAGGAATGCTTAACCCACAAAGTCAAACAACGTCAGCGACGCCGACACAAAATACCGGAGCAATGCCCCCTCCATTACCACAACAAGCACACTATTTTTACGCAACAAACGGACAGCAATCTGGACCAGTAACTTTTGAAGGCTTAAGTAGTTTGTTTGCCTCAAAATCAGTTGATGCAAATACATTAGTTTGGAAACAAGGTATGGCAAATTGGACTGCTTTGAATTCGGTGCCTGAATTACAAACTTTGTTAGGTTCAGCGCCACCACCATTACCAAATAATTAGAACATAACATTCATAAAATAAACTTATCTAAACTTCCTCTCCCTATGGGAGAGGAATAAGGTGAGGTGATATTTTCAACTTATAAATGAATCAAGAAACTCCTAAGCGTTCAGAACATAAAAAAGCATGTGTTAATTGTGGTTCTGAGCTAAAATACAAACCTGGTTCTTCAGTAATAAAATGCGGTTATTGTAATCATGAAGAAACAATTCCTACTTCTGAAACTGCATTTGAAGAATTAGAATTACAGCCCTATTTAGAAAAAATGGGAGCGCAATCGCATACTGAAAAAATCAGTATGTTGCATTGCAAAACTTGTGGAGCCAATCAGCATGTAGAAGAAAACTACAAATCCTTACATTGCGTATATTGCAGTCAACCTTTAATTGTCGAAGATGCGTATAATGAAGATTGGATTTTACCCGGGGCAGTACTTCCTTTTCAATTTGATCACAAACAATCACACGCTATTTTTAAAAAATGGGTAACTGGTTTATGGTTTGCACCAAACAAACTAAAACGTGCTGCTTTAGACCCTGAAAAAACAAAAGGATTATATGTTCCGTATTGGACATTTGACGCTGAATTAAATGGCGAATATGAAGGGCAACGTGGAGATTATTACTATGTAACCGAAAGCTACAATACCACCGTTAACGGTAAAAACGTTACACGTACGCGTCAAGTCCAAAAAACACGATGGACCTATGCTTCAGGAGCTATTAGTGGGTTTGTTGACGATACGTTGATTAGTGCTTCAGAGAAAAAAAAGGATACTATTCCCAATAAAATAACCCATTGGAACTTAGATCAATTAGAGTCTTTTAGCTCCAGTTATTTAGCAGGGTTTGTGACTGAAAAATACACTTTATCGCTTGAAAACGGTCATTTAAAATCTACTGAAAAAGCCAAGCAAATTGCTAACGGATGGGCTCGACAAGATATTGGTGGTGATACCCAGCGCGTATCACAATTAAACATGAAACTAAGTGATGAAACTTTTAAACATATTTTGTTACCTATATACATATCTTCCTATATATTTAATAACAAAAAATACCATTTTTATGTAAACGGACAGAGTGGAGTTATTGAAGGAAACAGGCCATACTCGTTCTGGAAAATATTCTTTTTAGCGCTATGTATTATTGCCGTTGTTGGTGCTTTTATTTTTTTGGGGAAACAAACGCAATAGAGCTCTAAATATTGTTTTAATTTTTATAAAAACCATACTTTTACCAACTAATAAATTAACTTAATATTTATAATGAAAAAGATTTTCACACTTTTAGCAATCTGCCTGTTTATTGGAGCAAATGCACAAGATGAAGCAGTAGACTCAAAGCTAATTAAAAACGGATTCTATGTAGAGTCATTCGGGGGCATTGTTACTACCGATTTTAACAAAGGAGACTCAGGGTTTGGCCTTAAACTTGGAAATGTTTGGTATTTCGGGTCAAGTGATTTATGGAGACCAGGTTTTAAAACCGTTTGGTTTAGAGGAGCTACATATTTTGGTGATAATGGATCGACAGTTCAAGGCTCTATATTGAATGTTGGCTTTGCTAATATTATTGAATTCAAACCTAATTTAGGGTTAGAAGCAAATATAAATTTCGGTTATAATATTATCTATTCTGAAAACAGATATACTGGAGGAAGTGATTTTATTGGTGGCGGCATGATGTTTAATCCTGAATTAAAATTCAGATTTAATGTACTAGCTGTTGGTTTAGATTTTGTGTTTACTAAAGCAAGAGAATTTGGTGATGATGATGATTATGACTCTTATTATGATTATAATTCAAATACTTACATTAACTATAATGACTCTATAAAAAGAAAAGTTGGATTAACAGCTATCAATTTAAGTATTGGCGCTAAGTTCTAAAAAAAACATCTCAACTATACTAAAAAAGAGAGGCATACGCTCTCTTTTTTAGTTATGACTAATTATTTAAAGTAGCTTATATTTGCCTCATAATATACTACATGAGCTTTACATTACTTTCATCCCCTTTACAAGGATTTACAGATTTTCGCTTTCGAAACGCTTTTAACGAGTATTTTGGAGGAATAGACACGTTCTACTCCCCTTATATCCGTTTGAACGGAAAGATGAAAATTAAAGGTTCTTATGAGCGTGATTTACTCTTCGAAAACAATACAGTTCCCGAAATAATTCCGCAAATCATGACTAATGATGCGGATGAATTTTTGTTTGTAACCAAGTACGTTCAGGAATTAGGATATACGGAATTGAACTGGAATTTAGGCTGCCCTTACCCCATGGTTACCAAACGCGGAATGGGATCTGGATTAATATGTAACCCAGAAAAAATAGATCATATTCTAGACCGAGTACATTCAGAAACTGACATTACCGTTTCCATGAAAATGCGAATGGGTTATGAAAACCCTGAAGAAATTTTAGATGTATTTCCTATCCTAGAGAAATATCCTATTAAGAATATTGCTATTCATGCACGAATAGGAAAACAACTATACAAAGGAGGTGTTGATTTAGATTCGTTTGAGCGCTGTTTAGACACGTCCAAACAAAAGCTATACTATAATGGAGATATTACCTCTGTAATAAAATTTAGAGAGTTACAAAGCCGTTTTCCGAAAATTGATCATTGGATGATTGGAAGAGGGTTAATTGCTGATCCCTTTTTACCAAGCATGATTAAAAATAACACTACTGAATATCCCAAAAACAGGTGGGATGCCTTTAGTGAATTCCATGATAAAATTTATAAGGAATACGATGCAGCGCTTTCAGGACCAACACCTATTAAGATGAAAATGCTAGGCTTTTGGGAATTCTTTTCTCAATCATTTGACAATCCCCAAAAAACCTATAAAAAAATTAAAAAAGCTGGTAACCCAAGAACTTACCAAGCGGCAGTTAGTGAAATATTAAAGGCTGAAAGAAAGCTATAATAGACTTCTTTCTAAAAACACCTCATCCTAACCTTCTCCTCAAGAAAAAAGTACTTTAAGCCTTCAAGTCAATTTCTTTTAAATTTTCAATTCTGTTTCTTACTAAAAAATCATCAATAGATTCAAAGTGTTCTATGACACGTTGGTCTTTAAATTCAAATACTTTCTGTGACAAGCCTTGTAAGAAATCACGATCATGCGATACTAATATTAATGTTCCGTCAAAAGCCTGTAATGCTTCTTTTAAAACATCTTTTGATTTTAAATCTAAGTGATTCGTAGGCTCATCCAATATCAATACATTCACCGGTTCTAACAATAATTTCACCATTGCCAAACGTGTTTTTTCTCCTCCTGACAAATTCGCTACTTTTTTGTCAATATCATCCCCACCAAACATAAAACGTCCAAGAATATTTTTAATGTTTGTACGAATATCTCCCTCTGCTACATCATCAACAGTTTGGAATACAGTTAAAGTCTCATCTAACAAGGCCGCTTGATTTTGTGCGAAATACCCCACTTTAGCATTGTGTCCTAAATCGCATTTCCCTTCATAATCAATCTGACCCATTATCGCTTTAATCATTGTAGATTTCCCCTCACCATTCCTACCTACAAAAGAAACCTTTTCGCCTCTTTCAATAGTCATATTTGCACCATAAAAAACTACATGATCACCATATGATTTTGATAAATTTTCTGCTATTACAGGGTAATCTCCTGAACGTACTGCTGGAGGAAAACGCAATCGTAATGCAGATTTATCTACCTCATCAATTTCAATAATCTCCAATTTCTCCAACATTCGTTCGCGTGAAGTTACTTGATTTGTTTTAGAGAAAGTCCCTTTAAAACGATCAATAAATGCCTGATTATCTGCAATAAATCTTTGTTGTTCTTTGTGGGCTTTTATTTGGTGTGATAAACGCTCTTTTCGTAATTGTAAGTAATGCGTATAATTAGCCTTATAATCGTATATTTTTCCCATTGTAACTTCAATAGTTCTATTGGTAATATTATCAATAAAAGCCTTGTCATGAGAAATAACTACAACTGCCTTCGCTTTATTTAATAGGAAATCCTCTAACCAAACAACCGACTCAATATCTACGTGATTGGTAGGTTCATCTAATAAAATTAAATCTGGTTTTTGTAGCAATATTTTAACCAATTCAATACGCATACGCCAACCACCACTAAATTCACTTGTAGCTCTGGTAAAATCAGATTGCTTAAAACCAAGTCCTTTTAATCCTTTTTCAACCTCAGCTTCATAATTAATTTCTTCTAAAGCATAAAAAACCTCCCCTAGTTCTGAAACCTTTTCAATAATTTTCATGTACTCATCAGAATCGTAATCTGTACGGGTTTCCAACTGTTTATTTAGCGCATCCATTTCATCGCGCATATCAAAAACATGCTTAAAGGCTTTTGATGCTTCTTCTACAACTGTACAGTCATCGTCCGTCAATAAATGTTGTGGCAAATAAGCAATAACTGCATCTTTTGGGTGACGCACATGACCTCGGGTGCCTTGTTGTACACCAGCTATGATTTTCATCATAGTAGATTTTCCTGCTCCATTTTTACCCATTAAGGCAATTTTATCATTCTCATTTATAACGAATGACACATCACTAAATAGGGTATGTCCGCTAAATTCTACTGCTAGATTATCTACTGAAATCATATTATATACTTTAAGATGGCAAAACTAAAGAATTGCTTGACATCAGCAAAAAGGAATCCAATAACATTCCGTTTAAAATTGTATTTTTGTTATCATCTTTTAATAAAATCAATAATAATGAGTGTCATAGAAAAAAAATTACATACCCGTAGTAACTCATCTTGTGAGTTATGTACATCTGCAGAAAGCTTAAAAGTATATAACATCCCTCCTGTTCCAGAAAAAGAAGAAGAGCTGGATAAAAGTATTTTGCTTTGTAATACATGTCACTCACAAATTGAAGATCCTGAAACAATGAATTCTAATCACTGGCGCTGCTTAAATGATAGTATGTGGAGTGAAACACCTGCTGTACAAGTTGTCGCTTGGAGAATGCTACACCGTTTAAAGAAATTTGGATGGAGTCAGGACTTATTAGACATGATGTATTTAGATGAAGAAATGGCCGAATGGGCTAACAAAATGGGGGATGGTGACGAAGAAGATGAGGATAAAATAATACACAAGGATGCTAATGGAAACATTTTAAGCAACGGTGACTCAGTTGTTTTAATTAAAGATTTAGTAGTTAAAGGAGCAAACTTCACAGCTAAACGTGGTGCACCTGTACACCGTATTTCTTTAGTTTGGGATAATGCTGAACAAATTGAAGGTAGAGTTGATGGACTACATATTGTTATCTTAACTCAGTACGTTAAAAAAACAAAAGAAGGAGGGCAATAAGGTCCTCTTCAAGGAAATCAAACCACTCAGCCGAGTGGTTTTTTTTGGAATAATTTCAACCAAATTAGTACATGAAATATTTTTTACATTTAGGTTATTACGGTGGTAATTATCATGGTTGGCAAAGCCAACCCAATGCTCCCACCGTACAAGGAACTATTGAAGAAAAATTAAAATGTATTTTTAAAACTGATATTACTGTTTTTGGTTGTGGTCGTACAGATGCTGGTGTTCATGCTAGTCAATACTTTTTAAACATTACTATTAAAGAAGCTTTTAATTTTGACTTAAAGTTTCGCTTAAACAAGCATTTACCCAATGATATTGTGGTGTATGATATTATAGAAGTTGAAGAACGACAACATGCTCGTTATGACGCAACCTCAAGAACATACGACTATTTTATTCATCTATATAAGGATCCTGTTTTAGGAAAATACAGCTCTTATTATGAATTGGAAAACCTCGATTTTAACGCTATGAAAAAAGCGGCAGCACTAATTCCACAATACAACAACTTTGAAGCGGTTTGTAAGCAACCTCACTTACACAATCACACCATTTGTCACGTTACACATGCAAAATTATTTGTAGATGCAACGGAACAACGTTTGCGATTTACCATAACTGCAAATCGATTTTTAAGAGGCATGATACGTTTATTAGTCTCTTTTTTATTACGAGTTGGAACAGGAAAAATAACTTTAGAAACATTTAAAAAAATACTTGATGAACAATTAAATATTCAAGATAAAAAACCATCCTTTGCTAATGGATTATATTTATCTGGGGTTACGTATCCGTATATAAATGTAGCCATCCCTACTGATGTTTCTGCCTTACTGAAGAACGGCTTAAAATAATATTTTTATTATTTCCCTCGCAAAACACTATTTAATAAACATCTTCATAGATTATTCTATCTTTTTATCCTTTATAAGGTATTTATCAGGTTCATCACTGTGCATTTAATGTAAAATAGATTAGGTTTGTTATCCCAAATAAAATTTATTGAATACTAATCATAAATATTACACGTTGTAATATTTATATAACAATAAACTTTTATATGAAAGAATTTTTTAAATCTACGATAAGATCTTTGGGGTTTTCAATTGCTACACTTTTTACTTTAAATACTATTGTATTTATTTTAACTTTAAATGAGTATCAAATAGCTCAGGACTGGTCTTTCAAATTAGAAAAGGGAGTTTTCCTTATCAATAATGTTGCATCAGGATTTGAATTCGGAAAAATGGAAACTAACGGATTACTATTGATGCTTTTCTTTTTAGGGATTTTTATG
Organism: Kordia sp.; assembly: GCA_002733415.1. Taxonomy (GTDB): domain Bacteria; phylum Bacteroidota; class Bacteroidia; order Flavobacteriales; family Flavobacteriaceae. The sequence goes on along the minus strand of NVVR01000001.1, from coordinate 38,424 downwards.
AATTTTAAAAACCCTCCCTTAAAAGCTAAACAAATATCAACTAGTGCATAGCGGTACTAATTATCATGTTTAGAAAAACAAAAGAGTTTTTTTATCAAAATACTTATTTTGATAAATTGAGTATAATAAAATAGAAACAATAAAAAAACGCTTTACAACCGCGTGTAATAATAATGCGCCCTTTAGTGTTTAACCTAAAGTTAAATACATTTTACAAAAAGCTCTTCTTATTTTTACACTAACTGTTAAAACCAAAAAGGGTTCAACATATATGTTGAACCCTTTTTTAATAATTAAATATCGATTATTGATCGACTATAAGTCAAATTTAATTCCTTGCGCTAAAGGCAATTCATCAGAATAATTAATTGTATTTGTTTGACGTCTCATGTATACTTTCCAAGCATCAGATCCAGACTCACGCCCACCACCTGTTTCTTTTTCTCCTCCAAAAGCACCACCAATTTCAGCACCCGATGTTCCGATGTTTACGTTAGCAATACCACAATCAGAACCTGCATAAGCTAAAAACTTTTCAGCTTCTTTAAGATCGTTTGTCATAATTGCTGAAGATAACCCCTGAACAACGCCATTTTGTAATTCGATTGCGTTTTCAACAGCACCAGAATATTTCATTAAATATAAAATTGGCGCAAAAGTTTCATGCTGTACAATTTCAAAATGGTTTTCTGCTTCTATAATAGCTGGTTTTACGTAGCATCCGCTTTCGTAACCTTCACCTTCTAAAACACCTCCTTCAACTAATACGTTTCCTCCTTCAGCCTTTGCTTTTTCAATAGCTGCTAAATATGCATTTACTGCATCATGGTCAATTAATGGTCCAATATGATTCTTCTCATCTAAAGGATTACCAATAGTTAATTGCCCGTAAGCACCAACAATAGCGTCTTTAACTGTATCATAAACAGATTCGTGGATAATTAATCTTCTTGTTGAAGTACAACGTTGACCTGCAGTACCTACAGCTCCAAATACCGCTCCTGGAACAACTACTTTTAAATCAGCAGTTGGTGTAATAATAATTGCATTGTTTCCTCCTAACTCTAATAACGATTTTCCGAAACGTTGAGCAACTGTAGCGCCAACAATTCTTCCCATACGAGTAGAACCTGTAGCAGAAATTAATGGAATTCTTTCATCAGTAGTCATCATTTCGCCTACATTATAATCACCGTTAATGATACAAGAAATACCTTCTGGTAAATTATTTTCTTTTAAAATTCCTGCAATAATATTCTGACACGCTACAGAACATAAAGGAGCTTTTTCAGAACCTTTCCACACACATACATCACCACAAATCCATGCTAAAGCTGTATTCCATGCCCAAACAGCTACTGGAAAATTAAATGCAGAAATAATTCCAACAACACCAATTGGATGCCATTGTTCTCTCATTACGTGTTCTGGTCTTTCTGAAGGAATTGTTTGTCCGTTTAACTGACGTGATAAACCAACTGCGAAATCACAGATATCGATCATTTCTTGAACCTCTCCGTAACCTTCTTGTAAAGATTTACCCATTTCATAAGAAACTAACTTCCCTAATGGTTCTTTTAAATCTCTTAATTTATTACCAAACTGACGTACAATTTCTCCTCTTTGTGGAGCAGGCATTGTTCTGAAAGTTTTAAAAGCTGCAGTAGCAGATTCCATTACTTTTTCATAATCTTCTTTGGTAGTTGTTTTTACTTTACCAATTAATTGTCCATCAACTGGTGAGTAAGATTCAATTACATCTCCACTAGAAAAATTATTAGAACCTGTTGAAGTCCCATCGTTTACAGCACTTAACCCTAACTGAGCTAATGCTTTATCCATTCCATAATCTATTGCTACTACTGACATATTTATAACTTTATTGAAGTTTTTTGTTAAAAAATCACATGCAAAATTACGATATTTTTTCGAGATTTTAAACCTCTCTTTTTTATTATAAAAAAACTATGGGAATTCAAATCCAATTTAGTACTTTTAATAGCCTATTAAAAATTCTTTTACAGGGCAAAAAACAACTAACTAATACTCTTTTATTTTCATGACATTCACCAAATTACTCACGATTCTTTCCGTTACAGTGGCATTGCTTGCTTGTAACAGAAAAGCTTCTGAAAACCCACCTACTGTAATTCCTCTGCCCTCCTTACAAACAAATGAGTTTGCTATTGTAATACATGGTGGCGCTGGGTATCTAACAAGGAAAAACGTTTCGCCTGAGCTCGACTCATTAATAAGAAGTAAATTAACCGAAGCCATTACAGTGGGACATATAATTCTAAAAAATGGAGGTTCTAGCCTTGATGCGGTAGAAAAAACAATACATGTCTTGGAAAATTCTCCTTTATTTAACGCAGGTAAAGGCGCAGTGTACACGCATCAAGAAACCAATGAGATGGACGCTTCTATTATGTACGGAGCAACCTTAGATGCAGGTGCTGTAGCTGGAGTAACAACAGTGAAAAACCCTATTTCAGTAGCCAGAAAAGTAATGGAAAACTCTCCTCACGTACTGTTATCAGGCGATGGAGCAGATCAATTTGCCCAAGAACAAGGAATAGAAATTGTTGGCCCCTCCTATTTTGCTACAAAAAAAAGACTTAACCATGTTCGAAAAATAAAAGCAGAAATACTTAAAAAAACAGCAAGCCTTTTAACTCAAAAATACCCTGATTACAAATTCGGAACAGTAGGATGTGTTGCCTTAGATAAAAACAGAAACATCTCAGCTGGAACATCAACTGGAGGAATGACCAATAAAAAATGGAATCGCATAGGTGATTCACCAATTATTGGTGCAGGAACTTATGCCAATAACAAAACTTGTGGGGTTTCTTCTACCGGTCATGGGGAGTATTTTATTCGTGCCGCCGTTGCTCATGATATTTCTGCGCAAATTGAATATAAAAAGGTCTCCTTAAAAGAAGCTGCTGAAAATGTAGTGCAACAGAAGCTAGTTGAATTAAAAGGAAGTGGGGGGATCATTGCAATTGACAAATACGGGAATATTCAAATGGAGTTTAATACCCTAGGAATGTATAGAGCTTCCATAAATCAAATAGGGGAAATTTATACTGGAATATATAAAGATGAATAAGACTTCCAGAACTTTAAACTAACCAATAAAACTGATTTTACTAATATGAAATTCACCAAAATATTAATCATTGTTTTAACGCTATTTGCGTTTTCTTCTTGTAAAAAAGACCCTTCAGAAACACTAACCTCAAACAAAAATGACTTTAAAAATTACATCGCAAATGTGTCTTCTGGAATTATCTCTAAAAAAAGTGAAGTCAGGATTGTTTTAGTACAACCGGTAGCAGAATGGTCAAACGACCTAGAATTAGATGATGCTTATTTTTCTGTTTCTCCTAAAGTGAAGGGAAAGTGGATTGCACTTAACAATCGGACTATTTCATTTCAGCCAGAAACTGCCTTAAAGCAAGACACAGAATATGTGTTTAAGGTTCATTTGAATAAATTTCAAAAAACAGAAAAGGGTTTAACTGATTTCAGTTTTAAAGTAAAAACCATCAAACAAGATTTTATTGTTACTACCAACAGCATGCAATCATACAATAGGGATTGGCAGTATTTGGTTGGTAACATTAAAGCTAGTGATGTATTGTTGCTAGAAGATGCTAAAAAATTAGTTTCTGCGACACAAGACGGATCACCATTAACGATAAAATTTGATACTGTTTTAGACAACTCTAAGTTTTTTACATTCACTATTGATAGTATTCAACGAAAGGCAAATGATTCAGAAATTGAAATTTCTTACAACGGAAAACCTATAGGTGTTGACCAAGATTATAAATTTCCATACGCAGTAATTGGTAAGAATAATTTTCAAGTAGTGGATGTAGCTGTTAGCAACGAGGACAAACAATATTTAGAAATAAACTTTTCTGATCAACTACAAAAAAATCAAAATTTTAATGGCCTTGTAGACATCAAAGGAGCTAAAAAATTACAATATGTTGTTGATGGAAATGTCTTGAAAATTTTTACGAATACAACGCTAAAAGGTACTGTTGAAGTTGAAATATTTCAAGGAATAACAAGTACTGACGGATATAAACTCAAAAACGCTTTTAAACAAAATATTGCTTTTGAGCAGCAAAAGCCTGAGCTAAAATTATTGCAAAACGGCACTATTTTACCAACTTCTGACAATTTAAAATTCAATTTTGAAAGCGTTAATTTAAAAGCTGTAGATGTTACTGTTTTCAAAATTTACAAAGATAATATCCTACAATTTTTACAAAGCAGCAATTTAAAAGGAAACAACAACTTAAAGCAAGTAGCACGTCCAATCGCTAAAAAAACAATCAATCTAGAAAATAAATCTGTAAGTAACTTAAGTAAATGGAATTCCTTTTCTATTGATTTAAAACACATAATCGCTTCTGACCCTGGAGCAATTTACAGAGTACAATTGTCATTTCTAAAAAAATACTCCTTGTACAAATGTGAAGGAGATTCAGGGACTACCGAAACTGAAGAAACAATAGATTATGATAATGAAGATTTCGAAGACAGTAATTGGGATTATGGTGGGTATTATTATGGGGATGATTATAACTATAATTATAGGTGGAGAGAACGTGATAACCCATGTGATCATTCATACTACAGAAATAAAAAAGTAAGCGCTAATGTATTATCCTCAAACTTAGGAGTAACAGTAAAAAAAGGAACTAATAAGTCCTATTTTGTAGCTGTTAGCGATATCTTAACTACAGAACCTGTTCCTAATGCAACCATTAAATTTTACAATTACCAGCAACAAGAAATTGCTTCAAAAACTACTGACGAAAACGGACAAGCATTTTATGACGCAGAGAAATCAGCATTTTTTGCATTGGTGAGTAAAAACAAGCAAACCACCTATGTGAAATTAAATGATGGAAATGCGTTATCCATGAGTAAATACGATGTTTCTGGAGTACGTTTAAAGAAAGGACTGAAAGGATTCATTTATGGAGAGCGCGGAGTTTGGAGACCTGGAGACACTTTGTTTTTATCATTTATGCTTAACGACAAAGCAAATAAATTACCTATTGGACATCCTGTTAAGTTTGAATTATCAGACCCTCAAGGGGCTATTATGCATCGAGAGGTTAGTACTAAAGGGTTAAATAATTTTTATCGATTTACCATTCCTACCGATGCTAATGCGACAACAGGAAACTGGACTGCTAAAATAAATGTTGGAGGAGCACATTTTAGTAAACGTATTAAAATAGAAACTATTAAGCCAAATAGACTAAAAATAAAGGCTGGTTTTGATGCTGAGATAATTACATCTGCAAATCCTATTGAAGGAAGTATTGAGGCATTGTGGCTACATGGTGCCATTGCTAAAAACTTAAAAACAGATGTGAATGTGAAATTTCATCAGCAAGTCACAAAATTCAAAAACTTTTCAGACTATGTTTTTGATGATCCTGCAAGACGTTTTAACTCTGAAGAACAAATTGTTTTTGAGGGAAAAGTTGATGAGTTTGGAAAAGCTTCTTTCAATTTTAAACCAGAGTTGAAAAGTAAATCACCAGGGATGTTAAAAGCTTATTTCATAACAAAAGTATATGAAAATGGAGGTGATTTTAGTACTGATGTGTTTAGCAAAACCTATTCTCCATACAATTCTTATGTTGGATTAAGTACTCCCAAAGGAGATCGCTCAAGAAACATGCTACTAACTGACGCTCAACATCGATTTGATGTGGCAACGGTTGACGAAAATGGGAAACCTGTTGCCGTAAATGATCTAGAAGTTAAAATATATAAGGTCAACAATAGTTGGTGGTGGAATTCTTCTGATAATAATTTATCGCAATATGACGGCAGCACCTATCGTGAAACAGTTTTCGTTAAAACAATTGCTACAAAATCTAATGGAAAAGCATCTTTTAATTTTGAATTGAAATATCCTGATTGGGGGCGATTTTTAGTACGTGTTGTAAATAAGAAAAGTGGACATGCTACAGGGAAAACAATATTTGTAGATTGGCCAGGATGGGCAGGAAAAGCTAGAAAAGGAAATCCTAATGAAGCTACAATGTTGGTTTTTAAAGCAGATAAAAACACCTATAATGTAGGTGAAAATGCTTACGTAACATTTCCTTCTGCAGGAAATGGAACAGCTTTGATAACTATTGAAAACGGTACAGAAGTTTTAGAATCGCATTGGGTAAAAACTAAAAAAGGAGACACTAAATTTAGTTTTGACATTACACCTGAAATGGCACCAAATGTATATATTAATATTGCCTCCATTCAAAAACATGCAAATACCGCTAATGATTTACCCATACGAACATATGGTGTTACAGGGATTACTGTAGAGAATCCAACTACTCGCTTGTATCCTGAAATTTCAATGCCAAAAGTATTACAGCCTGAACAAAACATTACAATAAAGGTGAATGAAAAAAACGGTAAACCTATGACCTACTCCATCGCTATTATAGATGAAGGTTTATTGGATTTAACACGATTTAAAACTCCTAGCCCTTGGGATACTTTTTATGCTAAAGAAGCATTAGGAGTGAAAACATGGGATATTTATGATGATGTTATAGGTGCTTATGGCGGACGTATCAATCAAGTGTTTAGTGTTGGTGGAGATGGAATGGCCGCAGGAAGCAAAAACAAAAAAGCAAACCGATTTAAGCCCGTTGTAGTCTATTTAGGCCCGTTTGAAATTGGAAAAAACCAATCAAAAACACATCAAGTAAAAATCCCTAAATACATAGGATCTGTACGTACCATGGTGGTTGCTCATAATCCTGAAACAGAAGCCTATGGAAATGCTGAAAAAACTACTCCAGTTCGAAAACCTTTAATGGTATTAGCGTCTTTACCTAGAAAAGTCACTCCAGGTGAAAAAGTTCGTTTGCCAATTACTGTTTTTGCTATGGAGAAAAAGATCAAAAATGTTAGTATAAAGCTAAAACAAAATGACACTTTTAAAGTTATAGGAAGTAGCACCCAAAACGTTTCGTTCAGTCAACCAGATGAAAAAATGGTTTATTTTGACATTGAAGTACTGAAAAACGGATTGGGAACTTTGGAAATTATAGCCTCAGGAAATGGAGAAAAAGCATCCTACGAAGTAGAAATTGATGCTGTAAACCCAAATCCAGAAACTACCGAAACACTAGATGTAATCCTAGAACCTAATAGTACCAAAACAATCAATTTTGAAACTTTTGGAGTAACTGGGACAAATGGAGCTATGATAGAACTATCCTCTTTACCTTCAATGGATTTTAATTCTAGATTGCAATATTTAATTCGATATCCACATGGATGTGTTGAACAAACGACTTCTAGCGTATTTCCGCAATTGTTTTTAAATGACATCTTTGATTTAAGTACCAAAAAGAAACAACAGATTCAAAAAAACATACAACGAGGAATAGATCGATTAGCTCATTTTCAAACAACAAGCGGCGGTTTTTCATATTGGCAAGGAGGAAGAAGTATAAATGATTGGAGCACAAGTTATGCAGGTCATTTTTTACTAGAAGCCGAGAAAAAAGGTTTTGTACTACCTATTTCGTTCAAAGCAAAATGGTTGAGCTATCAGAAACAAGTTGCCAAAAGCTGGCGTTTTAGTGAAACATATCAAAGAAATGGATTAGCTCAAGCGTATAGGCTATACACCTTAGCATTAGCAAACAATGCTGATTTATCATCTATGAACCGATTGCGAGAAACAAGAAACATTACAAATGAAGCTAAATATCGTTTGGCAGCTGCTTATGCATTAATAGGTCAAAAAGATGCTGCAAAACAATTGGTAGACAGTACTCCTTTAGTGTTTAATACACAAAAGTATAACTACTACACCTACGGTTCTACTGATAGAAATAAAGCAATGGCCTTAGAAACTTATGTGTTGTTAAAAGAACATATTAAAACAAAAGATCTTGGAAAGTACATTGCTAAAAATTTATCAAACAGCAAGTATATGAGTACGCAAACCACAGCATACAGTTTGTTGGCAATGGCTAAGTACGCTGCTTTTATTGGAGGAAAAGGAATTTCAGTGAGCTATACTACTAACGGTAAAAGTAACACTACAGTTAGCACTTCTAAAACTTTAGCAAGTAGAGTTGTTACCATTACTAACGGAGAAAATAGTATTGAACTTAAAAACAATAAAAACAATACTATTTATGCTAGAGTATTAAACAAAGGAGTGTTGCCTGTTGGTCAGGAAAAAATAGCACAACGTAATTTAACGGCTACCGTTTCCTATAAAACTAAAAACGGGAAATTACTAGATGTTTCTAAAGTAAGTCAAGGAACCGATTTTATAGCTGAAGTTACCATTTCTAATCATAAAGATGAAGTTGTAAAAGATGTAGCCCTTTCTGTAATTTTCCCTTCTGGATGGGAAATTGTAAATACACGTTTTACAGATTTTGGTGCTTTTAACAATAACAGTGTTGATCATGAAGATATTAGAGATGATCGTTCTAATTTTTATTTCGATTTAAAATCCCGTGAAACAAAAACAGTTCGCGTTTTATTAAACGCATCCTATTTAGGGAGCTATTATTTATCAGGAGTACAATGTGAAGCCATGTATGATGATGATTATTTTGTACGTACAAAAGGACAATGGGTTGAGGTAATTAAGTAAAAACCACTCGAACCTGTGGCCACCTCTCCTTAAAAAGGAGAGGAAGCTTAACCTTTGAAGGATAGCATAAGCAGCTATTCCTTCCCTTAATAAGGGAAGGTGTCACAAAGTGACGGAAGAGTTAACACATAGGTTTATAAAAACCAATATGACTCACAAAAATATTCATAATCGAAAATATTTAATTGACTATAGAAAAGATCTTCGTAATAATTCAACATCAGAAGAAGCAACTTTATGGAAATCTTTAAAAGGAAAACAAGTTGAAGGACTAAAATTTAGAAGACAACATAGTATCGAGAATTATATTGTTGAATTTTTTGTCCGAAGCTTAAACTAATAATAGAATTAGATGGAGAATACCATAAAAACATTGTGCAAGAAAACAAAGATTATCAACGTACAGAACGACTAGAGGACTTAGGGTTTGTTATTATTCGATTTGAAAACAAAATAGTTTTTGAAAATAATCAAATGATTATAAATACCATTTTAGATCTTAAGAATTTACAATAAACCAACCGAACATTTTACAGACGATTTATAAATGCAAGACACAAAATCATACTACGCAGTAATCTTCACTTCTAAACAACAAGATGATGATAGTGGTTACCAAAAAATGGCCGAACAAATGGAAGCTTTAGCCAAAAAACAACCTGGGTATATCGGTATCGAATCTGCTAAAGAAACTATCGGTATTACAGTTTCTTATTGGGAGAGTTTAGACGCAATAAAAAACTGGAAAGAAAATTCAGCGCATCTTTTTGCCCAAGAAAAAGGAAAATCTGATTGGTACTCTTGGTATAAAGTTAGGATTTGTAAAGTGGAACGCGAATATGAATTTGGCAATTAACTCCTAAAACAAATGTCACACTGAACTTGTCGAAGTGTTATTAATAATAAATATGATTTTTGAAACAGAACGATTAACCATACGAATACTCACCCCTCAAGATATTGATCCGTTTTTCGACATGATGAGTAACCCAAATGTCATGGATCCGATACCAAGACCAGTGATGACAAGAGCTGAAAGTGATGCTTTTTTAGATAAATTAATTTCAGGTAAAGCAGACAGTCCGTATAAAAATGTATGGGCTATTGTTGAAAAAAAAAGCAATTCCTTTATTGGCTTATGTGCTTACTTGAAAAATGATGAAAACGACGACGAAATAGGTTATCGTTTGCGCGAACAATTCTGGAGAATTGGTTATGGAACAGAAATAACAAAAGGGTTATTAGATTATGGCTTTATAAAAAAAGGGTGTACTAAAATAACTGCTGATGTATATGTTGAAAATATTGGTTCTACTAAAATATTAGACAAGTTTATGAGTCCCGTCAGAGACTTTTATAATGATGAAGATAAATGTATGGATAGACGTTATGAGGTACTTAAAGAAGATTGGATAAAATAAATTCAATCTATTTCATCCACTCTGGAAGAATACCCGGACTCAAATCAAACACATAACTCCCCCAGTAATACATCATAAAAGTAATCACTATTATCCCTATACAATTCAGTATAAAACCTGGCAATAACATCTGTTTTATTTTTAACTGATTTGACCCAAAAATAATCGCATTTGGTGCTGTTGCCACGGGTAACATAAATGCTAAAGAGGCTGCCATTGTTAAGGGAATCATTAAATACAATGGATGTACTTGTAATGAGGTTGACAGTGCAATACTCAAAGGTAATAGTGCCTGAGTAGTAGCAACATTAGACGTGAACTCTGTTAAAAAAGCCATCAATACCGCACATCCTAAAATGATTACTAGTATCGGACTTCCTGATAATACTGTTAACTTTTCTCCAATCCATTCTGATAACCCAGATGTTTGAAATCCTTTTGCTAAAGCAAAGCCACCTCCAAACAACAATACAATTCCCCAAGGCAACTTAACTGCTGTTTTCCAATCCATTAAATACTTTTTAGCATTATTTTTCGATGGAATTATAAATAATAATATCGTAATAAAAATAGCCACTACAGCATCAACAATATAACTAGGTTGCGCAAATAAATTTCGCCACCCTGGTATTTTAAAATTCCCGATGACGATATCAGCTCTAAAAACAAGCAGTACTACAAACAATGTAAATAAAACCAATATCATTGTTTGTTCATACGTTCGTTTTCCTAATGCTTTATAATTTTCTTCAAAAAAAGAAGGTTGAATTGGCTTAATATTTTTACTTGGCCTAAACAAAAAATACAACACTATTACAGCGGAAATAAATAACACTATTGTAATTGGGAGTGCAAAAAACAACCAATTAGCAAACGTAATTTCTGGTGCATCAGGATAAGCGTTAGAAAATGTTTTAATAAACACCAAATTCGGAGGGGTTCCTATTAGGGTACTAATCCCACCAATAGAGCATGAATAGGCCACACCAAGTAGTAACGCAATTTTAAACTTACCCATTTCCTTTTTCGAATACAATGCTTCTAGTTCATCTATTACAGAAAGGACTAATGGCAACATTAGTAAAGTAGTTGCTGTATTAGAAATCCACATGGATAAAAAAGCTGAAATAGCCATAAAGCCTACTAATACTGAAAATAATCCTTTTCCAAAAAACAACAAAGTACGTAATGCAATTCTTCTATGAACATCCCATTTTTCAATCGCTAAAGCAATGATGAAACCACCTATGAATAAAAAAATAATATCGTTTACATAACTCGCCGAAACTACTTTACCACTCGAAATACCTGTCAAAGGAAATAATACTAAAGGCAACAATGACGCTATTGCAATTGGAACTGCCTCTGTTATCCACCAACCTGCCATCCAAATAGCAACTCCCAACATTTTCCCTATTAACGGATTTTCTTCACTTGGATTCAATACTGTAGAAAATAACATAAAAACTATAGGAAATAGTACTTGAGAAATACGTTGCACTGTTGATTTTTTCATGACAAATAACTACTAGATATTGAATGCTAAAAATAGACAATTAATAACAACTTTAATTGTATTTTTATCCACCTATAATCTATCTAAGTGTTATTGCTAATTTGCAGCTTACACACTTGAGTATAGTATCTTGAATACTGACTTCAAATTGCTAATGAACTTAATATTCTATTTAAAAAAACACAAAATTAAATCAACCTTATTTATTATTGGGTTAATTTTCTATGCTTTTTGCTTACCTAAAAAATTATTCAACTCCCCTACAGCAACAGTAATAGAGAGTACTGAAGGGAATTTACTAGGCGCACAAATTGCAAGTGACGGACAATGGCGATTTCCAAAAAGTGATTCTGTTCCTACAAAATTTAAACACTGTATAGTACTATTTGAAGACGCATATTTTTATCAACACCCAGGCTTTAACCCTGTTTCAATATTTAAAGCTTTAAAATCGAATCTTAATAAAGGATCTGTTGTTCGTGGAGGGAGTACTATTACACAACAAGTTATCCGATTATCTAGGAATGGGAAATCAAGAACTTATTTTGAAAAATTAAAAGAACTTATACTAGCAACACGATTAGAAATAAGCACATCAAAGGAAGAAATTTTAAACTATTATGCTTCCAACGCTCCTTTCGGAGGGAATGTAGTCGGTATTGATGTGGCGTCATGGCGCTATTTCGGGGTTCAACCGTATCAATTATCATGGGCAGAAAGTGCTACTTTAGCAGTACTTCCTAATGCGCCTAGCTTAATATATCCCGGTAAAAATCAACAGAAATTATTCAACAAAAGAAATCGCTTATTAAATAAATTATGTCAACAAAAAATAATTGACACCCTCACCTATCAGTTAGCGATACAAGAAACACTCCCACAAAAACCATTTCCACTACCACAAATTGCTCCACATTTATTACAAAAAATAGCAAAATCGAATAAAGGAGAACGTATAAAAACATCTGTTAAATACAACACTCAAGAAAGTATAAACAATATTGTTAAACAACATCATGCCATCTTAAAACAAAATGAAGTTCATAATATGGCTGTACTGGTACTGGATGTAAAAACTAAAAAAGTATTGGGCTATGTTGGAAACACATCAACCACAAAAGAAAACCAGAAAGATGTAAACATAATTGATGCCCCAAGAAGTACAGGGAGTGTTTTAAAGCCGTTATTGTACATGGCTATGCTTGACAAAGGAGAACTACTACCGAATGCATTAGTGACAGATATACCAACAACTATTGCCAATTATACTCCTCAGAATTTTAACCTACAATATACTGGAGCCGTATCGGCTAAAAAAGCATTAGCAAAATCCCTAAACATCCCTGCTGTAAGAATGTTACATCAATATGGGTTAGCACGATTTTATGATGAACTAAGGAAATTTAAGCTAAGACACATCAATAGAGGAGCAGGTCATTACGGACTATCGTTAATTCTTGGTGGTGCAGAAAGCAGCCTATGGGATTTGTGCAATACATACGCATCATTAGCAGGAACGGTAAATCATTATACTGAAACCTCTAGTGAATACCACACTAAAGAATTCGGTAAATCATCACTTATAAAAAACCAAACTACCGATTTCGGAAAATTAACACTAGAGAAAACAATTTTTGATGCAGGCAGTATTTACTTAGCTTTTGAAGCAATGAAAGAAGTTAATCGTCCTCAAGGCGATGAAGCATGGAAGTTTTATGATTCATCAAATGAAATTGCTTGGAAAACAGGTACTAGTTTTGGAAATCGCGATGCGTGGGCTATTGGTGTTACTAAAGATATTGTTGTTGGCATTTGGGTAGGAAATGCCGATGGTGAAGGACGACCTGACTTAACAGGTATAAACAGTGCCGCCCCAGTTTTATTTGATGTGTTTAATCTATTTCCAAAATCAACCTGGTTTTCAAAACCGTATGACGAACTAGTTGAAGTTAACACTTGTACTCAAAGTGGCTATCTTGCTACCGAATTATGTGCAACTACCAAAAGCTGGATTCCTCGTGTAGGGAATCGTTTTAAAGCATGTCCATTTCATTACTTAATTCATATCGACAAAAACAGTAACTACAGAGTAAACACTTCATGTGAAACACTTGATAATATTGAAAATATTTCATGGTTTACACTTCCTCCTTTACAAGAATGGTATTATAAAAAACACCACGCAAATTACAAGACACTCCCTAAATTACGTCCTGACTGTAAACAAGAAACTGTTCAGACAATGGACTTTATTTTCCCTAAGAATAATAGTAAAATCATTTTAGCAAAAAATGAATATGAAAAAACAAATCCGTTAATATTAAAAATTGCTCATGTCAAACCTGAAACGAAAGTATTTTGGTATATAGATAATGTGTTTATCCAAACTACAGAAACCTTCCATGAAATTGGAGTATTACCAACTACAGGAAAACATACTATCACAGTAGTTGATGCTCTAGGGAATGAATTAAAAAGGAATATTACTATTGAGCGATAAATTATCTTTATTCGTTTTATATATAGCTTCCATTACTTAAATTTGCGACGTTTTAAATTCAATAATTGAAGACAAAAGTATTCGGCATATTATTTACATTATTGTACGTTATAGCAATGCTAAAACCTATAACTCCGGTTATAGTATACTACATTGACTATGACTATATTGTTTCAGAACTTTGTGAAAACAAAGCAAAACCGGTACTACAATGTAATGGTAAATGTCATTTAGCGAAAGAACTAAAAAAAGCTAATGATGGTATAGATCAAAAACAAACTGTGCCTCCCTTAAATATGAAAGAATATCCCGTAGCTCCTTTTCTAGCTCAGACTATTCAGTTTCAAAAAAGAAATTTCAAAATATACAATTCTATTATTTATAGTCAATTAAACTCTTTTATTGACACTTATGCTACTTCCTTTTTCCAACCTCCAAAGTTTATTGCTTAATATATTCATAGATTTTCACTATAAGTCGCATTAGCTACTTATAGCACTACTGTATATGGGATTAACCCATATACAAACCTATTTATTTTATTAATTCATAAACTTTACGCATTACCTAAGGGTAACGCATTATACAATAATGAAAACTATATTTTCAAGCATTTGTATGTGTATATTCACATTAATTACTAATGCACAAACAGCCACAATTACAGGAACTGTCAGAAACGATTTTAATCCATTAGCTGTAGTTCAAGTTACTTCAGTATCAGGGAACACAACTACTACTGATACTTCAGGAAAATTCACTTTAGATGTGACTTCCAAAAATGAATTGTTAACATTTACACATGAATCCCATGAAACGATTACAGTAAAGGCAACCAAAAACATGGTCGTTATCATGGAACCAAAAACTAACGATTTAGATTTAGTAGTTGTTAGTGCCTCTAGAACTGTTCAAAAAAGGAAAGAAATCCCTGTAGCTATTGCTGCTATATCTGCTAAAACAATAGCTGCAGTAAACCCAAGTTCGGTCGATCAGGTTTTAAATCAACAAAGCGGAGTTCATATGGTTGATTTAGGAAATGAACAACACATGATGTCTATCCGACAACCTATTTCTACCAAAGGAGTATATTTATATTTAGAAGATGGTATTCCTATCAGACCAAATGGTGTTTTCAACCATAATGCTTTATTGGAAATGAATATGGAAGCAACCAAAACTATTGAGGTTATCCGTGGCCCATATTCTGCACTTTACGGTAGTGAAGCTATTGGTGGCGCGATAAATTTTATTACCGAAAACCCATCTCCTACCCTTACAGGACAATTTGGTGTTCGTATGGATAATAAAGGATATTTTAGAACCGATGCCAAAATAGCTGCTACTTATAAAAAAACTGGAATTGCTGTTAGTGGATACAAGTCTAAAATCAGCAATGGTATTCGTGAGTATGGAAATTATACTAAAAATGCGATTACTAGTAAAATCACTCATCAGTTTTCTGACAAATTAAACTGGTCTAACTCATTAACTTATGTCGATTATTTTAGTGAAATGAGTGGGGATCTAGATGAAACAAAATTTAACAACAGAGATTATTCTTCATACCACACTTTTACATTTAGAGATGCTAAATCACTTCGTGTAAATTCTACTTTTTTACATAAATGGAACCCTAAAAACAATACTAGTTTGAGTTTAGTGTATCGTGATAATACCATGAAACAAAATCCAAGTTACAGAATTACTAGCGATACTGCTTTTGAAGAGACAACCATTGGTGAACTAAACGACAATAGTTTTAATAGCTATGCAGCCTACTTACAGCACAACATTAGTTTCAAGAAGTTGAGTACTAATATTAGTTTAGGTGGAAATGTTGATTTTAGCCCAAAAACATTTAATGCAGAAATTTTAGATGTAAACAGAAATGCATCGGGGTATTTTGACTCTTACACCGCAACTGGTGTTTATAAATCAGATTATTCAGCTGACATTGTAAATACTGGAGCTTTTATTACTGGTGATTTTGAACCCATAACTAGTTTAAAAGTAAATGCCGGCTTGCGATATGACGTGTATAGCTATAATTTTAAAAACAAATTAGATTCAGCCTCAGATTATTCATCTGCAGACGCTAAAGAATCATTTACAGCAGTAACTCCAAGAATTGGATTAACGTATAATTTCACAAAAAAAATTGGTGCATACGTTAATTATAGTATTGGTTTTATTCCACCAAGTATTAGTGACTTATTCAGAAAAGATGATGCCCCCTTATTAGATTCAACCACATTTAACAATTATGAATTAGGAGGTTGGATGAGTTTATTGAAAAACAAGATCTATATCGATTTTTCACTGTATTCCTTACATGGAAAAAATGAAGTGGTTTCTGTTTCTACAAAGGTTAATGGGATTACTACTCGTGAAAATAAAAATGTAGGAGAAACAAAGCATCAAGGAGTTGAATTAGGGATTAAAGTAAACCCTATTAAAAGTTTAACAGTTCGTTATAATACTGCATTTTCAAAACATGAGTACACCAGTTTTATAACAAAAATAGTTGATGGTGTAGTTAGTGATAATAATGACTTTAGTGGTAATGAAATGCCAGGAGCACCTGAATGGGTTTCGAATACAGGAATTGACTACAGCACTCCATTTTTAAAAGGATTCCGAATTGGTGTAGAATGGCAACATGTAAGCGAATATTTTACCGATCAGAAAAATGAATTCACCTATGAAGGGTACGATACTTTAAATACACGTTTAGGCTATGATACAGCTCATTTTGGAATTTGGATGAATGTAATGAATCTCACTAATAAGTTATATGCCACAAGAGCTAATACAGCTTGGGGAAAAACTACTTATACTCCAGGTAACCCAAAAACTATTGTAATTGGGTTAAAATATAAATTATAATAAATTAAAAAGGAGTATAGGGATAAGTCTTTACTCCTTTAAAAAAAATACCTTCATGAAAAACTATAGTCTGTTTTGCCTATTTGTTACTGTTATATTCTCTTCCTGCCAAGAGAAAAAAAATAGTGTTGAGTTACCTAAGAATACAATTCAAAAAGAAGTTATACAACTTACCAATAAAGACGTAAACTCTGAAGGGGTATTCCTATTTACTTCTAAAGAAGAGCAACTAATTAGTTGGACGGAACATGGTGAAAATAAAAAAGAGACCTCATTAAAACTCGCTTTTTTAAACCCAATAACGAATGCATTTGAACAACCAATTATTATTACTCCTGCCAAAGGACTACAATTACATGCGGAAAGTATGGCAAAGGTCGGGATCACAAAAAAAGGTGTTTTGTATGCTGTATTTAGAGTAAAGTCAAAAAATAGCAAATCAATGTATGGAGGTACTGTTTACTATACTACATCAACTAACAAAGGAGGCACTTGGAGTGAGAAACAACAATTAGTAGCTGATACCACCGGTACAAGTCAGAGCTATTTTGACATCGCTCAATTAGCCAATGGAACGTTAGGTATTTCATGGTTAGATAACAGAAAACTACATAAAGACAGACAAGGTCAAACACTCTATTTTGCAAAAACAGATCCCACTAATACATTTCAAAATAAAACTGCATTAGAAGGTTCAGTATGTCAATGTTGTAGAACTGATATTGAAGTAGGAAATAATGGAACTATTCAGATTGCTTTCAGAAATTTAATAGCTCCTACCGAATCTGGCTTTCCATCTATTCTTGCTGATAAGAGTACTGAAGTTCGTGACATGTATTCTACTTCTTCAATTGATAATGGAGCTACCTTTAGCAAAGCAAGTTCTATATACGCCGACAATTGGCAAGTAAACGGTTGTCCACATACAGGCCCTTCACTAGCTACAAATACAAATGAATCAGGAGCCGTTTGGTTTACGGATACAGAAACAAATTCTGGTATCTTTTTCAAAACAAATACTTCAAGCAACAAAAAATTGATTAGTAAAACAGGAAGTCATCCGCAAATGGTTGCTGCAAATAGTAATTACTATATTGTTTATGAAGAATATTATGAAGTAAACAAAAAAGGATATACTAAAATTGTGATGCAAGAATGGAATGCTAGCTCTATGTTAAAAACAACAGAAATAAGTGTTAAAAAAACTAATAATGATCATGCTGTAATTAAAGCTATTAATTCATCTCAATTAGTAATTAGTTGGATAAACACAGACATAAAAAACGCTGTTATTCAATATGTAATTTATGATTTATAATAAAAAATTTCAAATAGTATAAAAAAAACCCCATAAGAGTTATTCTTATGGGGTTTTATAATTAATGACCGCTAAACTTATTATAGTTTCCTTCTGTTGTCGTCAGATTTTATATCAATCAATTTATTATACGGATCAACACCAACTTCGGTAGGTCTTTTATCTACTATAATAGATATTTTATTATTGATTTCAGTAATCTTATGCTTCTTCAAGTATAATTCTACTTCTTTCTTTTTCCCCTCTTTTTCTTCTTCTGTAAAAATTCCAATATCAATATAATCAGCTAAAGGAACTGATACAATTGGTTTCTTCATTTTTTCTGTTTTAAACGTAATTGAATCCCCTCCTTTTTCTGCATAAAAACGTTTTCCTTTTTCGTCATTTCTATACTTACTCACATTAAATTCAATATCAACTTTATGTTTACCGTTCTCTAACTCTGTAGATTTCACTTCTACAATTCTATTGCTGTATAAGCTAATTGTTTCAAACATGTCCTTAATAACATATTGTAGACTATCAGGCGTAATTGCTCTAATATGGTTTACCATATCAATAGATGTTGTATAAGGTGCCTCTTGAAACTTCACTTTCTCAACATATTTTTTTAAGGCATTATTTAACTTTTTCTCTCCTAAATAATCACTTAATGCATAAAATATTAGTGAGCCCTTTTGATAACGAATGTACCCTTGACCATCATTATACATTAATGCTTTTTCACGCTTACGTTCAGAAGTTCGTTGCGTTAAATACTTATCCAAAGCGTCTTTTAAAAAGGTTCGCATTTTAGATTTTCCATGTTCATGCTCCAATACTTTTAAAGAAACATACTCCGATAAACTTTCTGATAACATTGTAGCTCCTAAAACGTCCGCCCCAATTACTTGATGTGCCCACCACTGGTGTGCTACTTCGTGTACAGTAATTGCAAATGGATAATCTACACCCTTATCATCCTCATCATCTACATCAGCAATAAAACCAATCGCTTCAGAAAACGGAATTGTATTAGGAAATGATTGTGCAAATCCACCTCCTGTTCGAGGAAACTCAATAATACGAGCCTGTTTGTGTTGATAAGGGCTAAAATTTTCAGAGTTATACGCTAATGATCCTTTCATCCCTTTCATCATTCTATCCAAATTATACTCATGGCCTTTATGGTAATAAATTTCAAGGTTTACATCATTCCATTTGTCTTTCTTAACTTCATATCTACCAGAATTAAAAGAATAAAAATTTAAAATTTTATGATCCATTTTATAATGAAAATATCTACGATCATCTTTTACCCATTCTTTTTGCAAATACCCTGGAGCAATTGCTATTTGATCTTCTGAAGTACTTACCGTAGCTTCAAAATCAATCCAATCAGCATCATTAGCTATGTAGGTATTCCCTAATGCAGTAGAATCTGAAGGCATAGGCCTTAATTCATTTTTACCTAACCCATATTTTTCACGAATTTTATCATCCGTCAATTCCCCTCCGCTATATCCTAAGGATGGAAACAACTCCATGTTATTCATAAAAGTACCATTACTTTGTACTGGTGAATGTTTTCGTAAAATTGTATTTGGTTTGTTTTTTACCGTAAAATGCAATTGTAAGGTATCCCCTGGTTGTAAGGCTTGTTTTAATTTATAAATATCAAAATTGTACAAAGTGTCTTCTGAAACTAACTTGTTTTCTCTGTTAAATTCAAAAGTACTTGGGTATTTATTATGATCTAATAAAATAGTATCAATAGCTTTTTCTGACTTATTAACTAACAAATAATCTCCACTAGCAGTAAAATTTAATTTTTTAGGAAAAATATTTAAATCAATTTTTGCCGAAACAATTCTTGGTTGTATTGCGTTCTCATATTTTTTATATTTCTTTTCCCAAGCTACTTGTTGTTCTTCTCTTTCTTTAGAAGAAGTGTATCTATTTACAATATTATTTTCATGGTATATTTTATATCCTAAACCTAAAAAACTTATGGATAATAATGCCATAGCAATTATAGTTCCTCCTTTAAATCGAGCCTTTGCAATTTGCAACCGTTCTTTAAATGAATGTGGTAAACCACGCACCCAAAATAATGCTGTATATATTAATAATACCAGCCCACCAATTAACCAATACAATTTATAGATAAAATATCTTGATAGAGAAGTACCATAACCATTCATATCTGAATATGAAAAACCTGGACCCTGATTGTATTTAAAAATAGATTGTTCAATTCCGGCTGCACTTAGAAAAGGCATTCCAATAGCTATTACTAATAGAGCAAATAAACCTATGTAAGGGTTACTAATTAAGGTTTGTATAAATAAGGCTAGCAATGCCCATATTACAAAATGAACAAAGTTTAAAACGTATAATTCATATAAATAATGCCCAATTTCAAAGTTATAATAACCATTATAAACTTGTATTAACATCCCCCCAATCATAATCACCAATAACATTAGCAACTGCATTTTTAACAAGGCTACTAATTTTGAACCTAATAAAGTCCAGTTAGGTATTGTTGTCGCATCAATTAAATGATTTACTCTTTCAATTTTCGCACGATGTACTAACATCCCCGCATATAAAAAAGTAAGAATGTTAATGAATAATGAAAAACTGCTTCCAGGAACTAATAACATTTGCCATGTAACTGGCAATGTTTTTGTTCCAAACATTTGCCCTAAAGCCGTTGAAGATATTAATATAAAAATCAATCCTACTAGCACAATACTAATAAAAGGCCAGCTCTTGATTATGTATTTTAAATCTGTATTTGATAATTTCCAGGTCGTTTTTAAATTTTGAATAAAAGAAAAATTGTAGTTTACTTTTGGCAAATTAATTCTTGTTATTCCACCAAAATTAGATTTTGTTACACGTTCTGATTTTTCTTTTTTAAACGAAAAAGAAATTGCATTTTGACTAAAGCTAAAGAATTTATATACCAGGCCAAAAACTAAACTAGCAATACCAAGCCACAATAACCTGTTGTATATAATTACTCCTTTTACGGGTAGTAACTGTTCATTTTGCTCTGCTACCGTCCAATAACGTGTGTAATAATTAGCTGCTTCTGCCCCATAAGGATCTAATAATGCTGATATAAACCTGTTATCAGGGTCCGATAATAAATTTGAAACAATCCCTTGTATTAACATCAGTAAAATTACAGTGATAAACCCTGCAGCTATATTTCGTGTAAAGGTAACTACTGCAAAAACAATAGCTCCAAACAATAAAATATTAGGAATAATATATACAAAGTATGCCTGCACATAAGTTATAAAACTAAAAGAGCCAACTATATCTTGATTCGTTCCAGGTAACCTAAACCCAATAAACATCCCTATTCCAATGACGATTACTATCAATGTAACAATAACAATGGAGCTTAAAAATTTAGCAAATAAATAATTTGCTTTCGTGAAAGGATAAGAATACAAAATAGTGTGCATTTCACTTTTATAATCACGATAAATAGAAAGACCGATTATAGAAGGAAACAAAAAGAATATAAAGGTTGTTAAACCGTTAAAGAGTTCAATTACTCCCATTGGTGAGTTCACCACTTTTGATGATCCTGCAGAAATGGTTAAAAAGTCAAATATTCCAGCTGAACTAGCTGCAATAAATAAGGCTAAAAACAAAAATATAGCCATGTAAATATAAAACGCTGGTTTTTTTATCCAGTACTTTAATTCGTATTTAAATATGGTAGAAAACATATATGTCTTTTATAAATTAGTGAATACTTTAAAATTGAATTAAGCTACAACTGGCTCATCTTGTTTTAAAGCTATAAAATACACATCGTCTAATTGTGGTGCTGCTTGCACAAAATCAACTGCTGGCTTTTCGGTAGCATGAACGCGTACATTTATCGTATTATCTGGATTGTAATTTGATGACAAAACATTATATGTTTTTTCAATTCCTTCTAAATCATCTCGATCAATAATTTTAGTCCAAATTTGTCCTTCAATTTCTTTTGTAGCCTCTAATGGAGTAGTATGTTTTAAAATTCTACCACCATTTAAAATAGCCATTTCGTTACATAATTCTTTCACATCATCTACAATATGTGTAGAAAATATCACCGTACTATTGGTACCTACTTCACGTAATACATTTAAAAAACGAACTCGTTCAGCAGGGTCCAAACCAGCTGTAGGCTCATCAACAATAATAAGTTTCGGGCTATTTAACAATAATTGTGCTATACCAAAACGTTGTTTCATACCCCCAGAATATCCTGCAACATTTTTTTTACGAACCCCATATAAGTTCGTGATTTCTAACACTTCTTTTACTATTTTTTGACGATCAGCTTTTGAACTAATTCCTTTTAACGTAGCAAAATAATCTAACAAATCTTCCGCTGACATTTTTGGATAGACTCCAAATGATTGCGGTAAATACCCTAACACTTTACGAAGTGACATATTATCTTCCAATACATTAATATCTCCAAAAGTAATTGTTCCGCTATCAGGGCTTTGCAAAGTAGCAATTGTACGCATTAAAGAAGATTTACCTGCTCCATTTGGACCTAATAAACCGAACATTCCTGTTCCAATTTCAATACTTAAATTATCTATTGCTTTTACCCCGTTTTTATAGGTCTTTGTTAAATTACTAATGATTAGTTTCATTGCGCTATATTTTAATATCGTTTCAAGGTTAGTGTCCTAATACTCAGATTTGTTACAGTTAAAACCAAAAAGAAAAGCCAAAGAATAATATTCTTTGGCTTTTACATTAACACTTAAAAATTAATTTTATTTACTCACTACAATAAACGCTGATCGGCGGTTTAATTGATGCTCTGCTTTAGAGCGTTTTACTCCACTTGCACGGTTGTTTAATCATTGTGTTTCACTTATCTATTTCAGGATGAAAAAATAACATTAAAAAAGAAGAGTTTGTTTTACCAGCTCTTCTTTTTTAATACTTTTAAATTTTATTCACTTATAATAATAAATTCTGATCGCCTATTCATATCATGTTTTGATTCTGGACAATCTACCCCATCACCACAGTCATTTACCAAGCCTAATTCTCCAAATGCTTTACCATTTATCCTACTTGGATTAATCCCTCTTGTAATTATATATTCTATAGTTTGTTTTGCTCTTCTTGTAGACAAGTCATCATTATAATTTCCTGAATTTCTTGAATCGCAAAATGAATGTACTTCTATCATTAACTTTGAATTCTCTTTCATTAGTTTTATTACATTTTCTAATTTAGAAATAGCTCCTTTTCTTATATAATCCTTATCTAAATTAAAATAAATTGGTTCAATCAAATATTTATTATTCTTTCTAGCTTCCTTATTAACTTTAGGATAATATTTAATTCCGTTTACCATATAATATGGTTTATCACTAGAATGTTGTGTTGCACAAATTGGACATAGACCTTTTGGATTATGATTAATTCCATTTGCACATAATGCATGTTCATCTATAACTTCATTAATAACAAAATCTCTTATAAACTCTTTATTTGCTTCGTCAGTAGATTGTAAACTATCATTATCTATCGAATAATTTTCTTTAGTTGCTGAAAGAATATACTGTGTGTTTGGTGAAATTTCCGTTCTGTAGTTTCCTTTTGAATCTGTATAAATTGAATCTAATACTTCACCTTGGCTATCTTTAAAAATAATAGTTGCATTTGGCACTATTTCATTAGTTGTCTCATTTATAACATTTCCTTTTAAATATTGGGCTAACTTAGTAAAAGAATAAATATCATCACTTCCTTTACCTGTACTACGATTAGAAGTAAAATAACCTGTACTGTTCGTTTCATTTATGATATACGCAAAATCATCCATTGAGCTGTTAATTGGATCTCCTACATTCCTTACTTTAGTAATGCTCCCTTGAATATTTTGCTTTACCTCAAAAACATCTAAACCACCTAAACCTACATGTCCATCTGAAGCGATATACAACCTTCCTTTATCACTAATAAAAGGATATGTTTCTCTTCCTTCAGTATTCACCTTTTCTCCTAAATTGATTGGTTCTCCATAAGAATTTTCTCCTAAAACATTCACATAGAATATATCAGACATTCCTAAAGACCCAGGCATATCAGAAGCAAAGTATAATCTTTTTTCATCCACGTTTAATGCAGGGTGCGCTACTGAATAATCATTACTATTAAAAGGTAACTCTTCTATATTCCCCCATACACCATCTACCAATTTTGAAGTATATAATTTCAATCTATTTACCCCTTCATCATCAGTACGATATTTTTTATTAGTGTAATTATTTCTAGTAAAATACATTGTAGCCCCATCTTTAGAAACAATTGCAGTAGATTCATTGTATTTTGAATTTACTTTTTTTCCTATCTTTTTTACTTCACTCTTTACTGATGAATCAGACTTTGCCACTTTTGAATAGTGTTTGATAACTAAAGAGTCCTTTTTAGTAACTTTAGAATATTCCTTAAAGATCATAGAATCACTTTCAATACCTAAGGCTTTTTGCTTTTCATTAACAAACTCATCTTCACTAATTGGAGTACTGAATATATCTGTAAATCCAGATTTAGTCCACATATGATCAAATGAACGTACACCACTGGTATCCCTTACTGAAGAAAAAAGTATTTCATTTTCACCAAGATAAGCAGGGGCAAATTCAGGGGCACTTGTATTAAATTTTACATTTTTAATTGTGTGACGTCCAGAATTGAATTCAATTTTTGATAAATATGATTTATTATCTACATAATATTGCCCTCTAGAATCTTCAGGAACTTCTTTGTAAAATTTATTCATCCATTGATCAGAAGCCTTATAATTTTTATATGCTTTAAGTGCTTGTGCATACCTAAACATATGTTTTGGCTTTACTTTTCCTTCAGTTGTTTCTGTGTATTTTTTATACCATTTGACAGCTTTCGTTAACATCGCGTTATTGTAATACGAATCAGCTAAGTTTCTGTATAAAATAGGAGATGTTCTTGCTTTATTTACATCATTTAAATATACCTCTATTGCTTCTGCATAAGCAAGTTTATTAAAGTGTTTATCTCCTTTATTTGACCCACTCCCTTGAGCAAAAGTGATACTTGTTGTTAACAAAAACAACAATGGTAAAAATATTTGTTTCGTTTTCATATGGCTGTTATGTTAAAAGAATCTTGGTGAGATTAACTTGTTTTTATCATTAAATAGTTCAAATCTTAAAATAATTTCATGTGATCCTGAATCAAACCCTGAAAGCTTTGTGCTATCCATATCATATCCATAACCAATAAATAACTTTTTATTTATTTGAAAACCTAGCATGCCACTAAAAGCAGCATCCCATCTATAAGCTCCTCCTAAAATAAACCGTTCACTAAACATCACATTTGCTGATAAATCTGCTTGTAATGGTGCTCCAGATACGTATTTAAATAATACCGCTGGTTTCAATTTCACATTACTACTCAAATCAAATACATAACCACCTATTAAATAGTAATTCATACGCTCTTTTCCCAGATTAGAAATGCTATTATCATAATGATTCGTTTCTAAAATATTAGGTGCAGATAAGCCTACATACCATTTATCAGCGGCATGATAATAAGCTCCGATACCAAAATTAGGCTGGAATTTTGAAAAACTTTGCAAATTAGGATCTGGTACCGCTGTTAATAAGGTATGATCAAACTTTAAAAAATTAGCGACCCCTTTTACTCCAAAAGAAAGTCTTCCTTCTTCAGATGTTGGTATGGTGTATGAAAAATCAATATTTACATATTGTTCTTCTGTTGGACCAATAACATCATTAGAAAATGAAACTCCTAAACCTACTCTACTATTCTCAAATGGAGTGTGAACTGATAATGTTTGTGTAGTTGGCGCTCCTTTTAAACCAACCCATTGGGACCTATGCAATCCTGTAATACTTAAAACACCTCTACTACCTGCATATGCAGGGTTTACACCTACAGTATTATACATATACTGTGTATACTGTGCATCCTGTTGTGCGTATATTTCAAAAGAAACAAATGCGAGTATTATAATTATGATTTTTTTCATAAGAATATTGGTTTTAAACCCAAGAGAATATTTTCTCCTGGGTAATATTTAGTAGTTGTTAGTTATTATTAATATAAAGATATCCTGCTTCTTTATGTACTTCACCTGATGCATCATCAGTATAGTTCAATACATAAAAATATGTTCCTGTAGGTAATTTGTCCATTTTAACAACTGTTACTCTACCTTCAGAGATTCCTTTAAATACTGTTGATGTATTGTTATACCCTCTAGCTTCATATACTAGTACTCCCCATCTGTTATAAATATGTATTTGGTTATTTGGATAATACTCTATTCCTCCAATAGTAAAAGTATCATTCACTCCATCACCATCTGGCGTAACTCCATTATTAAATGTTAACCCTTTATCAACTATTAATTCAATAATTGTTTCGTCATCAGGACTTCCATCTCCATCTATATCTTCATTAGTATCATCTGAAGGATCATCTGAAAGATCCATTATAGGGTTTCCTAAAGAATCATCTCCTATTACCATTGCTGAATTGATTACAACTTCTGTATCAATATCTGATTGAACTAATGAATAATCAACAGTATATATCCATACTTCATTTATATCTAATTCATCATCTCCATCCGTATCACCTGAATCAGGCCCTAAAATAATCCCTCCTAGCATTGGATCATCTAACTCAATGTTTGTTATTGAAGTATTTCCATTATTACTTAATGAGAATGTATAGGTTATAACATCACCAACATTAGCAAAACCATCACCTCCATCATCAAAACTGGCCTCTTTTAATAGTGACATCCCTCCTTGACTTAAGTCAGTTACAGTTGGATCATCTGGTTCGCCATCGCCGTTTGCATCTACATCGGTTGCATCCGTTGGATCATCCGAAGTATCACTTACGCTTCCAGAAGTAGAATCAGCATTCGCTGTCGCAATATTTGTTACACTTCCATTCATCATATCAGTTAAAGTAATTGTATAACTTGCACTAAATGTTGTGTTATTACTAGCTCCTACTGGTAAGCTTGCTAATGGACCTCCTGTTACTATAACTAAAGCATCATTTATAGTCACATTCGTTAAATCTATATTTCCAGTATTGATTACATTAAATACATAGTTAATAGTATCGCCTGCATCAACGATTCCGTTTCCGTTACTATCTACATAAGTAGCTGTTTTTTCTAAACTGATACTTGGTTGTGATAAATCAAATACTGTGCTATCATCTGGATCACCATCACCATTGGCATCTACATCCGTAGTGTTGGTTGGATCATCCGAAGTATCGGTAGCTGTTACTGCTCCTCCTGAAATACTTGCTCCAGTTGCTACTGCTTGGTTACTTACGTTTCCTGCGGTAACATCACCTCCAGTAATAACGTATGTTGCACTATACGTAGTATTATCATTCGCTCCTACTATTAATGTAGCAATTGGAGCTCCTGTCATTACGATTCCTGCTAATGCATCTGTTACTGTAACATCGAATAATGTTACGTTTCCGGTATTGATTACATTAAACACATAACTCATTGTGTCCCCTGCATCAATWACWCCGTTYCCATTMGTATCAGCATAACTTGCTGTTTTYTCAATACTTAATAATGGTTGTGATAAATCCGTTACAGTTACATCATCTGGTTCGCCATCRCCATTGGTATCTACATCGGTTGCATCCGTTGGATCATCCGAAGTATCTGTCGCTACCACACTTCCTCCAGAAGCTAAATCTTCTCCTGTAGCAGTAGCTTGGTTTGTCACTCCAGCGGCGACAACATCTGCACCTGTTATTGTATAAGTAGCACTATAAGTAGTATTATCATTTGCGCCTACAATTAAAGTAGCTATAGGGCTACCAGTAATAATAATTCCTATTAAAGGGTCTGTTACTGTAATATTATATAAATCAACATTTCCAGTATTGATTACATTAAATACATAGTTTATTCTATCACCGGCATCAATTGTTCCGTTTCCATTTAGGTCTATATAAGTACTTGTTTTTTCAACGCTTAAATTTGGTTGTGATAAATCAAATACTGTGGTGTCATCTGGATCACCATCTCCGTTTGTATCTACATCTGTAGTATTCGTTGGATCATCCGAAGTATCGGTAGCTGTTACTGCTCCTCCTGAAACACTTGCTCCAGTTCCTACTGCTTGATTGCTTACGCTTCCTGCGGTTACATCACCTGCGGTGATCACATAGGTTGCTGAGTAAGTGGTATTGTCATTCGCTCCTACTATTAATGTAGCAATTGGCGCTCCTGTCATTACTATTCCTGGTAAAGGATCTGTTACTGTTACATCAAATAAATCAACGTTTCCGGTATTCATTACATTAAACACATAACTCATTGTGTCCCCTGCATCAATTAATCCATTTCCATTGGTATCAGTATAATTTGCTGTTTTTTCTACACTTAAGTTTGGTTGACTCAAGTCAGTTATCGTAGCATCATCTGGCTCACCATCTCCGTTTGCATCTACATCTGTTGCATTGGTTGGGTCATCTGAGGTATCGGTAGCTACCACAGTTCCTCCAGAAGCTAAATCTTCTCCTGTAGCAGTAGCTTGATTTGTTACTCCAACAGCGACAACATCAGCTCCTGTTATTATATAGGTAGCACTATAAGTAGTATTATCATTCGCTCCTACTATTAATGTAGCTATTGGACTCCCTGTAATAACGATTCCTGACATTGGATCTGTAACCGTAATATTAAATAAGTCAATATTTCCTGTGTTAATCACATTAAACACATAGTTAATAGTATCTCCAGCATCAATGATTCCATTTCCATTCGTATCTACATAAGTGCTTGTTTTCTCTAGACTTAAATTTGGCTGCGTTAAATTTGTTACTGTAACATCATCTGGATCACCATCACCATTTGCATCAGCATTTGTCACATCCGTAGGATCATCAGAAGTATCTGTGGCTGTTCCTGCTCCTAATGAAGAATCAGCAGTAGCTGTTGCCTGATTACTTAAACTTCCAGCAGTTATATCTGCTCCTGTAATCACATAACTACCTGTAGCACTTGTATCTATTGCTCCAGGAACTAATGGACCAGTTATTGGGCTTCCCATTATTACTACACCAACCAATGGATCAGTAATACTTATATTCGTTAAATTTATGTTTCCAGTATTTTCGATACTAAAAGCATAATTAACCGTGTCTCCTGCATCAATAATTCCATTTCCGTTAGTATCTACATAAGTACTGGTCTTCTCTAAACTTAAACTTGGTTGACCTGCATTCACTAATACTGTTACTTGGGCACTAGCACCAAGACACGAACCAGATGCAGGAATTGTATATGTATATATTCCTCCTGTATTTGTTGTTGGGTCAAATGTTCCTAAATTACCTCCTGTTAGCGCACTTGGTCCTGACCAATTACCCGTTACATCTACTCCTCCTCCTAAAAGAGCAAATAGATCTGAAGGGCTATCTGTTGGCTCGAAAGAAATAAAATTATCCGTTCCAGCAACAGGGGGCACTTGAGCTGTTATTTGTACAACATCTTCAGTCATACAACCTACTCCATTATCTCCCTCAATTCTAAACCAAGTAGTTTCATTAACAATTATAGAAGGTGTCAATGTGTTATTTTCAAACGGTCCCGACCAAGGCCCCGTAGCGCCTGTAGTACTCATAGACCAATCATAACCTCCTAATCCTCCTGTTCCGACTCCATTATTTAAACTAATTGAATTATTAATTCCTATAACTGGAGGCACAAAAGGCACAACATAAATAGAGGCCGTTAAAGGCGTACAAGAATTATCATTAATAGCAACAGAAATAGCTCCACTTGTATACGTTGCTACATTTCCTA
Source organism: Kordia sp. (assembly GCA_002733415.1). Classification (GTDB taxonomy): domain Bacteria; phylum Bacteroidota; class Bacteroidia; order Flavobacteriales; family Flavobacteriaceae. The sequence continues at coordinate 8,195 of NVVR01000001.1, read as the reverse complement.
AACCATCATCAAAATTTATTATTGCTCCTGTCAAGCTTCCTGTATCTTGATTAACACAATCATATACTTGAACTGCCCAACCACCATCACGCGCATTCATTCCGTACCATGGTGACCAGTCTATAGGAACATTTGATGCTGAACCAGCATCAAAATATTGATCATAAGTTCCTGTCAAAGGGGCTGGTTGCAAACAAAAATTAAATGCATTTGCCACAGGATTACTTGTAAAAGCCAGTCCAGTTATATCATTTCCTGCATTACAAGTATTCCCTTGATTTGTCCCTAATGGGATTGTTGTTGTTCCATCTGGCGCCACTGCAAAGAACCCTAAATCAGATACCCAAGTATGTACCCCATCGAATGTCACTGTTATTTGGGTTGTTGCATCTATAATAAACGGTCTCGGAACCGGATCATAATATGTGAAATTAGGATTCATAATTGTTCCTGCCCCACCTAATACAACAGTATCTCCAGCACAAACTGTTTGTGGAGCCCCTGCATCTAAACTTAATGAAGAATTCCAAACCCAAGCCCTTCCTTCTTCAACTGTAGCTCCATCTCTTCTAACGACCAAATAGCCTCCATCTGCTAATCCTGCTTGAGTAGGGGTTGAATTCAATGCATAAACATCATAAGAATTTGTAGTAGCATTAAATATGTACCAATCATATATTGTACCTACTCCCCCCAGCTCACTTGTTAACTCTCCAGAACCTCCAGTGAACACATATATGGCATCATCTGAATTTCCTGAATACAAGGGGTTTATATATGATGTCATTAACTGAGCACATGAAGTCGCTGAAGTTAAAGGGACTTCATTTCCATTCATTTTTATCACTACTACTGTTGTTGATGCATTTCCACAAGGAGCTGTCCCAGTTACTTCATATCTAAAAACACTTCCACCCAAAGGTAATGTCGCTACATTTACTGTACTTGGTAAAGCTAATGCTCCTGTAGCACCTACATCTATCCATGTTCCTCCTGCATCTTCTGTACCGTCTAACCCAGTAAATAAATCAATTGCCGGATCTCCTGTAAAAACAACAATAGCTCCAATAGAGTTCCCTGAAAGTGGCCCTCTAATTACATTGAATGAACATGTGGCTGTATTAGAAGTATTTCCAAAAACATCTGTAAACGAAACATCTACTAATCTTGTCACCACTGTGTTTGGCGCTAAGGCATTATCTACATAATAAATATCATCTAATGCTGATCGAAAACTATTTATTGGTGCAGTTCCATCACTGTTAATTGTTACAGTCGTTGTATTATTTCCAACTACTGTTATCCCTGCAAATCCACCAGCCATGGTCAATTCCTCTTGACCTATATCTTGTGGATTAGTTAATGTTACTGTCATTGAAGCAATACCTTGTCCAGCTACTAATGAGCTAGTTGCACCTGTATTAGTATTATCCATGATTTCCCAACCTGTAGAACAAGCTGAAGAACTCAGGTTAATTCCACCTGCTCCAGTTACGTTTGTATCATCTAATCTGATATAAGGCAACGGAGACAAATTCATTGTAAATGGTTCTGCATCTGCAGCTTCTGCCCCATCCAGTACATAATATTCAACTGATATACTAGTTAATGCTATAGTGCTTTTTACTTCCCAATAGGTTCCTACAGTAGTCATAGCAACATCTGAAGACCCAAGGTGTATTGCCCCTGAATTATTACCATTTAAAAAATGACTACTCTGAGCCCCTGTAATTGATCCTGAAAAATTAGCTCCAACATTCGCACTACTAATTTTTACATTTTCTGTTCTTACCAAATTACTATGTTCTAATGAACTTAATGTAACATACACTGGCTCACTAAAAGTGTACGTATATGTATTTCCTGAAACTCCAACAGTAGCTCTAGCATTATTAAAACTATTTGTAAGGATTTGGCTAGGGGAAATAGCATTAATTGCTCCACCAACTGTTGCGGAATTTGCCCTTGACACATCAACTGTAACATAAGTAGCCCCATCTCCTATTGCAGAAAAACTAGAAGTCGAATAACCGACTTCAGGGACAGCACCGGATAATCCTGCCCAGTTCACTACTTGAGCATTCACTGCTCCACCTATTAAAAATAATATTAAAAAAAGTAATTTATTTCTCATACTTCAGACATTAAATTAATTTATTTCTTTTAAATTTATCATAAAAAATAAGGTAAACTGATAACTAATTTTTACAAGAGTTACTAAGTATTCTATAATATTACCCTATTATTTTGATGAAATTTTACATAATTTAGTTTCAACAAGTAAACATATATTAAATCACTCAAAAGTATAAATAGCTCATAATTTAATTTAATAAAATCGACGAAACACACGTACGTTACGTTAAACGGTTCTGTTTAATATTTCCTATAAAAATGTCAAAAAAAAACATAAAATAAAAAAGCACTATCAAACATTAGGCATGTAAATAGTGCTATTATTATATGTATTTATTGTAAAAAAAGAGATTAATGTCTGGGCGCTGAAGGATATGCTAGCATTTATTTTTTAGTAATATTTGTCAGTTTTATATATTTTAATTTCCAAATAACTTACTACCGCTTCATTTTGCTCTAATTTAAAAGGAATGGAATCTATTTTACAGGAATTTTATTCACATGCTCGTGTGCATCACCAACATCAGTACTAACAAACGAAATTATTACCCCTAATATTAGATCAATTATATTTTAATCATCTACAAGACCAGACAAATCAACATAACAATCGAGTACTGTAAATTTATTTCCCACATGAACCCCCAAAAGACCTCCCAGATGTATCCACACCAAACAAGTCATCATTAAAAATCACACATCCTAATAACATTATACTTGCTATAACTATTCCCGAGCTACCTATTTCTGGGGGTAAAACTATGATTTGTTCCTGCTGATAGACCTTTTAATAATTACTTAATAATTAGTCCATACAAATATCCGATATTTTACACTACCGTAATTGGTAATACTAATCTCTGATTTTGCCTTACAAGAATTGAACAAGAACATAATTTGGACCTCATAATTACCCCTGCTGTATCTGTTCTCCCTAATAAGCCAGGGTCTAAAAAACTGTTGAAATAGCCGAATTCAAAAATTAATTGCCCCCCCCCTTGAGATTTAACATCAATATTTTATACCTTCTACCGAAGAGATACTTAAAACACATTAGTTAGTTAAAGAATTATGTGCCCAATACACTGTTACTATTTATACATAAATGTTGTCCATCTATTATTATTTTTAAATCAAACTTTAAAAAATATTGAATAAATTTTATTCATTCACTTCGAAAATTATGCCTTGATTTTACTGTTTTGTAATTTCGACAAACTGTATTTAGTTAATAAAAAATAGTTAATCATAAAATTCTTGTTAAATTTGTATTATCTAAACTAATCCATTATGTCAAAAAAGAACGATCAAGAAGTTGTTGAAGAAACGACTAATAACTCCAAAATTGAAGCAATCAAAAATTTAATTTTTGGGGAAAACATTGCTGAATATAACGATGAGTTTGAAGCGATCAAAAGAGACGTCAAAGCTAAAAAAAATGCTTTAGAGGAATTAATTTCTAATGTAAAACAGGAATTACATCAAACTATTGATAATCTTGGAACTGATGTTAATATCCGAATTACAGAATTAGAAGATACCCTTGAAGCCAAAGCTGATGAATTAAACGAACAGAAAGTTGATCGTAAACTCTTAGGTGATTTATTGGTAAAACTTGGAAATAAAATTAGTGAGTAAAAAGCAGGTGCTTTTCAATTACTCATTTGAAATTTCACACCCAAGAACAATAATAAATAGCAATGCCTGAAAGCAATAAACTTCGTCAATTAAAAGAACTCCTTTTACATGAGGATAGGGACGAGATTGCTTTATTACAAGCAAAAATTAAAACGCTAGAGTCTATTCTTCAAAAACAAGAACAACTTGCTTCTCGTATTGATCCAATTATTGACAAAAAATTAGCTCAATATACCAAAGACATTCCAGAAAAACTTGGTCCTACTATAACGGAATCCTTAAAAAATGAAATTGCCAATTCGAAAGACGCTGTAGTAGATGCATTATTCCCTATTATTGGTAAAATGATAAAAAAATACATTCAACAAGAATTTAAAATTTTATCAGATAAAATAAACGCACAACTACAAAAAAGTTTCTCTTTTAAAAATTGGACCAGAAAATTTAAATCAAAAGTTTCAGGTATTGATGAAGAAAACTTGATTATTCAAGAGCTTGCAAAAACAGAAATTCACGAAATTTTTATTATTGAAAAAAACTCTGGTATTTTAATTGCAAATTTTTCCAAAGCCAAAACTATCGATAAGGACGTGCTTTCTGCTATGTTAACTGCTATAAAGAGTTTTGTTGAAGATGCTTTTAAAACAGGAAATGATTCATTAGAATCAATTGAATACGGCCTATATAACATACATATCCAAAATTTTAATTCATACTATTTTGCCGTCGTAGCACATGGTGTATTTGACAGTGCCTACAAGGGAAAATTAGAATATGAATTACTCAATTTTGCTGAAAAATACCTTAGTAAAGGACCCAAAAAAAATATCTCAATTAAACTAGCTGAATTTTTCAACAATGACGACCTCTAAAAAAATTGTTTTACTTGGACATTTCGGTGTTGGTAAGACCTCGATTATTCGAAAATTTGTAACCAATGAATTTTCTTCTGACTATAAAGTAACTATTGGTGTACATATTTTAAAAAAAGAAGTACCTATAACCAATGGTGATGATGTATCTTTAATTATCTGGGACCTGGAAGGAACCGATAATATTGATTTAATAAACAAAGCATACTTGTTAGGAACACATTGTTTCATTTATGTATATGATATTAGCCGACCACTTACTTTTTCAAATTTAGAAGAAAATGTACTAAAATTAAAAGAGAAGTTCCCAAAAACGCTACTAAAAACTGTTGCTAATAAAATTGATTTAATAGACGATGTAAACGACGAGAAATATAAAGATACTTTACAAAAAACAGACTATACAAGTAGTGCGAAAACTGGTAAAAATATAGTCGACTTATTTGACAGTATCGCTAAAGCATTAGTATTATGAGTTTAACAAGTATCAAATCTGCTCACCAGGCAAAAAACACACAATTTGTAATTTTCAATTCAAATGGAATAATTATAGAAAGTGATAATGTATTATTTTCTCTTAATCAAGAAGAAAAATTAACTGAAATACATCCGTTTTTTGAAAATGTATTAGACATTATTTCTGCCGAGAGTATTGCTTTCTCTTGTGTTCATTTAAATATTAATAGCACTTTATTAACTTGTGATATTGAAATTTATCCAATAGAAAACAACAATTATCTTTTAATTTTAATTGATTTTTCTAAGCACTACAAATCTTTTCAAAGTTTAGCACAATCAAGAAATGAAACCGCTATACAATCAGAAATACTTGTTATCAAAAATGAGATACTTAGGGAAAAAGAAGCCTTTAAAAATAAATTTATTGATAATTTTAGTCATGAAATTACTAGTCCGATAACGAGTATTATTGCTTTTGCTAATTTGATGAAAAACTCAAAACTTAATAATGAGCAAAAAGAATATCTTGAAGTGATGACTTCCTCTAGTCTACATCTAAAATCAATGATAAATGATGTCTTGGATATTTCAAAATTAGAAATAGGGAAACTAGAGATCAATAATGAACAGTTTAATTTTAGTAAATTACTTTCTCAAATAGAATCAGAATACAACCATAAATGCGCCCATAAACAACTTGAGTTTAAGTTGTTTATTGATGACAATGTACCTATTTACATAGAAAGTGATAAAACAAAAATCAGACAAGTAATTAAAAATCTTTTGGACAATGCCATTAAATTTACGAGTACCGGAAGTATTAGTTTAAGCATAAAAACAATATTTACAAGAGCGCAGAGAATCACATTAGGCATTGTTGTTGAGGATACAGGAACTGGGATTAAAGAAGAAGATAAAAAAAGCATATTTACTCGATTTAACCGACTAGGAAATGCAACACATATTGATGGGGTAGGATTAGGATTGAGTATTGTAAAAGAAATTACAGAACTTCTAGGCGGGATTATTAGTGTAAAAAGTGAACTCAAAAAAGGAAGTTGTTTCTCTTTAACCATTAAAGCAAAATATCCTCCTACACAAAAAATAGAAATACATAAAAATTCAAAGAAACTTTTCAAAAAAAACAAACAGAAACACCAAGTATTAGTTGTTGAAGACAATGAGCTACATCAATTAGCTATTTTTAAAATTCTTGCAAAAACTAACAACTTCTATCTTGACATTGTTAGCAATGGATCAGAGGCCTTAGAAGCTGTCAATTCAACTTTATACGATGTTATTTTAATGGATTATAAGATGCCTATCTTAAATGGTTTAGAAACAGCGAAGGCAATTAGGAATCTATCTGATAAAAGACGTAAGAACATACCTATACTTATTGCAACTGGTGCACATATAGACACTGAACTACTTGGACAGAAAGGTAAAGATATTAATGATATTATCACCAAGCCATTTGATGAAGAAGAATTTATTAGTGCTATAGAAAGCTGCTTGAGTAATAACTAGCTATCACATCTCTTAATTTCAGGTAAACTTTGAAACAACTACGTTGTTTTGTAGAAACAAAAAATAAACTACTTATAAAGTATTCAGATATTGTAGGTTATTTGAAACTTAGATTCGTCTATTCTGGAACTGTATTTAAGAGAACCCAAAAATCTTTTCAAGCTCAACCAATCATCTATAAATAGTTAAAATACATGAGATGCATTGAATGACAAAAGAGCCAGATACCCCAATTATGATAGCTCTAACTACATAAAAGAAGTTATTGACAAGAAAACGTAAACAGTATGGGCTCAAGTCCAAATATTGGGGATTAGGTATAAATTTTGGTTAACCTGAATAAAAAGAACGCTCCATTTCTTACACCTCTAAATTGAGATTTGAATGCTTTGATTTTCGAATTAAAGTATTCTACAGATGTATTTAGTACTTCTATTTTCAAAAATAGTTGCTTCTTGGCACCCCGACAGTATTTCAGACTTGTTTTCTTGATTATTCCGCCTAGCCAAAAAAATATCCTCATTTTCATTATCAATCGCATTTATTCTAAATTACTGTATAGCTTCTAGGGTTAATCTCTGAACAGCTTTAGAAAAACTGGTATTAGTTGATTAGTTTCATGTTAGCATCCATTATTAAAGTGATTTCTTTAACTTTTCTTCGTTTATCGTGAGAGAATTCTATTTAGGCACTTTATAACACTATCCCCCTTTGTTTCTTCTATAATAGCAAGAATAGAACCAGCACTTCTTTACGCTTTTTTATTGGTGACAATACTGTATAGTTGACCTTGAGAAAGAGCTATTTCTTCAATGAATAAATGAATACCATATTGCTGGAAAAAGTAACCATTGAATTGCATGACATTAATTTACTCCACCCTTTAAAATTACTCAAGCAATCTTTGTGTTGATGCTGTAGTTTTTTACCTAAGAAACCAAATAAAAAACCTGTTATACAACAATCAACCGCTTTAATATTGACTAATTTCTTTTAAAAAAGAGGTAAACTCCTTAGTCTTCCGAGTGCCCTTAGCGACTACATTCCAGTCTCTTTGTAGAAATTCATTGAGTTTTCTTGTCTGTCCAACCTCGGCGATTTATATGTAAAGAGACATGTTTCCCTCGAAGTGAAAAATTCTGGATGATAACTTCATTGTGAAACGATTAGAAATCAATTATCTTGCGTTTTATTCTAAAGGAATATCTTTTTTCTCTTCGAAATACAAATTCAATTTCCCTGATTATTATTGGGGGTTTATAAGGTGAAAATGTTCTACCAACATTGATGGTAAGATCAGCTTTAATAAGTCTAAATATTCTTTTTAAGAACAAAGAAAATCATTGATTAGAAATTCCTCCCCAACATTTGGACTTGATCCATTACTATTTGTAGTACTACTGTACGAACAGATTGCTTCACTACGCTATTGCTACGTTCGCAATCGCGAATATTTGAGTTTACCACAAAAAAAATCCCCAACATAATAAAATGTTGAGGATTAAAGAAGGCGACGACCTACTCTCCCACATAACTGCAGTACCATCGGCGCTAATGGGC